>NZ_JACHCR010000006.1 GCF_014205845.1 Mucilaginibacter cryoferens
TGATGCTATACTGGACAGGATCGTTCACAGCGCGCACCGTGTTGAACTGAAGGGGGATTCGATGAGAAAAAAACGGCAGCCCGATGATAAAGATGTCACTTATCAATAACCAATTTAATAACTAACTTTGAAAACGCTTTTACACCATTTGCTGAACTCGTCCGCCAGCTAAATCACTGCTCTCTTTATCTATGAATCTCATGGTCAACTTCCCCGGAATATCCATATATTCTTCTAAATCGTCATTTTTATCAATAAATTGAAATCCGATCGTCCTTGCCAAAAGAGCAGAAGCAACTGGTTCTGCTCCATCAAAAGATTTGTAGCTAATAGTAATATTTTGCTCACCTCGGTTTAAAAACAGATGTGGTAATATAATCTCTCTAAGCGCATTGGATAAATAGCCTTTCCCACGATAACGCGGTAAGGTGTACCAATGTAAATCAGAACGGCCACGATCTTCTACAAGTCCAATATATTGCTTGTCATTATTTTTTATTAGATATACTGTTATCGGGCCAAAAAAATCAGGCATATCCTTCACATCAAAATCAATGGGAAGCCAAAGCAATGCGATATCGACATTTGCCTGCAATGGTCTGATAAAGAAAAACTCATCTTGCTTAGAACTGTTAGCTCGTTCTAATAACTCATAAATCTGTTTGATATCCACGTTATTTATTCTATATCAATTTAGCACTGTTTTTAAAAAATGAAGTTGCCCATCTACGTATTCGTCGTCATTGTGCTTTTCAAACCTCTCAAGTGCTTGCTTCCGTGTCGTTACTGCCTGAAAATACTGCTTACCATACTTGGATGCATCTGTAGGAATTTTGGAGAAACCAAGTGAGTGTAGTTCTATCTTGTTACGAAGTTCAAAAACGCATAGTTCACTTTGCTGATAAACGAACCCGATTTTATATGGAGAAATATTAGTACTTCCTGATATATAAATCATATCAGATTGCTTTAGCTTTTCTATTTGTGCCAGGTATTCTTTATAACTTTTTCGTTCATACCTGCGAACATGAACGTCTTTTTTACGACCGAACTTTTGTTTTAGTCCCTCGGCAAGGTCAATTTCAGCAAGTTGTGCCAAATATCCTGGGGTACTATCCGCTAACGAAAATGCGTCTGGCAATTCCGTTGTTTGATATAAAAAATCCAATTTTTCGTTTGTAACACTTGAACACATTACTCTTTCCCATTCACGTAAGGTGGGGAACTCATTGGTAATAATTTTAGATAATGCCGATTCTGTGTTGGCGAGATATTTTAATGGAACATCCGCTTCAACAGTTTTGAAATGATCTATTCTTTGTTGCAAAAGCGGTTTTAACCAATTGCGTTCTTCTGTACCTAAATTAATTTTTCTCATGATTTGCAGATAAGGATTTAATGAAAGGATTACCTATCTGCAAGATATAAAATAGAGATGATTAAAGTTGATCAGTAAATAGGTTGTTGATAATTATAGAATGTAATACAAAAAGGCGGTGTAATCAACACCGCCTTTTTGAGGTAATCTTAAACACCTAACTTCTCGCTCAATTTTGCCATATCATCAGCTAATTTGCTTTCAACCACCTTAGCATATATTTGTGTGGTAGTAAGCTTACTGTGCCCCAATAGTTTGCTTACGGTTTCAATTGGTACCCCATTGGTTAAGGTAACTGTAGTGGCGAAAGTGTGACGGGCAATATGAAAGGTAAGGGGTTTTGTTATATTACACATATCCGCGATTTCCTTTAAGTAGCTGTTCAACTTTTGATTGCTCAAAGTTGGTAATACCTTGCCCTCTGCCAATGCCTGGGGGTGGCCTTTGTATTTTTCTACAATGGCTAAAGCTTTGGGTAGTAGAGGAACTCTTACAGGTTCATTGGTCTTTTGCCTGTTGGTGGCTATCCAAATACTATTTTCAGTTTTTTCTATCAGGTTGGCAGGGGTTAAATTAAACACATCTATATAGGCTAACCCTGTATAGCAGCTAAACACAAACAGGTCTTTTACTACCTGTAACCGCACAATATTGAATTTCTTATTTTCAATACGTGCCAATTCGTCTTTGGTTAAATATTCACGTTCTACCTTATCAAATTTTAACTGGTAGGCATGAAATGGATTGCGGTCTAACCATTCCAACCGAACTGCAAGGTTTACCATTTTGCAAAACCTTTCAATGTGTTTCATCAAGCCATTGTTGTTTAATGGCTTTTGTCCTTTCTCCGGCTTCCTGTTACGTAGGAAATATTCAAAATCTGTAATAAACTTATAGCTCAATTCAGATAGATATTTATCACTGGTCTTAAATCTTTCAGAAATAAACTCCTTTATATACTTCTGTGTAGTAAAGTAATTCTTCATCGTACCTGGTTCCAGGATTTGCGACTGCTCGGTATTATGGTAATCCATAAGTTTGCAGATGGTAAATCCATCCTGATCGGCTCCCGTAACTTTCTCTTTCAACAGTTCTGCGGTAATTAATTTCTTTTGAAATAAGAGTTGCTGGTAACTGTCGATAATTCCGGCCTTAAATTGGTCAAGGTATTTGTTGAGTTTAGTAATTTCCTCGCGGCTACCTTTTGCCATTCCCTTACTGGCATTCCAATTGTTTTCCTCAATAGAGCGTTTGACAGATATTTCTATACGCTTGCCATTTACGGTGATGCGGGCATAAATAGGTGATTTGCCTGCTTGTGTGGTCTTTTGCTTTTTAAGATAAAAAGCAACGCCAAAGGTGTTGTTTGTAGTACTCATAGCTATTCAATTTAATAATTTACAAAAGCATGGATTTGATTACTTTGATGTCCCTTTTTGAATAGGGGTACCGGGTTGGTCTACAAACAGGTATCAAAACACATCAAAACAAGTCAAAATAAACTAATCAATTAATTGACTATCAATACATTACAATGCTTTTGGTGACCCAAACGTAAAAAATAAAAATGAGTAACCGAATAGGTCTCATTTTCTTTGGTTTTACTTGAATAACTTGGGGTGGAATAAAATAAAAAACCCCTTAAATCATACGATTTAAGGGGTTTCGACTTCGATTGGTATCGCTTTAGTCGGGATGGCAGGATTCGAACCTGCGGCCTCCACATCCCAAATGTGGCGCGATACCGGGCTACGCTACATCCCGTTCCCGATTGGGATTGCAAAGGTAGCATTTTAAATCAAATAACAAAACGATAGTTGAAGTATGTATGTAATAATCTGAAAAGCTTTGATATATATTATGTTACTTTTTGATGAAGAAACTGAAAAATATAAAGCTCTTTAAATCTCTCAAGGAAATTGGTGATGCTTTACCCATTTGGCATAGCGTTTTGTATTAGTTAAAAGAGCGTCTGAACTCCAGAGGCGAAAGCGTAGTTTTTGTTTTAAATAACTTACTGAATGATTGCGGATGTTCAAACCCCAACGCATAGGCAACCTCACTTACAGATAAGCTGGTAGTAGATAGTTTTTCTTTTGCTTTTTCTATGAGTTTTTGGTGGATGTGCTGTTGCGCGTTTTGCCCCGTCAGCGCGCGCAGCATATCGCTTAAGTAACTGGGCGACAGATTTAATGTTTCTGCAAGATATTGCACGGTTGGGATACCCTCACTTAAAGATCGCTCGTCAGCGAAATAGGCGTCCAGTACTGTTTCCAGTTGTTGTAACAGGGTGCTGCTAATTGCTTTACGTGTAATGAACTGGCGCTTGTAAAAACGTTCGGCGTAGGTTAGCAATAATTCTATCTGGGAAATGATCACATCCTGGCTAAGGTCATCTATCCGGCTGTTCAACTCTTCTTCAATCATTTTAAAAACAGAAATGATGGTTGCTTTTTCCTCATCGGAGAGGTGTAGCCCTTCATTGGCTGTATAAGAAAAGAAGCCGTACTGTTTGATTTTTTTGGCTAAAGGGTAATTCCACAAAAAATCTGGGTGGATGAGCAAGGTAAACAGCGAACATTCCCTTACCTCGTTATCGTTACTGCTGCCTATTACCTGGTTGGGCGCGGCAAACAGTAAGCCACCTTCGTCAAAGTCATAATGACCCTGTCCGTATTTGATTTTCCCGCTGAGTTTTGGCCTGTACGATATTTTATAAAACCGGAGTACATGGGCACGTGTGGGGTGGCTAAATTCTACCCGGGCAGTGTTATTATTGATCAGGCTGATGAGCGGGTGTTTTGGTTGAGGTAAACCCAAAGCCCGGTGCGCATCTGATAGCGAATTAAACTGATAGGGGGTATCTTCTTCTTTTTTCATACTGAAAACCTAATACAATGATAACCGATAATGTTTTAAAAATACCGGTTATCATTGATTGTTGACTAATTGATTACTTTAATTGCCTTGAGCAGAGGCCGACACGGGCTGCCAGGCTTCCCAAATGGCCAGTCGCTGGGCATAGGCGGCGCGCACTGATGACAGATTATGACTGCCAAGATTGAACCGTAGCGGAGGGTTTGCTGCGTCAACTACCTGGAAAAGCGCCTGCGGGGTGGCCGTAGGATCACCTCTTTCCATGTCTTTTAAACTTCCGAAAAATTGCGCTTTAAAATCTGCGTATATGTCCATACGTGCTGCAAATTTCAAAGAATCCTGGCTTCCAAACTCGGTAGCGTAAGCACCTGGTTCTATAATGGTTACTTTAATCCCGAAATCTTTAACCTCTGCTGCCAGGCTTTCGTGAATTGCCTCGAAGGCCCATTTAGAAGAGCAGTAATAGCCTATCACCGGCATGGTTACATGCCCAAGGCCGCTTGATGTGCCCAGTATGTGACCGCCGCCCTGCGCGCGCAGCAAGGGCAAAGCCGCCTGGATCACAGCAAGTGTCCCGAAAATATTTGTATCATAGAGCGCCTTAACATCCGCTGCGCTGGCTTCCTCAATTGTGCCAACCAATGAGTATCCTGCATTATTAAGCACTATATCCAGCCGTCCGAAGTGAGTATGCGCTTTTTCAACGGCGGTTTTCACTTGTTCGGGCTTGGTTACATCGAGCTCCAAAGTGAGCACATTTGCGCCGTACTTTTCCTGCAGATCGGCAATGCTCGCCAGGCTGCGTGCTGTGGCAGCTACTTTATCGCCACGTTTTAGGGCGGCATCGGCCCAAATGCGTCCGAAACCCCGGGAAGCACCTGTAATAAACCAAACTTTATTTACACTCGAATTATCATTTTGATGTGTCATGATTTTATGTTTAAATGAATAACACAACAAAGGTGGGCAGATACCAATTACTACTTGTAGCCTAACTGAGGGTTTTTGTAGGCGAAATGAGAATGGCGGTGAGATTCACATGGTTCGAATCGCAAAATCATCGTAAAACATCATAGCTATGTGTATCGCTTTCAAATAGTTTGCGGGCTTTTAAAAATCTGTTGGGCAATGAACTATTATTCCCAAAGGTGTGATTTGATTTTATCAATAGTTATGTTTTGCAATATTATTTCTATTTAACTTAGCATCAGGTAAATATTTTCAATATGAAAAATCCATTAATGGTCGTTATTTTCATTCTATTTAATTTATCTTTTGTGAGCGCTTGGTCTCATATTAAATTGGCACCAACGCAAATAAAAGAAATAGTTGTGCATAACGCTACGGGCAGCCTTGGTGGCGGTTTAGCAGCAGACATGGAAGTTATACTGGAAGATGGAAAATGGCATAGTTATTTAACTCGAAAAACAAGTAGCTTAAGAATAAGAAATAAATCATATGATAGTACCCTTCACAAGTTAATTGCTACGATCAACCCAATAATAATAAATAGATTATTAAACGGGATCGCCATTATCAAGCCTGTCATCACGCCTGCAACATTCCGGCTCACGCCACTCGCATTAATCACCGAATTAAAAGACAGTGCAACGGTTCCCATCACACATTCGCCTGATTTTGCAAAACTCATAAGGCAAAAAGTTATTAATAATGTAATCTCAAAGACTGTCGTAGATATGAACGTAATGGATGATTTTGAATACTGCCAGATACTCATCATTACCCTTAAAAACGACACTATAAAATTAGATACCAGGAATTTGTGCCCCACTAAACAACCGTGGGCATTCAATAATAAACCTACTTACAATATGGCTTTCAACAACTTTGTTGTGGTAGCCATGGGCACAGAAGATTTGCCCAATAAAACAACCTTGAATATCAATTGTCTTAAAGAATGTATTTACAAATATGTTGATGAGCGTAACACTGGTGATCCGATTAGTACGTTTAGGTGGACGCATAATTATCCCGGGAATTTGAAATTACTTACCGAGCACTTTACTATTAAACAGAGATTTATGACCGGTAATGTGTACCAATGTACGCTTAAAACTAAAACTATGCCCTCAAATGCTATTTTTGAAGCTAGGATAAACATGGCACGCAAGCAGGATATACAAATGATTATTGACTACGGTGCATTGATAGACCAATACTTTAATGCCAATAATTTTGTATTTAACTACTACAGCAATCGTCCGAAAACCCAAATTGACTTCTCTTATAATACTGGGCAGACACCTTATTATTCGCTGACCTATCTGAGCAAAAAATTGCCGGATCAGGCAAAAATAGATTCATCTCAAACTATTAGCTTTTGGATAGCCGTAGCCGACGATTCATCTTACTGGATAATGTTTCCAGATCATAAAGCTTTGCTTACCTACCATTCGGTTACAACGCCTCATGGAGAGACGGCACCGATATATCCCCCGCAAGATCGGAATGCCACTTGGTATACAAAATCTAACACTTACTATCTTTTTGACGGTGCAGGCAAAGTTTTAAGTCAAGGGATTGGATTTTAATTTTCCTTGGTAACTTGAACGAATTGGCTGAAATAAAACAAAAAAAGCCTCTAAATCATAGATTTAAAGGCTTTTTGATACTGCTTGGTATCGCTTTAGTCGGGATGGCAGGATTCGAACCTGCGGCCTCCACATCCCAAATGTGGCGCGATACCGGGCTACGCTACATCCCGTTCCCGATTGGGTTTGCAAAAGTAGAATTTTAAATCAAGTTGCAAAATTTTTTTTCAGATAATTTTCAAACTATTCTTTAACCTGTTCATTTGCACTATTTTGAGTAGTAAACTTTTTTTTCGCAACAAATAAAAGGAGTTTTTATAGCTAAATATGTTATTAAATTATAAAATGCAGGTATGTTTTTTTTTCAGCTTACTTAAAAGCAATACTGTTACTTAATTATCAAATAGCTTTTGCTTAATGTTAAAATAACAAGGCTTTGCTTTTTTTACAGGATAGTACCCAATACATTGCCGTAACCTCATCACGAAAAAGCAATGTAAACTACATGTATATTGGCTGGTCATATTTAGGTAATGATAAATAAAGTATCTGTTTGTTAATATTGGCTTAACAAACGGTAAGCCTTAGTCTGATAGCTTTGCGGCAATAATTAACGGGGCAATATGGTATATCAAAATTTATCAGAACAATTGCTGCTTAAGAAATGCAGCAATGGAGATACCAACGCCTTTCGCGAAATTTACCACCGCTACAAGGAGTTTGTTTATGCCGTAGTAGCCGCGAGACTTGACGACGGGGACGATGCAAAAGATATAACCCAGGATATCTTTATTAATTTATGGACGGCCCGGGAGCAGCTTAGCGGCATGCGCGATTTTAAACCCTACCTGTACGTGTTGAGCCGTAACCAGGTAGTATCGGCCTATCGCAGGCAAAACGTACGGATAAAGGGAGAGCAGTATCTTTCGGAGCAGCTTAATGCGCTGCAGCACTCGGCCGAAGATCATCGTGTGGCCCAGGAGCTTAACAGCAGCATAACCAAGGTTGTTGAACAATTGCCCGAAACCATGCGCAATTGCTATAACCTGAGTAAAAACGAAGGCAAAAAGAACGGCGAAATTGCCGGTATGCTTAATATATCCGAAAAAACGGTACGTAATAATGTTTCAGAAGCGTTAAAACGCTTAAGGTTAACCTTGCAAAGCAGTCACCCCGAATTGCTGCTGCTTTTATTGGGCTGTTTTCTTCAATCTGTGTTTTTTTGTTGTTTACCCGTGTTGTTGTTAAAAGTAATGTTTTCTTAACATTGGCTTAAAGGACATTCTGCTTTCTGGTTCGAGCTGTATTAAAACGCTAATTAGTGAACAGCAGAATTAAAGAGTTATTTGCCCGCTATCAATCTGGAAAGGCCAGCAAACAAGAAACAGAACTGGTTGAAAAATGGTTTGCCGGTTTTGATGACAAACAAAAAGAAATTTTAAGCGAAGAGGAGAGAGCTACTCTTTTCAACCAAATGGATCAGGACATGTTAAACATGTTTCCTGATGAGCAACAACAAAATCGCTTTGGTGGCTGGTGGATGCAGGCAGCTGCTATACTTTTGGCAGCCTCGGGTATTTTTCTGTTTAAAACACAAAAAAGTGGTAACAATACCCCTGCACTAACTTATACCACGGTATCGGCGCCTAACGGTGTTAAAAAACAATGGATGCTGCCAGATGGTACCGAAGTGTTCATCAACTCCGGGTCATCCATCCGCATCGCGTCAAATTTCGGTGTTAAAAACAGGGAGGTTGATTTAACCGGCGAGGCTTACTTCCAGGTAAAACACAATGCGCTAAAACCTTTTTCTATTCGTACCAATAAACTGATCATAGCCGATATTGGTACCTCATTTAATGTTAAAGCTTACCCGGCAGATGAGCAGATAAAGGTAGCCGTTGAAAGCGGCATCGTAAGCGTGAGCAAAAGCAACGCAAACTTAAAAGTAGAAAGCTATGCTAAATCGATTACCAAAAACCAGCAGTTTACCTACAACAAACAAAGCCAGCGGCACGCTTTAAATACCATAAGAGCCAGCGATGCCATTGCCTGGAAACAAAATCAGTTACGGTTTGACGATGCCTCGTTTGAGGAAATTGCGGGCCAGTTAGAAAGATGGTACAATGTAAGCGTAAAGCTTAATCATAATACCGGGCACTACCGCCGCTACACACTTAGCTTTAATAACGAGCCCGTAGGCAACGTGTTAAAAGTACTTAGCTCACTATCGGGCATTAACTATCAAATAAGCAACAATAGCATATCCATTAATCTTAAAAACTGTAAAAAAGCATGAAATAGTTTTAGTACCCAAGGCAGGGAATGCGGTAACATCCCCTGCAAGGCCGCGCAGGATAGCGCATCATTTTAAACGATCATACAATCATTAAAAACATTCAAAAATGCAACTTTTTTATCGCATCAGGTTCTTTACTTACTTTTTTATAAAGCGTTTTATATCAGGCGTACTGCCTTTGGTATTAACGGTTTTATTATTGTTCAATATGGGTATCCCGGCATTTGCCGCCGAGGGGCAAACCATTGATAATACCCGTATTTCAATTACGGCAGAAAATTTATCGTTAAAATCTGTTTTTAACATTATAGAACAAAAAACATCGCTTATTATCGGTTATGATAATACCATCGACGTAAAAAAACAGATCTCGCTTCATGTTAAAAACGAAACTGTTGGTCAGGTGCTGAAGCAATTAATGCAAGGCTATAAAGGTACTATCAGCCAGGTTGATGACCACCACGTGATCATCCGGGTAGAGAAAATACCTGTTGCCCCCAAAGCACCCGTAAAAACAGAACAGGTACAAATAAAAATTACAGGTACCGTGGTTGATGATAAAAACGAAGTGCTGCCAGGCGTAAGTGTTTACGAAAAATCAAGCCACCTCGGAACTGCTACCGATGCCGAAGGTAAGTTTAGTATTAATGTTGACGCGGGAGCAACGCTCGTATTCTCTTTTATTGGTTATGATAGCCAGCATGTAGTTGTTAAAGACCAGGCTGTAATTAATGTAAAACTGCTTCCTTCTGCCAATATGCTGAAAGAAGTGGTGGCTATTGGTTACCAACAGGTACGCAAGTCTGATGTTACCGGTGCTATCAGTAGCGTAAAAGCCTCAGAATTAAACCTGTCGGCACCAACTATCGGGCAGGCTCTGGTAGGTAAGGTTGCCGGTGTACAGGTTACCCAAACCAGCGGAGCGCCTTACGCCGGTGTTAAAATCCGTGTGCGTGGAGTGGGCTCTATTAATGCCAGTTCAGATCCGCTGTATGTTATAGATGGCTATCCGGCGGGTAACAATATTTTTATTAACCCCGAGGATA
Organism: Mucilaginibacter cryoferens; assembly: GCF_014205845.1. Lineage (GTDB taxonomy): Bacteria > Bacteroidota > Bacteroidia > Sphingobacteriales > Sphingobacteriaceae > Mucilaginibacter. Next base: position 10,153 of record NZ_JACHCR010000006.1, read on the forward strand.
TAGAAACTATCGACATTTTAAAGGATGCTGCTTCGGCTGCCATCTACGGTTCCAGGGGTGCAGGAGGTGTGGTATTGATAACTACCAAAAAAGGAAAAAACGGCAAAGGGAAATTTGAATACGATGTACAATCTGGCTTTTCTAACCTTGCCAAAAAGATACACTTGTTAGATGCCACCCAGTTTGAGCAATTGGTGATAGATGCACGTAACAACTCTTATCATGATTTGGTTGTAAACGGAGGTAAAACCTGGAATGACGCCATGTACTCCGATAACAATGCTACCAGAACAGCCCTGGTTGGTAACGGATCGTCTGTTAGTATCCCTACAGATATTTACAACTTTGCCACTCAATCATTAATTGCGCCAAAATACAATACCGACTGGCAGGATGTGCTGTACCGTAATGCACCTTTTCAGCGTCATAACCTCTCTTTCTCTGGCGGTACAAATGATGTGAAGTATTTTATAAGCGGCGGTTACCAGGATCAAAATGGTATTGTTACCAATACCGCTATGAAGACTGTAAACTTCAGGGCAAATATTGAGGCAAACGTTAACGACAGGATGAAAGTAGGTGCTAACATTGCCTACACACAAACCGGCGATAAAGAAACACAGGAAGGGCGTTTTAGCCCAATGATGTCGGCCTTATTATATATCCCTTATTTACCGGCAAAAGATGCCAGCGGCAATCCTATACAATACGGTCAGGATGCTCTTGCCAACCAATACGGTTTTCAGGGTATAGAAAACCCTTTGGCAACAGTTGAGCAAATGAAAATAACCCGCCAGGGTTACCGGAGTACCTATAATGCCTTTGCTACCTATGATCTTGCTAAAGGTTTAACTTTTAAAGCAAACTTAGGTACCCAGGTTTATAACGAAAAATACGATTACTATCTGCCAACAAGCTTAAGTAATGGTGGCGGTAATGGTCCTTATTCTGTTGCTTCCATTGCCGCGGCCAACGCGCAGGCACAAACCCTTACGCAGGTTGATCGTTTGGCAGAGTTTACGCTGAATTACAACAAGAGTATCGGAAAAAATAATTTTAACATACTGGGTGGTTACTCGGCACAAAAAACAACCAGCGATCTGCTGAGTGTAAAGGCAACCGGTTTCACCAGCGATAATATCCAGGAAGTATCTGCCAAAGGTGCCGATGCCAGTTATTTTACCCTTAACTCCGCTGCAAAATCGGCATATACCTTGCTTTCCTATTTTGGTCGTGCAAGCTATAATTACGATGGTAAGTACTTTTTATCGGGTACGTTACGTACAGATGGTTCATCGCGGTTTGGCCCGTCAAACAAATGGGGTACATTCCCATCTGTTTCTGCCGGCTGGAGTTTATCGCAGGAAAACTGGTATCATGATTTTCTGGGCGAGCAATCAACCGTAAAAATACGGGCCAGCTGGGGTTTAAGCGGTAACAACAACATTGGTAACTACAATACGCAGCAAACCATCAACGCGCCAACAGGGGCTGTATTTGGTTCGGGTGCTGTTTCATCGGCCGTTTATGCCGGTACTATTAAAGATGCTAACCTTGGGTGGGAGTCCACCTCGCAATACAACTTAGGTACAGATATCAGTATTCTTAAAAACAGGTTATCGTTTACGGTAAACTATTACCTGAGCCGTTCATATAACTTGTTGTTCAACCAGCCAATTTCGTCAATTTCCGGTTCATCAACTATATTAACTAACCTGAGGAACAGTAAAATCCAAAACAAAGGGTTGGATTTCCAGGTTGACGCGACCATTATCAAAAACAACGATTTTAGATTAGGTGCCAGCGCTAATATTTCTTTTAACCGTAATAAGGTGCTTAACCTTGGTGGTGCAAGTACTATTTACACTTCGGGAGCCGAGCGTTCGTACATTACCAACGTAACTGAGCAGGGCCAGCCGGTTGGTATGTTTTATGGTTACCAGGTTGCCGGAAGAATAACGGCTGCTAATTTGGGTAAAGTGCCGGTATCATCGGCATCATCAAACCCTACCAAAGTAGGCGATCTGTACTTTCAGGATCTAAATGGCGATGGTATTATTAACGATAAAGATAAACAGGTTATAGGTAGCCCTTACGCTAAATTTACCGGCGGTTTCGCGCTTACGGCCTCGTACAAGTCGTTTGATTTTAATGCTTCGTTCAACGGATCGTACGGTAATAAAATATTAGATGGCCAGGATTATTACCTGTACAACTTTGAAGGCTCCGGAAATCAGTACGTACAGGTTGCTGACAGGTATGTGTCTGCATCGCAACCGGGTGGCGGCTTAAACTACCGTGCATCACGTGCCGGTACGCAAAGTAACAGTACCCGCCTTTCTTCTTTCTACATTCAAAATGGTTCGTACTTAAGAAACACGGCTACTACCCTGGGTTACACTATTCCCGGTAGCCTGGCAAAACGCCTGAGAGTAGAGAAAATTAAAATATACGCGGCTGTAGATAACGCTTTTACCATAACCAAGTACAAAGGCTATAACCCCGATGTGGATTATAATGTGAATGCTACCAACAGTACAACAGGTACCAGCGCGGCTAACCTTGCGCCAGGTGTTGATTATGGAGGCTATCCGTTGGCCAGAACTTACAGCCTGGGTTTAAAAGTAACTTTCTAAAAAAACGGTTTAATTGATTTGATCATTAGTTAATGCCATAAAAAATAAAAATGATGAAAAAATATATAGTCCTAACCATGGCGGCGCTTTTGCCACTTGCCGCCTGCAAGAAAAGCTTTGTAGATCAGACAGATCCTAACGCGATAACCGTATCTAATTACTTTACATCAGAAACAGGTGTTGCGCAGGCCGTTAACGGTGCTTACGCCGCCTTAAGAAGCGGTACCAATATTGGCGAAAACAGCGGTTTATATACCGACGAACGCTCTGATGATACCGGCAGAGACGATGCGCAATCAAACTCGGGCGAGCCTTTTCAATTTGGTAACTTTAGTATACTGGCCGGTAATACGTTTTTATTGTCGCACTGGCTTGATCTGTACCAGGCAATTACCCGTTGCAATATCATTACATCTAACATAGATAAAGTAACTTTTTCTGCTGCCAATGTTAAGCAGGAGTACCTTGCACAAACTGAGTTTATCAGGGCCTTGATGTACTTTCAGCTGGTTAGAAAATGGGGGCCGGTTCCCTTGGTTACCAAACAATTAAGTAGTAGTGCCGATGTAACTGCCAATACCTACAGGCAATCAGAAGCTGCCGTTTACGCGCAGATAGTTGCCGATCTTAAGGATGCGTTAACCAGCGATTTACCTAACCTGCAAACAGGCGACAACGCCGGTCGTGTTGGTAAAGCGGCTATTAACGGCTTGCTTGGCCAGGTTTATTTAACCATGGCATCTACACTTGCCGATAACAAAGCAGCCAATTTGGCCAGTGCCAATACTTACCTTACCGCATGCTATAATATGCGTTCATTCGGCGCGCTATCAACTGTTGCTTACGCAGTTGTGTTTGATGTATCAAAAAAATCAACCAATCCCGAAGCTATTTTTGAGATCGTTAACAAACAAGGCGATATCAACTACAGTTCGAGCATAGCAGCCAATAACCAGGCTTTGGGCGAAACTATCAACTCGCAAAAAATTGGTTTAGGCGTAGGTGGAAATGTTACAAGAGATCTGATTCTTGATTATGAGGCCAATGATCCACGCGCAGCGTTTTCTGTTAAATATGCTGCCAGCACACAGGTTCAGGATTATTTTATTACCAAATATCGTGATGTAAGCGCCGCTGCCGGTTTAAACGGTTACGGTGGCAATAATACCCCCATAATGCGATATGCAGATATCATTCTGATGCTTGCAGAAGTAAATATGGATTTGGGCAACAATACCGCCGCTATTCAGTACCTGGATATGGTGCGTGCAAGGGCCGGGATGCCATTATATGCTGTAGCCAGCGCCGACCCGGCTTATGCTGCAAAATACCCAACCTTAAAGCTTGCCATTTTACACGAGCGCCGTGTTGAACTGGCTTTTGAGCACCAGCGTTGGTTCGATCTGATTCGTTTCTTTACAACCGACGAACTGGTGACGTTTTTCCATGCCAAATCGCAGGCTGCTTTTGGTAATGCCAAACTGGCCAACTTTACTACCAAAGACAGGTATTACCCAATTCCGTTGAGTGAGTACCAGCTCGATCCTGTGAAAATGTATCAAAATGCCGGTTATTAATAGCCGCTATAAGTAAAATTAGAAGGGGGCCCTATGAGGGCTCCTTTTTTGAATAACAATCATGAAAATGAAAAATCAAACCCTCTTCAAAACTTTTTATAAAATTCTGCTGGTGGCCTGTTTAATGGTTTCTACCGGTATTACAGCGGTGGCACAAGTAAAGCCAGGTTACGATAAAAGCTACCACTTTTTATATAGTGGTAATTTAGTGGCCGATAAAGATTTTTACCTGCTTACCGTGATAGATCAGTCGCCTAAAGTAAAACAACTATTAACAGGTGATACCTACTTTAAACAATTATTAGCAAACCGTATTGCTTTAATTAAAAGCCATGTGGCAGATACCTGTAATTGGCCATCTTCTTTGGTAGAAGGGTTTAAATACAGTAAGGACGATTCTTTACAACTATCTGCCAGCATGCAAACCCTTTATAAGGCTCACCAGGCCGACTTTGATCAAATGATAGATCATCATTTAAGGCCATCGGGTTATTACCAGCGTTTTGCGGGCTTAACTAATGCCCAGCTGCTTGCAAAAGCCTGGGAGCAGTGTATGTATGGCATTAATTATATTGTAGATCAGTTTGGCCTGGGTAAAAAAATGCGCTATCCCCGAATAGATTCTGCCAGCTATGTAGTTACCAGCCGTTACTACCGCATGGTGCTCAAAGATATTTTTGCTTTGCTCGATGAGCAAACAGAGCAGATGCAATTGTTTTACCAGCCATCGCTGGCTGTTGCCATGCAATTGATGGACGCGAATGACCGTGACGAGCCCGCCCGGCTTGAGCCCATGGAGCAAAAGGATAACCTGAAGGCTTTTACTAAAATAAAACAGGTACAATGGAGCAAATACCCTTATGCAGCTATAGTGATACCTGGCAACGGCCCCGAGCTTTTTACTACACCCATAAGTCCGGATAATAAGTTGCATTGCGATGCAGCAGCCATACGTTATTTAAAGGGAATGGCGCCATTTATTATTACCAGCGGCGGTTATTGCTACCCTTTTCGGGGGCCGTATTGCGAAGCGATAGAAATGAAAAAATACCTGATGAAAAAGTATGCCATTCCCGAAGATGCTATCATCATCGATCCGCATGCGCGCCATACCACCACCAACTTTAGAAATGCAAACCGGTTGATGATCAGGTACGGTATCCCTACAGATAAGCCCGATCTTTTTATAACCAGTAAAAGCCAGCACGATTATGTAATGAAGGATGCCTTCGACCGTCGTAATATTCATGAGCTGGGCTATCTGCCGTATAGCGGTAAAAAAAGTATCTCTAACCAGGATATTGTTTTTTACCCCACTTTCGAGAGCCTGCACATGGACCCGCTCGATCCTTTAGATCCATAGGGGCTGGGGAGCTGGTTCTAATTTTTTTTGAGGAATATTTATAGGCTCGATAAGCACATATACAGCCGTCATCGAGGTACGAAGCAGTCCCCGACTTACAGAGTAGCTGTGCAAATCCGCCCTGTAATTTGGGGATTGCTTCGTTGTACCTCTTACCGATGATATGTTAAAAAACGCTTGTCATTCTGAGGCACGAAGAATCTATTATCCGCCATACTTCTTCGTTCTGTATAGTAGGCGAATAGATCCTTCGTGCCTCAGGATGACAAACTTAAATAATGTCATTTCCTCTTCAGAATTTCGCGAAATTTTGCCACTCGCAATAACGATCTGTTTATTGTAACATACGCCTTGATATTTGATAGCCAATATTAATTTACAGCATCAAGTACTACGGTGCCCAATAGCTTGCCATTTTTATGGTAAGTTTCAGATTTTACAAAGCGCCCCAATTCTGGCGAATACCATTCGGTAACCTTCATACTAAAGGGAATGCCGATGCCCATCATTTTTATTTTTGTGGTGGCATCATAGGTTATTTTAAAACAATCAAAGTTACCGGCTTTAGTATTTACCGTTTCGGCTGTTTCTACTTTGCGGTTAATGATATTCATTTGCAAATCTCCCATGGCCGCACCTTCATTGTTGAGGCTTATAGTTACCGAACCATCATCCAGCGTTTGGCCGGGTTTCAGATCACTGGGGTAGGTAAGGTATTTTGCCTCTCCGTTTACCTGCATATTGCCATATTGTTTCATGGTGGCCGCCGGGATAAACGCTTTCATATCTATTTTAATGGCATTACCTGCACAAATCATCTCAGAATCGCCGGCGCCGATGCTTTTACCGTCTTTGTCGTTAATGGTGGCATGTACGGCTACTGTGGATGCATCTTTTTTGGTGGTTAGGTACACCGCAGTCATTTGTAGTTTTCCTTTAGCGTCAAGACTAACATAGCTGAGTTTTTTACCATCGGCCTTATTAACAAACTGGCTGCAGTTTTGGGCAATGGCTACATGGCAAAAGGCAAGGTTGCAAAGCAGCACAAACATTAGTTTTTTCATGACATTTTCAGATATTTTTACTGTTATAAAGATGCAGCCTATGCGCAAGCCGTACAACCGTAAAAACACGTTAATGCAATGTGGGCGCTACGCTATTTTTCTATAGCATAACTCCCTGCTTATTTTTAACGAATAGCAATCTTACTCATAGCCGACTCATTGCCCGCCAGATCCAGGGCGCGTAATGTTAATTTTGTTCCGTGTTTAAAAGCTTTATCGGATGTGAAAAACAGGAGTGGGGTAAAGCCTATCCGGGTTTTGTTATTATAAATATTATAGCCAAGTACCTGGCGGTTATCTGTAGAAGCCGCCCAGGTTAAAGTTACCGCGTTATCTTTTACCGTCAGTTTTACTTGCCTTGGCGTAGATGGGGGTATTTTATCGGGATTGAGCTGTGCAATGCAATTCATCAGTGCTCTAAAATTGTGGTACGTTCCTTTCCATATCTGGCCTTTAAGCGCGGTTTTATATTGCGGTTGCTTATCAATACCGCCCTGGTACCAGTCGCCATTTTGCTGGTCAATAAGGTAGGTTTGTACATATTGCCAAAGCATTTTAAATTTCTGGTAATACTGGTGGCTATCGTTGGGGTATTTAGCGGCCATCAGTAGTAATGTATTTAAACCCTCGGCCTGAGCCCACCAGTTTTTGGTATCCTCGGTAATGGTAACGCCGGGTTTGTTCTTAAAATAGTAGCCCTCGTCGTAAAAGCCTCCCAGTTGATTGTCCCAACCGTGTTCCAGCGCGTCGTCAACCATTTTTTTGCCTAGCTGTTCCGTTTTAGCATTATAATCAATGCCCAACGCGTGCGAGGCTTCCAGCATCAGGTATGCGGTTTCTACATTGTGCCCGTAAGATACATGGTCGAGTCCGTGATACCGTTTAATGCTTGCGTCGCTGGAGTCGCGAAAAGATATCGGTGTCCAGTCTGGTTTAAAAAACAAAATAAGGTTGCCGTTGGAGTTGGCAATGGTATCGCGTACCAGTAAAAGCATTTCGTTGAGGCGGGCCTTTAACAGGCTATCCGGCCATACATTGTAAAGCTCTGTAAAAGATTCGAGTAAATGGATGGATGAGTTTTGGTCTTTATACCCCGTTTCCGCGGTTGGGTTTATGGTGGCATCGCGCATTATAGGTGTACCATCGCGCTGCATGTGTTGATAGTAACCTTTGTAAACATTATCGTGACTATGTTTTTCGAGCCACCAGAAACACTTTTTGGCCAGGTTAAGCGCGCTGGTATCGCCCGACGATTGGTAGTAAGCCGCCAGGGCATAAATAGCAAACGAATTACCATAGGCCTCCTTTGGTGCAAAGCCTCCCTGTTTTACATTTCCTTTTTTATCGGTAAAAGTATAAAAGCCGCCATAGGTTTTATCCCAAAGTACATCCCTCAAAAACTTAAAACCATGCTGGGCACCCTGTTTATACCAGGCTACATTAGGGAACAGTTCGGCAGCTTTGCTGTTGCTCCATACGTGGCGAGCCTGGGTAACAATCATTTTATCCTGGCTGCCCACCGGTTTAAAGTTGTAGGAGAATGCACTCAGAAACCCGCCATCGGCTGTATCTATGGCTGCCGGGTACCAGGGTTTTAGAAGCTTATCCACCATAGAGGTTTGCATTTCGGCCGCTATTTTTAATTTTTCGTTCCTGTTATCCTGTGCCGACGCTATGGATATTGCTCCTGTGAAAAACAGAAGCGATGCGATCTTTAATTTCATGCTGATTACTTTTTATTTAATACATGATCGGCAGCCAAAATCAGAAACAGGTAGTCGGATGTGCCACCGCCCAAAACATATTCTCCCTGTTGCCACAGGTAAGGCCAGTCCAGCAATTCCGGAAAATCCGGGCGGATCAGTGCTGTGCCCGAGGTAATACCGCCGGGAATATAAGAGCGGTCGGCCCGGTTAAAGCCATAAGCGGTGGTCATGGAGCGTGCGCCAACGCCCGATACAAAGGAAGCCGTGTTAGAACCGGGATGGCATCCAAATATAAAATCTATAGCATGCAGCATATAAGTGTCGCTAAAAACAGAGGGGAAGCTGGCATACAAAAAGTATTGTCGGTAGCCAAAATTCTGAATACCCCAGCCGGCGCCCCAAATGCTGGGTTCGTACGGAACTCCGTATGGTGTTTGAGTTCCCTGTTGCTGTATTTTAACATAAAGCTGTTTTACGGCAGCCGTTATAGCATCCTGGTATTTTTTATCGGTAATAATGCCCATGGTGCGGCCAACCAGCCAGCCGGTGTTTTCAATACTGCTGGCAATGGCATCTGTATTATTGAGCAGGTAAGTGGCATAAGTTTTATTTTTTGTAGTAATGAGGAGCTCTACAGCCAAAGCTACCCGGTGCGATAATGTTTGATCGGGCGTGGTTTTCCATACTTCTTCTGCAATTTGCAGGCATTGGGCGGCCAGTGTATCATTATAGCCTTTCATTACCCTGCTTGCTGCCGCCAATGAAGCTGCAACTTCTAATGATCGCCTTGGATTATCTTCTGTAAATACCCAACGGTCATCGGCCGGGGCAGGGGTGTTTAAAATGGTATTGGTATTTACGGCTCCGGTAACAAAGGGTTTATTATCGGTAATATTTGCGGCATCGCCCAGTATGGTGTACTGGCGTATGGTGGGTTCAATAATTCCGCGGTAAAACCGACCCATGGCCTGGTAGCCGCCGGTAATGGAAAGCAGGCCATGCTCTATCTGTTGCAACAGATCTGGCTTACCATCTGGCTGCTGAATTTCTACCACATGGTTATGCTGGTCGATGGTGGTGTTGTCGTACTTTACATCAAACATTTCATAAGCCAGCGTGAGGCCATGTACGGTTTCGGCCTGCGACTCTACCCTCAGGTCAAAATCCCCGGCATCATGCCAGGCGCCACGGTTTAGCAGGGGTACATTATCGCCCGGTTTGTATTTGGTAAAGGTATCGTGCCCCTGTATATAGCCATCAAAATGGGTCGAATCTATAGGGGCCATCCGTGCATCATCCATGTGGCACAGGCCATGCCATACCCGGTATTTTTCGTTTACCCGCATGTGGCACATTTGTACCGGTAAAAAATATTCGAGTGTGGGCTGCCATACATCATTCTTAAATACATCTTTACTGATCTGGAACGGCGCGGTTTTAAACGAGCCATATTGCACCACGTACATACCAGGAGCAGTTACTTTACTAAAATCAAACTGGAGGTAATGATATCTTAAAAAATCGCCCCAGGTGCTTGGGGTGGTTTTTAGCGCTGTTGTAAATCCACCTTTTTCATCAATACGCAACAGGGATACGGGCAATACTCTTTTATCATGTTTATCCAGTTCTATCACCGCAGTTTTTTGTTGGGCCGGATGATAGCCCACCTGCGATACCTGCACTACAGGCGATGATTGCCATCCTTCTACCGCGTTTGGTGTAACCAGCCATTCAATGGCATTTTTAGTTGCCCCTTTGGCAATTAACGAGCGTACCACAAACCAGCCATTATTATGCTTGGCGCGGCCATCCAGTAATTGCAGTTTGCCGGCAGCAAGGTTTTCGATGCTCATACGCTGCATTTCAGCTTCGGGTGCTATGGTAAGCCTTTTGCCCTGCGCTATGGGTAGCACCTGGGTTTCGCCATCTTTATCTTTATAGGTTTGCCCGTTTGATTGTTGGTTAAAAATACCAAACTGCTGGTCCATATAGTACGATTTGCCGAACAGGATGCCCGGGAAAAGCTCGATATTAAAACCAACCTTGCCTATCCATTCATCGGGCAGTGGCTTATCCAGATCTACAATAATTTTGAATGATTTGCCTGCCGGCAACACCCTGATGTTGTAGGCAAAATTAAGATCGGGATATATTACCGGGTTAAAGCCTTTACGGTTTATCTCATTATTGGGGAACTCCATGCGCACGCTCACTTCGCCCGTTGCCTTATCTATAACCCGCTTGCCCACTTTTGGTATGGGCGACCATTGCCCCGGCGTTGGCTCCAGCCTGATATCTCCATTGGTAGCCACGCGTTGGCCATTTTGAATAATGCCTACACCGCCCTGGTGCCCTTCGGGATAAAAATCATGCGCGAGCATAACATTAATGCCCTTGTACTCCAGGTATTCCTGGGCGTTGAGCACCATCGTATTATTGAGGCCTGTTTGGGCGTTAGCAAACGGTGTAAACAGCATGCAGGTAGCAATTAAAACCGGGAGGGTAAATTTAGGTATCATGTAACAGTAGTTTATAAAAAGCAAAGTATAGGGAGTTGTACTCTACAAAGTAAAAGTAGTGCGCAACCGATTGTGTGTGCTAATGAAATTTTAGCAATTTCTAATGTTTTTTGATGTTTATGCGGCAAAGGCAGTTAAGGCAGGCGCTTTGCTCTTCAAGTAAACAGGGCCGGGAGGGAAGGCCGGGCAGTGTTTGGTTTTTAGAGTTTTTTATTTGTAATTACCTTTACAATAGTATTTTAGAAATGTAAAAAGATGGCAATGATAAAAGCAATGTGCTTCATCCTGCCTCTTATAAACCGCAAAGCATGGGTTAATTGGTTTTCCACAGTTCTTTTTGATACGCCCAGTTTTTCTGCTATCTCCATATTGCTGAGTTTGTGTATCCTGCTCAGGATAAAGATCTCCTGGCAGCGGTTAGGCAAAACTTGTATTTGCTGGTTTAGTTCTCCCTCCAGATCGTTATACATCATTTTTTCGTAGCCGTTATTAAATTCTACTACCTTATTATCCAGTTCATAATCTTCCAGGTAAAGCACGGGCGATGGTTTGTGTGCTTTTAAATAGGTATACACCTGGTAACGGGTAGCTGCCTTTAAGTAATGGTCGAAATTTTCAATTTTTAAATGTGCTTTTCTTTTCCAGAGATTTAAGAACAGATCATGTACCACCTCTTCACAAGCCTCTTCGTCTTTGATGTATTTAAGTGCAGTGCGGTACAAACGAAGCCAGTGCCGTTGAAATAATGTGGTGAACGCGCGGTAATTGTCGTTCAGAATTAATTCCCAGAGGTCGGCGTCGCTTAGGAAGCTAAGTGCCATTATATAATTGGTTATAAAGTAAAATTACACTTATTCAATACAATTCAAAATAAAAATGCAATCGATTGCAAATTTTATTTTGAAAATAGTGTGTGTGCCGCTACAAAATAATCCTCTGTTAATATGTAAGCCAATATTATGACCAAAGATCAATACTTGATTTTATTTGAAAAGTACCTGTCAGGTAAAGCCAGCCCCCAGGAAATTGAAGCACTGTTAGCCTATCGGGACGATTTTGACCTGATTGAAGGAGAACCAGGCAACGATTACGCGCAGTTTGCCGACAAGGAAGAAAGGATTTTAAATAAACTCGAATCCAATATCTTAACGCAAAAAGCTCCTGCAAATATTCGCAGGATATTGTTAATGGCGGCCTCTGTTATTTTGTTGATAGCCGTTGGCGCAATTTTTTTATTAAAGAGCGAAAGTGCAAACCCGCTGCTTTCTAAAAGCAAGCCAGCTATTAACAACGATATTAAGCCGGCTGCCCATAATGCATTGCTTACGCTTGCAAATGGCAAAAAAGTTATACTCAATAATTTGATGGTAGGCACGGTGTTACGCCATGGCAACATCAACGTTAAAAAAGAAGCCAATGGCTTGTTAAAAATCAATGCTTCGGCAAAATTGCCGGATAGAGATACCAATCCCGAATATAATACCATTTCTACTCCTGTTGGCGGTCATTACGAGGTTGTATTACCAGATGGATCTAAGGTTTGGTTAAATGCGGCTTCCAGCTTAAAGTTTCCGTCGGCGTTCACCGGTAACGAGAGAAAAGTAGAGCTTACTGGTGAGGCTTATTTTGAGGTTGCAAAAAATAAGCAATTACCTTTTAAGGTAAAGTTTGATAACCAGTTGGTAGAAGTGTTGGGTACACATTTTAATATTAAGGCCTACCATAATGAAGCGGCCTCAACCACAACCTTGTTAGAGGGCTCGGTGAGCATCTCTAAAGATAATATTAAAAAGATCCTCATCCCTGGTGAGCAAGCTGTGAGTGCTTCCGGCCAAAATTCGATAATGGTTTCGGCTGCCGATGAGGTGGCCGCCGTAGCGTGGACAAACAACGTATTCTTTTTCCGTAATGAAAACATCCGCGCAATTATGAGGGAGCTGTCGCGATGGTATGATATTGATGTGGTTTACCAGGGTAATACGGCGCATAAAGATTATGGCATCCGTATGTCTAAATCAAAAAATCTTTCGGAGATATTAAAAAATCTCGAACTCACCGGAACTATACACTTTAAGGTAGATGAAAGGAGGGTAACCGTGATGGAATAATTTTACTTCTCGTATAGTACCCAAATAATCAGGAACGCGGCAAACGTCCCTGATTGTAACAGTTTCAGAAACTGTGCCAGGTAACAAATATATAGCCTCTTAAAACCAATTATTTAATAACCTAACATTCAAATGTACAAAAATATTACTGCAATAAATTGTAGGCATCGCTCCTGCATTTTACTTAAACTCTTTAAGATAATGAAATTGACTATTGTTTTATGGGTAGTTGCCTTTATGCAGGTAAGCGCCACTACCCATGCGCAGAAAGTTACTTTAAACGTACAAAATACCTCCCTGGCCCAGGTTTTAAACAACCTGAGCCAGCAAACGGGTTATAACTTCGTTTACAGCTCCTCGATGCTCAAATCGGCAAACCCGGTTAGTGTAACTGCCACAAATGAGCCATTAAAAACGGTATTGGATGATTGCTTTAAAGATCAGCCTTTAACCTATGTTATAAATGGCAACACCGTTGTAATAAAGCAAAAAGATCAACCCTCATCGCCCGCACCCGATAAAGTAATTACGGGGCTGGTGACCGATGATAGGGGCGACCCATTGCCCGCCGTAAGTGTTAAGGTAAAAGGTGCAACAACCATTAGCATTACAGGTACCGATGGTAAATATGCTATTAAGGTTGCGGATGGGCCGCAAACGCTTGTTTTTAGCTATGTTGGCTTTGCTACGCAGGAGATAAATGTAAACAGCCAAACCCTTATTAATGTAAGGCTTGTAGAGAAACCTTCAACCCTGAATGATGTAGTGGTTATTGGTTACGGTAACCAGCGCAGGCAAGATGTAAATGGTGCAATTTCGTCAATTAAAGCGGCCGACATAGCCAATATTCCGCAGGTAAGTGTTGATCAGTTGTTACAGGGCAAAGCCGCCGGTTTAACTATTACACAAAACTCTGGCGGGCCGGGTAGCGCTACTTCCGTTCACATACGCGGCATTACGTCTTTAACCCTCTCTAACGAGCCGCTTTATATTATTGATAATGTGCCGGTATCCGGTGATGCCAATAACAGCACAACCAGCGGCCGGTCGCAGCAATTATCGCCCAACAATGGCGAAACCGGTGTAAGTCCGCTGTCGTTCTTAAACCCAAGCGATATAGAATCTATTGATGTGCTGAAAGATGCATCTGCTACAGCAATTTATGGTAGCCGGGCCTCTAACGGGGTAATTATTATCACCACAAAAAAAGGTAAAAATGGTAATTTCAGGATAGGTTATGATGGCTATTACGGTTTTCAGGAGCAAGGCAAATACCTGCCCATGATGAACCTGCAGCAATATGCTAAGCTGCAAAATGCCCTTGCCGATGTGATTAATATACCCAGGAGAGGCGAATTTGCCAACCCCGATCTGTTGGGCAAAGGCACCGACTGGCAGGATGCTATCTTTAAAAATGCAGCCCAGCAAAGTCACCAACTTAGTTTTTCGGGCGCAAAAGATAATACCGACTATTATATATCTACCGGCTTTTTAAATCAGGATGGTACCGTATTGGGAAACGATTTTAAACGTTATAACATTCGTACCAACATCAACTCGCAGCTTAAAAGCTGGTTTAAGGTGGGCGGCACCATGTCTGGTGCTTACAGCTTTCAAAATACTTCGCTTAGCAACAATACGGGTATTATTTATACGGCCCTGTTAAGTGCGCCAGACCAGGTTGTTTACAACGCAGATGGCTCTTTTGCAGGCCCGCAGGCCGATCAGGTAGGCGGCCAGAATAACCCGGTTCAGCAAGCGTTAAGAATCACAAACACACTAGCGCGTTATAACTTTAACGGTGGTTTATATGCCGAGATCAAGATTTCTAAAGATCTTACGTTGAGGTCTGAGGGTAACGGCGATATCAATTTTAGCGCTGCAAAGCTTTTTAAGCCTACCTACAACAACGGCCCCCGCTTTGTTAACCTTACAGCTTCGTTACAGGAGTACAACAGCAATTCGGTTTACTGGACCTGGAAAGAGTACCTGACTTATTCGCACACATTTGCTAAAAAGCATAATTTTCAGGCTACCGCAGGGCACGAGTTAATTAACATTAATTATAAAGATAACTCGGCCGGGATACAAAATTTCCTGAGTAACGATCTGCAATCGTTAAGTCTGGGCGATGCCAAAACCGCAACTGTAAGCGAATATATTGGTCCTACAGATGTTTTAGAATCTGCTTTTGCCAGGGCTATTTATACCTTTAACGATAAGTATAGCTTTACCGGTACCATACGGGCCGATCGTTCTTCTAAGTTTGCACAGGGGCATCAAACGGGTTATTTCCCATCTTTTGCTGCTTCATGGCGGGTTTCGGAAGAGTCGTTCTGGAAACCTATAAAAGATGTTGCCGATAATGTAAAACTACGTTTGGGCTATGGCCAAACAGGTAACCAGGCCGTGCCAAATTACCTTTATGGCTCTGCCTTAAACGCGGTAATTACCGGCCAGGGTAATGGGTTTGGTATTGATAAAATAGCTAATCCTAACTTAACCTGGGAAACCGCCATTCAAACCAACCTTGGGTTAGATTTTACCCTGTTCGGCGGCCGCGTTGAGTCGGCGGTTGATTTCTGGAAGAAAAATTCTAAAAACTTCCTTTTCCAGGCTGCCTTACCTGCGTTTTTAGTGGGGCAAACAGCCGAATACTCTGGTACCGGGGTTATAAGCCCGCCTTATGTAAATGGTGGTGAGCTAAAAGCCCATGGTTTTGATATCTCATTAACTACCAGAAACATTGTGAGCAAAAATTTTAAATGGAACACATCTATAGTTTTTAGCCACTACGCCAATAAAGTAGCTTCGTTATATACCGGCGTACCTTTTATAAGCCAGAATGTAACCACCAGTTTCCTGGCGTTACCGGTTACCCGTACACAGGTGGGTACATCGGTTGGCGAGTTTTACGGCTACAAGGTAAAAGACATCTTCAGAACTGCCGATCAATTGCGTAATGCTCCCGTTCAGTTTGGCCGGCCAATACAAACCGGCAGCGGAGGTACCTACCTGGGCGATATTCAATACGAAGACATCAATCACGATGGTAAAATAGATGCCAATGATCAAACCTTTATTGGCAATCCAAATCCTAAATTTACCTATGGCATCACCAACAATTTCTCTTACAAGGCGTTTGATCTGTCGATATTTTTAAATGGCTCTTACGGTGCAAAAATATTTAACGTTTTAAATTACCAGATAGCCAGCTTAGGAAGTTTATACCAAAATCAGGTAGCTTATGTGGCCAATTTTTGGACACCGGGCAACCCAACATCTAATGTGCCGCGCCCTGTTGCCGGCGACAACCCCAACTTGCTTAACTCCGACAGGTTTATTGAAAGCGGATCGTTTTTGAGAATACAAAATGTTAGCCTGGGCTATACACTGCCGGGTACATTGGCAAAAAGGGTAAAAATGGAGCGTTTACGCATTTATGTAAGCGGCCAAAACCTTTATGTATTTACACCTTATAAAGGCCTCGACCCCGAAATTGGCTCGGTAAATCAAAACGTGTTTTTAACCAACGTTGATCTGGGCAGATTCCCTATCCCCAGAACAATTGTGTTTGGTGTTAACGCCTCATTTTAACGTATAGAA
The DNA here is from genome assembly GCF_014205845.1 of Mucilaginibacter cryoferens. GTDB lineage: Bacteria > Bacteroidota > Bacteroidia > Sphingobacteriales > Sphingobacteriaceae > Mucilaginibacter. The sequence goes on from NZ_JACHCR010000006.1 coordinate 26,732, forward strand.
TAATTGAAATATGAAAAGATATAGAAAATATTTAATCATGCTCGCAGTTGCATCGGGTGTTATGTTCAGCAGCTGTAATAAAGAGTATTTTAACCGTCCTCCAAAAAGTCAGATCACGGTAGATAACTTTTATCAAAATGCCGACCAGGTAAATGCCAGTACCTTATTATTGTACAGCGCCCCCTGGTTTGGGTATTCTGGTAAAGGTGGCTGGTCTATTACCGAATTAGGCGGAGGAAACGGCCGGACTTATTCGTCAGACATCATCAACTTCCAGGATTTTTCTGTCACTGCAACCAACTTTGAAATATCAGCCGTATGGAACTCATTATATATTGAAGTTGCACAGGCTAATGCCGTTATCAACAACTTACCTGTAAAGGTGCCTGCCTCTGTTGATAAAGCTGTGGTAAATAACGCGTTGGGCGAAGCTCATTTATGGCGGGCACTTGCCTATTTTCACCTGGTTAGGGTTTTTGGCGGTGTACCTATAATTGAAAATACTTTTGATTATATAACAGATTACCAGGTGCCGCGAAACCATGTTACAGATGTTTACAAGTTTATTGTGAACGACCTGAAATTTGCCGAAGCTAATTGTACCGCTAAAATAAGGAGCGGTAATTCGCCGGGAAATGCTAAGGTATCCAGCGGATCAGCATCCGCATTATTAGCCAAAGTATACCTTTATATGCAGGATTACACCAACGCCCTGGCCGAGGCTAACAAAGTGATCAATAGCGGCGAGTTTAAATTATACGGTATTGATGTCCCCGGAAAAGGGTTTGCCGATCTTTTTCTAACCGCAAATAACAACAACGAAGAATCTATTGTAGCCTTGCAATGGGCAGGCAATGGTGGTTATGGTAAAGGAAATCCTTTCCAGGCTGCGGTAGCCTATAGCAGCCAGATCACCGGAACAGGCGACGGGTATGGACAGATGGGCCCAACTTTTGATTTGCAGGATAAATATGATCCAAGCGATTTGCGCAGAAAACCAACTATTATGTTACCCGGCGATAAATATCCAGAGATCAACCAGTCTTCGGGAGGGTATACGCTTCCGGTTGATGCAAGTTCGCAGGGTACACACGCGCAGGTGAAAAAATACGTGGTTGGTACTCCGGCAGATAATGGTGGAGTAGGCGGCGCTCAATCGTCTGCAAACAATACCTACCTGATGCGTTACGCCGAATTATTTCTGATTAAGGCCGAAGCCATTATGGCGGGTGCAAAAACAAGCACCAATGCTGATGCTTTAGCAGCAATTAACACTATCAGGACAAGAGCGGGGCTTGCCAATTTAACGGTTATTGATCGCTCTGGTTTTGTTACCAATCCCAACTATGTTGCGGGCAGTAACAAAAAAGGCGAACACTGGCCCACCAATTACCAGGATGATCTGTTGGACGAGCGCCGCCGCGAGTTTGCTTTTGAAAACGATTACTTTTTTGATCTGATGCGTTTGGATGGTTACAATAAAACCTCACATCCATTGGCTATGCAAATTATTAAGCAACAGGATAAAGGCACTTCTGATGGTGCAACTCCTTACAACCGTTACGGAAACGGGTATCTGACCAATATAACCGATGCGAGTTTTGTGTTCCCTATTCCGGCTACAGAAACGGCTGCAGATCCTAAATTAAACGATGCCCCGGTTCCTTATAATTTTAAATAAGTCAATATTATTATCATGAAATTAAATATAAAATTTATTTACCTGGTACTCTCCGTGTTTATGGTTTGGAGCTTACCGGCCTGTAAAAAGGATGCAGCGGGTGTAAAAGGTTTGCCAACAGTTACCCGGGTACGTTTGTTAAGTAAAACAGATACAGTTAGGGATGTTATCCATCCTATAACCCTTGATTCTATCAGCGTTTACGATCAATCGCGCCTTGCTCCGTTTGATTCTACAGTAACATCCGGTAGGCTGGGTGTGCAGTATGCCATAGTGGGGGCCAATTTTTTAACTACCAAATCGGTATCGTTCAACGGTGTATCCATTTATTTTAATCCGGGTTTACTAACCGATAAAATCATCATTGTAACTTTGCCAACCACACTTCCGTATGGCCCGGCTCAGTCTAATAAATTAACCATCGTTACCAAATACGGTTCGGTTGATTTCCCTTTCGGCATACTACAACCGGCACCGGTTATCACCAGCTTTACGCCAATGTCTGGCAGCGCGGGCGATATAGTAACCATAACAGGAACTATATTCGATAATACCTCTGCGGTGCATTTTGATACCATAGCTGCCCAAATTGTAGGTACACCCACATCAACACAAGTACAGGTACGCGTGCCTGCAGGTGTGGTAAAATCTTATCTGTACGTTACAACACCAGGCGGTACTGCAAAATCAATCGATTCATTTGGTATTCCGGCACCGGTATATAAGGTGTGGGTTTATGATGATGCCTTTGCCGCAAACTGGACTTTTGGTGGTTACAGCACCACGCGCGATGCCGCAAATAAAGAACATCCTAACCGTGGGCTTTACGCTATAAAAGCTACCGCAGATGATCCTGCAAATATTTATGGTGGTTTTACGGTTGGTTACAAAGATGCCAGCGGCAATGGTTTAAACGTTGCTGCTTTGGGCATAACCTCTGTCCAGTTCTTTTTGTATGGCGATGTTGCCTCTGATGGTAAAACTGTGCAGCTATATGTTAACGGCGCGTACAGTGTTGCTGTACAGGCAAAAATTAAAGGTGGCGTGTATACCAAGGTAACTATCCCCTTAAGTTCTTTAGGCAACCCAACCGTGATTACCGAAATAGCTATTCAAAACGTAAGTGGCAGCGTTCCGCTTACCTACTATGTTGATGACATAGGCTTTTTTTAGTAGTAGAGACTCAGGCGTTGCCATTAGGTGGCGTTTGAGCTCATTTAAAACACGATGTAAACTTAAAACGTAAATGAAAAATTCATTCCAAATATTACGGCTATCAATAGCAGGTATGTGCCTGCTATGTGTTTCGGCCTGTAAAAAACAAAATTTCGATAATGTACAGGTACCAGACATACCGTTAATTACCAGTACAGGCATTACAAACCCTGCAGATACCGCGGGCGTGCTTAAAACACTTACAGCAGGTAGTTTTACCAATATGGGTATGGCAGTAACTTATCAGCCCATGTTAAATAATGCCAAATATTTAGCTACCGTAAAAACACATGCTAATATTGTAACTTTTGGCAACGAGCTTAAAGAAGGCAGTGTAGTTACCAATACGGGCGTATACAATTATACCACCGCCGATGCTTTGTATGACATTTGCGCCGCTAACGGTTTGCAGGTTTACGGCCACACCCTGGTTTGGCACTCGCAACAAAACAGCACCTACCTTAATTCGCTTATAGCGGCGGTACCAACCTCACCGGTAATTACAAATGTGCTGGCAAATGGCGGATTCGAACTGGGAAGCGGTAACTCGTTTACCAATTGGTCGGCTTACAACGGTTCTGCTTCTTTTTCGGCAGGCTCTGGTCCGGATGAAGTAAGAACGGGTAACAGATCATTAAAAGTTACTGTGGCTGCCAATGGGCAGGCCTATGCTGTACAGCTGGCCAGCGACCTTTTTGCAACTACAGTTGGCACCACCTACACCATGACCTTTTATATTAAAGCCGCTACGGCAGGAGGGAAGATGCGCATATCTACAGGCACAACCGCGCAGTATTCTGCCGATTATAATGTAACCACCTCCTGGGCGCCATACACTTATACCTTTGCTGCAAAAGACGCCGAAACCAGGGTGTTAATTGATATTGGTTATGCTGCAAACACTTATTTTGTTGATGATGTAACGGTAACCGGCCCCGCAAGCGGCAGCAGTAGCAGGGAATTAACCGCTGCTGAAAAAACAACCATCATAGATAATGAGATGAAAAGGTACATTACCACAACCATACAGCATTATGCCGGTAAAATAAAAGTTTGGGATGTGGTAAATGAGCCTTTTATTAACAATGGCGCAGTACGTACCAATACCAATTATACCATACCCACCGCCAACGCCAACAGCGAATTTTTGTACGCCCAATATATTGGCAGCAATTACGACCAGAATAATTATGTGTTGAAAGCATTCCAATATGCCAAAGCAGCCGATCCAACGGTATTACGGTTTATTAACGACTACAACCTGGAGACCTCCAAAGCCAAAGCGGATTCGATGGTGGCCTTAGTGAATTTTATTAACAAGCAAGGGGCTTTGGTAGATGGTATAGGTACACAAATGCATATTGCCTACAATACCCCGCATGTTGGTATCGATTACGCGTTTAAGGCCCTGGCTGCAACTGGTTTAAAGATCAGGATATCGGAGTTGGATGTTGTTGTTAATACATCAAAATCTGCTACTTATGTGCCGAGTATCACCATACAGAATTTGCAGGCCGATATGTACAAGTACGTTATTCAATCGTATCTGAAAAACGTACCCGCAACGCAACGCTACGGTGTTACCGTTTGGGGCGTAGCCGATACAGATAGCTGGTTAAATGTATCTGCATCACCGGACATTCCACTTTTATTTGATAAAAACTACAGTAAGAAGTACGCTTTTGCCGGTTTTATACAGGGATTGAAGTAGTAATTAAAATCTCTTTTATTTTAAACGGGGCAGGTTCTTAAACAGAGCTTGCCCCGTTTGTATAAATGCCAATGTATTCTGCAGTAAACGGATATTGTTGAGGCACCAATATCAGGCTGTTTAAATCTCCATAGTATAATAGATGGGGCAACATTTGGTCTATTTGATATCTTTGCGGCATGGCAGATAAATTAGAAGCGCATTACCAGAACCGTGTATATTATTTTACGCTTAAAGAAGGAAAGCCGGGAGAGATCAGCATAGATATGTATAGTACGCCTTACATATTTGTTAAAAAAGGCGATAAGTGGGTTAATCACGCTTTCAATAGAATGGATATGGGCGACGGGCTTATAGCAGCGGTAATTGTTGCGGCAACCAGCCAGGTGGCACTATAGTAGTGCTTATTTAACAGATATGCATATTTAAAATCTACCTGATAACAGTTACACTGCCCGATAATGGTTTATTGCCATTTTTAAGGTTAACAATGTAGTAATAGGTAGCCGTTGGAACACTTTTACCATTAAAAGTACCATTCCAGGGAATGCTGTAACCAATTGACCTGAACAGCCTTTGGCCATACCTGTTAAATATCTCTACGGTATTATTAGGGTATGCATTTATGTTTTGTATTACCCAAAGATCATTTGTACCATCACCGTTTGGAGAAAAGGTGTTTGGGATAATAATACCGCCCGGAGTTACAGGTGGTGTTGGCGAAGGCTCTACAGTGATGGAAAATGTAAGAGGCTGGCCGGTACATTCGTTATCGTTGTATATGGCCATATAGCTGCCGCCCGGCTGCACGGCAATCGGTTGTATAGTGGTATTGGTAGCTGCATCTATAACAGATATATAGGCCGAAAGCGAATTGACAACATAAACTTTACTGCCATCGCTGTTTACCGTTATGCCTGCGGGCGTATCGCCAACATCTACAGTGGTTATTATACCATTGGTTAACGCATTTATAACGGTAACTTTTTTTGTTGTGGGGTTTGATACATACAACCTAGTGCCATCGGGGCTTATTGCCATGTTGCCTGCAGGCGTAAAAACATCAATTTTATAGGCTACAAATCTGCCGGCAATATCAATTACGGCTATATCATGCGAATTATAGTTAGCCACATACATTGTTTTGTTATCGGGGCTTATAACTATACTAACCGGGTTTGTACCGGTAACTAAACCGTACTCAAATATACCACCGGCTATGTCATAAAACTGAACCGCGTTTGCACCCGAGTTAATGATGTATAGTTTTTTACCATCGGCGCTTATGGCCATGTCATTGGGGTTAAGCCCTGTGGAAACTACTTTTACAGATGCGTAGGTACTGGTATTAATAATGTTTAACTGGCTGGATGTACCACCGGCAACAAACAGCCTGCTGCCATCCGGGCTTATAGCCATGGCGGTTGGGTAAGTCCCTGCCGGGAAACTAGTTAGCACCTTATTAGTAGCGGTACTAATTACAGATACCGTATTGGAGCCCTGGTTAGCCACATAAAGCAGGCTTTTATCGGGGCTAAATACCAACCTTAACGGGCTTGAGTTTGCCGGTATTCCCTGGGTAATAACCTGTTCTTCCTTGTTGGTAATGGTATTGATGAGTGAAACCGAATTTGCCGCCGCGTTGGGCGCGTAAGCATAAGTTGCAGGCACCGGGTTAACGGTAATATTGGCAGTAACCGCCACAGTCCCTGTGTTTATTGCTGTAAATTGAGCAATGTTGCCGGTACCGCCGGGGCCTAAGCCAATGGTGGTGTTGTCATTTGTCCATACGTAGCTGCCGGCTGTGCCTGTAAAATTAACAGCATCTGTAAGCTGCCCGTTTTGCTTAATTTGGTTGGCTATGGGGTTAATTACCGGCAACGGATTAACATGGCCCGTTACCTTCGCCGCTTGGCTAACTGAGCCCGAACTCAGCATTACATTGCCCGAGATATTACCCGTTGCTGCCTGTGCCGATGAGCGTACATAAACCACCACATTGGAAACAGATCCCGATATTTGGGTAAGTACTATGCCGGTATCATAAGTACCATTAGCTGCAAGCGAAACTTCAAAATTGGCGGGTGCCGTTACTGCTACATCGGCCGATAAGCCACTTGCCGAAACGGTAAATTGCTGTATAGCCGGACTTACAGAAGCCTCACCTTCGCAGGCCGAAATAACGCCCGTGGCATTGCCAACAATAAGTTGTGGTGTGGCTGTAATAGAAAGTGGATTATTTAACCGATGGCCCGGCTGCGCCCCAAACCCGGTAGTGAAGGAAAATAGAAATACAATTATATTTATTAAACGCAGATATTTTTTCATGAAGCTAATTCGCCTGCAATTTAAAAAGAACATTGTATACTGTAATGTTTTTTAAAGCGGGTAAATATAAAGCTATTAAAGGGAGAATAATAACGCAGATCCTTTAGGCAGGGCAATCGCTTTTAAAAAGGAGGCGCCTACGGAGCCCTGAAAAACAGGGCATTTCACTATAAACACCTAACTCCGCTGGAGTTGGGAATAATTGATTGCCTTCACTCCGTAGGAGTAAGGTGTTTATAGCATGTAAAAAAACAAATGCTGGGCTCTGTAGGTGCCTCCTGTCCGTTTTTAATTTTAAAAGCGATTTTTCTGATCCTTTAGATATTTAAATACCAGTTGAGCAACTAACTGCCATACTTAACCATTTGGCGCAATTTGTATTAAAGCATCACCCTGGCTAACCAGGTTTTGCCTTATCGCTTCAGATACTTCAAAAAAGATATTAAGCTTTTCTTCACTGATGCCGGCTTCGGCCAGTTCGTTAATTTGCTCAATTTTGGTTTCTATAAATGGAATGTATAACCGGGCGTCGGCCGATAAGAAAACATAATGCTGTCTCTTATCGGCCGGGTTTCTTTTAATGGTTACCAGTTGTTTTTCTGTGAGATAGAAAATAATATTTGCCATGCGCGATTTATCAACATGCAGCAGCCCGGCCAGTTCATTTTGTGTTATGGGCTGTTGATGTTTGGCCAAAATCAACAATACTTCGTAATGATGATTCACCTGTATAGAAGATAACTCGCGCGATAGATTTCTGTTATACAGGTAATCTATCTGCCTTAAACTGCGCGAAATGAACTGGGCACGTTTCATCGTTTAAATATTATTAGTTTCTCCCTTGTTTTTGCTTTGCTCATGCTCGGCACGTGCTTCGGCTATATCGTATTCCAGTTCGGGGTCTATGTTTTGTGCCTCTACTTTGCGGGCTTTTTCTAACAGGTCTTCATGATGGTCTTGCAGGTAGGCCAGCTGTTTTTTACCATAAGAGAAGCGGGTGAAAAGCACAAACAGTACCGGCACAATAAATATGGATATGGTTGATGAAGCAATCATACCACCCAAAACGGTAACCCCAATGGTATTTCGTGATTCGGCCCCGGCGCCGGTTGCCAGTACCAGCGGCAGCACGCCCAGAATAAACGCCAGTGAGGTCATGATTATTGGCCGCAAACGTAAACGTACCGCCTCCAGGGTAGATTTGATGAGCTCTTCGCCACGGTCCACCCGCAGTTTGGCAAACTCCACAATAAGGATGGCATTTTTGGCTGATAAACCAATCAGCGTTATCAAACCTATCTGCGCGTACACATTGTTAGTAATGGTAGGCGTGGTAGACAAAGCGATAATAGCCCCGAACGCGCTTATAGGCACCGCCAGCATCACCGAAAATGGTACCGACCAGCTCTCATACAGTGCAGCCAAAAACAGGAACACAAAAATGATAGAGAACAGGAAGATGTAAACGGTAATAGATCCCGCCTTTATTTCCTCGAAACTCAATCCCGAAAACTCGTAAGTGTAACCACGTGGCAGCGTTTTGGCAGCCAATAGTTTTAAAGCGTCGATAGTTTGCCCGCTGCTGTATCCCGGCGGAATGGCCCCATCAACTTCCGCCGAACGGAAGATGTTAAAGTGGGTAATAAGCGGCGCAGCAACAATGGGTTTATAGCTGATAACCGTACTCAATGGCAGCATTTGCCCTACCGAATTACGCACATAATATTTGTTCATATCAGATACAAGCGCCCGGTAGGCGGTATCTGCCTGCACCACCACGTGGTAGGTACGGTTATACAGGGTAAAGTTGTTTACAAACAAACTACCCATATAAGCCTGCATTGTCGAAAATACATCTGAGATGTTGATGCCCAGTTTTTCGCATTTTTCCCTGTCGACATTTAGCTCGTAACTTGGTGTATGTGCCGAAAAATAGCTGTATGCCCCTGCGGTAGCCGGTACATTTTTGGCTGCCGCCACAAACTTTTTCACCACCTTTTCAAAGGCGTGAATATCGTCGGTAGAGTTTCCCTGCTCTATCTGCATGCTAAAGCCCGCCGCCTGGCCTATCCCACGGATGGGAGGGGGCTGGGCAACTACCACATTGGCGTTTTTGATACCCGCCTTGGCAATTTTCTGTTTAATAACGTTCATGAGGCCGGGTACCCGGGTATCGGGCGTGGTACGGTCATCCCATGGCGTAAGCATACAAAACATGGAGCCATTGTTGGAGTTGGCACCACCGTTGAGGATGTTAAAGCCCGAGATAGCCGTATAATGCAATATGCCCGGCGTTGATGCCACAATTTTCATCAGCTTGGTCATCACGTTAACAGATTGTGTTGTTGACGAAGCCTCGGGTAATTGGTACGTAACGTACAACCGGCCGCCATCCTCTGATGGTACAAAGCCCGATGGTTTTATTTTAAACAGAATATAGGTGCCCGCGCAAATACATACCAGCACAATAACAACAAAGCGGGCCCCTTTTATGCACCGTTTTACGCCGTTGGCATATTTGAAGGTCATTTTTTCAAATATCCGGTTAAAGCCGTTGAAGAATTTATCGAGCCAATTTTCTTTGTGCCCTTTAACTTTAGTAGGGCGCAATAACAAGGTGCACAATGCCGGTGTTAAAGAAAGTGCTACAAAGGCCGATAGCATTACTGAGATAGCTATGGTAATGGCAAATTGCTGGTACAAACGCCCCACAATACCCGGTATAAAGCCAACCGGCACAAATACCGAAGCCAGGATAAGTGCAATGGCAATTACCGGTGCCGAGATCTCTTTCATGGCATGGTAAGTAGCCTCCTTGGGCGACATGCCCTGCTCATCTATATAATGTTGTACGGCCTCCACCACAATAATGGCATCATCCACCACTATACCTATGGCCAGTACAAAACCAAACATGGTAAGGGTGTTGATGGTAAAGCCCAGCGGTATAAAAAAGCAAAAGGTTGCCAGTATAGATACAGGTATAGCCAATATCGGTATCAGTGTAGATCGCCAGTTTTGGAGGAACAGGAATACAACTATAGCCACCAGTCCCAATGCTTTAAGCAGCGTGCCCACTACCTCCTGCATCGAAACTTTGATAATGGTTATGGATTCAAAAGGCACCACATAATCAACATCGGTTGGGAATGATTTTTTGAGTTTGGCTAAGGCCGCATACACGTTTTGTGCAGTTTGCAGCGCGTTGCTTCCCGGCGATTGGTAAACCTGTATGGTAGATGCCCGGTTTCCATCAACAAACGCATTACTGGAGAATGTAAACTTGCCCAGTTCAACCCTGGCCACATCTTTAAGGCGGATGAGCTGCCCCGTGCCCGGTATGCTTTTGATGATGATGTTTTCATAATCCTTAACCTTATTAAGCATGCCGTTAACCAGTATCCCGGTTTCGTAAGTTTGGGATGAGTGCTGGGGCGGCGCGCCAACAGAGCCTGCGGCAACGTACACGTTTTGTGAGGATAGCGCGCTGGTAACATCGGCAGGTGTTAAGCTGTATGATGCCATTTTATTTGGATTCATCCAGATGCGCATGCTAAAATTATCTGTACGGGCAGATACATCGCCAACACCCGGTACCCGCAATATGGCATCCTCAATAAAGGTGTTGGTATAGTTATCCAAAAACGTAATATTGTGGGTACGCTTTGGCGAGTAAATACCTATCAGCATTAACTGATCGGGGTTACTGGCGCGTACAGTTAAGCCCAGCTTGCTCACCACCGATGGCAGCGACGGCGCGGCAATACCTACCCGGTTTTGCACGTTAAGCGCGGCAATATGCACGTTGGTGCCAATTTTAAACGTAACCCTGATACCCATACCGCCGCTGTTGGTGTTGGTACTGGTCATATATTCCATGCCTGGTGTACCGTTTACCTGTTCTTCAATAGGTGTGGCAACGGTTTGCTCTACCGTTTGGGCATCGGCACCGGTGTAGGAGCCGTTTACCGACACGCTGGGCGGCGATATGTTGGGGTACTGGTCTACCGCGAGGTTAAACAGGCATATCAGCCCCGATATCATCAATACTATTGATATAACGATTGCAGTGACCGGCCTTTTTATAAATGTATTTGCGATCATCGTTATTCGGATTTATGTAATTCACGTGATTTTTCAATCTCGTACTCCAACTCAGGATCAATATTCTGCGCTTCAACCTTCCTCGCTTTTTCGTGCAGGCTGTCGCGGTGGGTTTGCAGGTATTCGAGATGTTTTTTACCGTAAGAAAAGCGGGTTATCACCACAAACAGCACCGGCACAATAAATATGGCTATAGTTGATGCCGCAAGCATCCCACCTAATACCGTATAGCCTATAGTCTGGCGGGCTACCGCACCGGCACCTGTTGCCAATACCAATGGCAACACGCCTAATATAAATGCCAGCGAGGTCATGATAATAGGCCTTAAACGGAGGCTAACAGCTTCGAGGGTTGATTTAACCAGTTCCTCACCCATATCAACCCGTACCTTGGCAAACTCCACAATCAGGATGGCGTTTTTGGCCGCCAAACCAATCAGTGTTATCAAACCAATTTGCGCGTAAACATTGTTGGTAAGGCTTGGCACCAATACCAATGCAAGTATGGCACCCAAGGCTCCAATGGGTACAGCCAGTAATACCGAGAATGGTACCGACCAGCTTTCGTACAACGCCGCAAGAAACAGGAACACAAATGTTAGCGAGAAAATAAAGATATAGATGGTGGTTGAACCTGCCTTTATCTCCTCATAACTTAAGCCCGAAAATTCATATTCATATCCCTCGGGCAAAATTTGTTTGGCCAGTTTTTGCATGGCAGTTATGGCTTCGCCGCTGCTGTAACCATCGTTGGTTGAACCATCAACCTCTGCCGAGCGGAAGATATTAAAGTGCGAAATAAGCGGCGGCGCATCCACCGGTTTATAACTGATAAGGGTACCCAGCGGCACCATTGTGCCCGCCTGGTTGCGCACATAGTATTTATCCATATTAGATATCAGTTTTCGATACGCCGTATCTGCCTGTACCACCACGTGGAAGGTGCGGTTATAAGTAGTAAAATCGTTGATGTAAAGGCTACCCATATAGGCCTGTATGGTGGTAAACACATCAGATACGTTTACCCCCAGTTTCTCGCATTTCTCCCTATCTACCGTTAGGCTGTAATTAGGTGTGTGCGCAGTGTAAAAAGTAAATGCCTTTTTTATAACCGGATTTTTATTGGCCTCGGTTACAAACCTGTTTACTACGGTTTCAAATTGCTGTAGGTTATCGGTAGTGCTGCGTTGCTCTATCTGCATGCTAAAACCAACCGTGGTACCGATACCCGGCAGGGGCGACGGTTGGATAACCTCTACGTTGGCATCTTTTATCCCGGCATCGGCAATGCGCTTTTGCAATACGCTGATAATGCCCGGTACCTGCTCGCTGCTTTTACTCCTGTCGTCCCAGGGGGCAAGTTGGCAGTAAATGGTGCCGTTGTTGGAGTTACTGGCATTGGTTACCACGTTAAGGCCCGATAATGCCGCATAATGTGCAACCCCAGGTGTTGAGCCAATTACCTTCATCAGTTTCGACATCACCTCTACAGAGCTTGCAGTTGATGATGCCGGAGGTAACTGAAAGGTAACGTAAAGGTTGCCGTCATCCTCAGACGGAATAAAGCCCGAAGGTTTACCCTGAAACAGGAAGTAGGTACCCACGCAGATACATATCAATATAATGATTACCAGGCGCGATGCCTTGATGCTTCTTTTTACACCATTGGTATAGCTTTGGGTAATGCGCTCGAACCAGTTATTGAAAATAAAAAATAACTTGTTAATACCCTTAGCTTCTTTATTAATAGGCGATGGTTTTAACAATAAGGTACAAAGCGCCGGTGTTAACGACAGGGCTATAAAAGCCGAGATAATAACCGATATGGCAATGGTAATGGCAAACTGCTGGTAAAGGCTGCCCACAATACCGGGTATAAAACCAACCGGTACAAACACAGCCGCCAAAATAAGCGCTATGGCAATAACCGGTGCCGAAATATCCTTCATGGCGGTGTAGGTAGCTTCCTTGGCCGACATGTTATCGTGATCGATATAATGCTGTACGGCCTCCACCACAATAATGGCATCATCAACCACAATACCTATGGCCAGTACAAAACCAAACATGGTTAAGGTATTAATGGTAAAGCCAAGCGGTATAAAAAAGCAAAATGTACCGAAAATAGAAACCGGGATTGCCAGCACCGGGATAAGTGTAGAGCGCCAGTTTTGTAAAAATACAAACACCACCACGGCAACCAACCCCAGGGTTTTTAAAAGCGTGCCTACCACATCTTCCATAGATACTTTTACCACCGTAACCGATTCAAACGGTACCCGGTACTGCACATCGGCCGGGAAGTTTTGCTTTAGCTTGGCCAGCGCGGCATATACACCATTGGCGGTTGCCAGTGCGTTGCTGCCCGGTGCCTGGTATATTTGCAGGTAAGATGCCTTGTGCCCGTCTACAAAAGAGTTACTGGAAAAAGTGAATTTGCCCAGCTCAACCCGGGCCACATCTTTAAGATAAACCAGCTGGCCTGTAGCAGGGATAGTTTTTACAATTACGTTTTCAAACTCAGATACCTTGCTCAACCGACCATTCACCAAAATACCCAACTCGTAGGTTTGGGTTGATGCCTGGGGCGGCACACCCGCTGTACCGGCTGCTACCTGCACGTTTTGCGCGTTTAGGGCGGCAATAACATCGGCAGGGGTTAAGCTGTACGATGCCATTTTATCGGGGTTCATCCATATCCGCATACTAAAATCATCAGTAAAGCGGTTTATGCTGCCAACGCCAGGTACACGTAACAAGGCATCCTGTATAAAAATATTGGTATAGTTATCTAAAAAGGTAATGTTATGGCTGCCTTTAGGGGCGTATATGGCTACCATCATCAGCATACTGGGGTTTACAGCACGCACGGTAAGGCCTAACCTGCTTACCACTGCCGGTAGCAATGGTGTGGCTATACTCACCCTGTTTTGTACATCAAGCGCGGCTACGTCAATATCGGTACCCGGTTTAAAGGTAACGTTCATGGTCATCTGGCCATTGTTGGTACTGTTGCTTTGCATGTACTCCATGCCGGGGGTTCCGTTCACCTGTTCTTCAATAGGGGTGGCAACGGTTTGCTCTACGGTTTGGGCATCGGCACCGGTAAACTGGCCATTAACCTGTACTATGGGCGGCGTAATATCGGGGTACTGATCTATAGGTAAAAGCAATATACTTACCGTACCTGTAATTACCAATACAATGGATATTACAATTGCCGTTACAGGTCTTTTAATAAAGGTATTTGCTATCATAAAATATCGTCCTGAATAAAATTATTAAGTGTGTTGCAGGCATTTGCCTGTTAACGGCCGCCTTTACCGCCCGCGGATGGCGCTACTTTGTTGGCCGTTGTAATTTGCGATCCATCGTGTAATAGCTGTACGCCATCAACCACTATGCGCTCGCCGGCTGCAATACCGCTTTTAATGATCATGTTGCCGCCAATGGTTTGGCCGGTTTGCACCTTTTTCTGCACAGCAAAAAGTTTTGATATTTTGTTTTTGGCAGAGTCGGCCCCGGCTTTGGGGTTGTTAACCAGGCTATCTTTAGCGGTATATACAAAGTATTCGCCCATTTGCTCAACCACGGCCTTGCCAGGTACCAATAACTGCGGCCCGGCTTCCTGGTTGTGTACCCTTACCACGCAGCTCATACCAACCCTTAGTATACCTTTAGGATTAGCAAATACCAGCCTTATGGTGATAGAACCTGTTTGTGCGTTAACAGCGCGATCAATAACAGCTATTTTTCCGTTGATAGGATAAAGCGAATTATCTGATAATAAGATGGTGAAAAGCGAATCTACAGCAGGGCCTTTGCTTTGTTGCAGGCGTTCAAACTTGGGCAGTTGTTTTTCGTTAATAACAAAATCCACCGCCATGGGGTCGTCTGTAGATATGGTGTTTAGTATGGTGGCGCCTGTGTTTACCACATCGCCCAGCTTAACCTGGCTAAAGCCAATGGTGCCGCTAAAAGGCGCGTAAACGGTAGCGTAGCTTAAATTGGTTTTGGCTGTTTTTACTGCCTGCTCGGCAGCGCTTACCTGGCTTTTGGTGTTTTGCAGGGTAATAACGGCGTGGTCGTAAAGCTGCTTGGCAACCGCGTTATACTTGTTTAAGTATTCATAGCGGTCGGCATCTTGCTGGGCCTGGGTTAGGGTACCTTCGGCAACTTTACGGTTGGCAACGGCGGCATCATAAGTATCCTGGTATATATGTCTGTCTATCTCAAAAAGCTTTTTGCCTTTTTCTACATGGGTACCTTCGGTAAAAAATATACCGGTTATGGCGCCCTGTACCTGCGGCAGCAGGTTAACCTGGCTTAAGGCTGCGGTTGTAGATGGATACTGATCGTAATAAAGCACGTTTTTAGCTTTAACCTTTAACAGGTTAACCGGAATTTCCGGATTAACGGCTGGTTGTTTTTGTTTACACGCGCCCAAAATAAGTACACTTACAAAGCTGGCGATCAATGATATTTTGTTCATGGAGATTGTTTTTTTAGCATTAATAAGTAATATCGCCCATTGCCTTTTGCAGGTCTATCTTACTGGATAGCAGCTGGAACAACGAGTTGGTATAATTTATCTCTGCCGTAATGAGGTTTGATTCGGCTGTTATTACATTAAGGTAGGCTACAATACCCTGTTTATATTGCAGGTTTACAACAAAGTACACCCGCCGGGCCATGCCCACGTTTTTTTGTTGTACCTCAAAACTGTACAGGTTGCTTTTGTAACCGGCCAGGCTGGTAGTGTACTCTTTATAAAGCTGTAGCTTAAGGTCTGTTTCATCCCAATGGATCAACTGCTCCTGCAACCTGGCTTTGTGTACATTATGCGTGCGGGCAAAACCTGTAAAAATAGGTATGCTAAGCGATAGCCCCACGGTTGAGCTTGGGTACGAGTTGGATAACAGGTTGGAAAAATTGTTATTGGCAAACTGTAGGTTATAATTAAAAAAGCCCGATATGGTTGGCAAAAACGCGTACCTGTAATAGTTGGTGAGCTGTTTTTGCAGATCTTTACGGGTTTCAATCTGTTGATATTCTATCCTGTTTTGGTATTGCAGCTGCTTGCCGGTATCAATACGGATATCGTTCATCATTTGTAGGGTATCAACACTTACATTAAACTGTTTTTCGGCTTCGTACCCCATCAGTTGTTTTAAGGCGGCATATTGTGGAACCAGGTTTTCTTTAGCCTGTTTTAGCTGCGTGTCTGAATTGTTGAGGGTGATAGTGGCTTGTAAATAATCTGTTTCATCTACAATGCCCCCTTTATATTGATGATAGGCATCGCGCAGGTTTTTGCCCAGGCGCGTGGTATCTTCTTTTAGCACATTGATTTGCTCAAGCGTAAGCAATACATTGTAAAATGCTTTGCTTACCGATGTTACCAAATAAATTTTGGTGCTATCGGTTAACTGTTTGGCCTGTTTAACCAGCAGTGGAGCGCTTTTGGCTGCATACAATAAATTCGGACTAACAATTGCCTGCGATACCGAAAGCTCAGGAATAAAGGTATTGGAATAGCTACTGCGGTTAGTGGTACCTGTTGTGCCCGTAGTGTTACCGGTAGATATACTGTTATTAGGCTGTTGAATATAATGCACCACATTACCGGTTGCATTAACCTGCGGCAGCCATGCCGCCAGATTTATGGAGTTGGTAGTGTGTGCTATATCAACATTGATAAGCGATTTGTTTAGCGCCGGCTGATGAACCATGGCGTAATCAATACATTGCCTTAAGGTAAGGTATTGCCCTGTATCCTGGGTAACGGGCATAACCGGGAAACCAACTTTACCGGTATCCGGAATTTGGTCTGGTACAGGGAACAAATGCTTCTTATTATTTTGCGCAACCGCGTTGACTGATAATAAGCAGAACGCAGCCACTGTAGAAAAATGGAGAAATGTTCTGTTTATACTGAAAAACATGATTTTCATTATTAACCGGATAATTTTTATTTGAATAATGGCTTTAACAGGTGTATGCAGGTGTAGCAGGTGTTGTTGTAAATTAGCTTACCGCTGTTTTGCGGTAGTAAGTTTACAGGCCTGTTTTAAGCAGTATCCTGATAAAATATTGTTGATGATTACGTGGAAAAAAATCACGTAACGATGCATAACCGAAACTGTTTTTTATTAAAAAAACACGGTAACAATTAACAAGGGGGGAGTGGTCAGATCCTTAAGCTACGCTGTTTAAGGTAAGCATCGGGATGGATAGTATATATCGGGCTCGAATACAGTTCGGGTTTTTTAGCTAGGAATAATAAAGTAACCGCACTAAAAATAAATGCCAGTAAAGGAATGCAGGCCGTTGTTTTGGGTACAAGGCTTTTGCGCTTACCATCAATAACAGAGCGTATACCACGGTGTAATAACGAGGTGCCGTTATTTTGATTATGGCTTTTATGAATAAACTCTGTAGTGCTTGAGGCGCTGAGTTTTAAGATCTCTTTATTGAGGTTTGGTAAAAAAAAGATATGTGTAAGCGCGATAAATAAATATACCCCTAACAGAAGTGTATTTATAAATTGACTACCTATCTTTTTAAACGATTTCACCTGATGATTTTAATTGTTTATAGTACAAACTAATTGCTCATAATGTTTTGTAACTATTTAAGTACAAAGTATTAAACTGATGCATGTTTGTAAAATATGTTTTTGCAAAAGTACTGATGCTTTTTGGTTGGGCAATTATAAGGATTAGTTTGCTGTGGTTTTGTAAATTTCCTTTTACAGAGCAGGAGGAGGTATTGGTAAACTGGAAAAATGCCCGCTTCGGCGGCGAGTATGACCCAATGATGACGAAGAGTGGTTAGCAGATTTACCATTGCGACGGTAGATATCGGGGTTTATATGTGCCGAGCCTACGACTCTCAGGTTGTTGGTTGTCTTTTTCAACGGGTTGAAACCCGTTGCTACAAAATGAGTCAGGGCTACGCCCTTGGGAATTGAATGGATTAAGATAGCAATTGTAATACAGCGATAGTCCGCATAGCGGAAGGTTAATATTGTAGCAACGGGTTTTAACCTGTTGACCGTAGGAAGGCCCGGTAATAGATTTACCATTGCGACGATAAATACCGCGGTTTATATGTGTCGAGCCTACAGCTCTCTGGTGTTTGTATTCCTTTTCAACGGGTTGAAACCCGTTGCTACAAAATGGATCAGGGCTACGCCCCTGGGAAATGAATGGATTAGGATAGCAATTGTAATACAGAGATAGTCCGCATAGCGGACGGTTAATATTGTAGCAACGGGTTTTAACCCGTTGACCGTAGGAAGAGCCGGTAACAGATTTACCGGTGCGACGATAGATGGCGCGGTATATATGTGCCGAGCCTAGAGCTCTCTGGTTGTTTGTATTCTTTTTCAACGGGTTGAAACCCGTTGCTACAAAATGGATCAGGGCTACGCCCTTGGGAAATGAATGGATTAGGATAGTAATTGTAATACAGCGATAGTCCGCATAGCGGACGGTTAATATTGTAGCAACGGGTTTTAACCCGTTGACCGTAGGAAGGCCCGTTATGCGAAGTTCCGTAGGAACGGCCAATATTATCCTGCCCTCGTTATGAATCTCTTGCTCGGCTGCACTAAGCTCTCTAAAAACTAAAAAGGCAACTATTAACAGTTGCCTTTTTAGTTAATGCTATTACTCAGCCGGTATCTCTTCCTGCTTTATAGCGGGCGGGATAAGCTCGTAAATAATAGGTGTTACAATTCGGGATAACAAGGTAGAGCTGATGAGGCCGCCTATCAATACAATGGCTAATGGCGAGATCAGCGGATTGGTTGATATGGCTATCGGTATTAAACCGCCAATAGCTGTTAGGGATGTAAGTACGATGGGTAAAAATCTTACCTCGCCGGCTTCGCGGATGGCTTCCTGCAATGTTCGGCCCTGTACGCGCAGCTGATTGGTAAAATCGACCAAAAGGATGGTGTTTTTTACTTCGATACCTGCCAGCGCTATTAAACCTATAATGGCAATAAACGATAAAGAGTTACCGGTGAGCCATAAAGCTGCTGCGGCACCCACAACACCTAATGGTATTACAGATAGAATGATAAGCGTGCTTTTAAAGGTTTTAAATAGCAACACCAATACGGCTATGAACATAAATATAGTTACCAGTATAATGCTCATAAAACCGCCGAAGGAGTTGTTTTTAGATTCAACCTCGCCACCCATTTCGTAACTATAGCCGGGAGGGAGTTTCATTTTATCCATTTTGGCTACCACATCGTCAATAACCCGGCTTACCAGGTAACCTTTTTGTACGTTGGCCTGTACCGATACCACCCGCTTTTTTTCCTGGTGGTTGATGATGGCCGGCGAGGCTTCCAGCTGCATGCTGGCAACCTGGTTTAATGGCAAGGCGTTGCCTTGTACGTTATTAACATACAGGTTACGGAAGGCATCAAGGTTTGGTCGCCCATCTTTCATGCGGGTAAGCAATACATCAAAGCCGTATTTGTTATCGTTATTATAATAGGTGCCCATGTTTAGCCCGGTTACGGCAAGCCTTACGGTTTGATCTATATTGATGGCGGGCACGCCTAATTGCTCGGCTTTTTCTTTGTTTACAGCTATGCGCATATCACTTTTGAGCAGGCTTACCGGGTTGTTAATATACATGTTGCCCGGTGTGGCATGCAGCATCTGCTCTACTTTAACAGATAGCGCACGTAAGGTATCCAGGTTATCGCCAAATAAGCGCACCTCTATCGGCGCTATAACGGGTGGCCCCTGTTCAAAGTTTTTTACCTCTACTTTGGCACCGGGATAATGAGCCCACCTGTTTTGTAGTTTTTGGATAAGGGCCAGCTTATCGTCGGGTTTGGTATCCTCATCCAGTTGTACAAATAGCTGCGCGTAGTCGCTGCGGCTGTTTTCGGGGATAATGTTGTAGTAAATGCGTGGGTTACCCCGGCCAACGTTGGTGGCAAAGTATTTTATCCGTGGTTCCTGCTTCAGTTGTTTTTCAATAGCCCTGGCAACAGTATCTGTATAAGGCAGATTACTTTGATTAGGTGTTGTAATATTGATCAGAAACTGGGGCTTCTCTGATGCCGGGAACAGACTAAAGCCTATCACCCCAAACAAATAAATAGATGCCGAAAACAGTACCACCGCCACGCCAATGGTTAAAAACGGCCTTTGCAAAGCTTTATCCAACAAGCGGGCGTAGCTACCGTGGATCAACCGCTTTAAACCGCGCATCAGCAAGTTGCCTTCGGGATTGCCGGTGTGGTTTTTTAACAGGCGGCTTGATAAAAATGGAATAATGGTTAGTGATACAGCCATAGAGGCCAGTACGCAAAAGATAACCGCCAAAGGCAGACAACGGATAAAATCGCCCGAGCCTTCGGGCAAAAATACCAGCGGCATAAAGGCAATAATGAGCACTACCGTACAGCCTACCACGGCCATACCTATCTGGCTGGTAGCCTTTAATGTAGCTTCTAAACGACTATGGCCTTCCAGCATCCAGCGTTCAATGTTTTCAATTACAACAATGCTGTCATCAACCAGTAAACCCAGCGCAACCACAAGGCCAACTATACTTAGCTGGTTAAGGTTAAAGCCAAATAATTGCAGCAGCACAATGCCTATTCCTAAAGAGAGCGGTATAGAGATCATTACAATAATAGCCGGGCGCATGCCTAAGGGCAGCAGGGTAATGGCAACCAATAAAATAGCGATGATAAAATCGTGACTAAGCCCTTCCAATCGCCGGTTCACATTATCAGCCTGGTCGAAGTTTTGTACCAGGTCGATATTGGCGGGCAGCAGTTTTTTAAACTCAACCAATATCTTTTTATAATCGGCCTGGGTATTGCTGATGTTGGCACCATCCTTTTGCGGCGCGGCCACAAATACGCATCGGTGACCATTAAGGCGGGTAATATGCTGCTCTTCACCATAACCATAATATACTTTGGCTATATCTTTAAGGCTGATGGTTTTACCGGCTGTTGCATTTACAATGGTATTGTTAACGGCATCCAGTGTGCGATATTCGTTGGTTTTAATGTTAAATGTTTGGTGCCCGGCATCAACACTACCACCGGGGATGCTGGCCATTTCGCTATGCAGGGCACTGCTAACCGCGTTTACGGTGATGTGCATCTGCGCCATTTTCTCCAGGTTAAGCTCAATGCGTACCTGTTGCGCGGGTAAGCCAAAAATGGATACCTGTTTAAGTGATGGTACTTTCTCCAGTTCGTCCTGTAACTTCTCGGCATAATATTGCAACTTGCTTCGCGGGGCGTTTTCTGATACCAGGGCAACCTGCAATACGTTTACGTCGGTTGGCTGCTGCTTAAGGATCTCTATATTGGTGATCTCCGACGGTAACTCGTTACGCTTGCTGTTTACCTCGCGCACAACTTCCTGGTACTTAGAGTCGATATTACTGCTGTACTTATACTCAACCCTGATAACCGCAACACCATTGGCAATGCTGGTGCGTACGCGTTTGATATCGTCTAAACCCGAAATTGTTTTTTCCAGCGGTGTTACCACGCGGTCCTCAATATCCCGCGGACTGGTGCCCGGGTAAGTAACCACAATTAAAAAGGATGGGGGATGCATCTCCGGATCTTCAGACCGGGGGATGTTGAGCATGGTAGTTAAACCCAATACAATGATCATGATAAAGATCACCAGGGTAAACTGGCCGTTTTTTACGGCATATTCTGAAATTTTCATTTGGAAGTTTTTTCTGGTGATTGAATAGTGATAGCGCTGTTATCGGTAAGGTAGGCCGAGCCTGATACAATAAGCGCTTTGGCTTGCTCCAACCCGCCGGTTATAGTTGCGGTATTTTTATCGATGCCGGCAACGGTAACTTTTACTTTATGAGCAGTTTTATTATCATCGGTTACAAAAACGTAGCCGTTGCTGCCGTCACCATCCAGCAATGCCTCGTAAGGTATTTGCCAATTGCCCGCGGCGTTGCTGCTTTGCCTGGCGGGTACTATGGTGGCTTTGCCAAACATGCCGGCGGCAATGGCCTTTGGCTTTGCACCGGTTAAGGTAATATCCGCGCTGAATGTTCCGGATGTGGCATCTACACCTTCAGATTTGCGGGTAACCATACCTTGCAGCACCTGGCCGGGCAGGGCAGTAGTTTGAATCTGTGCCTTATCATTGAGTTGGAGTATAGCCCATTCGCTATCGCTTATAGCTACGCGCAGCATCCATTTACCGGATTGAGCTCCGTTGGTTTCCAGTACCGCTGTACCGGCTGTAACCTGCTGACCGGCATTGGCCAGTTTTTTAAGTACATAGCCATCCTGCGGCGCGTGAATTTCTGAATACCGGCGATTGAACGATAACAGGTTTAGTTGTTGCTGTGCCTGCTGCATAGCGGTTTTACTGTTTTGCAGTTGCTCTAAAGTGGCCACACTATCCTTATACAGGTTTTGGGTGCGCTGATAATCGCGGATGGTTTTTTCGTTGGCCAATTGGGCCTGTTGCAGCTGGGCGTTTATTTCGGTGGGATTTAGGGTGGCTAATAGCTGCCCCTGTTTAACAGCATCGCCCTCTTTTACGTGGAGGCTACTGATAATGCCCCCGGTTTTAAACGAAAGCATAACCTCGTCATCTGTAGTAAACTGTCCCGAAACGGATAATGCCTGGTTGCTGTTTTGTTGCTTTAATTCCATTACCTGCACAGGTATGGTATCTGCCCCGCCATCGGGATGGCTTGCCGGCACATGCGATTTGCAGGCGTATAAAAATGGTATGGCCATTAACAGGCTCGCGTATTTAAAATTTTTCATGTGATTGTTTATTTGGAGTTAGGGTTGTTGATGGGATAAGTGGCCTGGTCGCGTTCTATTTCGGCAAGTGTAACCTGCAGGTTTGCCTGCGCCGCGGTAACCTGCAGGCGGGCATCGGTAAGCTGGTTTTCGGCATCTACCAATTCGAGGTATAATAGCTGGCCTGCCCGGTACGCTTTTAACTGGTCATTGTAATACTTACCCGCAAATGCCAGTTGCGACACCGCGCTGTTTAATGTTACTTTGGCCGATTGATAGTTATTATTAGCCTGATCTAATTGCAGTTTGAGAGATAGTTCCGTTTCATCCAATTGCGCTGTTGTGGCATCCAGATCTGCGCGCGATTGGGCGGCACGTTGCTTGCGCTGGCCGCCGGTAAAAATATCCCATTGCAGGTTTACACCCCACAAGTAATATTTGGTTTTGTTATTTACATTAAAATCAACCCCCTGCGAACCCAGATCAATAAAAGTGCTCAGCTTAGGTATAAAACCGGCGTTTTGCAGCTTGTAATCAAGTTTGTGTACATCTTGCATGGTACGCAGCTGGCTTAACTCTTCCCGGGCTGCTGTGCCTTTGGTGGTGTCGGGTTGGGTTAGTGCGTTGGTGGTTACATCGGCGTCAATCAATATGGTATCCTGCAGGTTACGGTTAAGTAAAAAGTTAAAGTAGGAGCGGGCGTTGGCCGTGTTACGTTTGGCCTCTACCAGTTGGGCGTTGGTTTTTTGCTGCTCGGTTTGTGAGCGTAAAAGCGCGGTTCCGTTGCGTACCCCGTTACGGAGCAAGCTTTCGTTTTCTCGGATGTTTTCTTTAACCAGCGTGAGGGCGCTATTGTATACGCCTATACTTTGCAAAGCCTGGTAATAGAGATAATAGGCGGTTTTAATATCTTTTACCAGCGCCCGTTTGTACACATTTACCGATGCCTGCTGTACGGTTATTAGTTGTTGTTTGATGAGCTTGTTGTAACGGATTTCGGCATTGATGAGTGGGAGGGAGGTGCGCAGTTTGGCATCGTAAAAGTTGTTGGGATTGAGCAGGAATGATTGGTTTTTTTGCAGCGGATATTTGCTGGAATTGGTAAGCTGGTTTAAGGCTGTATAAATTGGATTAACCAGGTCGCCAACCGGTACATCAATGGTACGGCCTCCCGCTGCTTTGGTATAGCTGCCCAAAAGGCTTACTGTTGGCAGATACATGGCCTGCGCTTCTTTCAGAGCGTACATAGATTTATCCAGATCAAATTGTTGTTGCTTTAAACCCTGGTTTTTGGCAAAGGCGGTATCGATATATTGATCGAGCCGCGACTGCCGGGTTTGTGCCGGCGAGTGGCTGCAAAATATCAAGACACAAACAAATGTGAACATGGATATCTTATTGAGTGATGTATACATAATAAACAGTGTTTAGTATAAGGGTAAATTTTTTTATGGTTTTAATTTTATTGCGGTAATAACCGAATTGATGGCTTGGTATTCTCTTTTTTTCTCATGTTTTTCTCCTGCTTTTCTTATGTTTTTCTCAATTAAGGGTGATTTAATGATAATGTAGTGTTACTTTATTCTTAATGTATTATGTATATATAATAAACAGTGTTTAGTATTAATGCAAATTTTTTAAAGCGTAATGGATGCAATATAATTTTCTATAGAAGCGGCTAAAGTTTCCCTTACCTGGTCTTCCGTCATCTCCATTATTTTTAACCTGCACCTTAAATTAAGCGAAACCATCCCATGGCTCATAGACCATACCTGGAGCGCGCCCATATTTACATCTTTTAGCCTGAGCAGGTTTTGGCTTATACACTCCTTTAGGCAGTCGGTTAAAAAGTCAAAAGTTTGGTCGCCATTGTCTTTATGGATAGTTTCATCCACATTCATTGGCGCACGGATAATGAACATCAGATCATACAGTTCGGGGTTATCCAGGCCAAAATTTACGTAGGTTTTACCTATCTGTACCAGTTTTTCTACCGGGTTTGTACTGGTGGCGTTTTTTTTGAAAGCTGTAAGTAGTTCGCCGTAGGCAAGGCCTTGTACTTCGTAAAGTAATTCGTCTTTGTCCTTGTAATACAGGTAGATAGTGCCGGGGCTATATTCAATAGCGTCGGCAATATTACGGATAGAGGTTTTGGCATAACCGTCTTCCAAAAACATTTTCAAAGCCGCACTCATAATGAGTTGCTTCATTTCTGTTTTTTCCCGTTCTTTTCTTTCAGATATACCCATGACTAATTTACTCATTGCAAATATACTGAACACTGTTCAGTATATTTCTTATTTTGAAATAAAAAAATGTCAGCCTACTGTCGATAATAGAAATTATAGCACAAAAATTAAATAATGTTTCGTTTTAGCACCCATTATTTAAAGTATATAAGTAAGTTAGCTTAGAATAAACCGAGTTAATCTAAACCAACAACCAATTACTTAATTTAAGCGATGGGGGAGTTTGCCCTTACTTCTTAAACCTAATTTTAAAAATATGAATAAATTTTTTATCCTATTTTTCTTCCTGCTTTCTTGCAGTTGCGTATACGCTGCTGGTGATACAAATAAACTTTTGGAGGAGTTAAAGGCGCAAATAGGTAAAAGAGAGATATATGATAATAATAAAGCGCTGAGGATAAAAAAGCTCAAAATATACCAATCAGCGTTGTCAAAAAACGACTATAACAGTCAGTTTAACACATTTGATAATCTTTATAACGAATACAAATCGTACCAGTTCGATTCGGCTTATGTTTATGTAGATAAGATGATCTATATGAGTAAGCTCAAAAACGACAAGCCCCGTGAGTATTATAGCTATGTAAAACTGGCTTTTATTCTGCTGTCGTCTGGCATGTTTCACGAAGCTTTTGAGTATCTCAATAAGGTGGATGTTAGTGTGTTAACTAATGCCGCTAAAATAGATTATTACTTTTTTTTGGCCAGGTGTAATTATGATGTGGCCAATTATAGCAATGACAAATATTTTACCCCCGATTATATAGATAGGGGAAATAAATTTATTGATTCTGCCATATCTTTTTGTGGTAATGATCGCATAAGTGAAATTTATTTTACCGGGTTGCAAAAGCAACAGGAGCGTAATTTTGACGAGGGTAGAGTTGAGTTTAGCAAGCTTTTGAACCCAAAAATGCAAATAACCATGCACTTACGGGCAATGGTCTCTTGCGCATTAGGAGCAATTTACCTGGAGACAAACCAAAAAGAGGAAGGCCTTAACCTGATGATTAAATCGGCCATTGCCGATGTTAAATCATCAACAAGAGAAACGGTTGCACTTTATACCCTTGCCAACCTTTTGTACAAGGAGGGTAATATTAAAGATGCCTATAATTTTATACAAATAGCCCAGGAAGACGCTGATTTTTACGGGGCCCGGCAGCGAAAAATACAAATTGGTGCCATATTACCTTTAATTGCTACCGCCGAACTTAATAACTCCGAGCATCAAAAAAATCAGTTCCTGGTGTTGCTGTTAACCATTACCACGCTGGCGCTGTTGGTTGTATTTTTTCTGGTTATGATAGGCCAACAGCTTAAAAAGCTAAAAATAAAAGAAGTCATTATTGAAGGTAAGAATCTAGAACTCAATGGCATTAACGAAAAGCTTTGGGAGGATTCTAAAATTAAGGAAGAGTATATTGGACAGTTTTTTAAAGAGATTTCCGGCTATATACTAAAACTCGAAAATTTAAAAATCTCTGTTAATGCCAAGCTTTCGATGAAAAAATATGATGCCATACATACACTCATAGATCATATCGATATTAAAAAAGAGCGAAAGAACCTTTACTACAGTTTCGATCATATTTTCATAAAAATATTCCCCAATTTTATTGGTGTGTTTAATGAGCTATTTGATGAAAAAGACAAAATCTGGCCCGATAGCGACGAAGTATTAAATACCGACCTCCGTATTTTTGCGCTCATCAGAATGGGCATTACAGATAATGATACTATCGCCAAAATATTAGAATACTCTGTAAACACTATTTATGTTTACAAAATGCGGATAAAAGCCAAATCTTTAAATCCAGAGCTGTTTGAAAAGCGAATTATGGATATCAGAACAATTGATACGTTCGGTAAATTTGGTGTGAGTTAGTTACACCGGGTAAATAATTAATATAATGTCTCATTAAATATAAATATAGCTGCTGATTTTGGTTATATTTTTGAGGTGTGTAGTGTAATTAAAATATTGATTTATAGGTTGTTGGTGCTTGTAAAAGTTATATTTTTTTGAAATTTATTAAAACGTATAGCTAATTCAAAAATCTACTCATTACTTTGTATCAAATCATTATTAATGGCTAATTAACATAAACCGTTTGCCGTTTAATGAATACCAATTTTACCAATTAAACTGTTGTAATTAAAATTTCATGCATGCTGTAGCTTAGCGGCTATTGCACAATAGTGTCGGCTTGCCCGTGGGAACTAAATAGTTATTGATTTTTTCGATCCTGATTATAACAACACAAACAAATAAGTACATATACAATTAGTTTTTGCAATTAATGAGGCTATTGATTGCTGTATAGATAAATTATTTATTACAGCATTAATTTATTTTCAAAAATCATATATCTTTTTCGTTCTTGTAAACTTATAACTACTTTTAAACAACCAATTAACCAACTAAATCTAAATTTATGCAGCTAAAAAACTTACTCAAAGTAAGCTGTTTTGCCATTTTCTATTTCTTTGCATTGAGCGCCCAGGCACAAAACAAAGTAATAACTGGTAAAGTTACAGACTCACAAGATGGCTCTTCACTGCCTGGTGTATCCATTTTAGTAAAAGGAACAAGCGTTGGCACCAATACAGATGCCGCCGGAGCCTTTAAATTATCAATGCCCGCTGCCTCAACCACACTGGTAGTATCGTTTATAGGTTATAGCACCCAGGAGATTGATGTTACCGGAAAAACATCTATAAGTATTAAAATGGTGGGCAGCGCAACGGCTTTAAGCGAAGTACAAATTGTAAGCGTAGGTTACGGATCGACACGTAAAAAAGACCTTACAGGTGCTGTATCAAACATCTCAGCTAAAGATTTTAACCAGGGCGCTATCATTAACCCGCTTGATCAGGTTCAGGGTAAAGTAGCCGGTTTGGTTATTACCCAGGGTGGTGGCGACCCTAACCAGTCGGCGTCTATCCGTTTAAGGGGGCAAACGTCTATATCAGGTAACCAATCGCCATTATTTGTGGTAGATGGTATCCCGTTGGATGATCCTGCCCAGTTTCAGAACATAGCTCCGGCTGATATAGCTTCGTATGATGTATTAAAAGATGCATCGGCAACAGCTATTTACGGTTCTCGCGGTGCAAATGGTGTAATCATCGTAAATACTAAAAAAGGGAGCGCTGGCAAAGCGCAGGTTGATTATAATGGTTATGTAGGTATCTCTAAACAAAGCAAATATTGGGATTTGTTAAACACCGCCGAATATTTGGCTACACCGCAGGCAATAGCCAACCCACAAAAACAACAAGGCGAAACTGACGATACCAACACCGATTGGCAGCGTGCCATTGCCCGCACAGCGTTAACGCATAGCAATAACCTTGCAATATCTGGCGGTGCAAACGGTTTTAACTACCGCGCTTCATTAAACTTCCAAAATCAGCAGGGGGTAATCATTAACAGTAATAAACAACAACTCGGTCTGCGCTTTAATGCAGAGCAAAAGGCGCTGAACGATAAACTTGATATTCAGTTAGGTATCGCCAACGTAAATACCAATCGCAGCTTAACCAATTATAACGCTATTGGTTATGTATTTAATGCGCTACCCACAATCCCTATCAGAAATGCCGATGGCTCATTTAATGATTATGGTGCGGGCTATAACGCCTTTAATCCGGTTGAATATTTAACAGATACCTATAACAGGCACAATGAGTATTTAACTAATATCAACGCTAGCATCAATTACAATATACTGCCCGAATTAAAAATTGGAGTAACCGGTTCAACATCACGTAACAATGTTCAAACCCATTATTTTATTCCAAGTTTTAAAGCGCAGAACAGTAATAGTATGGCTGTTGATAGTAACTACAATAACAACTCATTTAAAGGGGATGTTCACGTTAATTATGATAAAACTTTTGGTAAGCACACCATATCTGTAACAGCCGTAGCAGAACATAGCGTTTTTAACTATGATTACTTTTTTGCCGCAGCGCAACAATTACTTGTACCACAAAGTTTAGATAATGCTTTAGGCTCGGGCTTAATATTTCCTACGCCAGATTCTTATAAAGAGCAATATCAACTTAGTTCATTGCTTGGTCGTGTAAACTACAATTACGATAACCGTTTTTATGCTACCGTATCTATTCGTCGTGACCAGTCAAGTAAGTTTGGCGCCAATTACCAGGTGGGGTATTTTCCCGCGTTTGATTTAGCGTATCGCTTAAAACGAGATCTGGTTAATGATGTTGAATGGATAAGCGATTTAAAGATTCGTGCTGGCTATGGGCAGGTTGGTAATGCCAATGGTATTGGCGATTACAGTAGTTTGGCCCTTGTTGCTTTAGGTAAAAAATATTATGACGGCTCAGGCTCAGGCTCATATCCTGGTAGTTACTCTCCAAACCAGAATGCTAACCCGTTTTTGAAATGGGAAACCAGGATTGGTAGAAACATAGGACTTGATTTCTCTCTATTTAATGATCGCTTATCTGGTGATTTTAACTATTATAATGACAGAACCAACAACTTGTTATTTGCCAATAGTGTACCAACACCCCCAAACTTTGTATCAACAACATTATCAAACGTTGGCTCATTAACCAATAAAGGTATTGAGCTTGCGCTTACCGGGGTAATTATAAAAGGCGATGGTCTTAATTGGACCGCGTCTGGTAACATCAACTTTGTTAAAACCAGGATAGCTAATCTGTCTGGTACGCTGGCCGATGGAACTTCTGTTAAAACAAGCTTTATTGAAGTAGGTTATGCGCAGGGGCAGGGCTTAAGTTCAACCGCTATTACCCGTTTTGTACCGGGATATGCCCCGTATGTATTTTATCTGCCGCATTATACCGGTATCAATTCAAGTGGCGTAGAGTTATTTGATGGTAAAACCGTGGCCGATTATCCAGGCCAGTCGCCTCCAAAACACTATATTGATCCAAGCCCTAAGTTTAACTACGGCATTAACAACAGTTTCAACTATAAAAACTGGAACCTTAGTTTCTTTGTAAGAGGAGTATATGGACAAAAAATATTTAACAACACGCTGTTAGATTATGAAACGGTTACCCGTTTGCCTACTACCAATACTACCAGAACTGCATTAACTAATGGTGTTACAAGCAGCCCAACCCAATCAGACAGATGGCTTGAAAGTGCTTCGTACCTGAGGTTAGATAATGCGTCAATAGGTTATACTTTTAAACATATTAAGGGCTTAAACACTCTTAGGGTTTACGTAGCAGCAAATAATCTGTTTGTGATAACCAAGTACAGGGGCCTTGATCCGGAGGTTTCAACAGCCGGTAGCACAAATGGCACCGGAAACCAGGGCGTTACTACCGGAAACCAATCTTATATTGATGCTGATTATGGCGGTTACGCTTACTACCCAAAAACAAGAACATTTACATTCGGTACCAGTGTTTCATTTAAATAATAACTGTTTGTAATTCAAATTTAAAAAAGATGAAAAATAAGAAAATATTAAGCCTGGTAGTACTTTTGGTAGCTGGCGGTTCTATACTGCAATCCTGCAAAAAACTCGATCAAAATACTTATACCGTTGTTCCGGTAGATCAGTTCTATCAAACACCACAACAAATAAATGCGGGTATTATTGCCCCTCCATATACTGCTCTAACACCACTGCAAACAGAAAACGTTTTTCAGTTAAACGAAGTTTCAACTGATGAAATGGTGATTCCAACGCGTGGTAATGACTGGTATGATGGCGGCGAGCACACCCAGCTTTGGTTACACAACGTTGCCGTTGATAATGCCAATGATAACGGTGGATGGACAGACCTGAGCGCTGGTATCACCAAATGTAATTTCAGCATAAGTATTTTAAATGGCCTGGCTAACAAGCCGACAAATGCCGCTGCTATTGTTGCAGAGATAAGTGTTTTAAGAGATTACTATTTTTTCCTGATGACCGATCTTTATGGTAGTATACCCCTGGTAACTTCATATAGCACTAATGCAAGTTTGGCTCCGGTTGCCCGGGCAGATGTATACGCCTATTTAGAGGCCGATCTGTTAAAGAACATTCCGTTATTGTCAACCGATAATGCTGCCGGTAACACTGCTATTTATGGTCACTTTAATCAATGGGCTGGCTATATGCTACTAGCCAAATTGTACTTAAATGCACAGGTATATACAGGCACAGCACAATGGCAAAAAGCGTTAACCTATGCCAATATGGTTATCAACTCAAACAAATTCAGTTTGCAGCCAAACTTTTTGGACAACTTTACCTATAGTAATCGTGGTTCTGTCGAAAATATATTTTGTATCCCATTCAACTACCCGCTTATTAAGGGTAACGTGATACAGATGTATACGCTTAACTATAATAACAACTTAACATTTGGTTTAACTGCCCAGCCTTATAACGGCTTTTGTGCCCCAACAGCATTTTACCGTACATTTACAGATGCCGATAAGCGTAAAAAAATGTGGCTTGTTGGTCAGCAATTTACCTCAACCGGCGCGCCAATTGCGGGCGTAGTGCTTAGTCCGTTTGTTAAC
Organism: Mucilaginibacter cryoferens; assembly: GCF_014205845.1. GTDB lineage: Bacteria > Bacteroidota > Bacteroidia > Sphingobacteriales > Sphingobacteriaceae > Mucilaginibacter. The sequence continues at coordinate 58,340 of NZ_JACHCR010000006.1, forward strand.
GAGTTAAGCAACCCCGCCGATAGCTTTAAATATGCCGGTGCACGAAGCGTAAAATACCAGCCACAGCCGGGTACTGGCAGCGATGGTACAAGTAATGATGGTGTACGTTTCCGCCTGGCTGATGCCTATATGATGGCAGCTGAAGCTCAACTACACCTTGGCGACGTGGGCGACGCCTTGGTTAATGTAAACAAGATCAGGGTAAGAGCAGGTGTAGCTAACCTGACCAGCTTATCCTATGATGACCTGTTGGCCGAGCGTGGCCGCGAGTTTGCCTGGGAAGGCTGGAGGAGAAATGACCTTATTAGATTTGAAGTGGCAACCGGTACTAAATATTTTACAGGTGCGCGTGTACCGGGTAAAACTCAGGATGCCGCAGATAACCACACTTTCCTTTTCCCAATTCCGCAACCACAAATTAATACTAACCCGCTGCTAAAACAAAACCCGGGTTATTGATTAATATATTTGATTTATACCAACTACAGCAATGGAACAGCTTAAAAACTGTTCCATTGTTTTTATTAAAAAGTTTTTTTTGCGGTTATAGAAGCCGTAAATTTAAACTGTTACTTACTATATGAAAAAAGCAATAATTGCAGTAATTGTATTAATAGTTATAGGCTTTATTCCTTTTCAGCAAAAAAGCATTGTTAACATAAAGGCTGGTTACTTTGATGTTTGCCAGCAATTACTATTGGCCGGTAATTGGATAAAGTGGCAACCCGATATAAATAACACTCCGCCACAACAGGTAAAAACAGATAATATACATTCGGGATTTTTAATAACCATCCCAAACCAGGTGTTTAAAATGGTATCGGGTAGCGCCAATACGTTTGATATTAATACAACAATAACCGGTGTAAATTATCACTATCTGTATACCGTTGTACCACGGGATATATACAATAATGGTGCAGTAATTATTACTGCCAATACAAATTTATTTAAGTGGCTTATAACAAAATTTAAACCCAATGAAAAGCCCGACGGACTTATTCAAAATTTGAAAGCATTTATGGAAAATGCAAAATTATATTATGGGTTTACTATAAAAGAAAAAAACGTGGCCGAAACATATATGGCGGTTAAAAAGGAAACCATTTTACTTGCTGGCAAATACCCTCAAATCGGCAAGGCTTTTAACGATCTTAATAGCTTTATTGCGCAAAAAAATATTAAAGCAACACAGCCAATATCAGGTACTTATTATTTGCGTGGAAAAGATTCAATACAAATGTTAATAGGTATATCCATCAATAAAGAGATAAATTCTGGCAATGGTATTGCCATTATGCGTATGCCAGCTGGTAAAGTTGTTATAGGCGATTACAAAGGCAAATACGGCGAAAGGCAAAAGATATATAATGCGATGGAAAAGTATATACAGGATAATTTTTTAGCTAAGCAGGTAGCCCCATATGAAAGATATTTAGATAACAAGTTACCTGCCGGCGATAATGATACAGTGAATATGCAGGTTAATTACCCAGTACTTTAACATGGCCCAAAAAATGTGGTTTAAATCTGTAGTTTACATATGTTTATTGCTTTCGGCGCTGGGAATAATTTCCTGCAAAAAAAAGCCGGAGTTACCGCCGTTATTTCAGCAATTACCATCGTCGCAAACCAATATTCACTTTGTAAACCACATTAACGATAATGATAAGCCCGGTATTTTAGATTACCTCTATTATTATAACGGTGGCGGTGTTGCTATCGGAGATATTAATAACGATGGGCTGCCCGATATTTTTTTTACATCCAACCAAAAAGGCGGTAATAAGCTTTACCTTAATAAGGGCAATTACAAGTTTGAAGATATTACGCAAAAAGCAGGGGTAGCGGGCCTTGCAGATTGGAGCACAGGCGTAACCATGGCCGATGTTAATAACGATGGTTACCTTGATATTTATGTTTGCGCTGTGGCCGGCAAACTGGGCCTTAAAGGGCATAATATGCTTTACATCAATAACCACGATGGCACGTTTACCGAAAGCTCTGCAGCGTATGGGCTCAATTTTTCGGGCTATAGCACGCAGGCTGTTTTCTTTGATGCTAATCACGATGGTTTGCTTGATTGCTATTTGCTTAATCAGTCTGACCATTCGGTTGCTGTTTATGGCGATACCTCTTCGCGGCGGATAGATAATAAACTGGCTGGCAGCAAGTTTTACATCAACACTAAAAACCACTTTACCGATGTTACTAAAAAAGCAGGTATTTACAGCAGCGCATTGGGCTATGGATTGGGTATTGCCGTTGGCGATTTAAACAACGATGGCTGGGAGGATATTTATGTAGGTAACGATTTTCATGAAAATGATTATTACTATATCAACAACCACGATGGTACGTTTACCGAATCTGGTGCAAAGCATTTTAATCATTACAGCCGCTTCAGCATGGGTAATGATATGGCCGATTTTAATAATGATGGTCAGCTGGATGTAGTAACTGCCGATATGCTGCCCGGCGAAGAAACGGTGCTTAAAAGTTATGGCGGCGACGAATCATATGATCAATATAGACTAAAAATTACACGCAACGGTTTCCAGAATCAGTACTCCCGTAATACACTTCAAAAAAACCTGGGTAACGGTGAAGCTTTTAGCGACGTAGCCTTAATGAATGGCATTGCGGCAACAGACTGGAGTTGGAGCCCGCTGCTTGCCGATTTTGATAACGATGGAATTAAAGACCTTTTTATAGCCAACGGAATAAAACGCCGGGCCCTGGATATGGATTATGTAACCTACATTTCTAACGATCAGGTGCAGGGGATGATCAATAGCTCGGGGGAGTACGATAGTATAGCTTTAGCCAAAATGCCCCCGGGCGATGTACATAGCTACCTGTTTAAAGGCAATAAAAACGAGAATTTTACCGATAAAAGCTGGGACTGGGGTATGCGAACCCCCGGTTTAGCCAACGGCGCTGCATATGCCGACCTGAATAATGACGGCAGGCTCGATCTGATCACCAACAGCGTAAATCACGAAGCCGGGATCTATAGAAATATGGCGGCAAAAACATCCTACTTAAGCATGAAGTTTACAGGCAGGCAGGATAATGTTTTTGGTTTGGGTACCAAAGCCTACGTTTTTTGCAAAGGGCAAATGCAGTACGAGCAGTTGATGCTTACACGGGGCTTTCAATCGTCGGTTGAGCCTAAACTGCATTTTGGCCTGGGTAAACAGCAGTTTGCAGACAGCGTTTTAATTGTTTGGCCAAATCAAACATACCAGGTTTTAAAAAATGTAAAGGCCAATCAGCAGTTAACCGTTGATGAGCACAATGCCAGCGGAAAATTTAAATATGAGCAGTTTTTTCCATCCCAAAAGCCTGTTTTTAAGGAGGTCACCAATAGCATTCATATCAACTGGAAGCACAAGGAAAATGATTTTGTTGATTTTAACCAGCAGCCACTTATTCCGCACATGTTATCGGCAGAAGGCCCGAGGATGACAGTTGCCGATGTAAATCACGATGGCTTAGACGATTTTTACATTTGCGGTGCCCGTAACCAGCCGGGGGCTTTGTTTTTACAAATGCCAAATGGCGATTTTAAACCATCGGCACAAAAAGCGTTCGAGGCCGATTCGGCAAGCGAGGATGTGGATGCTGTTTTTCTGGATGCTAACCACGATGGCTTTCCGGATCTGTTTGTGGCAAGCGGGGGCAACGAGTTGCCAAATGGGGCACCGGAACTGGCCGACAGGTTGTACATGAATGATGGGAAAGGGAATTTTATACGCTCGGCCAATTTTCCATCTATCAAAACAAATAAATCGGCGGTGGCGGTTGCCGATGTTAATCATGATGGTTATCCCGATATTTTTATCGGCGGCGCGCCTGAGGCTCTTGGTTTTGGCAAAATGCCCGAATCGTATTTGCTGATGAACAACGGGCATGGGGTATATCACCAAGTTAACATCCCGGAGGAATTAAAACACGCCGGAATGCTGCGCTCTGCCGCCTTTGCCGATGTAGATAATGATGGCTGGCCCGATCTGGTTGTGGCAGGTGAATGGATGCCTGTAAAAGTGTTTTTAAATAAGAAGGGAAGCTTTGTACAGCAACATCAACCAGAAATGGATCAGTTGGTCGGCTGGTGGCAAAAAATAGTATTGGCCGATGTGGATGGCGATGGAAAAGTAGATATACTGGCGGGTAACTACGGCTGCAATTCTAAACTTAAACCAACAGAGGCAGACCCTCTAAAATTATACTTATCAGACCTGGATAAAAACGGCACCATCGACCCAATAATAAGCTATGGCATTAACCAAAAGTATTACACGTTTTTGGGCAAGGGTGATATAGAGCGGCAGGTTCCGCTCATCAAAAAGAAGTTTTTATATTTTCGTGATTTTGCCGGCAAAACGGTAGAGCAGCTATTTGGCGATTATTTAAATGATACCAAGCCCTTAACGGCGGCTTCGTTTCAGTCGGGCGTGTTTTATAATCAGGGAAATGGTAAGTTTCAGTTTAAGGCTTTTCCTTCATCAGCGCAGGTTTCACCACTTTTTGGTTTAAGCACTTTTACTGCAGGTGATAAAAAAGGCGTTATCGCCGGGGGCAACTTTAGCGGTGTATTGCCTTATGAGGGCAGGTACGATGCCGATTATGGTGATGTGCTTTGGGTAAATGGAAAAAGAGAATTTATAGATGCCTCGCCGGTGTCATCCGGTTTTTTGCTGCGCGGTGAGGTTAGGGATATTAAAGCTATTAAAACAGCCACAGGAACTATATACGCTGTGGCTTTCAACAATAAACCGATCAGATTTTTTAAGTTAAATAAGTGATAAATGAAAAAGCTAAATACGCTGATAACCGGCTTATGTTTTTTATGTACCAATACTTTATTTGCCCAGGATGCATGGGTAGTAAAAGCCGATAAAATAGATGCAGCTAATTACTATGGAGCAACGGTAGCTAATGGGATGATTGGTATTGTGTCGTCGGCAGAGCCTTTTAAGGTTAAAAATGTGGTGCTTGCCGGTGCTTATGACCTGTATGGCCGTGGCCGGGTAAGCAACTTTTTAAACAGCTTTAACCTGTTAAACATGTACCTGGAGATTGACGGCAAGCGGGTAGATGCAAAAAATATCAGCAACTTTAAGCAAGAGCTGGATATGCAGCACGCCTGCTTTACTACAACTTTCGATTACGGTACTTCGGCTTCGGTAAAATATACCTATTACTCGTTGCGGCAATTGCCCTTTACCGTTTTAATGGATATTAGTATAACAGCCAAAAAGGCCATCAATATTACCGCAGCCAGTGTAATGGAAGCGCCAGACGCGTTAAAAGATGTGCAGAATTATTATAACGAGATTGACAGGCCTCATGTAACCATTAGCTTGCTTACTTCAACGGCAAAAAGCCCTACAGGTAAATTACAGTTATGTGCTTCAAATACCTTTTTGTTTAACGAAAAACATATGCAGGAGCCAAGGGTTATTCACGAGATGTGGGATAACAATATGCACCTCATGAAATTTAGCAAATCAATTGCTGCCGGACAAACATACCAGTATGCTGTTGCTGGTTCATCCATCACATCTGCCCATGATGCCGACCCCTTAAATCAGGCCGAGCGGCTTACCATGTTTGCCAAACTGGAAGGCCGCGACAGGCTGATACAGTACCATACCAAAGCCTGGGACGAGTTATGGAAAAGTGATATTAAAATTGAAGGCGATGCACAGGCACAGCAGGATGTACACAGTATGTTATATCATTTATACTCTTTTTCGAGGGCAGGCACTGCTTATTCGCCATCGCCAATGGGGCTATCGGGTTTGGGGTACAATGGTCACGTTTTTTGGGATGCCGATGTTTGGATGTATCCTGCATTGCTGGTGTTGCACCCCGAGATTGCGAAATCATTGGTAGAGTATCGTTTTCAGCGTTTAACGGCTGCCAAACAAAACGCTTTTTCGCATGGGTATAAAGGTGCCATGTTTCCCTGGGAGAGTGCCGATAGTGGGGTGGAGGAAACGCCGGTTTGGGCTTTAAGTGGTCCGTTTGAGCATCACATTACCGCCGATGTTGCTTTAGCGGCATGGAATTACTATTGCGTTACACAGGATAAGCAATGGCTTTTAGAAAAAGGATGGCCAATACTATCTGCAACTGCCGATTTTTGGGCAAGCCGGGTAGAGCGCAATGGCGAGGGGCATTATGATATTAAAGATGTTGTTGCAGCCGACGAATGGGCCGAGAATGTGGATAATAATGCCTTTACCAATGCTGCTGCAAAAGCCAACTTACAATATGCCACAGCTGCCGCAAAGATATTAGGCCTTACCGCCGACCCGGATTGGCAACAGGTGGAGCAAAATATCCCGATCCTGAAATTTCCGGATGGGGTAACCAAAGAGTTTGCAACTTATAAAGGCGAAGGTATAAAACAGGCCGACGTTAACCTGCTGGCCTATCCGCTTAAAACTATAACAGATCCGGCCCAGATAAAGAAAGATCTGGAATATTATGAAACCCGGGTACCCAACGAAGGCACACCTGCCATGACCCAGGGCGTTTTTGCCCTGCTTTATGCAAGATTAGGTAATGGCGATAAAGCTTATCACTTTTTTAAAGATGCTTTTGAACCCAATATTTTGCCGCCATTTAGGGTAATTGCCGAAACCAAGGGTGGCACCAATCCATATTTTGCAACCGGGGCAGGTGGTATTATCCAAAGCTTATTGATGGGCTTTGGTGGGTTGGATATTACTCCCGATGGTATTGTACAGCTTAAAAGCAAGCTGCCATCTAATTGGAAATCATTAACCATTACCGGGGTTGGTACCGATAAAAAAACATATACTGTAAAGTAATTAATCTGTTTTAACTATGAGATCGTTGCTTTTTGTTGTAGCCCTTACTTTACTTTTTACATCGTGCAAAAAGGCCGATTATAAAACCTTTTTTAGTAACCCAGCCCTATATAGTAGTACCGTACATGAGTTAAACGGCGTAGTTATGGGTAATAACTTTACACCGGTAGTTGCTTCCCGTAATTATGCTTACGCTACGGTGGCCGGTTATGAGGTAATAGCGGCCGGTTATCCAAAAGAATACCGATCGCTTGTGGGACAATTGAATGGCTTGCAAAAAGTGGCTAAACCTGTGGCAAATCAAACCATTAATTTTGAGTATGCTGCGCTACTGGCTTTTTGCAAAGTAGGCGAAGCTGTTACCTTCCCCGAGGGTAGCCTGAAGTATTATACCGATAGTCTGCACAATACAGCGGTTTCGCACGGTATGCCCGCCGAAGTGATTAGTAATTCTGAGGCTTATGCAAAAGCCGTCGCAGCGTCGATAATGGCCTGGAGTAAAAAAGACAACTACCTTAAAACACGCAGCGCCACCAAATTTGCCATTAATGATGAGCCTGGGAGATGGGTACCAACACCGCCGCTCTATGGCGAGGCGGTTGAGCCGCACTGGGGAGAGATCAGGACGATGGTAATGCACAATGCCAAAGAATACAGTGTGCCAATGCCACCCGTATTTGATGTAAAAGATAAAAGCAGTAAATACTATCAAGAGGTTATCTATATTAAAAACGCAGGCGACAGCCTTACTCACGATCAGGCTCACATGGCCGATTTTTGGGATGATAATCCTGGCAAGCTAAATGTTAAAGGGCATTTAACTTTCATTACCAAAAAGTTTTCGCCCGCGGGCCATTGGCTTAGCATTACAGGTATTGGTGCTAAACAGGTGAATGCCGATTTTAATAAAACAGTATACGCCTATGCCAAAACAGCCATAGCGCTATTTGATGCATTTATAGAATCGTGGACGGCCAAATACACCTATAATACCGCCCGCCCCGAAACTGTTATCGATAAATACATTGATGCTACCTGGCGGCCACATTTACAAACGCCACCATTCCCCGAGTATACCTGCGGACATTGTACCATATCTGCCGCCGCAGCCGAAGCTTTAACCAGCGCACTGGGCGATAATGTAGCTTATACAGATACTTCGGAACTGGAATTTGGTATCAAAAGCCGTTCCTATAAATCATTCAGGGATGCCGCCAACGAAAATGTTTGGGCACGTTTTTATGGGGGGATACATTTTCACAACTCCTGCATAGTATCAAATAGTTATGGTAAAATTGTTGGCGATTCGGTTGCTATTAAGCTGGTGATGAAAAGGTAGGTTTCAACTATTCTGAACACACAAAAGGAATGCAGCATAACTGAGCATTCCTTTTGTGTTTTAGGGCGTTTGGTGATTACTAATTCTGATTTTCAGGCAAGGATTTCTGCTCCTGTGCCGGGTCGAAATGGTAACGGTTCATGAGGTGTAGTAATACCCCATTAGTCCAGCCGAATCCGTCCTGTAAGGGATACTCGCCGCCTCCGGCTGTTAGCTTAGTATCAACTACATTATATTTTTCCAACAGTTTACCGGTTTGCTTAAATACACGGATGTTGAGCCTTAACCAGCGGGTGGCAATTTCTTTGGCGAGGGCACTGTAACCGTATTTTTCTAAGCCATCAATACCCATATATTGCAAAGGAGCCCAGCCATTGGGTGCATCCCATTGCTGGCCCGAAAAATTAAGTGTGGTAACCAAACCACCAGGTTTCAAAAAGTTGTTTTTCAATCCCTCGGCAACCAAACGTGCCTGCTCGGTTGTGGCAATTTTAAATTCTAACGCAAATTCGGCTGCCAGGGTGGGTATAGTCGATATTTGATTTAGCTGCCAGTTATAATCATCAAACCAACCTGTTTTTGGGTTCCAGGAGTATTTTAAAATAGCTTTTTTGCGGTTAGCCGCTTTGGCAAGATAAAGTTTCGATAGTTTTAAATTACCGCTTTGCTGGTAGGAGTGGGCTATAGTTAGCTCAAGATTATATAGCAAACAGTTTAGGTCTACCGGCACAAGATCAGTAGTTTGGATGGTTGGTAGTTTCCCCGATGCATCAAACCAGCGTGTGCTGAAATCCCACCCCGATGCCGCTGCCGCCCGGATGTTGTGATAAAATTGGGGTAAGGGTTGTTTGGTTTCTTTACCGGCGGTTACATCCTGAACAAATGATTCCTCGCGCGGTTCATCACTTTCGTCCCAATAACGGTTCATGATCTCATTATCAGCCATGCGTACTGCCCTGTGCGAGGCCTGGTTTGCTTTTAAACTGCCTGCCCCAAGCATCCAGTACTCGTATTCTTTAATTAACTGCGGTCTAAAATGAATCAATGCTTTTTCTCCCTCACTTTTAGCCAGCAGATTTACCATCATGGCAAAAAATGGTGGCTGCGAACGGGTTAGGTAATAGCTGCGGTTACCATTGGGTATAAAGCCATATCTATCAATCAGGTAGGCAAAGTTTTCCACCATATTATGGATCACTTTTGTTTGGTGACTCTCTTGCAAGCCCAGCATGGTAAAGTAAGAGTCCCAGTAATAAATCTCCCTGAAACGGCCACCCGGTACTATATATGGGTTAGGCAGCGCTAATGATGATGAATTTGGTTTTGCCTCATCGGGCCGGCGTTGTAGTACCTGCCATAAGGTATCAATATGCTTGCGGATACCGGCTTCAATATCGGTTTGGAAAGAGTTGTGTGATACCGGCATATCAAAATGAGCCAGCACAAAGGTTTTCAGATCGAAGCCCGGTTTATTCTTTTCGTCCAGATAAGCTTGCATGATCAATCCCGGATCTTGTTTAGGCACGGCATCAACAAAAGTTTTATTATCAGGGAATATACTTCCCAGTTGAACGGCCTCAAATAAGCCCGGATATTGCTGGCGTGGCGTTAATGTTTGCGATTTTACGCCGAGCGTAAAAAACAAAAAGGCAAGTAAAAAAAATCTTCTCATTATCATTTGGTGTTACCTTTTTTGCAGGGTAAGGCAATTGGTTTATTTATGGTGTTTAAATTTACTATTTTTGAAAGAGCTATAAATCGCATCCTATTAGTTAAGGATGTTTTTATAAACAAATATTGCCCTACAGACTACACCAGGGCAATAATAACCCACCATATTATAAGCTGCCTTCATGAACAATATTTTAAAAACAATAAAGTTTTTGGCTCTGTTGCTGCTATCGCAGACCTGTTTTGGACAAGGGCTACCCAACGTACTACCCAAATGGGCTTTTGGAGGCTTTGCCAGACCGGAAGGTATAAATCCTATTATCTCGCCGGATACTACCTCAAGGTTTACAGATCCGGTAAGTAATAAGCAGGTGCCATGGGAAGCCAACGATACCTTTAACCCCGGTGCGGTAATTAAAAACGGTAAAGTAGTGGTACTTTACAGGGCCGAGGATCTTTTTGGGATAGGCATCGGTTTTCGTACATCGCGCTTAGGTTACGCCGAAAGTATAGACGGGATACACTTTACCCGCCGTAAAACCCCGGTGCTATACCCGGCAAATGATGCGGCTAAAGAGTATGAATGGCCCGGCGGTTGCGAAGATCCCCGGGTGGCTGTTACACCAAACGGCACCTACGTGGTGTTTTATACCGAATGGAACCGTAAACTGCCCCGCCTGGGTGTTGCCATCTCCAAAGATTTGGTTACCTGGCAAAAACACGGACCTATTTTTAAAGCCGCCTATAAGGGTAAGTTTTTCAACATAGCCAGTAAATCGGCATCTATACTTACTAAAGTGGTTAACGGAAAACAGGTTATCATCAAAACAAATGGCAAATACTGGCTCTACTGGGGCGAACAACATGTGTATGCAGCTACATCAACCAATTTGGTAAACTGGGCACCGGTTATTGATAAAAACGGGGAGTTAAAACGGCTGATGTCGCCCCGTAAAGGCTATTTTGACAGCGACTTGACGGAATGCGGTCCGCCGGCATTAATGACCGATAAGGGCATCATTTTATTCTATAACGGAAAAAATAGGGCCGATGATAACCGGGATAAAAAGTTTAATGCAAACTCTTACTGCGCAGGCCAGGCATTGTTTGATAAAAAAGATCCTTCAAAAAATATCACCAGGCTCGATCTTCCTTTTCTTCGGCCTATGGAGCCGTTTGAAAAAAGTGGTCAATACGTTAATGGCACTGTATTTATTGAAGGGATGGTTTACTTTAAAAGTAAATGGTTTTTATATTATGGCTGCGCCGATTCGAGGGTAGCCGTTGCCATATTCGATCCATCAAAGAAAACACCGCCCGATGCTGTAAATGGCGATTAACATAAAATTACATAAAACGGCGGGCAATAAATTGATAGCGCCTGCTTATGGTGTTGCACTACATCGTTTAAGTAGAAATAAGATCGATTTATCTTTTTAATTAGCTTTCATGATTGTACAATTGCACAGTTTTCTACTCCAAATAAACTTAAAACAACCATGAAGGTATTACATAGCGTGCATCCGGAGGATTTTAAAAGCTATCAAACGGCTTTAATCCGCGAACGTTTTTTGATAGATAAGCAGGTACAGCCCGGTCAGATCAATTGTACCTATACGCATTACGATAGGATGATTGTAGGTTTTGCCAATCCAACAGATACAGAACTTCTGCTTCCCAATTATCCAAATCTGCGGGCCGAATATTTTTTAGAGCGCCGGGAGATTGGGATAATTAACGTTGCCGGCGATGGGGTTATAATAGCCGACGGCCAAACATTTAACGTTAATAAACTCGATTGCCTTTATATTGGAAAAGGTACCAAAAGTGTGCATTTTGCCAGCAAAAACGCTAATGAGCCAGCGGTGTTTTACATACTTTCGGCCCCGGCGCACGCGCAGCATCCAACAACTTTATTAAGCCATGCTGATGCTGTTAAGGTTACACTGGGTTCGGCATCAACAGCAAATCATCGTACTATTAATAAATACATTCACCTGGAGGGTACAAAAAGCTGCCAGCTGGTAATGGGGTTAACCATTTTACACGATGGCAGTGTTTGGAACACTATGCCGCCTCACGTACATGACCGCAGAATGGAGGCCTATTTTTATTTTGATGTACCCGAGGGGCAAAAGATATTCCATTACATGGGCGAGGGGGATGAAACAAGGCATATTACTATGGATAATTATGATGCTGTAGTTTCGCCGCCATGGAGCATTCATTCTGGAAGCGGAACCGCGAGTTATAGTTTTATTTGGGGCATGGCCGGCGAAAATCTCGACTATACCGATATGGACGCTATCACTATTCCTAACATCAGGTAAATAATCATTCATTTAAAAGCGTAATACATTGGGAAATAATTTTTCGTTAGCCGGCAAAGTAATTGTAGTAACCGGTGGCACAGGCATATTAGGAAGTTCGTTTGTAAACGGAATTGTTGAGGCTGGTGGAGCAGTGGGGATTTTAGGCAGAAACGTGGCTGTGGCCGAAGAACGTGCGGCTGCCATTAACCAAAATGGTGGTAAAGCTGTAGCCTTAGTGGCCGATGTTTTGGATGAAGCCGGGCTGCAAACAGCCAAAACCAAATTGCTGGATACCTTTGGCAGGTTGGATGGCCTGGTAAATGGGGCAGGAGGTAACATGCCGCAAGGCGTTTTGCAGCCTGATGAAGATATCTTTAAGATGAATATAGCAGGCATGAAATCTGTTATGGATCTGAATACCTGGGGAACCATTATACCTACACAGGTTTTTGGCGAGGCTATTGCACAAACCGGCAAGGGCAGTATTGTTAATATATCATCAATGAACAGCAAGCGCGCCATAACCAAAGTACTGGGCTATAATATTGGTAAAGCAGCAGTTGATTGCTATAACCAATGGTTTGCGGTTGAGCTGGCTAACCGTTATGGAGATGCTATAAGGATGAATGCGCTTGCTCCGGGCTTTTTCCTTACCGAACAAAACCGTAACCTGCTTACCAAACCCGAAGGCGGTTATACAGATAGGGGGCAACTGGTTATTAAGCAAACTCCGTTTAAGCGTTTTGGTCACCCCGATGAATTGATTGGTGCATTGGTATGGTTATTAAGTGATGCCTCAAAGTTTGTAACCGGATCTATGATTTGCGTTGATGGAGGTTTCTCCATTTTTGGAGGCGTATAGCAATCATTGCCTGTTTTTTTACCGGTAATAAGTTTTACGCAAACGTTGAAGTAACTATTTTATCTTAATAGCTATTTTAAAGCCCGTTGCCGTTATACATTTGGATACCAGTTAATAAATAATTAAATCAGTATATCGTTTAGTAAAATATGGTTTTAAAAACGCGGTTATGCAGGCTCTTAGCGTTAATTGTTATATGTACTTTTACATTAACAGCAAGCGCGCAGGTAGTTAGGTTAGATTATTACTTTAATCACGAAGTACATAAAGTAAACGGACAATCTGTTAGGTTTCATTACCTATGGGATGAAACACAGAATACTGGATTTTCTATCTGGGGTGCCGATTTTAAAAAATGCGGGGCAACTTTAGACTCGCTTAACGCTGCACCAACAAAGGCTAATTTAAAAGGAACAGCCATTTATATTATTGTTGACCCCGATACTAAAAAGGAGAGCCCAAACCCCAATTACATTACTCAAACTGATGCAGATAACATTGCCGCATGGGTAAAAGGTGGTGGTGTATTGGTAATGATGGCAAATGACAGCGCGAATGTAGAACTGCCACATTTTAATATACTTGCCGCCAAATTTGGGATGCATTTTAACGATGACCTGCAAAATCATGTTATCGACGATAATCATTTTGAAGACGGGGCTATTATTACAACAGGCAATCCTCTCTTTAAAACCGCCGGTAAAATATTTATGAAAGATGTATGCTCCATAGGTACACAGTTTCCCGCTAAACCTGCGCTAACTAAAAATGGAGTTACAATAATTGCGCAGGCCAAATTTGGTAAAGGCACAGTGCTGGCTGTTGGCGATCCCTGGCTTTATAACGAGTACACCAACGGACGCTTACCTGCCGGCTACCAAAATGATAAAGCGGGTTTAGATATAGCGGAATGGCTACTGAAGTGCGTTAATATCAAGTTAAACTAAAGGGAATGAAAATTAACAAAGCAATAACTATTTTAATTAGCTTATTTATGGCCGCAGCCATCACACCAACTACTGTTAGTGCCCAGGAAAGCAAATCTGTTAAAGAAGTTGCCACAGCTGTAGAGCAATTAAGGCAAGCTATGATAGGTGCCGATGGTAGTGTACTTGATAAGCTTACATCGGATAGTTTAAGTTACGGTCACTCTGGTGGCACCATGCAAAACAAGCAGGAGTTTATTAAAAGCTTTACCAGTGGTGCTTCTGTTTTTGTTACCATAGATATTACCGGTCAGCATATTACAGTGGTGGGTAATACCGCCACCGTGCGACATATCCTATCAGCAAAAACCAACGATGCCGGAAAAGGCCCCGGCACCGTTAAATTAGGTATATTATTGGTGTGGATAAAGAGCAAAACAGGCTGGCAACTTTTGGCCAGGCAGGCTGTTAAAGTTGTATAATTATAATATTGCAGGCATATTTACGATGCCTGCAATATCAGGCTTTTAAGCTCTTCAATAAAAATATCAATTTCGGCTTCGGTGTTATAGTAATGTGGCGATACGCGTAAGCCCCATTCTTCTCCTTTAGTGTCATCGAAAAAAGTATCATATTCTCTTCTGCTGGTTACCACGTTAATGTTTTTCGCGTGCAAATCGGTTTTTAGCTTTTCTACATTAAATCCAGGTATTGCATAAGTGATGAGGCTGCATAATTCTGGAGCCTTATCTAATAGCAGTAGTCCTGGCATCTCTTTTAATTTTGAACGGGTATATGCCGCCAGGTATGATGTTCTGCGCCATACTTTATCGGGGCCGGCGTTTAGGTAGTATGTTATTGCCGCCTTTGTGCCAAGTAATAATGCATAAGCTGTTTCCCAATCCTCAAACCTTGTAGCATCTGTTTTAGCGACGTAGTGGTGTTTGTCGACCAAAGTGGCGCCACGCAAATCGATAAACAGTGGTTCTAATCCCAATTGGAGGGCTCTGTCTGATACATATAAAAAGCCTGCACCTCTCGGTCCGCGTAAAAACTTGCGGCTGGTTACGCTCAAAAAATCGCACTTTAAATGTTTTACATCCAATTCTATTTGTCCTACAGACTGGCAGGCATCCAGTAAATAAACGGTGTCGTATTTTTCTACGATCTTGCCAATCTCATACACTGGCTGCACCAGGCCCGAGTTTGTTGGTATGTGGGTAATTGATAACAGTTTTGGGCTTAGTACCATCAGCTGCTCGTCTAAATCCTCCAGGTCAATCCCTCCCGCGGGCGTATTTTTAAGTAGCTTAACCTCAACACCAAACCGTTTATGGAGTGATATAAAGTTAATAAGGTTCGAGCTGTAATCGTTTGTGGTTGTAAGAATGATATCTCCCTTTGCGAACGGGATTGACGATAATGCCCGTGTATAGGCGTCTGTAGCATTTGCAGTAAATGCAATATTACGGGCATCGGTATTTAACATTTTCGCACTAACCCTGTAAAAATCTTTTATTTGATTTTCAACTATTGCGGCTGCTTCATAACCACCAAATTCACTTTCCAATTTTATATGCTGCTGTATAGCATCAATAACAGGTTGCGGCATTAAAGCGGCTCCTGCATTATTTAAATGGATAACATTTATACAGCCGGGTGTATCCATACGGAAATTATTGATCTCGTGATCAGAAAAGGCGTTGCTCATAACTAATACAATTGGGGCGATAAATTACTTTAAATAGATTCGTTTGTTTTGTATGTAAAAGTGTTTCAAATTGGTTGCAATTTTTTAGTTATATTCACTGGGTAAATGCAATTTTGTTTCATAAATCAATTTAATGGTCAATAAATCTCATTCAAAAATTGCTGATCTGGATAACTATGATCTTGCTATACTTGAAATTTTGCAGCAAGATAATATCTTTCCTCAAAGAGAAATTGCCGATAAGGTTAATCTCTCTGCCGCCGCCGTAAACCGGCGTATTAAACGTATGACAGATAATGGTGTTATAAAATCCAATATAGCGGTAATTGATCCTGATAAGGTTGGGCAGTTTATAACGATCATTGTTAATGTGGAGTTTTTAAACGAACAAATAGAACTGATCGACGAGGCAAAAAGAAAATTCTCCTCGTTTCCGCAAGTACAGCAGTGTTACTATGTTACAGGTGAAATAGACTTCATACTGGTGATAAATGTGCCAACCATGGCCAATTACGAAGCCTTAACCCGCCAGCTTTTTTTTAATGACAGCAATATAAAACGCTTTAGAACCTTTGTGGCAATGGATAGGGTAAAGGTAGGGTTGGCAATTCCTGTAAATGGAAATAGTATATTAAAATAGCAGCCTTAATCTAATCTCCGCAGACTGGCGGCAAATATCTTTTGCATCTGTTGTAACAATATAGCGCTTTGAAGCATCTATATCAATATTTATCCGAATTTAGCGGCCGCTTTGCCGTGCCCGGTATTGTTGACGACTTAAATAGTAAAAATGTTTTTTAGCCTTCCTCCTCAAAAATCAAATTTTAAATACTTGAAAATTATAAAGGCTGTTTTGCCTGCCATTATTTTAACCGCGGTTATTTCGGCTTGCGGCAATAAAAATAAACAGGCTAATGGTAATCAGGAGCAGCAGATCCTGGATTATAAAGTGGTGCAATTGCAGCCACGCCAGGCAACTTTAAATGTTGATTACCCGGCAAGTATACAGGGTCAGCAAAATATTGAGATCAGGCCCAAGGTTGACGGCTACGTAGAGAAAATATTTGTAGATGAGGGTGCTATTGTAACCAAAGGGCAATTGCTGTTTAAAATAAATGCCCCGCAATATGAGCAGGATGTGCGCACGGCCGAAGCCGGTATTAAAACTGCCGAAGCGGATTTGAGTTTGGCCAAAATGCAGGTAAACAAAGTAAAGCCACTGGTAGAGAAAGATATCATTAGCCATTATGAGCTTGAGTCTGCCGAATACACCCAACAATCGAAAGCGGCGGCATTGGCGCAGGCAAAAGCTGCGTTGGTAAATGCCAGGGTGAATTTAGGCTATACCACTATTACCAGCCCTGTTAACGGCGTTATAGGTTCATTACCTTATAAATTGGGTAGCCTGGTAACCGGTAGCACAACAGATCCGCTTACTACCGTATATAATACCTCTAATGTTTACGTGTACTTTGCTCTTAACGAGAAACAACTGCTTGGTTTTAGCCGGGATAGCAGCAGCCAAACAACCTTTAAAGCCAAATTAAGCAAGCTGCCTGCTGTTTCGCTCATATTACCGGATGGAACTACATATGATCATACCGGTAAGGTTGAAACCGTTAATGGTTTAATTAATACGGCCACAGGTGCCGCCAATGTACGTGCCGATTTTGCCAACCCGCGTGGCCTTATCCGTAGTGGCAGCAGTGCAGTGGTACGCATTCCTAACCTGATCAAATCGGCCATATTGGTTCCGCAAAGCGCTACTTATGAGTTGCAGGACAAGCGTTTTGTATACACTGTTGATAATCAGAACAAGATAAAAAATGTGGCAGTTAAAGTGATGGACAACACCGCGGGCCAGTTTTATGTTGTTACCGATGGACTGAAAGCCGGTGATAAAATTGTACTGGAAAGTTCTGGTAACTTACAGGATGGTACCGTTATTAAACCAAACGAGGTTAGCGCCGGGTCGGTTTACGGTGGTGTTAAATAATTTCCTTGTTTACTCTTAATAATAAACCTGCAAAAGCAATATTATGCTTAAAAAATTTATAGAACGCCCGGTACTATCCACCGTTATTTCGGTTTTGCTGGTGATACTGGGTATTTTAGGGCTAATTAGCCTCCCCGTTTCTCAATACCCGGATATAGCGCCACCTACGGTACAGGTACAGGCATCCTACAATGGTGCAAATGCCGATGTAGTGCTCAAAAGCGTCATCATCCCTATGGAGGAGCAGATAAACGGGGTGGAGAATATGACCTACATGACCTCCTCGGCCAGTAATGATGGCTCTGCATCTATCACTGTATATTTTAAAGTTGGTACCAATCCCGATTTGGCTGCTGTAAACGTGCAAAACAGGGTATCACGCGCCACAAGCTTGCTGCCATTAGTTGTAACGCAGGCAGGTGTTACCGTTGCTAAAAGCCAGAGCAGTAATCTTCTTATCTTCTCGTTATATAGCGAGAACAAAACTTACGACGAGACTTTTCTGCAAAACTATGCCAAAATAAACCTGGTGCCTCAAATTCAGCGTGTTACCGGTGTGGGTAATGCCGATGTATTTGGCTCAAGAGATTATTCGATGCGTATATGGTTAAAGCCGGATGTAATGTCGCGGTATAATCTTATTCCTGATGATATTACCGATGCGCTAAACGAGCAGAATATTGAAGCTGCTCCCGGTAAGTTCGGCGAAAACAGCAATCAATCGTTCCAATATGTAATTCGTTATAAGGGGAGGCTTAAAACAGCTGCCGAATTTGGCGATATCATCATAAAATCTGTAGGTAACGGGCAATTACTTCGTTTAAATGATATAGCCCGGGTTGAATTGGGTTCTTTAGATTACTCTTTTGATATTCAAACCAATGGCTTACCGTCTGTAGGGGTAGCCATTAGCCAAACAGCAGGTTCCAACGCCAGGGATGTGATCAACGAATCTAAAAAGATATTAGATGCGGCCGCAGAGAAATTTCCAAAGGGAATGAAGATAGCCTACCTGGTTGATGCCAATAATTTTTTGGATGCATCTATAGAAAAGGTAATCAGTACGTTGATAGAAGCATTTATACTGGTATTTATAGTGGTATTTGTATTTCTGCAGGATTTTAGGTCTACATTGATCCCGGCTATCGCCGTTCCGGTGGCTATTATAGGTACATTCTTTTTTCTTAACCTGTTTGGCTTCACCATCAACTTGCTTACGCTGTTTGCGTTGGTATTGGCCATAGGCATTGTGGTAGATGATGCCATTGTGGTGGTAGAGGCCGTGCACGCCAAGCTGGATCAGGGTTATAAATCTGCCCGAAAAGCATCGGTACACGCCATGAATGAAATTTCGGGGGCTATAGTATCTATTACCCTGGTTATGTCGGCTGTGTTTTTACCGGTAACCTTTATTTCTGGTTCAACGGGAGTATTCTACAAACAATTTGGCATTACACTGGCTGTTGCCATTTTGCTTTCGGCAGTAAACGCGTTGACATTAAGCCCGGCACTGTGCGCATTGTTTTTAAAGCCGCATGAAAAAGGAACAGCCAAGCATGGTTTTATTAATCATTTTTATGTGGTATTTAATACCTCGTTTGATGCCGTAACCAGTAAATACAAAAAATCAGTAAGTTTTTTGGCTGGTAAAAAATGGATCGCCCTGGCTGCTGTTGTTGTATTTTCATCGATACTGGTATACCTGGTTAAAACAACCCCGTCCAGCTTTGTACCCAACGAAGATCAGGGAACGGTATTCGCCGCTATCAGTTTACCACCCGCTTCATCAATGGAGCGCACGGAGGCTGTTGCCGATAAGATAGATAGTATAGGGCACACTTTTCCGGAGGTTGTAAATAGTCTTAAACTGGTTGGGTTTAACTTTATAGCCGGCTCTGGAAGCGCCTACGCCATGGTGATCATGAAGTTGAAAGACTGGGATCAGCGTAAAGAAAAAAATCAGAGTCTGCAAAGCATCATTTCACAGCTTACCGTTAAAACAAGTGGACTTAGGGAGGCCAACATATTTTATTTTTCACCGCCAACCTTACAGGGCTTTGGTAACAGCGATGGCTTCGAATTTCAATTGCAGGATAAAGGTGGCCATACGGTTGATGAATTGTATAAAGTAAGCAATACCTTCCAGGTGGCATTAAAAAAACGTAAGGAGATCCAGAGTCTTAACTCATCTTTCAATCCAAACTTTCCGCAATTTCAGGTTGATGTAAATGTGGCTAAATGTAAAGAGGCCGGGGTAACGGTTAACGCGGTGTTAAATACATTGCAGGGTTATTATGGGGGCTTGTATGCATCTAACTTTAACCAGTTTGGTAAGCAATACCGCGTAATGGTTCAGGCTGATTACAACTATCGGGCTAATGAGATAGGTTTAAGCAAAATATTTGTGCGCAACAGCGCGGGCAATATGGCACCTATTACATCTTTTATAACATTAAAAAGGGTGTTTGGGCCCGAGTCTATTTCAAGGTTTAACTTATTTACGGCCATATCTGTATCTGGCTCGCCAAATCCGGGTTATAGTACGGGAGATGCCATAAAGGCCATTAAAGAAGTAGCCAAAGAAACCTTGCCTGCCGGTTACGATTTTGAGTTCTCGGGCCTTACCCGCGAGGAGTTAAGTACAGGCACACAATCGGCATACATATTTATGCTTTGCCTGGTGTTTGTGTACTTTTTGCTAAGTGCCCAGTACGAAAGTTATATTTTGCCTTTTGCAGTGCTGCTTTCGCTACCGGTTGGTTTGGCAGGTACATATCTGTTTGCCCAGATCTTTGGGGTAGGTAGTAATATTTACCTGCAAATTTCGCTTATTATGCTTATTGGCCTATTGGCCAAAAATGCTATTTTAATAGTTGAATTTGCTCTGGAGCGGCGCAGGGGGGGGATGGATTTGATACCGGCCGCCATAGCGGGTGCCGAAGCCCGTTTACGCCCGATATTGATGACCTCTTTTGCCTTCATTTTTGGTATTATGCCGCTGATGTTTTCTACAGGTGCAGGTGCAAATGGTAACAGATCTATAGGTACCGGAGCTGTAGGGGGGATGTTTGTTGGTACGGTGTTCGGTGTGTTTGTGATACCAATACTGTTTATCATTTTCCAGTCTTTACAGGAAAAAGTGAGCAGCAAAAGAAAACACAATGATGATGACGATGAGGATGATGAAGTGGCAATAAGTCCAGCTCATTAATTTCATAAATGATACAACATGAACAAGCATAGTTTTAAATATATACTACTCTTTACGCTGCTATTTGGTGTTTTACTGTCTTGTAAAGTAACTAAAACCTACAACCGGCCAAATACTAATACAGCTGGCTTATACCGCGATGGGCAAAGTAAGGATACTACTACCCTGGCTACTATGTCATGGCAAAGCCTGTTTGCCGATACCATACTTAAATCGCTGATACAGGAAGGCTTGAATAATAATCTCGATCTTAAAACAGCGGTTCAAAAGATATTGGAGGCCCAGGCAACATTACAGCAAAGTAAAGCCGCTTTTTTACCCTCATTAAGCGGTAATGCCAGCGTAACCAGATCAAAGCAATCGGCGGCAGGCTTAAATTATCCTGCTGGCACGATAGTAAACACATTAACAACCACCTACCAGGCGGGCTTAAGTACATCATGGGAAGCAGATGTTTGGGGTAAATTAAGCAGTACTAAACGTGCCGCCCTCGCAGGATTTTTACAAACCGACGCAGCAAAAAGAGCGGTGCAAACACAATTAATTGCCGATATAGCCAATAATTACTTTACGCTGCTGGCATTAGATAAGCAAATGGAGATCACCCTGGAAACCCTTAAAAACAGGATAAAGGATGTAGAAACCATGAAAGAACTTAAAGCAGGAGCCGTTGTAACTGGAGCCGCTGTAGTACAAAGCGAAGCTAACAGGTACGCGGCAGAGGTATCTATCCCTGATTTAAAACGTAGTATCCGTGAAACAGAAAACGCTTTGGATATACTGCTTGCAAGGCCACCGGGGCCGATTAAGCGTGGTAGTCTTGCTGTTCAAAATATGGCGACTGACTTACAGGCTGGTATCCCAACGCAGTTACTTAATAACCGGCCCGATGTACAGCAAAGTGAATATGCGTTCAGGGCGGCGTTTGAAAATACCAACGTGGCCAAAACCTATTTTTATCCATCATTTACCATCACAGCATCAGGCGGTTTATCTACCCTGCAGCTAAAAGATTTTTTTGTTAATTCGATATTCTACAACATAGCAGCCGGCCTTACCCAGCCCATTTTTAACCAGGGATTGAATAAAGCCCGTTTACGTACGGCAAAGGCCCAGCAGCAGGAAGCTTTAAACAGTTTCCAGAAAACACTGCTTACAGCAGGGCAGGAGGTTTCGAACGCGCTATACGCGCACCAGACTGCTTTAGAGAAGCAGGATGCCCGTAGCAAACAAATTATCGCGCTACAAAAATCAGTTGATTATACACAGGAGTTGTTGAGATACAGTTCGGCAACCAATTATACTGATGTGCTAACATCCGAGCAAAATTTACTATCGGCCCAGCTAAGCGGAGTTAACGATAAGCTGCAGGAATTACAGGCAGTAGTTGATCTTTATCGCGCGTTGGGTGGCGGCTGGCGATAAGTACAGGTATTTTGCTATACACACTGCCTGTAAAAAACTACAAATCAAACTACTAAAACGGTACAATCCTAAAACAAAAAAGCCTCTTAAAAAAGAAGCTATTTTTCATAGGTAGGTGGTGTATATAGTGATCAGGCAATTGAGCCTGTAAATTGCGTTGGATTGGCGTTTTTACTTCCAAGTAGGTGCTTGTGTATAGCCTTAAGCGTAACTACTTTTTTGGTGAAAAGATCAATAATTGAACTTTTAATAGTTTTAACGGGTTGGCTGATGTTGATGTATACTACTTTCATGGTGATGTAAGTGCTAATTTCGTGCCAGTGTTATTGCGCAATACCTTTAAGGTTTTAAAATAATTCTGCCGCCCTCAGTGTGGGCGTTAAATTCGGGTGCATACATGCTTTGCAGGCTGGTTATCCCGGTGGCATAATTGCCAGGTTGCACCACTCTAAGCATATATTCAAATATGTAATTTCCCTTTGGTAGCGCTGTTATAAAAAAGTTGGTTGCTACATCCTTGCTTACCTGGTAGTAATATAAGCCATCCTGATATTTGTATGCTGATAGTGCATCCATAGGCTCGGTACCGGCCGGCCGCAGATCTTTTAGTTGTATATAATCCAGATCCCGATCTGTTTTAAGATAAATTACCACTTTTAAAATATCGCCTGTTTTAGGAAAATGTGTGGCGTCAATAGCTATAAGGACGGGGCCAGCATCTGTTTGTTTTTGAATGAAGTATTTACGCACTAACTGTACATTGGTGTTTGACGATGTTATTTTATCCAGCTTTTCTGTGTATTGCCAATACATAGCTCCCCAATTTATGCTCTTACTGCTGTTTCTGATCTGTACATTCCCGAGCGACGGTTTTATTTGCTCATCAACCCAGGTAGTTTTGATATTGCCCGTCCCTGCCTCGGTTTTTACCCCTGGTTTTAAATCGGTCAGCGGCTTGCCATTTAGGTTGATGTTTATTTTACTGGTGTCGTTAACCAGGTTAATCCCTTTCATTAGCAATGCATAGCAGGCGGCAGCGGTAGCTTTGGTGGTGCGCCAGTTATTAGTTTGTTTGTTGCATAAAAGCCAGATCTTCATTTCCTCAACCGCTTTTGGGTTGTTGCCAGCTTCGGTAAACAATTCAATCATTAAGGACTGCGTTTCTATGGGTGCCTGGTACCAGTAGTAACCAGACCGGTTGGCTGCCCAGTACATACCTAATTCATCTGATTGCTGCGCTGTTTCTAATAATGATTTGATGATAGCTGCGGCCGTTTCCTTTTCACCCCAACGATATAGTGTAAGGCCTATCATCGCTTTTTCAAATTCGGTGCGGGAAAGCCATTGTGTGGTTGCTCTTTTAATGTAATTTGTTTGCACAAGGTTTAATTCTGCGTCGGGCTTGTTGTCGGTAAAATAGCTACGGGCATACCAGGCATGGATTTCTATATCGTTTAGATTTCTCAATAAGTATTTTTTATCCTGCTTTTTGGCTCTGTTTTCATCTGCTTTAAGTTCATTGTCGAGATACCTAAGCGCATTTAACTTGATCTCTTTCAGTTTAGTGTTGTTCTCGTTTGTAATGTTTGCTTTAAAAAGCTGCCCTATGCCTGCTAATACATGCTGCGTAATATACCTGTCGGCAAAATCGCCGACAAACCAAGGGAAGCCACCGTTAGATAGCTGTTTTTTTTGAAGTTTACTTAGGTTTGCATCAAGCTCATAAGTCATTTTATTAAGGTCGAACAGGAGTGCAATACGCTTTTTTTGTTCTGTTTCAGTTAAAGCATCCTGCAGCCATGGCGTTTCTTCTAATAAAATCGATTTCAGTTCCGTGTCTTTCTCCAGATTAGATATCAAAGCCTTTGAATCGGTATTTTTCCATTGTTCAAATACCTGCTTTATTTTAGGATAGTGGTTTAAGATGTTTGTAGCAAGGCTGTTGGCATAGTATCTGCTAAATGTTTGTTCGGAGCATTCGTACGGAAACTCCATGAGATAAGGTAACGATTGGATAGCGGTCCACGCCGGGTTTTGGGTGTACTCTAACGTAAGCGTTTTGCTGTTTAAAGTGTTGCTGCCCTGGTTTATCAGCTTATCAAAACTAAACGTTTTGGTTTGGCCGGGGCGTACCATCATTGGCATAGTTTCGGTAACCAGCATGCTATTGGGCAGCACAGGTAACGTGTTTTCTTCGCCGTCGGTGTAATTGCCTGCCGAAGCTGTTAAACGGTAGGTGAGGGCCTCTAATCCCGCAGGCACAATGAGTTTATATGATACCGACCCAGTTGATGAACTATCCAACTCAAATGTATGTTCTGCCTCTTTTGCTTTCGCAAACAGGTTTACAGGTTGAAGGGTAACTGCGTTAAAGAACTCCAGTCTGGCATTGCCTTTCAGGTGTTGTGCTGATAAATTTACTACCCTTGCCGAAACTGACAGTGTATCGCCCTCCCTTAAAAACCGGGGCATATTGGCACTTATCATCATCTTTTTCTGTGTGATAACTTCCTGCTCAACGTAGCCGCTTTGCAGATCTTTATTATGTACAAACCCTCTGAATTTCCAACGGGTAAGAGCCTCTGGTATGGTAAAATCGATCACAATTTGCCCTTTATCGTCGGTATGCAGCTGCGGGTAAAAGAAGGCGGTTTCGTTAAAGTTTGTTCTAATAGTTACAGGGGTATTAATTTCTCTTGCGCTGCGCAGTAAAAGTTCTTTATTAAACTTTTGACTGGGCGTGGTTTGTATCTCGCGCAAAGTAACTATGTCGGCATTTAATTTTTTTGCGTATCCAATAGTTTGAAGTCCATATTGTTTGGATGAGCTATTGAACATGTAGTTTGCATCCGCTTCTACCACTTGCTTAACATCACTATTGCCAACAGGCTCATCTATCCGGATATTCGCATTCGGATCACCTTTTTGGCTTTTAGCGCCAGGATCAGCAACTTGTAGCTCGCGCTGTTGATCTGTGAGGCTTTTCATATTTACAATCAACCTTACACCTTTTGTTGGCGTTATTTTTTTAGTTACATAGTCTTTACTGCTAAATAGTAAGGCTGTGTTATAGGGTATCTTGATCCTGAAATATCCTAATGAATTGGTTATCACGCTTATTTTAGAATTGTTTATTTTAACGGAAATGCCGGGTAGGCTATTGCCTCGCCAAACCACGCGACCAACCACATCGAAACCGGTTTTGATAAGGCTTGCATTTTTAGTGTACCAGGCTTCAATTTGTGCGTTGCTTAATGCTTTTTTGTTTGCCGGTTTAACCGCATCAAGGTAATCACGGTAAGTGCCGTCATCACCGAAATAATAGAATCCCAACATATTTATATCTTCATAGGTTCGCTGGTTATCGTCGTAATACGGCTGGATGGGTGTATTTCCATTTGTGCTGATATTACTTGATGGCGCTGTACTTTCCCACTGAAAATACGAAGCCATAAATGGTACGTTGGTAAGCTCTGTTTGCCATCTAACCGCTGGTATAATATCATCAAGAGAGGCATCATACAAGCCTGCCAGCAGTTCCGACGTTTGTTTGTTATTATTGCCCTCAATCTGTAGTTTCCATTTTTCTTTTTCGCCCGGCTGTAGCTTATTTCGCATGGTTAAAAAACGAATGTTTAAAGGCTTAACCGTATTCTGTACAATAATGCGCTGGTAATATAGGTACTGCCTGTTTCCCTTTATCAACGTAAATTGAACACTAAATGCATTATTTACACTTGGTAAAACCGGAATTGAAATTTTTTTAGGTGTGCTTGCATTTAATGCAACATTTTGCGAAGAAAGTAACTTAGGACCATCAAAGGTCTCCAGCAAAACATTGCAGTTTTTGCCAATACCCACATAAAACTCAGCAGCTTCATTTGGCTTAACCGTAGTACTTGCCGATACTACCCAATTGGCTACCTTTTGTACAGGAGCCTCGTTTGCAATTAGGTTTATATACTTTGTTACCGAAGCGGTGTCGCCATTGTCGTTTTTTGCGTTAATAACCAGGGCATAAATGCCACCGGGAGATTTTAATAATTTATCAAGGTTAATTTTATTATCGCTGTTTTTATCAAGGTTGATATCCAGTTCGGCTATTTTCTCCTGGCGTTTCCAGTTAGGGTATTCATCTTCGTGATCATAGGCAAAGCCGGGAAAGTATTGTGCGTATTCGCTTTTGCTCATCATCCACTTGTCTGGAATATCCCAAAGCCGGGTTTTAAAAAATGTGGCTGAACCCTTTAGTGCAAATATTTTAATATTGGCTTTGCCATTTAATTTTTGATGATTGGTGCTGAAAATATTTACAGCGGCGTCTACTCCATTTTTTGCAATAATACTTTCAGGAACATTGGTTTCCAGTTCTACAGCGTTATTGCTTATGCTGATACTTGTATTTGCGTTTTGTGTTTCGTTGCTGCCATCGGTAACATCGGCGTTAACATTAAATCTGAAAGCCTCGTTTAAGTCACTTTTGTCAACTCCTGCAGCTAAAAACTTAATTTCGAAGTTGCCTTGCTCATCTGCTTTAACCGTATCCACAGCAATTTCAGTAAATGGACTACCCTTGTAATTATATCTTTGCGGTTTGAAGCGGGAATAATCATCGCGTATTTTTATTACGGTGGTGCGCGTGATGTGGCAAGCAACGCGGGCACCAGATAGGCCGTAACCCGAAAATGCGTTCACC
Organism: Mucilaginibacter cryoferens; assembly: GCF_014205845.1. Classification (GTDB taxonomy): domain Bacteria; phylum Bacteroidota; class Bacteroidia; order Sphingobacteriales; family Sphingobacteriaceae; genus Mucilaginibacter. The sequence goes on from NZ_JACHCR010000006.1 coordinate 85,337, forward strand.
TTACCCTTAACAACAACACTATCGTTAAGCTTGTAGTTTTTAGAAAAAGGTGCAAATTCTACTTTAAAGGTAGGGCGCTTATATTCCTCAACCTTAACATCTATTCTGCCATTTTTAGTTATTATGTTTAGCCATCCGTTTAACACGTTTTGTGGTATAATAAATGGGAAAGTAACGGTGCCAAACTCGTTGGTTTTTAATTTAACGGTAGCCAGTTGCTTTGCATTCTGATCGTGAAGCTCTACGTCAATGTCTGTATGGGGCATAATGCTGCTTTTGCCATTAATTACCTGTAGTTGCAGCGCCTTAAAATAAATGGTTTGTCCGGGGCGATATATTTGTCTGTCTGTGAAAAAAATAGTTTTTGTAACCGGATCATCATTCAAAATCGGTTGTGATGAGTAAGACTCATATTGATTGTCGTTAACTAAGCGGTCGCCCTGGTAGCCGATGGAGAGTGAATAATTGCTGCCCTGGTTATTAAATATAAATGTGCCGGTAACATCTGTTGTTCCTGTAATTACAATAGGTTTCCTCTTGGTGCGGCCATAATCGAAAGGCTGGTAGGCGATTGTAACAGAGGCGGCAGAAATTGGGTTGCCGGTTTCACGGTTGGTTACCTGTATTTCTCTTTTTCTGTCGGGCCGGGTTCTAATCAAATAGGCCAGTGCGCTTACTTTAAAAGTAGTGAGTTGCGTAATGTTGTCTTTTATCCCTGTTTCTGTAGCCATCAAAAGATAAGTGCCAGTACCTAAGGCGTCTATTTTAAATTCGGTGTTATGTTCTTTCAGGTCGGTGGTTACGGGCAGATTGAGGTTTTTATCTTGCAGCGGCTGTAGTTCTTTAATAAAAGCCAGCGTTTTAGCCGCATACCCACTTGCTTCATTTTGTTGCAGTATGGCAATTTTATTTGCCTGCAAACCTGTTAAATTGTAAACGCGATAGCGGACCTGCTGAATATTGCGGTAATTTAAATTTGCTAATATGGGTATTCCCGGTGCATTTACATCTTCTACATTAATTGTCAGTATCTGTTGGGTTATCTGGTTTATTTGGTTGCCTGCACCCTGGGCACCCGGACTTTTGGGATAATTGGTGATGGTTTTTTGCAGATAAACCATAGCCGTAGTTAAACTATCTACACTGCTATAGTACTTTCCAATGGCAAGTAATGCGTCGGCGCTAATAATGCCGGCAGTGGTATCCGTTGCTATATGTTTTAAGGCAACTATATAAATACTGTCTTTATTTTTAGAAACCGCCTTGTTGTGTACAAATGTTAACCTCTTCATATCAAGGTCGGCGAGTGCCTTGTGGTCGTTTTTTTGCAGATGAAAGGCTATTCCCTGCTGTAAAAGGCGGATGCCCTGGTAAAGGGTGGAGGAGGTATCTGTTGTGTTTATATTGAGGTTGGCAAAAGTTTTACTATCGCTAAAAAAACGATCGTCGTTTACAGAAAATGGCATTTTAGGTTTATTAAGTGCTGGCTCTTCATCTAAAAAATAATTGAATGCCCGTTGCAGCAATAAATCGTAGAGAGTAGGCCGTAAAAAGCGGGTGTTTTTATCACCTGTTAATATTCCATCTAATATATCAAGTGATGTGTTTTGCTCCTTTTCGGCATCTTTTAGCGATAGGGTATATTGCCGGGTAGTTTCGTTAATTATCGTTGCCAGATCCCATTTTCTGAAATCAACATTCACTACTTCAAGTTTGCTGCGGCCTAAAAATTGGTAGCGGTTTTGTTGGTAATATTTCCAGTACATATCGGCTAAAAACGATTGCAGTACAGGTTTAACCGGGAAAGGAGAACGAGCTATATCGGCTTTTAGCGTATTGATTACACTTACAAGGGCATCTTCCTGCAAATAAGTTTGAAACTTTATGTGGTAAATAACCGCCCTGATCATTTGCGGAGTGTTGTTTTCTTTATGCGCCAAGGCATCAAGCTGATCAACCTCTTTTAAAGCTGATTTTGGTAAACCCACATCAATCAGCGAATCTATTTTAAATATGATATTATGATAGCTGGTTTGTGCCGATGCCGGTTTTATAATTAAAAGAAGGCAACCGATAAGCAAAAGTTTTAAGGTTTTACAGGTATGTGATGGCATAAGGAATGAGGATATGATTGAATAACGGAAATAATACCCAAATGTGATTGTTAAAAACTGTTAATTATTTACCGGATGCAAAAAAGCGTAGTTTTCCATAACGGAAAGTGTAAAGTAATTATCCCGGTTTAATGGAAGCGTTGTTTTATGATTAAGCCATAAGGGGCGCTTTTTTTAACCGGATTGCTTTTATCAATGTTAAAAAAGTATAAACGCCCTTTTACTATTAATACTATCTTTAAGGTCATTAATCTATTAATATACCCCAATCCCCGGATGAAGCCTAAGGTGTTTTTGCTGATTGTTTTGATGCAGTTTAGTTTGCGTTTTGTAAGTGCACAAAATAATCAGTTTCAGTTTTCGCATCTCGATATAAATGCGGGTTTGTCTCATAACCAGGTAAATTGTATATATAAAGATAAAAAGGGCTTTATGTGGTTTGGCACACTATCAGGCTTAAATAAGTACGATGGTTATAGCTTTAAAAGTTTTAAACACATTGCCGGCGATACAACAACATTAGATGACGATTATATAGTAAGTATCACCCCCGGTCCCGAAAATAAGTTATGGATAGAGACCCGTATGGGCTTTAATACTTATGATCCCGCTACTGAAAAATTTAGCAGGAACATTAAAGACTTTATGTATAAAATTAAAGTTTATGATACATATATTTTAGCTATTAAGAATGATAGGTTTGGTGATTTCTGGTTACTACAACACAATAAAAACCAAGGGATATTTAAATATGAGCCCAAAACTAATAAAACAATAAACTTAACTCACAATAATGCCGATACCAGTTCTATTTCTTCAAATCTGGTTACCGATTTATCTGTGGACTCTAAAGGGAATATATGGATCGTTTCTAACTCCGGTGTACTCGAGCGGCTCGATCCTAAAAGTTACAAAGTAAATTATCGCTTAAAGCTTGGGCAGCTACCTTCCGGTTTGAGCTCTTCTTATAAAATATTTATCGATAAGCAAGACGATATATGGGCATTTGTACCCAGTTATTCTGTAGGTGTTTTTTACATCAGTTTAACCAATAATATATTTAAACACATTGTTAAAGCTACCGGCAAAATAAATACCGATGTAATATCTGATGTTACGCAGGATGATGAAAACAGGATGTGGATAGCCACAGATCATGGCGGTATAAATTTATTGAATAAAAGCGACTTTAAAACCGAGTATCTTGTTAATCGGGAGGATGATAATAAAACGATTGGTCAAAATAGTATCACTTGTGTTTATAAAGATAATACAGGTATTATTTGGTGCGGCAGTTATAAACGGGGGATAAGTTATTACCATCAAAGCATTATTAAGTTTGCGAGCTATACCCATCATCTTTCTGATAAAAACAGCTTGCCATTTAGTGACGTGAATAATTTTGCCGAGGATAAGCTGGGCAATATTTGGATAGGTACCAACGGCGGCGGATTGATTTACTGGGATAGAAAAGCAGGTAGTTTTAAACAATACCTGCATAATGCGGCCGATAAAAACAGCCTTACCAATAATGTTATAGTTAAGCTGTTTATTGATCACGAACAAAAATTATGGATAGGTACCTATTATGGAGGTCTTGATTGTTTTGACGGTAAAATATTTAAACATTATAAACATAATGACGCAAAAGCCAATAGCATATCTGAAGATAGAGTTTGCGCGATAACAGAAGATAGTGACAATAATTTATTGGTAGGCACGCTATCGGCAGGGTTAAACATCCTGGATAAGAACAGAAATGTTGTTGCCGCTTATAAATTTGACGGCGACATCGCAAAAAACACTATTCACTCCAACTATGTAAGTTCCCTAATTGAAGATAGACATAAAAACGTTTGGATTGTAACCGCTTATGGTGTTGATCGATTAGCTAAAAACAGCCATCGTTTTTTACATTATTTGCATGATGATAAAGACCCGGGCAGCTTAATAAATAATAATACTAACAACATTCTCGAAGATAAAGATGGCTTGATATGGATAAGCACCCGCGAAGGGATTAGCATATTTGATTATAAAACCAACAAGTTTACCAATATTAATAAGCTTGATGGTTTGCCCGATAATACGGTAATTGATATGCAGCAGTATAGCCGTAATAATGTTTGGGTAAGCACCCCCAATGGTTTATCCAGTATTATGGTAGATCGTTCATCTGGTAAACTGAAATTTCATTTTACAAATTATAACGAAACAGAAGGTTTACAAGGCCGTGAGTTTACCGAAAACTCATCTTATAAAACCCGGGAAGGCGAATTGCTTTTTGGTGGAGGTAATGGATTTAACCTGTTTAAACCTTCCAATATTTTAACTAATAAGAGCCAGCCAAATCTGGTATTTACCGATCTGCAAATTTTTAATCAATCGATACAAGCAGGGGATAAGGTAAATGGCTCGGTTATATTAACAAAATCTATTACGGACTTAAACGATCTTAAGCTAAAGTATAATGATAATGTATTTGCCATAGAGTTTGCCGCGCTCAATTACTTTAATCCCGATAAGATAAAATATCAATATAAAATGGGAGGGTTTGACAAGGGTTGGATAAATGCCGATAACAAGGTACGAAAGGCCACCTACACAAACCTTGATCCGGGCGATTATGTATTTAAGGTACGTGCCGGCACCAATGAAAACTGGAACGATAAAGAGATTACGCTAAATATCAATATATCGCCACCATTTTGGAAAACTACCTGGGCTTATATTTTTTATGCTGGCCTGGTTTTAGGTTCGTTGCTGTATTTAAGAACGCGTGGCATCCAAAAAATACGCACCCAATTCTCTATTGAAAAAGAGCGGGAAGCGGCTCAGCGTATGCACGAACTCGATTTGATGAAAATCAAGTTTTTTACCAACGTAAGCCATGAGTTTCGTACCCCGTTGTCGCTTATTATGGCTCCCGTTGATAAAATTCTTAAACAAATTGCCGAGCCCGAGATACAACGACAGTTGATGTTGATAAACCGTAATGCCAAACGTTTGCTTAACCTGGTTAATCAGCTGCTGGATTTTAGAAAGATGGAATATCAGGAGCTTAAGCTTCATAGGATGAATGGAGATATTATCGTTTTTATAAAAGATCTTTCTTTTGCCTTTACTGATGTGGCCGATCAAAAAAATATCCGTTTTGTGTTTGATTCTGAAATTGAGATGTATTACACCAGTTTTGATCATGATAAAATAGAACGGATCATGTTCAATTTGCTCTCTAATGCCTATAAGTTTACCCACGAGGGTGGCCAGGTAAGCGTTTTAATTAACCTAAAAGGTAACGCAGATGTAGATAAGGCATTATTGGAAATAAGGGTGATAGATACGGGGATAGGCATGGCTGCAGATAAGCTAAATCGCATTTTTGATCCGTTTTTCCAGAATGATCTGCCGGGTTCGATGTTAAACCAGGGGAGTGGGATAGGCTTATCTATAGCCAGGGAGTTTGTAAAGTTGCATAACGGCGATTTATTGGTAGAAAGTGAATTTAACCAGGGGAGCTGTTTTACAGTACTATTGCCTGTTGGTAAAATTGATAATAATATTTTTGTTGATACTCAGCTGCATTTAGAGCACACCAATGAGGTTTTGCACGAGAGTGGCCAGCATAAGGGCGAACTTCATAAGGATGGGCGAGATGGCAAAAAACTAACAATTTTATTGGTAGAAGACAATGAAGATTTTAGGTTTTACATTAAAGACAATTTAAAAACGTCATTTAACGTTATTGAGGCCGAGAATGGTAAAAAAGGTTGGCAGAAAGCCCTTTCCCAGCACCCCAATCTAATTGTAAGTGACATTAGTATGCCCGAAATGAATGGGATAGACCTGTGCCTTAAACTCAAAAGCGATAAACGTACCTCACATATCCCGGTGATATTGTTAACCGCGTTAACCGGCGAAGATCAGCAACTAAAAGGGTTGGAAACCGGTGCTACAGATTACCTCACCAAACCTTTTAACTTTGAGATACTACAGTCGAAGATCAGAAATATACTGAGTCAGCAAGAAAGTATGCGAAAAACCTATACCAAACAGGTAGAGGTAAGCCCAACCGAAATGCATGTTGATTCGCCGGATGAGCAGTTTATAAAAAAGGTGTTGATACTGATAGATAACAATATCTCTAACCCCAATTTTTCTGTAGAGGAACTAAGTACCGAAGTTTTTGTAAGCCGTTATACACTATACAAAAAAATATTAGCCATGACGGGTAAAACCCCCAATGAGCTGGTACGATCAATGCGTTTAAAACGTGCCGCGCAGTTATTAGAAACCGGGCATTTAACAATCTCACAAATTTGCCACAAAGTAGGCTTTAAAAGCCAAAAATACTTTGTTAAAATGTTTAAGGCCGAGTACAATACTATCCCATCAAAGTATATAGAAGCAGCCGAAGAGTTGGATTCATAGCTTTATTACAAGTTTTCCTGCGTTTAAACTCCCCTTGGGATGGTTCTTACTGATGCTCAGCATTGCTCTAGTGTTGCGCAACAAGTGAAACAGTTATATGTGTTATTTGAAAAAAAATCAAGAGAATACCAATTGTCATAAAATACAAACCGCAACAGTTAAGGAGTAAAGTAACGGACTTGGAGCCCGCCCCAATCTCTAAGAAATCCAAACTACGCAGCCCCATTCCCGCACCAAAGCCGGTTCCCCTACAAAACCCCTGTTTTTCTTTATATCGTAATACTATTATCGCACTTTAAAAAGTAGGTTCATTAATAGGTAGGTGTACATTTGTCACTTTTTTAATGTTTTATAGAAAATTTCGATTCTTTTTTTTAATTAAATAATTGATTATCAATTAATTGATTCAAGTTGACATTTGTGCCCCTATTTATCCACAATCACATATCAGGTATCAGATAATTTTACCCTCATTATAAACAAATATCAAACCTGCAGCTTAACTGCGGGGAGTAATATAAACCTGATAAGAATATATAACCAATTTATTGAAGTGATAGTTCGTCATTTTTTTTGACGGGTTGCAACAAATGCGGTAGCGTCAATGATGGTATTTCATCTTGATAAGCCAGCTATTTTGGTATGTGAATAATTGCTGTGTAGAACCTGAAATTCTAAATATAAACCAATAATTAAATAAACAAATTATGCGAAAAATTCTACGATTAGCATTATTGTTTTTGTCCTTATTCATGTGTTTGCAAACACATGCTCAAAGTCAAACAACAATAATCAAAGGAACAGTAACAGACGACAATGGCACCACCTTGCCGGGAGTATCTGTAAGAGTAAAAAACAGCCAGGTGGCCGCTGTAACCGATAAGGACGGTAATTACAGTATCAGTTTACCAAATGGCGCTACGGAGATAAGTTTCTCGTTTATCGGGATGAAGTCCCAAGTTGTTGTAATAGGTAAAAAAACAATTATTAACGTTGTGTTGGTCAATACGTCTACCGCCTTATCTGATGTGGTAGTTATTGGTTACGGCCAGCAAAAGCGTCCGGATGTAAACGGCGCCATATCATCAGTAACTGCAAAAGACATCCAAAATATTCCTCAAACAAGTGTTGACCAAATGTTACAAGGAAAGGCCGCCGGAGTTACTGTTACCAATGGTTCGGGCGCCCCAGGTAGTTCGGCTTCAGTGCACATCAGGGGTATAACATCTCTTTCGGGGTCTAATGAACCCCTCTATGTAGTTGATGGTGTGTATATTGATGGTGGAGCCTATACTACTCAAAACCAAAATAATGGCGAAAATACACTTAGTCCGCTAAGCTATATCAATCCAAATGATATTGAGTCTATTGATATATTAAAAGATGCGTCGGCCACAGCTATATATGGTAGCCGTGGTTCAAATGGTGTTATTATTATTACCACCAAAAAAGGTAAAAATAGTACTGCTCATTTAAATTATGATGGTTATTACGGAGTTCAGCAGCAGGGGCATTTCCTTAAAATGATGAACCTGCAGCAATATGCGAATATACAAAATACGATAGCTGATATTACCGGGATAGGTCGCAGACAGGAGTTTTTAGATCCCAGCCTGCTTGGCCCGGGCACCGATTGGCAAAAAGCCGTATTTAGAAATGCACCTATGCAAAGTCATAATCTTTCGATGAACGGCGGTAACGACAACGTTAACTACTATATATCGGGCGGTTTCCTTAAACAAAATGGTACAATTATAGGGTCAAATTTTAAACGCTACTCTTTTCGCACAAATGTTGAGGGAAAGTTGAAAGACTGGTTTAAACTTGGCTCAAACATAACGTTAAATCGTACCGATCAAAATATGGGTGCGAGCGATAACGGCGGTATTGTTTATCAGGCATTGCTAAATGCCCCAGATCAGGCAGCCAGCAATCCAGACGGCAGCTTTACCGTCGCCCCGGCATCTTATGGCAGCGGTACTTTTATCAGCCCTGTTGCATTGGCAATGTTAAACACCAATAACCTGGTGCGCAGTCAGATAAACGCAAATTTTTACGCAGATATACATTTTTTTAAAGATCTGACATTAAGGTCGGAAATTGGCGGTTATAATAATTTTTCAAAAAGTACATTATTCTTCCCATCATATACGGTAACTTCTCCAACTAACCCTTCACTTATATATGGTAATCCCGTAGCAAGTTTAAGTGAATATTCAGATCAGGCCTTAGGTTGGAACTGGAAGGAGTACCTTACCTACAACCATACATTTGCCAAAAAACATAGTATAACCGCGGCTGCAGGTTATGAATTGAATGAAGGTATGTACAATAGTATGAGTGCCGGGACTAATACCTTTTTAAGTAACGATTTACCTACACTTAACCTTGGTGGTGCTAAGATACCTACCATTGGCGAAAACAAATCGTCTAATACCTTGCAGTCTTTTTACGCCCGTGCAATTTATGACTACGATAGCAGATATAGCTTAACTGCTACAATCCGGTCAGATAGGTCTTCAAATTTTGCACAAGGCCATCAAACAGGGTATTTTCCATCTGCAGCCATTGGATGGACGGTTTCAAATGAATCATTTATGACAGACATTAAAAGCGTTGCTGATAATGTTAAGTTTAGAATAGGTTATGGTGAAGTGGGCAACCAGAATATTCCGGGTTACCAATACGGGTCTGCGCTCAACCCTACTATTACAGGCTTAGGTACAGGCTTTAACGTATCAAATTATAATAATCCAAACTTAACCTGGCAAACATCTATACAAACCGATATAGGTTTGGATTTTACTTTATTCGGCAGGGTTAACGCCACCGTCGACTGGTATAATAAAACTTCGAAAAATTTCCTTTTCCAGGCACCTTTACCTGAGTTTTTAACCGGCGGCCCTAACTACCTTGGTGGAATCAGCTCACTTTATGTAAACGGAGGAGAGGTTAGCAATAAAGGTATTGAGTTTAGCATCAACTCAAAAAATATTGTTTCAAAGAATTTTAACTGGAATACTACAGTAACCTTTACCCATTACGTTAATAAAGTTATTTCTACATACAATAACAGTATAATTAATGCCAGTATCACCTCTGGATTTTTACAAATACCTGTTACTCAAACAAAAGTTGGCGGGCCTATAGGTGAGTTTTATGGCTATACAGTTAAAGGGATATTTAAAACCGCAGATCAGCTGCAAAATGCGCCGGTACAATTTGGCCAGCCCATCAGCACTACATTGGGTACTACCGGTTCAACAACTTTAGGCGATATTCAGTATGTTGATACCAATCATGATGGTAAGATTGACGCAAGCGATATGAGCGCTATTGGCAATCCTAATCCTACATTCACTTATGGTTTCACTAATAACTTTACCTATAAAAACTTTGATCTGTCTATATTCTTATATGGCTCATATGGTGGTAAAGTGCTTAATTATTTGGATTACACCATTGAAGGCCTGAACGGGTTATATACCAATCAACTTGCCGAAGCTTCAAATTATTGGACACCTACTAATATCAATTCCAATATTCCGGCTCCCAAGGGCGGTGTTAACCCAAACCTCAACATGTCTACCCGGTTTTTACAAAGCGCGTCTTTTTTAAGGTTCCAAAATGTGCGTTTGGGTTACAGCCTGCCACCCTCATGGGCTAAACATATTGCGCTAAGCCGTTTAAAAGTGTATGGCAGTGCACAAAATCTGTTTGTAATAACAGGCTATAAAGGTTTAGACCCCGAAGTTGGCCAGCAAAACCAAAACGTGTTTTTAACCAATGTGGATTTGGGAAGGTATCCTTCGCCACGAATTTTCACTTTGGGAGTAAACGCAGAATTTTAATTTGACCATAAAAGATTTAAAATGAAAGCAAATATTAAATATATAATCAGCGCGACAGTTATTGGTTTTGTTACCCTAACTGGCTGTAAAAAAGATTTTTTCAACAGACCGCCCGAAAACGCGATTGCAATTGACAACTTTTATAAAACCGATGCCCAGGTAGCGGCAAGCACCCTTAATCTTTACAATTCACTTTGGTTTAATTATGTGGCTAAACCAGGTTGGGCGGTGTGCGAGATGACTGGTGGTAACGGCCGCAGTTATTCGTCAGATGTTACCGACTTTGGGAATTTGAACGGTGCCGTTACTAATCTTAACTCTCAAAATGATGCCGCCTGGAGTTCATTATGGACAGTTGTGGCACAATCCAATGCGCTTATCAACTTAATGCCCTCAAGAGCAGGTTCGGGTGTAACCCCTGCTGTTTTAAATAATGCTTTGGGCGAAGCGCATTTTTTTCGTGCCATAGCTTATTTTCATATTGTAAGGTTATGGGGAGCTGTACCCATTATTGAGAATGCCAGCAACTTTTTAACCAATTTTCAGGTAAATAGCAACCGGGTAGAAGATATCTACACCTTTATGGTTAATGATATGAAATTTGCTGAGGCAAATTGTACCGCTATGATCAGGACCGGATCTATCACACAGGGCCATGTATCCAGCGGTTCAGCTTCGGCCATGCTTGCCAAATTGTACCTATATATGCAGGATTATCCCAATGCACTTAAAGAAGCACAAAAGGTGATCAATAGCGGTGAGTTTAAATTATATGGTATAGATATAGCCAGTAAAACTTACAACGATCTGTTTAAAACGGCTAATAATAATAATGAAGAAAGCATTTGCCAGTTACAATGGGCAGGCGGTGCATCTTACGGTCACGGAAACCCGGCGCAAGCCTCATTAGCTGCAAGTGGAATAATAACAGGTACCGGTGACGGCTATAGTGTATTAGGCCCCACTATTGATTTGCAAAACTCTTATGAAGGAGGCGATTTGCGCCTACACGCAACTATTATGCAAGCTAAGGATGTTTACCCCGAAATTGACGCAGCATCCGGAGGCTATACTGTGCCGGATAATATCAATTCACAGGGTACTGGTGCCGCTATTAAAAAATACGTAGTGGGCACTCCTGCAGATAATGGTGGCATTGGTGCGGCACAATCTGCAGCAAATAACACTTATTTAATGCGTTATGCCGAAGTTTATTTAATAGCAGCAGAAGCAATTGTTGGTAAAAATACTACTTCAACTGATGTCCAGGCTTTGGCTTATATCAATGCCATCAGGAAAAGGGCAAATTTAGTGGCGTTAACAGTAATAAACCGTCACCATTCGGTTACTAACCCTAACTATGACGCTACCTATAACAATGTTGTGCCTACCACTATTATAGTAGATGATATATTAACTGAAAGAAGGCATGAATTCGCTATCGAAAACGATTATTGGTTTGACCTTTGCCGTATAGACGGATGGAATGGTATACTGAATAATACCCACCCGCTTGCTACTCAATTTATAAGCCAGCAGGAAAGAGGTACTTATGCCCCCGACCGTAAAACAGTTTACCATACCGCTGTTACACCAAAAAGTACCGACTTTTTATTGCCAATACCAATAAATGAAACAACAGCCGATCCTAAGTTATTAGAACCAGCGGTACCATACACATTTAAATAAATACAGCTATGAAAAATTTAAAACCGATATTTTTTTACTGCATACTTTCACTGGTGACGGTATTGACTATAAACTCATGTAAAAAGGACAATAATGGTGGTGGTGATGGCCCTCCAACTATATCAAGGGTACGTACTATTGCCCAAATCAACCAAACGTCACAAACCATTGCTCCTTTTGACTCCACAACAACTGATGGAAAGATTGGCACTGCATACGCTGTTATAGGTACCAACCTTATCACAGCCAAGGCTATATATATCAACGGTGCTTCTGTGTATTTCAATATAGCTTTATCATCAAATACCAGTCTACAGTTTTCACTGCCCAGTACGGTGCCTTACAGCAGCGACAGTACAAATAATATACTTACTATTGTTACTGCGCATGGAAAAGTTAGTACTCCTTTTGTAGTAGAGCAGCCAATTCCTGGCATAACTACAGTGAGCCAGCTTGCTGGTAATCCTGGCGATGTTATCACCATAACCGGTACAACATTCAATGGTCTTTCGGGGGTGTCATTTGGCACTGTACCTGCAACGGTACTTACCAAATCACCTACGGTAATAACCGTAAAAGTGCCATCGGGAGTAACTGCAGCGCGTCTTTTAGTTACCACATCTGCTACTAAAGGCGGTGGTGTAGGTACAGGGCCGGTTGTAACCTCCGGAACAAGCTTATTATCTAATAGCGTTACTGCAATAAGGCAAACCAATTCAATATTTGGTTTTACCACAGCAATTTACGAAGACTCGTTTGAAAACGGCTGGAGCGATTACGGCTGGGGGGCCGGAGCGAAAGATGATAAAACAAATGTCAGGAGAGGCACTACATCCAGAACTTATAGCTATACCGGCGGGTACGATGGTTATGTGATACAACCGGGCAGCGGAAACAATGTTGATGCTAACACAGCACTTAAGTTTTCAATATTTGGAGGTAAGGGCACCACTGGTAAAGTTATGCACCTGGCACTCAATTATAATTTTAATACTACCGTTCAGATAACACTTACCGAAGGTAAGTGGGTCGATTATCAAATTCCGATCGCTAACTGGGTTGATGCCAGTAACCCGCTGCCATCGTCCATCAGTGCCCTGGTTTTCCAGGAGTTTAGTGGCAATGCCTCTACTTTTAGCATTGATGATGTTGGTATTGTAGATGTGAAATAATAGAATTAACAGGCTTGATTAATATCGCCGCCGGAATAAATATGGCGGCGATATTTTAATTCATCTGAGTGATAAAAGCAATGGCGCCATCATAAGCATCAGTAAAGATGAGCCGCAATTAAGTAGATGTGTTTTTATCTCTGAAAGATACTTTGTTTAACTAATTCTGTTTTGATTTTTTTGAAATATTTATGATGATGACAAGCAATGTGATACGTGAAATTACCCCGCTCACATCGGGCGATTGCTTTACCGTTTTTTCGCGTGTAAACGAGAAATTTGATACTCCTCTCCATTATCACAATGAGTACGAATTGCATTTGATATTAAATGCCAAAGGCGCTAAGCGTGTAGTAGGGGGTAATATTGATGTTATTGATGATCTGGAACTGGCACTTATAGGGCCTAACCTTTACCATGGTTGGTTTGCCAATTTGTGCGATAATGAAAATGTAACAGAGATTATCATACAATTTCACAGTGATCTTTTTGATGAAAATTTTTTAAAGCGAAATCAGCTTAGTTATTTAAAGGGAATGCTCCAAAATGCTCCTAAAGGAATCATATTTTCTCCCAAAACCATTGAAACGGTTAAGGACAGAATACTGGCACTTAATAAAAAGAGCGGCTTTACCTCGGTTTTGGAATTACTATCTATACTGCACGAGCTTTCTACATCGCCCGATACGAAAACACTTTCGGACCTGAGTTTCATTAACGAAAAGTTTCATCACAATAGCAAGCGTATCGAGAAAGTGTTTGAGCATATGAATAATAACTACAACAGGCGGGTAACCCTGGCCGAAGCAGCCCGTGTAGTGCATATGCCCGAAGCTTCATTTAGCCGGTATATGAAAAAACGCACCGGTAAAACTTTTACCGATAGCCTTAACGAAATAAGGCTAGGCCATGCTTCGCGGATGCTGATAGACTCTTCAACCACCGTGGCCGAGATAGCCTATGAGTGTGGTTTTAATAACATATCCAATTTCAACAGGATTTTTAAACGAAAAAAACAGTTTACACCAAATGAGTTCAGGTCAACCTATATGTTAGCCGGTTTTGCGCTTAATCCGCATACTGGTTTAAAAGCATCAGTTGCATAATTTATTAAAGAAACAATTGCTTAATAAAATGGGCATAGTTAAACCAGTAAGCCAGTACCCTTAAAATGAAATTAATAATAAAGCATATATCTGTAATAATAGTTATCGTGATAGTTTTACAGGCCTGCACAAAGGCCAAGACGCCCGATACAACAATAGTGACTACCGATACAGGCAACGGAGGAGCCACAGGTTCAATTACATCACCAACAGACCCATCAGTAGCGGTTTCGCAAGGTTTTTTTTTAGATAACTGGGAAGCTAAAACCTTTACTAAGCCATCGGTACAAAATGCAGCTAAACCCACTACAACAGCATCAGTAACCGTAACGGCCGATTTTGCAAACGTGGTATCTAAAGTTTCAAAAAATCTGTTCGGTAACAATATAAATCCTTTTACCGGTCAGTATACCGATGCGGGCGTGGTAAATAATTTAACTAACCTTTCGCCCAACATTATAAGAGCACCTGGCGGTAGTTTATCTGATGTTTATTTTTATGATCTGCCTTCGGGGGGCAAACCTGCCGATGTGCCAGCCGAATTATTGAAAGCAGATGGCACTCCCGACCCAACTACGGGATATTGGAGCGGCCTGGTTACGGATAGCTGGTCGATAAGTTTGAATAACTATTATTCTTTATTGCAAAAAATTAATAGCACAGGTATTATCACCGTAAACTATGGTTATGCCCGCTATGGGTTGAGTGATCACCCGGTTGAAACAGCCGCTCATTATGCCGCTCAATGGGTTAGAAATGATAAGGGGCGTACCAAATTATGGGAAGTTGGCAATGAAAACTACGGTAACTGGGAGGCCGGCTATCGTATTGATGTAACCAAAAATAAAGATGGGCAGCCCGAAATTTTAACAGGACAGCTGTACGGTACTCATTTTAAAGTATTTGCAGATTCTATGCGCAAAGCGGCCAGCGATATAGGCGCCACCATTAAAATAGGTATAGTACTTACCGAAACAAATGACCAAAGCAATTCAGTAGGCGTTCAAAACTGGAATGCAGGCGTACTATCCAGTGCTGGTTCGTCACCCGATTTTTTTGTGGTTCATAATTATTATACCCCTTATAATGAAAACTCTACCCCCGAAACTATATTGGCCACACCATCATCGGTAACATCATCTATGTTAAGTTGGGTAAATACCTCTATCCAAACCGCAGGCATAGCACCAAAACCTATCGCTATGGATGAGTGGAATATATTTGCTTCGGGCTCAAGGCAGCAGGTATCTTATGTAGCCGGGGTGCACGCGGTTTTAGTACTTGGTGAATTAATTAAAAACCAGGTAAGCATGGCCTGTCGTTGGGATTTGGCCAACGGTGGTGCCGATGGTAACGATCATGGTTTATTTACTTATCAGCAAACCGGTACACCCGATTTTACACCGCGCCCGGCGTTTTATTACCTGTACTATTTTCAAAAATACTTTGGCGATAGGATGATCAGTTCGGTAGTTACCGGCAGTACCAATATTGTTAGCTACGCGTCGTCTTTCAATTCGGGCGAGGCTGGAGTTACATTGGTAAATAAAGGTACTACGGATCAGGTAGTTAATATCAATTTTAAAAACTATTATACCGGTGCCAACTATTACTACTATACGCTAAAGGGAGGTGCAGATAACGCGCCCTATTCTGGCATTGTAACTATAAATGGAAATAGCCCATCTGGCAGTGTTGGCGGCCCGTCAAATTATACTGCAATAGCGGCAAGCTCATCGGCAACCAGTGGTGGAATCTTAGTAACTGTACCTGCAAGGGGAGTAGTGTTTTTAGTGTGCGACAAGAAATGATAGTACAGCAGGCACCAGAATAAAGTCTGATACCTGCTAATAAAGATATTAAACTCGAGATTTAGTTTAATAATTGGTTAAGTTAATATGTGTAAGCCTGTGTTGGTTGCGGCGTTTTGCTGTAGCTGATGCAGGTTATTTTTTTGGGAAGATTGTTGTGAATAAAATGTGTTTTTAACATTTATAATGATGTTATTGTACGCTATATTTATTGAATGAAAAACCTGTTTAAAGTCTGTGTTGTAATATTACTGTCGGCCCAATCGGTCTTCGCTCAGCAAAAAACATTTACCAACCCACTGTTACTTTCCGGGGCCGATCCCTGGGTTATTTATAAGGATGGGTTTTATTATTACACCAATTCGCTTGGAAGTTGCCTTGCTATCTGGAAAACAAAGGATATAACACAATTGAGTACAGCGGTAAAAAAAACGATATGGGTGCCACCGGCAGGCACAAATTACTCGAAAGAACTGTGGGCGCCCGAGTTGCATTTTATAAAAGGAAAATGGTATATGTATTTTGCCGCCGATGACGGCAATAATAACAATCATCGTATTTATGTATTAGAGAACACCGCCGCCGACCCAACACAAGGTACCTGGGTTTTTAAAGGAAAGGTAAACGACGAAACCAATAAATGGGCTATAGACGTATCTGTTTTTGAAAACAAAGGGCAACTGTATATGATCTGGGCCGGATGGGAAGGCGATGTTAACGAGCAGCAAAACATTTACATAGCCCGGATGAAAGATCCCCTCACTATAAGTGGTCCAAGGGTTAAGGTATCGAGCCCGGTTTATGATTGGGAAAAATATGGGGATCTGGGAGCTGCATCAAACCCTCCGCATGTTAATGTAAACGAAGGGCCGGAGATATTGAAGCATGGCGATAAATTGTTCCTGGTATACTCGGCCAGTGGCTGCTGGACAGATTATTACGCCCTGGGAATGCTCACCGCATCAAAAAATAGCGACCTGATGAACCCTGTTTCATGGATTAAATCGGCACAGCCTGTATTTAAGCAATCGCCGGAGAATGGCGTTTACGCGCCCGGTCATAATTCTTTCTTTAAATCGCCGGATGGTACCGAAGATTGGATACTTTATCATGCTAATTCAAAGCCAGGAGAAGGTTGTGGCGATAAACGCTCGCCAAGAGCGCAAAAGTTCGGTTGGAAAAAAGATGGATCGCCAGATTTCGGAGTGCCGTTAAAAGACGGAATTACTATCACTGCACCTTCGGCAAAATAATAACTGATATTTTCTACCTGTTGCCACATATAAAATCCTCTTGCAATATTATATTGAACCTATTTAATCATTAAAGCAATAAAAATTTGTTTTAATGATTAAATTTTGTTTAATTACTGAATAACTTATTAACTGCATGCCTTTACATTATCACGCCAAAATAATATTTTGTTTTGTTATGGCTCTCCTATGCAAAACAGTGTCTGCACAATCTGCTGCCGATAGCGCGGGTTATGATCTGGCAGTTAATAACCTGGTAAACCATTTTTACCAGGGTGTTGGGCAGCAATCCCGGCTGTACAATGGCTTTGTTTACGATTCTTACGACTCATCTATAAAAGGTAATGCCTATCTCGATGATGTTGACGCGTGGAAAGGCGGCACGGTTGATTATGATGGGCAGAGTTTCGAAAATGTGCCTATGTTATATGATATATATACCGATCAACTGGTGGTATTGTTATATAACCATGCCTCACCTTTTGCTTTGGTGAACAATAAGATTACATCTTTCGATCTTCACGGGCGGCATTTTGTTAGGGTGCCTAATAACAACTTAGGTATAAAAACTGGCTTTTACGAACAGCTATATGACGGTAAATCGCAAGTGCTAAAAAAAGTAGAAAAGGCGCTTAAGTCAGTATCTGGTTCAAACGGCAGGGAGCGGTATTTTACCCCATCGGCCGATGCTCCCGATTACTATATGAAAAAAGGAGGCACCTATTATAAGGTAAGCAGCCAAAATTCGGTACTTGATCTGTTGGCTGATAAAAAGAAAGAGCTTAAGCAACATATTAAGGATAAACATATCCAATTTGATGGCCTTCGTGAGCTTGCTTTGGCATCTGTAGCAGCTTATTACGATAGTTTAACCAAGTAAATATGAAAAAAAACTACCTTATCATTATTATTCTTTTAGCGGTTAAATTAGCACATGGGCAAGGCGGGGCAAAAAACATCAGCGTCAACTTTCAACAGGCCACGGTTGATCAGTTTGTAGCGGATCTGGAAGCAAAAAGCGGATATCGTATTTATTATGACCGTGCGCAATTTGATAGTCTGAAAATAACCTTGCAGGTAAGTGATCAGCCTTTAGATAATGTGCTTAACCTGGCCTTTCATAATACAGTATATCATTATGCTATTGTCGCCTCAAAAATGCAGGTGTTTTTAACCCGTGAAAAGGAAATTTTCACCCAGCCTGCTCCAGGCTATTTTAACGTTAAGCCGGGCCAAAGCCGCCCGGCTGCTCCTCCACCTGTTATCGATTTTACAACAGCACCTGTTAAAAAACAAATTATTGAATCAACTGTAGAAAATAAATTGTACGAGGTAGGTATAAAAACCAATGATATTAAGTCGGGCAAGGCAAATATATCAGGGTATGTAAAAAGTGCTAAGTCGGGTGGGGCTATAGCCGGCGCAAGCATCTATGTAAGTAATACCAGCATTGGTGTTACTACAGATCAGTTTGGTTACTATACGCTTGCATTGCCGCGTGGTAAACAGTTTTTGATAATTAAAGGCATTGGTATGAAAGATGCCCACCGGCAGGTTATGTTATATACCAATGGTGAGTTAAACATCGAACTGCAAGACCAGGTAACTACGCTGAAGGAGGTAAAGATATCGGCAGATAAGGTGGCCAATGTGCGCAGTACCGAAATGGCAGTGAGCAGGCTGGATATTAAAAGTATAAAACAAGTACCGGCCGTTTTTGGCGAGGCCGATGTGCTGCGAATAGTTTTAACACTGCCCGGTGTGCAAACAGTTGGCGAAGCAACTACAGGCTTCAATGTAAGGGGCGGGGCAGCCGATCAAAACCTGATATTGCTGGATGATAAAACAATTTACAATCCAGCCCACTTTTTTGGTTTCTTCTCGGCCTTTAACCCCGATATTGTAAAGGGAATAGAACTATACAAAAGCACTATTCCCGAAAAATTTGGTGGTCGTCTGTCGTCGGTACTTGAGGTAACAGATAGGGAGGGCAACAAAAAGAATTTTGCCGGTTCGGCAGGTATAGGTCTGTTAACCAGTAGGCTAAATATTGAAGGGCCAATTGTAAAAGATAAAACATCGTTCATATTTGGCGGTCGTACCAGCTATTCCGATTGGTTACTTAAGCTTCTTCCCGAGGAGTATAAACATAGTCATGCTTCGTTTTATGATCTTAATTTGGACATAAGTCATCAGGTTGATAAGGACAATAACATTTATATCACCACTTACCTCAGTAATGATAATTTTAGACTTAACAGCGATACCACCTATAGCTATAGTAATAAAAATGCCAACATAAAATGGAAGCACAATTTTAGTACTAAGCTCTACAGTCTTTTAAGTGTGGGGTACGATGGGTATAAATATGATATAAGTAGCAGCGCCAACCCGGTTAATGCCTACAAGCTTAAATTTGGCATTAACCAAACCAATTTAAAGGCCGATTTTACCTATTACCTTAACCGTAACAACACATTTAACTTTGGTTTAAGTTCTATTTACTATAAACTCAACCCCGGGAGCGAAACGCCAAACAGCGCATCATCTTTAATAGTACCAGATAAGGTAGCCAATGAGCAAGCCCTGGAAAGCGCTTTATACCTGGGCGATAAATTTGATATCACCCCCGATTTTACCATAAGCGCGGGTATCCGGTACTCGTTGTATAATTATCTGGGTGCCCAAACCATCCGTAACTATGCGCCGGGTTTACCGCGCACCGCGTTAAATGTGGTTGATAGTACAACCTACGGTAACGGCAAAGTAATTAAAACATATTCGCGGCCCGAAATACGTGTATCGGCGCGCTATAATATAGATGATGACCTTTCATTAAAGGCCAGCTATAATACACTAGCGCAATACATTCATCAGCTTTCAAACACTACCGCCATATCGCCTATTGATATTTATAAGTTAAGCGATCCTAATATCAAGCCACAATACGGCAGCCAGGTATCGTTTGGAGTATTTAAAAATGCTAAGCAAAATACCATCGAAACATCTGTAGAAGTGTACTACAAGCGTATTGATAATTACCTTGATTATAAAAGCGGAGCAACACTGGTAATGAGCCATGCCATTGAACAAGAGGTATTAAATACACAGGGAAAGGCTTACGGCGTGGAGTTTTCGGTACGTAAAACAACCGGTAAACTAAATGGCTGGATAAACTATACTTACTCCCGCACCTTTTTAAAACAGGATGATGCTACAGCAGGCCAGCTGATAAACGGCGGCGCGTATTATCCGGCAAATTATGATAAACCACATAGCTTCAACTTTACAGGCAATTACCGTATTACACACCGTTACAGCGTTTCTTTAGATGTTACTTACAGCACAGGACGCCCTATAACGTTGCCCATTGCCAAGTACTTTTCTAACGGGGCCGAGCGTGTTTTTTACTCTGATAGAAACGAGTACCGGATACCAGATTATTTCCGGTCTGATTTTTCTATTAACATTGATGGAAATCATAAAGTGCACCAGAAGTTTCACAACTCGTGGACGGTTGGGGTTTACAACTTAACAGGCAGGCAAAACGCGTATTCGACATTTTTTCAGGAGCAGGGCGGATCTATTAACTCGTACCAGCTGTCCATATTTGCCAAACCGATACCGTTTATAAATTATAATATCAGGTTCTGATGGTAGCGTGTATCTACAAAAAGGAACAGGTTACAGTTCAGGGAGATCAGTTAAATTTTTATTTAGCATAATGAAAAAATTTTTAGCCATATTATTAGTTATAACCGCGGTGGCCTGCAAAAAGCAGATCGCGCTTAAACCTATTGTTGCTTTAAACAGCTACCTGGTTGTTGATGGTAGTATTAACGTGGGCGATTCCTCAATCATTGCACTTAGCCATACCGTGAATATTGCAGGTAAAGCCCGCTCAAATCCCGAAGTAAACGCCACTGTAACAATCGAGAGTTCGGGAGGCAGCAGCTATCCCCTGGTGTCAAAAAATAATGGTAATTACGTGTCAGCAGCTTTAAATCTGTCTGTCACCCAAAATTATCGCTTAAAAATAGTTACTGGTGATGGCAAGCAATACGCGTCAGATTTCGTGCCGGTAAAAAATTCGCCGGCAATTGATAGTTTGGGCTACGCTGTAAAAACAGAGGGCCTGCAGATAAACGTAAATACACATGATGCGGCAAACAATACCCATTATTACCGGTGGGATTATGTTGATACCTACCAGGTAAGATCGCAGTACGAATCGAAATTGATTGTTGTTAACGGCGATACATCTGCTTTCAGAACGGCTGAGCAACAGATTTACAATTGCTGGCTAAATGATACCTCGGGGACTATTAATTTGGGTTCATCGGCTAAGCTGGCAAAAGATGTGATTAGTAACCAGGCTATTGCCCTCATATTACCTACATCAGAAAAACTGCGGATTGGTATAAGTATATTGGTTAAGCAACACGCCTTGACAAGTGATGCGTTTAACTACTTCGACCTGCTGCAAAAAAACTCCGACCAAGTAGGCGGGGTATTTGATGCACAACCATCCGAGTTAACAGGTAATATCCATTGCCTTACAAACCCTGCCGAACCTGTTATAGGCTATATAACGGCGGGGGCAGTAGCAAAGGCACGTCTGTTTGTTGATAATGAAAATTTGCCAGGTACCTGGCTGCCAGATTTAAGTTATTACGATGGATGTTCCCTTATCACCGAGTTATATGATTATGTGCCACCAATGTCTGGTATTGTTGAGCACCAGGTTAGAGAATATGTTTATACGGGTATAGAAACCCCAGTAGATACGGTCCTTAATCCAAAGCTTGGGGTAATTTCGGCAAGACCCCGTTGTGTAGATTGTACTTTAAGGGGCACCAGCAAAAAACCATCATTTTGGAAATAAAAACATTACCAACCATGAAAAAATTCAATGTTGTTTTTTTTGCATTAGCGATAATTTCGGTCGGCAAATCGTTTGGCCAGGTATTGCCCGAAGTGCAGAATAGTTTTAAGGAGTATAACTCAAATACCTTGCACGAAAAGCTGTATTTGCATACCGATAAAAACGGTTATACAGCCGGCGAACTAATATGGTTTAAAGTATACAATGTGGATGGCATTTTTATGAAACCGCTTGGCTTGAGCAAAGTTGTTTATGTAGAGGTGCTTGACGAAAAGCAAACCCCGGTTTTACAAACTAAAATAGGCATGAAGGATGGGGCAGGGAGTGGCTCTCTATACATTCCGGTTAATCTATCTACAGGTAAGTTTGTGTTGAGGGCCTATACCAGCTGGATGAAAAATTTTGGCCCCGATTATTATTTTTCAAAAAAGCTAAGCATTATAAATCCGCTTAAAAGCCCCGAGGCTACAGGTACGGTTGCCGCTGCCGCTTATGATGTACAGTTTTTCCCCGAAGGAGGTAACCTGGTTAATGGCTTTACAAGCGTGGTAGGGGTTAAGGCGACAGATGAAAAAGGTAAAAGTATAAACTTTAAAGGTGCTATTCTAAATCAAACTAACGATACCGTTGTGAGGTTTGAGCCGCTTAAGTTTGGGATAGGTAGTTTTGTATTTAAGCCCGAAAGTGGCGCTGTTTACCACGCCGTTATAAAGGTGGGAGGCAAAATAATACAAAAGGATCTGCCACCTGTAAATGCCGGTGGTTATGTAATGAGTTTAAAAGACAATGGCAACGGTGGGTTATTGGTTACAGTAAATACTAACCAGCCATCGGCAAATATTTACCTTTTTGCCCAAACGCACAATGTTATTAAAGATGTGCAAGCTACAGCCAATGTAAACGGAGTAGCCACTTTTACAATTGATAAAACTAAACTGGGAGAGGGGATATCGCAGATCACCGTTTTTAATGCCGATAGAAAGCCGGTTTGCGAGCGTTTGTATTTTAAGCGTCCAACTAAAAATCTTTATATTGATGCTGGTACCGATGCGCCGCAGTATGCCATTCGCAAAAAAGTAGATGTTGCAATAAATGCTAAAGTGCAGGGTAGCAAACCCGCCTCTGCCGATCTGTCGGTAGCAGTTTACCGATTAGATTCTTTGCAGTACGATGATCAGGAAAATATTCTCAGTTATTTATGGCTGCGGTCGGATTTGAAGGGAAGTATCGAATCGCCTGGCTACTATTTTAAAAACGCAAATACCGTTGCAGACCAAGCCGCCGATAACCTGATGCTTACCCAAGGGTGGAGGAGCTTTGCCTGGAATGATGTTTTAAGAGGTAAAACACCAGCATTTAATTTTTTACCCGAATTTAATGGCCCTATTATTACAGCCAATATCACCAATAAATTAAATAACGAGCCTGCAAGGGATGTGATTACCTATCTTGGTATTCCGGGTAAGCAGGTGCAGTTGTACTCGGCCAAAAGTGATGCCCGTGGTAAATTGGTTTTTAACATGAGAGCGTTTTATGGGCAAAACGAAATTGTTGCCGAAACCAACACCAGTGTAGATACCAATTATCACATAGATGTATTAACCCCGTTTTCGGAAGAGTTTGCTAAAATTACCCTGAGGCACCTGGATGTAACGCCGACAATGCAAAGCACTTTTGAAGATGCAGCCATCAATATGCAGGTTCAAAATATTTACAACGGCCCCAAAATGAAGTTGTTTAATGATGCACACGTAGATACCAGCGCATTTTATGGGCCGCCATATAAAACTTATCTTTTAGATAACTACACCCGCTTTACAACTATAGAGGAAGTAATGCGCGAGTATATCAGGGAGGTAAATGTATTTCATACCCATAACCAGTTTAGCGTAAAAATTGTTAGCGGCATAGGCTTCCTGGGAGACGAAGATCCCCTGGTGCTGGTAGATGGTGTACCTTTTTTTAACATGAATAAGGTATTTGCTGTCGATCCACTCAAAATTCGTAAATTGGAGGATGTACCTTACAACTATTCATTAGGTGCATCATACCAAAAAGGAATCCTGAGCCTTACCAGCTACAAAGGCGATCTTGGCGGTGCCGAAATAGATCCGCATGCCGTAGTACTTGATTATGAAGGTTTACAGCAGGAACGTCAGTTTTACTCGCCGCTTTACGCCACAGACGAACAAGCAGCCAGCCACATGCCCGATTTTAGAAGTACGCTGTATTGGGCTCCGTCTGTAAGTACGGGCGCAACGGGAAAAACGCAACTCTCATTTTATACC
This sequence comes from Mucilaginibacter cryoferens, assembly GCF_014205845.1. GTDB lineage: Bacteria > Bacteroidota > Bacteroidia > Sphingobacteriales > Sphingobacteriaceae > Mucilaginibacter. Next base: position 109,937 of record NZ_JACHCR010000006.1, read on the forward strand.
TCAGATCAGCCAGGGAAATACATTGGCGTGGTACAAGGTATTACAGCCACCGGGGAAGCCGGGAGCCAAGTTTTTAGCTTTGAGGTAAAACCTAACTACTCGTCGCAGGTAAAATAGCCTGCTGCCGGTGATATGAGAAAGGCGGGTAGTTTTAAACACCCGCCTTTTTACTTTAGTTGCTGATCTCCCTTTTTTTGCCGCTATAACCCGTTACGGTAATTTTATCCATATCTGCGTCAACCTCCAGATTTCGGGATGATTGGGATAGATAGGTAGAGCCATAATAAAATTCTACCCGCTTTTTACGCTTGTTTTTATAAACTATATCTGCATAAAAATCATCTGCCTTAAGCCTGATGTGTTTTTTAGGTTTTACCGTATTACCCGCCTGTTTGTAAACTTTTAAACTATCCTGGTTTTGTGTGGCAATCCAAATATCGCCGCCTTTGGCCGATTGGATGGTCGCCAGTCCCTTGGCATCGCCATTAATAAATAAGCCGCTTTGTGCTATAGATAAGGGAGCGAAGCCTCCTTTTCCATTACCCTTCATATATAGGCCCATAAAAGCATCATGGCGGCCTGTAAATGGTTCCATTCCGTAATCGTTGCCAACCATTACCAAATCAAGATTGCCATCGTTGTCAACATCTTTGGCTACCATGCCGTAAACAGGAGCCATTTGTGTTGCCAAAGGCATAGGGGTAATGGTGAATTTACCGTTGCCTTTGTTTTCAATAAAACTGGTATTCATATCTGTGGCCTTTAGTATTACCGCGTTCTCTTTGTCTTTATCGCTCCAAAGGTCATCCATAGTGGCCTGGCCAAAGCCCCGGTAGGTTGGGTACTTTTTACGGATAGATATCAGCTGACTGATCAAATCATCGCGCGTATGCATCGGGAAAGGCTTTTGCGAACCATCTTCGGCCTTCATATAGCAAAATATCATAGCATCAAATGATCCGTTGCCATCTACATCTTTACCCAAAATGGTCATTGGTTGGGCAAAGGAGGCTTTATAGTTAGAGTTTTGCCCCAGATTGCCGGCTATATAATCAATATTGCCATCATTATTAAAATCGCCGGCCACAATGCTGTTCCACCAGCCCACATGGTCTTCAGTACCCGTTTTTACTTTGGTAAAGCCGCTGCCTGTATTTTTATAAAAAGTAATAGGCATCCATTCGCCAACAACAATTAAATCTACCAGGCCGTCTTTATCAAAATCTGTCCATAAGGCATCGGTTATCATGCCGCCGTGTACCAGATCGGGGCAAAGCTGTTCGGTAACATCAATAAATTTGCCGTTATCGTTCCTGAGTATATGGCTCACAGGAGATGACGGGTACGCACCCGAAACAGACCGGCCGCCAACAAACAGATCCAGATCTCCATCATGATCAAAATCGGCAGCACGCACGCAGGAGCCATTGTCGTATTCTATAGGTACCGCACCAAAACTTTTGGTAAATTTACCTTTGCCATTGTTAATATATAAGCGGTCTTGTGCCGAGGTATGATCTTTCGGAAACTCGTAGCTGCCGCTTACCACATACAGATCAAGGAAACCATCGCCATTGGCATCAAACAGCAATGCGCCCATATCTTCTTCTTCTTTAACATCTTCATTTAAAAAGCGTGTGTTATTCATGGTGAATTTTCCATCGGCCCCCTGCATAAAAAATACGCCTTTGTTACCAGCAGATCCGCCTACAAAAAAATCATCATAGCCGTTGTTGTCAATATCACCCACAGCAATACAAGGCCCATATTGGCTTAGTTTATGAGGCAGGGTAGGTTGAATATTGTAATCGATAGCATCCTTTTCCTTATGCACATATTTTATGCCCAACTGATTTGATGCGGGTTGGAAGATGGGTTTAGCTTTAACTGGAATCCCCGGCATTATACTTCCTGCGCTATTTTTATATTGCAGGGTCAAAGTTTCATTGGCTTTAACGTTTTTCAACAGCTGCGTTTTACCATCGGCCCAGCGGATGCGCAGAGAATCAAGCTGAGTTGCATTGCCAATTCCAAAGTGCCCTTTGGCGTCGTCGGTACTCATATAGCCCCGGCAGGGTTGCTGATCATAAAATTGCTGTTTACCCTGGTAATAAATGCGGATGGTTGCCCCAATTCCGCCAAGGTTTTTGCTATCGCCCTGCAGGCTTACTGTTAGGTAATTATGATTTTTGGCTACCTGTTTTTTATTGTTGAGGGTGTTTTCGTATACAAAGGCATTATCATCTATATTATTGATTACCAGGTCGAGGTCGCCGTCATTATCCAAATCGACATAAACGCCACCTGTAGAAAAGGTAGGCTTAACTATACCCCAATCTTTAGACTGATCTTTAAACATATAACCGCCTTGGTTTTTAAACGCATAACTGGCCGTTTTAACCACCGGGAACGAATCGGCCGCGGCCAGGTTGCGGTTTTCTTTAACGGTACGGCCCTGATCATTACTGTACAAGGCGTGGTCAAGGTCGGTAACATCGCGGGGATAGCCGTTGGTTATTACCATATCGCGATAGCCGTCGTTGTCAAAATCGGCCACTAGGGGAGTCCAGCTCCAGTCGGTCTGGTACACACCTGCCATGTAGGCAATTTCACTAAACTGCGTGTGCCCCATTGGAGTTTGCCCGTTATTTAATTGCAGCACGTTACGGATGTACTGATGCTCGTATTTATACTTGGCATTATCAATATAGGTAATGTAATTATCGCCCATTAGCATGGTTTTTTTGCGCACGTTTTCTTCGGGCAGCATCTCTAATGATACCAGGTCGGGCAGACCATCGTTATTGATATCCACTACATCAGAGCCCATTACCGACCATCCTGTATGCTTAAAATATTCGTCAGCACGGTTGGTAAACGTTCCGTTTTTGTTGTTGATGTACAGCAGGTCGTTTGATATAAAATCATTCCCCACATAAATATCCGGCCAGCCATCGTTGTTGATATCAGTAATGGCTACAGAGTTACCAAAGCCTTCCATCAATATCCCCGCCTCTTTGGTTACATTGGTAAAAGTGCCGTTGCCATTGTTGCGGTACAGGCGGTCGTTATTTTCGGCGCTGCCATCGCTTATTTTAGGGCGATAGGCTACCGGGGTGGTTTTGCCCAAAAAGTTGGTAAGCAGGTACATATCCAGATAGCCATCGTGGTTGTAATCAAAAAATATGGCTTGGGTACTGTAGCCGGTATCATCTAATCCGTAAGCGTGGGCCGATTCTTTAAACGTGGGGATGCCATCTTTATTAACTCCCTGGTTAATGTACAGCATATTCCGTCGCTTTTGCGGATCGGAATTAAAGGATGCGCACACATAAATATCCAGCCAGCCATCGTTATTAATATCAATAACCGATACTCCCGCACTCCACCGGCCTTCGCCGGCAACGCCGGCTACATTGGTAATATCTGTAAATTTCAGATCGCCTTTATTCATGAATAATTTGTTGGCTACCATATTGCCTGCAAAATAAATATCGGGCAGGCCGTCGTGGTTAAAATCGCCAATGCCAACTCCTGCGCCATTGTACAAATAGGGGTGGTTAAGGATGTTTACACTATCGCTTGGTGTTAAAGTGTTTTTAAAATTGATGCCCGTTTGTGACGCATCCAGCAATTTAAAAAGGGTATCGCCCGCCTGTTTATGTGAACAGCCGGTTAGTAAAAAAAATAACGATACAGTAAGCAGTTTAAACCGAATGGGTAAAGTTTTTATCATGTATTTATCAGTAAAAATGGAATATTGGCTTATGCTTTGGTTAAGCTTTAACTTGCTGATAGTTATACAGTAAGCGTACGTAAAGAAAACGGATTTTGAAATAAACGTTTCTGCAAATCATATCAATGTTTCGTCAAATAGTATCGGCTAAGGTATGTTGATGTATTTACTGTTAGCTTTGATCATAAATCCACCCGGGCCAGTTAACTTTTATTGTTTTGCTAACCATTATATGAAGAAATTTTACTTTGCTTTTATCGCAATGGCCTCGCTGTTTTCTTTTTCCTGCAAAAAGAACGACAACTGGAAAAAGGCCGCCGAAAATCCCAATTACCTTCATCGTTCGGTAAGGGAAGTTACCGAAGTAATGCTGCACGATATTTATTCGCCGCCGGTAGCCAGCCGTATTTATGCCTATATAACCGTTGCCGGGTACGAGGCCGCTGCCAATGGGAATAAGAAATATCTATCACTTGCCGGCCAACTTAAGGGGCTGGATTCTATACCAAAGCCCGAAGCTGGTAAGCAATACTGCTTTAATTTGGCGGCATCGCATGCTATACTAACGGTTGGTAAAATACTGGTAATGTCTGAAGGGAGGATAGAGGGTTTCCATAGCGGCCTGATGGAAGAGTTTGAAAATACCGGCATGCCCGATGATGTGTACGAAAACTCCATAAACTACGGCAAACTTATTGCCGATAGGATATTGAAATGGGCAGGGAAGGATAATTACAAACATACCCGCTCCCTATCAAAATACGATGTGCAAACAGACGACGCCACATGGAAACCAACACCACCTGCTTACATGAAAGGTGTAGAACCTCATTGGAACGAGATTAGACCGTTTTTATTAGATTCGGCACAGCAGTTTAAGCCTGCCAAAGCTGTTGATTTCTCTAAACAACCCGATAGCTATTTTTATAAACTGGCAATGGCTGTACGTGATGCCGGTGCGAAATTAACACCAGATGAGAGCGAGATTGCCATTTATTGGGATGATAACCCATTTAAAGTGAATAATAATGGGCACACCATGTTTGCCACAAAAAAGATCTCGCCGGGAGGGCATTGGATAAATATTACCGGTATTGTATGCCGTAAAGTAAATGCCGATTTTATACGCAGCTCAGAGGCTTACGCCTGGATGGCGGTGGTAATTGCCGATGGCTTTATTAATTGCTGGGACGAAAAATATAAAAGCAAAGTGATACGGCCCGAAACGTATATTAACCAATATATAGATCAAAACTGGATGCCCTTATTGCAAACTCCGCCATTCCCTGAGTATACCAGCGGGCATAGCGTAGTATCCAATTTATCGGCGGTGGTATTAACCAAGTTATTTGGCGATAACTTTGCCTTTACCGATTCGACAGAGGTAGAGTTTGATATCAGGCCCCGGCAGTTTGCATCTTTTGAAGCTGCGGCTAAAGAAGCATCTATCAGCCGGTTTTATGGGGGCATCCATTATATGCCATCTATTGTAAACGGTGTTGATGAAGGTAACCGGATAGGTAAATTCGCCCTCTCCAAATTAAAAACGCATTAATTTCAAGTCTATAGTTATAAGTTTAGAGTCATCTAGACTTAGAACTCATCAGTATATTTTAACCTTCAGGCTCCTTTTGTTTTGTTGATACTCGGTTGGGGTGGTACCAAACTGTTTTAAAAAGTTACGGCCCAGGTGCGATTGTGAACTGTAACCAACCATGTTGGCTACCTCATAAACCTTGTAATCACCATCTTCCAGCAGTTTTGCGGCCGCTTTTAAACGGGTGATGTTGATCAGTTCGTTAATAGTAAGATTTGATATGGCTTTTACTTTGCGGTAAAGTGTTGGCTTGCTCATATTCATGAGGTTGGCAATATGCTCTACATCCAGATCGGGGTTTTGAATATTGTGGTTAATTACCGCGTTAAGTTTATCCAAGAAGCTTTCATCTGGTTTGGAATAGGCCATGGTACTAATATTTGCCAGCGGCGAACTGGCAAAATGGTCTTTTATCTTATTGCGGTTAATAAGCAGGTTGGCAATCTGTACCTGTAAATGCTCTGGCGAAAACGGTTTTTCTATATACGCATCGGCACCAACTTCTAATCCCTCAATTTTACTTTGCAGCGTGTTTTTGGCTGTAAGTAAAATAATAGGGATATGGCTGTAATCGAAATTGGTTTTTATGCGTTTACAAAGCTCAAAGCCATCAATTACAGGCATCATTACATCGCTCACAATAAGTTGTATGTTCTCTATCTCAATCATATCCAGTGCTTCCTGGCCGTTAAGCGCCTTTATAACTGCATATTTATCGTTCAGGTCATCAGCAATAAAATCCAGGATCTCGGGATTATCATCCACTAAAAGTATAATCGGTTTCATAAAGTCAAAATTATCTTCTTTAATAGTATCGGTTAGTTCGTAATTGTCGGGCGTGTTGTGCAGGTCAAATTCCTTCTCCTGGTGTATAGGCAACGTGAGGTTAAAAATGTTAAAATCGTTGATAGATTTATTTAAAACCAGTACCCCTTTGTGTAACTCGGCCAGCGAACGGGAAAGTGAGAGTCCTATGCCGGTACCTATCTGCTTCTCAGATTCCTTCATCCTGAAAAAGGGCTCGAATATTTTTTCACGCATTTCGTAAGGAACAATATGGCCGTTGTTTCTTATCTCAACGGTAAAGGTGCTATCGCCCGGCTCTGTATTTAACAGTTCAACTTCAATGGCCGATGTGCCATATTTAATGGCATTATTAATAAGATTGCTTATTATTTTGGTAAAAGCCTCAATATCTACGTAAGCGTACATACTTCTTTCTACATGGGTAATCACGTAACGCTGGCCTTTTTGCTCGGCCATAGGTTTAAACCTTAAAAAAATATCCTCTATCAGTTCGGCTATATCGGTTTTAACAAAACTCAGGCTAAAGCCATTTGTTTCGGTTTTCCTAAAATCGAGCAGTTGGTTGGTAAGATCGAGCAACCTGTTGGTGTTTTTCTCCATTATTTTAAGATTGTTCTGGATATCCGGAACATGCTCGGCCCGCTTAATTACCTTTTCCATCGGCCCCTTAATCAGGGTTAGTGGTGTGCGGATCTCGTGGGCAACATTGGTGAAAAATTCTATTTTGGCATTGTATATCTGTTTTTCTTTATCACTTTCCAGTATCTCAATAAGCCTTTTGTTTTTTAAACGGTTGCGCGTGTGGTACTGATTAAGCAGGTAGTAAATAGCCAGCGCTATTAACAACGCATAGGCAATATAAGCCCAAACACTTTCCCAAAATGGCGGCGCTATGTTAATATCAAGCGAGGTTTCTTTAGCCGCCCAGATACCGTTATTATTGGCTGCTTTAACAACAAAGGTATAATGACCGGGCTGTAGCTGGGTGAAGTAAACCTTTCGGTTACTTTTAAGGTTTGTCCAGGCTTTATCCAATCCTTTCATCATGTACTTATATTGGGTCATCTCTGGCGATGGGAAGCTGAGGGCAGCAAAGTCGATACTAAAAGAAGATTGGTTGTAATTTAAGTCGATCTTTTTAGTGGCGATGATGGATTTGCTCAATAACGAGTCGTTTCCCTTTACCAAAATCTCCTGGTTATGCACCTGGAAACCCGTAATATAAACCGGTGCCACAAAATTATTTTCCTTAAATGCCGATGGATTAAAGCTTACCATGCCTTTTACGCAGCCAAAATACATGGTACCATCTGTATCTTTAAATGATGAGTTATAGTTAAACTGATCGCTTAGCAATCCGCTTGCCTTGGTGTAAATTTTTATAACATCGCTGTTAATGTTTAGGCTGATAAGGCCGCGGGTAGTGCTTACCCATATATTCTTTTTATCATCCTCCAGTACCCTAAATACATAATTACTGGGGAAACCATTACTTAAATCGTAAAATTTATATGCTTTGGTGGCCGGTGTGTATCTCCATAAGCCAAGCCCTTCGGTAGCTATCCAGATGTTGCGGTTACTATCTTCAAATAACCCGTTAACAGTATTATTATTAAGTTCGTGCTTTGAGGTGAATTGATAATCGAACCTCACTCCTGTATTTTTATCGGCATCGTAAATGTAAATACCATCGTGCACGGTACCAACCCATATTTTGCCGCTATGATCTTCTAACAACGAGTAAACAAAATCGTGGGAGGGCACTTGTTCTATGAGGGTAAAGTTTTTTACATCGGCATTGTATCTATAAAGGCCTTGGGTGGTGCCAATTAAAATTGAACCCGACCGGGTTTTTATAAAACAAATGATAAAGTTACTTTTCAGATCATTTTTACCCTTGCCGGCCAGGTAATACTTTACAACTTTACCGGTGGGGATGTCCAGGATATCTAATCCACGCTCAAACGTGCCGATGAATAGCTCATCGTCATTAGCCAGCAAACCGTGTATATTGGTATTGGTTATGCCGTTTTTAACACCTGGGAAATAATGTGTCCAGGTACGTTTATCGGGCGAAAGTTTATTGAGGCCATTATCTTCGGTACCCAGCCATAGGTTACCGTATTTATCTTTGCAAATTTCGCGTACTACGTTGCCTATAAGTGAGTTTTCGGGCCCCGGATAGTATTTGTTAAAGGTGGAGTATTGCTTAGGATAGTAATTAAGTCCCCCAAAATAAGTACCGGCCCAAATGCCGCCTTCTACATCTTTATAAAGCGTGTAAACGGCGTTATCTGATATAGAATAAGGGTCATTAAATTTTTTAGTTAAATTGGTAAAGCTGTTTTTGGTGGTATCATAAATAAATACCCCCGATTCGGTAGCTATCCAAAATTCGTTTTCAGAGTATTTGGCAAAATCCCTTACATATACAGCCGTTTGATTGGTGTTATAGGTTAACAAGTCGGTATAATTACCGGTAACACAATCAAACTCTTTAAGTCCCTGGCTGGTAGTGCCAATAAATATTTTGTTATGGCCAATGGCGCATATTTTTTCGATAAAGGTTGATGTTACCCATTGCGATTTGTTAAATACACTAAAGCTCTTGAATACATTATGTATGGTATCCAACTTACTTATTGTACCGGCTGTTGACGATACCCATACATCGCCATTATTAATTGCTATGGAGCTTGCCTCAAAATGCTGGTAGGGTTTATAATCAATAATGCGGCTGGTTTTTTTATCGTACTTCATTAGGGTACCCCTTGATACAAACCAGCAGTTTCCATAGCTATCATTAAGAATATAGCGTATAGCATTATTGTTTTTGGTAATGTGGGTAAACCGCTCTGTTTGCGGGTTATATTTATCAAGCCCCTGGTCTGTGGCCACCCAAAAACTTCCATCCTTATCTAAAGACAGCGCATGCACCATATTGCTGGCAATGCTGTTGGCATCCTGCTGTACATGCCTGAAAATTTTAAAGCTATAACCATCAAACCGGTTAAGGCCATCTTTGGTGCCAAACCATAAAAAACCCTGTTTATCCTGTATACTACAGTAAACGGTGTTGTTAGACAGGCCGTTCTCTACCTGGTAATGCCTGAAGTAATAAGGCTGTGCATTACAGTAGCTAAACGGAATAAGGAGCAGTAAGTAAATTAAATATATAGGTCTCAAAACGGTTCTCTTAAACAAAGATAGCCATTCTGAGCTGCGGTTTTCGTCTCCGTAAAAATTGATACTTTTTGACTAATTATTGATATGATTTGGTTAATAAGGAGGCATCAAAATCCTTTTTCTTTACATCGTGATTTTAAATATGTCAATCTTACATTTTTAAAGTCAACAATTAACCAACTAAATAAATCATTTATGAGAAAATTTTTACTACTCAGGCATGAGGGGCTTTCCCGCGTGCAGTGGCCGCCCAGCACATGGGGTCCAAAAGTAACACTAATTGTTTTTTCCATCATGACTTGTTTGCTTTTATCGTTTGATGCTTCGGCACAAAACAAGATAAAAGTGAGCGGTTTTGTAACTGATACCACCGGCGAAGCGCTTATAGGCGTGGCCGTGCGTGTAAAGGGAGCACCAGGTGGGGCAGCAACAGATGTGAAAGGAAATTTTAGTATTACGGTACCTGATGCTAACAGCACCCTTGTAATCACTTACATTGGCTTTGCTACACAAGAGGTACCATTAAACGGGCAAACCAGCGTTAGGGTACGCCTCAAATCAACCAATTCGGCTTTACAGGAAGTTGTGGTAACAGGTTACGGTACGCAGAAGAAGGAATCTATTACAGGCGCCATCTCCAGTGTTACCAGTAAAGATCTGGGCAGGGTGCATGGTGGTTCAACTGTAAGTTCGGGTTTGGCGGGTAAAATACCGGGCGTAACCTTCAGGCAGGCAGAAGGCCGTCCGGGAGCAAGTGCCAGCGTCCAGATCCGTAACATGGGTACGCCGCTTTATGTAATTGACGGTATTCAACAGGATGAAGGCCAGTTTAACAACCTTGCTCCAAACGATGTGGAAAGTATTACAGTGTTGAAAGATGCATCGGCAGCTATTTATGGTGTACGTGCAGGTAATGGTGTTGTGGTGGTAACCACTAAAAAAGGATCGGGCGAAAGCAGGATCAATGTAGATTCGTACGTAGGTTTCCAGTATTGGGACAGGTTCCCGAATGTATTGACCAATTCATATGATTATATGAAAGCTTTACAGGCGGCGCAAGTAGTAACGGGTATACAAAACAATACTACCACATCTATTACCGATGCCGAGTTGGCTAAGTACAAAGCAGGTACCGAGCCAGGTTACCAAAGCTTTAACTGGAAACCCTTTGTATTAGCAAATAATGGTGCCCCGCTAAACTCGTTCCACGCTGATATGACAGGCGGTAATGACAGGGTTACTTACTACGTTGCCGGTACAACGTTATATCAGAATGACCAGGCTGGTTCTGAATATTATTTCAGGAGAACAAACATACAATCAAATGTGAAGGCAAGGGTTGCATCTGGCCTTTCTGTTAGTATGAACATCAATGGCCGTATTGAAACCCGTGAAAATCCAGGTGTACCGGGCGGCGACGATTACGTTTTGGCTAAATTAGGCATCCTTGAAAATACACCTTTAGACAGGCCTTATGCAAACGATAATCCTAATTATTTGAGAGATAACGGCCCGCATACCGAAGCTAACTACGCATTTTTAAATGATAAACTATCGGGTGTTTACCACCAGGATTGGAGAGTATTACAAACCAACTTTGGTGTTGAATATGCTGCGCCGTTCTTAAAAGGCCTGGTAGCAAAATATAGTTATTCCTATTATATTGCAGATGAGCTTTTAAACAACCACGAGTACACTTACAACGCTTATACTTATAATCAAACAACAGGTAACTATGATATTACTCATGCTGTAACCAACCCCTGGAGAGAGCGTGAGCAACGGAAGGAGTTAAATACAACCACCCAATTTCAGTTAAGCTACAATAATACTTTTGGCAAAAGCACAGTAGGTGGTATTTTTGTTGCCGAACGTACCCACCTCGAACACTTACGGAACTGGCTTCATGCGAGTCCAATTTCAAACAACCTTCCGCTCATTTATCTTCCTACAGTAGATCAATATCAGGATAGTGATGATTCAGAAGCCCGTATAGGTTATGTAGCACGTTTAAACTACAACTACGATAACAAATACTATTTTGAGGGATCTGCGAGAAGAGACGCGTCTTATTTATTCGATCCCGCTCATCGTGTAGGTTATTTTCCTGGTGGTTCTGTTGGATGGAGAATTACGCAAGAAGGCTTCATGAGAAACTTATTAGGCGAAAATAGTGTGCTTAATGATTTGAAATTCAGAGGTTCATACGGTGTTTTAGGTGATGACAGGGACCCCAATCAACCTAATAACCCGCCAATTACAGCTCCTTATGGTTACTTGTCTGGTTATAATTACAATACAGGTGCCGCAGGTAATATTGCAATACTCGATGGAAATGCGGTTTCAACATCGCAAAACAAAGGTGTACCGGTTAACACAGTTTCCTGGCTGAAAAGTAAGATACTTGATATTGGTGCCGATTTTAGTTTCCTTAACAGTCATTTAACAGGTACAGTTGATTATTTTAACAGAGCACGTACCGGTTTAGTGGGAACAAACTATGCGGTTGTATTGCCACAGGAAACCGGCTATAGTTTGCCGAGCATAAATGAAAACAGCGATCAGCAACGTGGCGGTGAAATTTCATTGGCTTACTTTAATAAAGTTGGCGATGTAAGTTATAACGTGGGTGGTAACTTCTCCTACAGTCGTAAAAAAACACTCATTAACCAAAGTAATCCATTCAGTAACTCGTTAGATGTTTATCAGAACTCGCAGGTTAACCGTACCGCAAATGAAACATGGGGTTATGAGGTTATTGGGCAGTTTCAGTCAATTGCCCAAATAAACGCTTATAAAGTAAATGAGGATGGCAAGGGTAACAGCACTGTTTTACCCGGCGATTTAATTTATAAAGATCAAAACGGCGATGGTAAGATTGATGGTTATGATTCGCGCCCAATTGGTTACGGCTTAGGTGCGCAACCGAATATCAACTTTGGTTTAACCTTAGGTGCTGCTTATAAAGGCTTTGATTTCCATGCCGACTTCTCTGGCGCATCCGGTTACTCATGGAACCAAAACTGGGAGTCGAGGTGGGCATTTCAGAACAACGGAAACTTAAACACTATTTTTAACGATAGCTGGCACTTAAGTAATCCTACTGATGTTAACAGTACCTGGATTCCGGGTAAGTACCCTGTAAACAGAAATAATATAGGTACCAACCATTATGATTATAACACCAATTCAACATTCTGGTTGCATAACGTAAAATACATAAGGGCCAGAACAATTGAGTTTGGTTACTCACTTCCAACAACATTACTATCAAAGGTTAAAATTAAAAGAGCAAGGTTCTATGCTAACGTGTACAATTTGTTTTCTATTGATAACCTGCATCAGTATGGTGTTGACCCGGAAACTGCAGACGATAACGGCTTGCAGACCCCGCAAAACAGGGTTTATAACTTTGGAGTTAACTTAACCTTTTAATAAAAATTTTAAGTCAGATATTCATGAAAAAGATATTAGGTATAATGGGTTTTGCGGTTCTGCTAAGTACGGGATCATGCAAAAAGGATAGTGATTTTTTAAATGTTCCGCCCAAATCGGTAATTACAACGCAGACGGCTTTTTCAGACCCCGCGTTAGTATTGTCGGTAATAGGCGATCTTTATAACAGGCAGAAAGATTTTTCGAGCCTTGATGACGGTTGGACAACTTTCGCCGATTTCGCCGAATCTTTCCCCTCGGATAATGGTTCATATTATTTTGTTCAAAACCGTAACTGGGATTACGGTACCTGGGGGATATGGGACTATGGTTACATTCGTGACCTTAACCTTTTTATCGATAACCTAAATGCATCAACGCAACTGTTGGCTGCCGATAAAAGCAGATTTTTAGCCGAAGGACGTTTTTTACGTGCCAACTATTATTTTGAAATGGTTAAAAGAATGGGTGGCGTGCCGCTTATTACTAAAACGCTTACTTATGATAATAGCGGTAACGTAGTAGGTTTACAAATTCCACGGGCAAAAGAATCAGATATTTATGATTTTGTGATCAGCGAAGCCGAAGCTATTAAAGGCTCGTTACCATCTGATCCGAGCGAAAAATCAAGAGCTACGCAGGCAGCCGCACTTGCTATGGAAGCCCGTGCCGCACTTTATGCCGGCTCAATTGCCAAATATGGCGCTACCACTCCGCAGGTTTCTTTAACCGGTGGCGAAGTTGGCATCCCTGCCAGCATGGCAACCGGCTATTATACTAAAGCACTTACCGCAGCGCAGGCAATTATCAATGGATCTGCGGGTGCTTACAAACTTTACAAAGTATTGCCCGATCTTTCAGACAACTTTGCTGCTATCTTCTTAGATAAAAGCTCGGTAAACCAGGAATCTATCTGGGTTGAAGATTTTAAGGCGCTTGCCGGTAAAACTCATGGTTTTACAACAAGCGATCAGCCTTACTCTGTATCTGATGAAGCTTCTGATGCCGGTCGTTTAGATCCATCTTTAAACTTAGTAGAATCATTTGAGAAACTCGATAACACGTTTGCTCCAATCCCTACAAAAGATGGTTCTGGTAATCCTATTTATTACGCCGATCAGCAAGATCCGTTTGCAGGCCGTGACGCGCGTTTGGCAGGTACGGTAATGTTGCCACATTCTTTCTTTAAAACAGCTTTTATTGATATATGGGGCGGTTATCTTTTAGCCGATGGCTCAATTTTATCAAGTGACGATGCAACCCACCTGGCTGCTTTACCCGGAACTACCACACTTGTGCAGGTGGTTGGTAAAGATGGACCTACGCCAACCGGTGAGCCATTGCGCACGCAAAGCGGTTTTTATATTCGTAAATACATCGATCCTACAACAGGATCTGGTCGTAGGGGGCGTGGTAGCGATGTTAACTTTATCCGTTACCGTTATGCCGAAGTATTGCTGAATGCTGCTGAAGCATCTGCCGAATTAGGTGATTACGCAACAGCAACTACTTATATTAACCAGGTACGTTCAAGGGCAGGTCTTACTACCGCGATCGTGTTGACCGGAGCAAATTACTTTGATCGTATTGTACACGAGCGTCGTGCCGAACTTTCATTTGAAGGGCACACCTTATTTGATATGAAACGTTGGAGAATTGCAACCAAAGTTTGGGATGGTAACACCCAATCATTAGCCGATTTAACAAGCAATCTTGGTTCTGCAACAAAAAGGAATACACAGCCGTGGGGCCTGTATCCTTACAAATATTACAATCCGGGTAATGCTAATAATGGTAAATGGGTATTTAAAGAAGTGCTGCCAACAAACGTAACAGGGGTACTTACCTTTAGACTTGGAAATTATTATTCACAAATAAATGATGGAATAATAACAGCCAACCCTAAAATTGTAAGGCAACCAAATCAATAAGTTTAATAAAAAATTGAATCACATGAAAATCAAATTTCATTACATCATCATATTGGCCGCCATGCTTGCAGGTTCGTCTTGCAGCAAGTTGGATAATGTTAAACCGCCTTCAACTACATTAAAAGGTCAGTTAATGTATAAGGGAACTCCCATTGGTGTCGAATATAACCAGGTGCCTTTCAGGCTGTATCAAACAGGTTATGGCGGTAACTCGCCTATAACTGGTACCTTCGATCAGGACGGAAACTACTCGGTATTAACCTTTAATGGTAATTATAAATTTACCATACCTGGTGGCCAGGGCCCTTTTCAGTGGAAAGAGCTTCCGTCTGGTGGCAGGGATACGGTGGCTATCGCGCTTAATGGCAATCAAACTGTAAATATCGAGGTAACTCCTTATTACATGATCGCAAATTCGGCAATAACAGCTTCTGGTAATAACATTGCCGCAACGTTTGGTATCCAAAAAATCATTACCGACGCTACTGCCAAAAACATACAAACTGTAAGTTTATTTGTAAACAAAACTCAGTTTGTATCACCTGCAGATCATGCTGCCGAAGTTGATCTGGATGGTTCGGCTATCACCGATATGTCTAACATTTCATTGAGTGTTGCAAAACCAACGTTTCCTATAACGCAAAACTATGTTTACGCCCGTGTGGGTATCCGAATATCCGGAGTTGAGGATATGATATTCTCGCCACTGGTTAAAGTGTCTTACTAAGTTAATAATTGGTTGGGGCCATGCTGTGGTGGTATGGCCCCTTTTTTATCTCTGAGTAAATTTTATTGATCCTGCTATCAAAACAAATGAAGAAATTAAATTTTTGCCTTTCTGTACTATTTTCGGCTTGTTTATCGGCCAACGCCCAGCAAAGCGGCTGGCATCTTATTAAAGATAAAATAACTACTCCCTGGGCCGATCAGGTTGATCCCAAAGCACCGCTGCCCGAGTATCCTCGCCCGCAAATGGTAAGGGGCGATTGGCAAAATTTAAATGGACTTTGGAATTACGCTATCGTACCAAAATCAACTACCGGGCCATCGGCTTATGCCGGTAAAATACTGGTGCCTTTCGCTGTAGAATCTGCCTTATCCGGCGTAGGTAAAACGGTTGGTAAGGATAGCATGCTTTGGTATAAAACTACCATCGACCTCAATAAAACCTTAAAAGGTAAAGATGTACTGATACACTTTGGCGCTGTTGACTGGCGTACCGAAGTTTTTGTAAACGGCGTAAGCGCCGGTAAACACGAAGGCGGTTTTGATCCGTTTACCCTCAATATTACCCCTTATTTAAAAGGCGGTGCAAAACAAGAAATAAAAGTGAGCGTATGGGACCCTACCGATGATGGGCCGCAGCCGCGAGGCAAACAAGTAAAATCGCCGGAAGGCATCTGGTATACCCCGGTAACCGGTATCTGGCAAACCGTTTGGCTGGAAGGTGTTGCTAAAACACATATTGAAGCCACCAGGCAAACTCCTAATATAGACGATAACACACTTACGGTTTCGGCCGAAGTTATAAATAGCCAACCCGGCGATAAATTGATGATAACCGCGTGGGATGGTAAAACCCAGGTTGACCAAAAGACTATTGATGCCGGCGCGACCGCGGTTTTAAATATAAAAGACGAAAAACTTTGGTCTACAACAGATCCGTTTCTTTATGATCTGGAAGTTACCGTCCTACGCAATGGTAAACCTGTTGATGCGATAAAAAGCTATTTCGCCATGCGCAAAATTTCTCTTGGCGCCGATGCAAATGGTATACAGCGCATGTTACTGAACAATAAATTTGTATTTGAATATGGCCCGCTCGATCAGGGTTGGTGGCCCGATGGCTTGTACACTCCACCAACTTACCAAGCTATGAGTTTTGATATTGATAAGCTGAAGGCGATGGGCTTTAACATGATTCGTAAACATATTAAGGTAGAACCTGCCCGTTACTACAACTATTGCGATAAAACAGGTATGCTGCTATGGCAGGATATGCCAAGCGGCGATTTGGGTAACCACTGGGAAAACCGCCCCGGCGTTTTAGATAAAGCTACAGACCAGCAGCGTACGCCAGAGTCTGAAGGCTACTACCGCAAGGAATGGAACGCCATTATCAACTCTTTGTATAATTACCCATGCATCGTAGTTTGGACACCGTTTAACGAAGCCTGGGGCCAGTTTAAAACGGTAGAGATTACGGAGTGGACGATGGAAAAAGATCCATCGCGTTTGGTAAATAGCGCCAGCGGTGGTAATTTTTACGATACCGGTAATATTGTAGATCTGCATAACTACCCGCACCCCGCAATGCCACGCCCCGAGATATTTGGCAAAACCAAGGCTGTAGTATTGGGCGAATTTGGCGGCTTAGGCTGGCCGGTTGATGGCCATACCTGGCAAGCCAACAAAAATTGGGGCTATCAAAACTTTAAAAATGGCGACGATCTGTTAAAGCGTTACATCGCTTTTACCGATAGGTTGCAGGAGTTGATAAAGCTGGGCTTATCTGCGGCTGTATACACCCAAACTACCGATGTGGAAGGAGAAGTAAATGGTTTTATGACCTATGATCGTAAAGTAATAAAAATGCCGGTAGAATTGTTACACAAAGAAAACGTAAAACTATACAACCCTGAGTTAGTAAAATAAATACTTTTAAGCATGAATAATTGGAATAGGATAGGGAAGGGGGTTTGTTTTACAGCGGCGTTAATATGCTCGGGTATTTATACAGCATTGGCCCAAACAATAAAAGCTAATACAGTTACCAAAGTTGATAACCAGCCGTTAAATGTAAATTATATAAATAACCGTGCCCCGCTGCAAAAAGAATATTTTGCAAAGCTACCCGTAGGTAGCATTGAGGCAGGCGGCTGGCTAAAAAAAGCGTTAGAGTTACAACGAGACGGCCTTACCGGCAACCTGGGCGAGATTAGTATCTGGCTCTCCAAAACTAATAATGCCTGGCTTAATAAAGAGGGCAAAGGCGAATATGGCTGGGAAGAATTACCTTACTGGCTAAAAGGCTATGCCAATATTGGCTATATGCTGGGCGATAAAAAGATAATTGCCGAAGCTAAGTTTTGGATTGATGCTGTACTGAATAACCAACGCGACAACGGCGATTTTGGCCCTGCCCGCGCAAACAAAGGTAACCGCGATTTGTGGACAAACATGCCAATGCTTTGGTGCCTGCAATCGTACTATGAATACTCCAAAGATTCCAGGGTTATTCCCTTCATGACTAAATATTTTAAATACGAGCTATCGGTACCCGATAATCAGTTTTTACAGGATTACTGGGAAAATAGCCGTGGTGGCGATAATATGCTGAGCGTTTACTGGCTATACAACCGCACGGGCGATAAATTTTTGCTCGATCTGGCTGCAAAGCTGGATAGAAATACCGCCAACTGGCGCCAGGCCAATAACCTGCCCAACTGGCATAATGTAAACGTAGCAGAGTGCTTTAGAGAGCCGGCCACGTTTTACCTGCAAAGCCATGATCAAAAAGACCTGGATGCTACTTATAACGATTTTAAACTCATTCGTGACATATATGGCCAGGTACCAGGTGGTATGTTTGGTGCCGATGAAAATGCCCGCAAGGGATATGATGATCCGCGTCAGGCAGTAGAAACCTGTGGCATGGTAGAGCAAATGACATCAGATCAGTCGCTGTTAGGCAATACCGGAGATCGCTTTTGGGCAGAGAACTGTGAGGATGTTGCATTCAATACTTTTTCGGCAGCCTTTATGCCCGACTACAAATCTTTACGTTACTTAACCGCGCCAAACATGGTGGTGAGCGATGGTAAAAACCATAGCCCCGGCATAGCCAACGAAGGGCCCTTTTTAATGATGAACCCTTTTAGCAGTCGCTGCTGCCAGCATAACCACGCGGCCGGCTGGGTATATTATGCCGAAAACAGCTGGATGGCTACACCAGATAATGGTATAGCTGCACAATTATACACCCAGGGGCAGGTTAATGCCAAAGTGGGTAAAGGCGTGCCCGTTAGCATCACCGAAGCCACCAGGTATCCGTTTGAAGATGAGATAAACTTTACAGTTAATACAGCAAAAGCGGTAAATTTTCCGCTATACCTGCGTATTCCGGAGTGGTGTACGGCCGCATCTGTAAAAGTGAATGGTATTGCGGTTACAGTAAATACCGCTACCGGCGATTATATTAAACTGGCAAAAAACTGGAAAAACGGCGATAAAATAACCCTGCATCTACCTATGCAATTAAAAGTGCGCCAGTGGGAGAAAAATAAGAACAGCGTGAGCGTAAATTACGGTCCGCTTACTTATTCCCTTAAAATTGATGAGCAATATACCAAAGAGGATAGCAAAGCTACAGCCATCGGCGATTCGCACTGGCAGGCAACTGCCGATCCTCAAAAATGGCCATCATATGAAATTCATCCGGCATCAGCCTGGAATTATGGTTTGGTGATAGATGAGCAACACCCCGAGAGATCAATAGAAGTAATTCACCGGGCATGGCCAAAAGATAATAACCCGTTTACAAACACCAACGCGCCAATAGAGCTGAAAGCTAAAGGCAAGCTAATACCTGCCTGGAAAATTGATCAATATGGCCTTTGCGGCGTATTGCCCCAAAGCCCGGTTAAAACCAACCAGCCGGTTGCCAATTTAACATTGGTGCCAATGGGGGGGGCAAGACTGAGGATCTCCTCATTCCCGGTAGCAGAGTAGGCGGTTATTTAAGTACATGTAATTGGATAAGTAAGGGTGGGTGTTGCGCTTACTGTTGCGGTTAGTAATTTATTGCAGTTTTTAATGTGTTGATTATTAAATAAATAATGATTTTTACTGTTTCACCTGTTGCGCAACAGCAGGCAATTAGAATATCCCTGAAATAAAAATTAATGAGCTTAAAAAAGATGATAAAAGTTGTTTTTGGTTTGATGATGCTGAGCTTAGGCGCAGTGGCTCAGTCAAAAACAGATACTATAACTCAACAACCTCCATCGCCGCTTTATCGTGATCCTATTTATGATGGTGCGGCAGACCCGGTATTGATCTATAACAGGGCTCAAAAGGAGTGGAACATGCTGTACACACAACGTAGGGCAAATGTACAATCGCCGGGTGTTGCATTTTGCTATGGTACTGCTATTGGGGTTGCCGCATCAAAAGATAACGGCCATACCTGGGTTTATAAAGGCGCGCTCAATTTAGAGCATGAACAAGGGCAAAATACCTTTTGGGCGCCAGATGTAGTTTATCAAAATGGCATATACCACATGTTTGTAGTATACATAAAAGGAGTATACAGCCAATGGGGTGGCGACTCGCACCTGGTACACTACACCAGCAAAAATCTGTGGGACTGGAAGTACGAAGGTCTGCTAAACCTGCCCGATCATAATATCATCGATCCAACACTCATCAAACTACCCGATGGTAAATGGCATATGTGGTATAAAGACCAAAAGCTGGGCAGCATTACCATGACAGCCGCCAGCACAGATCTTATTAACTGGAAAGTTGCCGGTAAACCTGCAATCGATGGCAGGGCGCACGAGGGGCCAAAGATATTCTGGTTTAAAAATTATTACTGGATGATAACTGACGAGTGGCAGGGGCAGCGGGTTTACCGTTCAAAAGATGCCCAAACCTGGGAGCATCAGGGGCTGATACTTGATAAACCAGGGCATCGTAACGAGGATACTCCCACAGGTGCGCATACCGATGTGGTTGTGAGCGGAGTACATGCCTATATCATTTACTTTACGCATCCCGGCCGCAAAACTCATAGCGATGACGGCGGATTGGATAAGGATGGCGCTTATTCTTATTCAACCAAGCGCACATCTATACACGCCGCCGAACTGGAATTTGATGGTAATACACTGCTGTGCGACCGCGATAAGCCTTTTAACTTTTGGCTGGCCGATGTGCGTGATAACTAATTGCGGCAGATATTTTATAAAGTACTATAACAAAAGATGAAGATAAAAAGTACCCTAATTATGCTGATGGTTTGCCTGCATTATGTGCCTTTAATGGCACAGAGTTTTAGGGCACCGGCTTATCCGCTTATCAGCCACGATACCTATTTCAGTATCTGGTCAACATCGGATAAGCTTACCGATTCGCCAACTAAGCATTGGACAGGTACCGATCAGTCGTTAACAGGGCTGATAAAAGTGGATGGTGTTACCTACCGTTTTATGGGTGCCGAAGACAAAAATTATGTAGATGTTGTGCCCGCCAGTAATGCCGCCAATTATAATTTTCAATATATAGAGAGCAAACCCGCCTATGGATGGGAGCGCCCGGATTTTAATGATAAAAGCTGGAAAGCAGGCGCCGCGCCTTTTGGCGATAATAAGTTAAGCGATAAAACCTATTGGAAAAGTGATGACATCTGGGCTCGGCGTACTTTTTATCTTAAGGATCTTAACTTTAAAAAACTTTACCTCAAAATAAATCACGACGACAATATCCAGGTTTACCTTAACGGCGAAAAGATATATAACAAAAGCGGTTGGCTAACCAAGTTTGCCTGGTTTGAGATTGGTGCCGATGTGGTTAAAAAACTTAAGGCCGGTAAAAATGTATTGGCTATGCATTGTTCTAATACAGCCGGAGGTAGTCATTTGGATGTAGGCTTATCTACCGATCCACCGGAGGCTAAACGTAAAAATCCTATTTACGTAGCAGTGCAAAAGAGTGTGGATATGAATGCCACGCAAACCATTTACAATTTTGCAGCAGGCAAGGTTGATCTAACGCTCACTTTTACTTCGCCGTTGTTGCTAAAAGAGCTTAATCTGCTGTCGCGCCCGGTATCTTATATTGCTTACAAAGTAAAGTCAAGCGATGGTAAGGCACACCAGGTACAGGTTTATTTTGGTGCATCTACAGATATTGCTGTTAACGATGCATCGCAGGCTGTTACCACCAAAAAGTATACAACTAACACATTATCCATATTAAAAGCAGGCACTGTAGAGCAGCCCGTACTTCAAAAAAAAGGAGATGATCTGCGCATAGACTGGGGGTATATGTACGTAGCCGTACCCAAAAACTATGGTAGTAGCCAATACATTACATCGGCCGGAGACGCCATGGACAGCTTTTCTGAAAAGATCGCAATCTCCAACACTAAGGGCGACAGGCACCTGGTTTTGAATACAACTATTCCACTTGGTAGCGTAACCAGTGAGCCCAAAGAGCAGTTTATTATGCTTGGGTACGATGATGTGTACGCCATTCAATACTTTAACCATAACCTGCGACCATGGTGGAAATTAGATGCCTCAAAAACAATCGAGGGTGAAATGGCAGCTGCTGCAAGGGATTATAAAAGCATTATCCAAAAATGTATGGCCTTTAATAACAGCATGGAACGCGATGCCGTTAAAGCAGGTGGCGTAAACTATGCTAAGCTATGTGTTTTGGGTTACAGGCAAAGCATAGCGGCGCACAAACTGGTTAAAAGTCCGCAAGGTGATATCTTGTTTCTATCAAAAGAAAATTTCAGCAATGGCTGCATCAATACGGTGGATGTAACCTACCCTTCGGCACCCTTATATCTTACTTATAACCCTAAACTGATGGAGGGAATGCTTAACGGGATCTTCTATTTTAGCGAAAGCGGTAAATATAATAAGCCGTTTGCTGCCCATGATTTGGGTACTTACCCTCTGGCTAATGGCGAGGTTTATGGCGAAGGCATGCCGGTTGAAGAATCGGGCAATATGCTGATACTTACCGCCGCTATATGTAAGGCGGAAGGTAGTGCGGCCTACGCCAAAAAACATTGGAAAACTTTAACCACCTGGGCCGAATACCTGAATAAATCGGGCTTCGATCCTGAAAATCAGCTTTGTACTGATGATTTTGCCGGTCACCTGGCACGTAATGCTAATTTATCTGTAAAGGCCATTATTGCCCTTGGTAGCTATGCTTTACTTGCCGAGCAATTGGGCGATAAAGCTACTGCTGCAAGATATCGTGCAAACGTAAAACAAATGGTACCCAAATGGATGAAGCTGGCGGATGCCGGCGATCATTACGCCCTCACTTTTGATAACAAAAACAGCTGGAGCGAAAAGTATAATATGGTTTGGGATAAGGTGCTTGGCCTTAACTTGTTCCCTAAAACAGTTTACCAAAAGGAGATTAAATATTACCTAGCCCACCAAAATACTTATGGACTGCCGTTGGATAGTCGTAAAACATATAGCAAATCCGACTGGGTACTATGGAGTGCCGGCCTTGCCGATAACCAGGAAGATTTTAAAGCCCTTACCGACCCGATATTGAAATACGCCCAGGAAACTCCATCGCGCGTACCCATGAGTGATTTGCACGAAACTACAACCGGTAAAATGGTAGGCATGCAGGCCCGCAGTGTGGTTGGCGGTTATTTTATGAAGATACTGGAAACCAAATTTGCAAACTGATATATCATGGGAAAAGGAAAAGTTGCGATTATTGGTTTGCTGATACCCTTGTTTGCCTGTAGTCAGGATAAAATGCCGGATATGAAAAGCCCGGCAGGGTTTGATATTGTTTGGGAGCAATCGTCGCTAAAGCAAGTATCGATAGGTGGTGGAAATTATGCGCGGATAATACAGTTGCATAATGGCAAACTAATGTGTGTATATGAAAGTGATGAAGGGATTGAAAGCATCATAAGTACAGATTTGGGTAAAACCTGGCTTACGCCGGTAAAAATAGCATCGTCTGTTACGGGCGTTAATATGGCCGTTCCGGATATATTAGAGTTACAAGATAATTCGTTACTGGCATCTTATAATCCCCGGCCATATAAGGTAAATGGAGTTGTAGACACCTCCAGGCATTTCGCTATCATCACCAAAAAAAGTTACGACGAGGGTAAAACCTGGACCGACGAACGGCTGATATACCAGGCAAGCTACCGTTTTGAAGATGGCTGCTGGGAGCCTTCGCAAGTGCAGCTGCCCTCTGGTGAGGTGCAGTTATATTTTTCTGATGAAGGGGTGTATACACAATCAAACGAGCAAAATATCTCCATGTTCCGGTCATTAGATGGTGGTTTAACCTGGTCTAAGAAACCCCAAATTGTATCCTTTACACCCGGTCACCGTGATGGGATGCCGGTACCAATTTTATTAGAAGGCAAAAACGAGGTGTTGTTTTCGATAGAAGATAATGTGGGTGGCCAGTTTAAGCCATCTATTATCCGCAATAGCTTTGCCCAAAACTGGCAGAAAACAGTTGGTTTAACCGATGCTGAGCGTAGCTATGCGCTTACTCCCAAATTGCCCAATGAAGTTTATGCGGGTGCGCCGTTTTTGCGCCAATTACATAGCGGTCAAACGCTGCTATCGTACCAAAGTACGCAGGATCGGGCTAATAACGGCGATCTGGCCTGCATGCGCGTAGCCTTGGGTGATAACAACGGGCGGAATTTTGTGAATGTAACTACACCCTTTACAGTGCCTTTGGATAAGCACGGCTTATGGAACTCTTTGTGCGTGCTAAGTGACGATACCATAATTGCTGTGACATCAACCAACGCCTACGGTAAAAACGCCATATGGATGATAAAAGGACACCTTGTAAAAAAAAGATTGAATTAAACTATTAAACACTTATACATGCAAACTAAATTTAAAGTATTGGCCCTGGCTTTGGTAATGCCACTAAGCATGAGGTTAGCCGCTCAGCAAAAAGCAACGGCGCAGGTTTGGAGTCAGCAAAAGGCGAAAGCCTGGTACGCCCAAAATCAATGGTTGGTAGGTAGCGATTTTATACCCAGCAGCGCCATTAACCAACTGGAAATGTGGCAGGCCGATAGCTTCGATCCTAAAACTATTGATAGGGAATTGGGGTACGCCCAGGGTATTGGGATGAATGTGATGCGGGTATTTTTGCATCACCTGGCCTGGCAGCAAGACCCGGAGGGATTTAAGAAACGTATGGATCAATACCTGGCCATATCCAGTAAACACGGTATTAAAACCATGTTTGTGTTTTTTGACGATTGCTGGAACAAGGCACCTAAAGCGGGCAAACAGCCCGAACCAAAACCGGGTATCCACAACTCGGGTTGGATGCAAGACCCCGGGCAGCCGGCATCTGAAGAGATGGCCAATTCGCCGGTGTTAGAAAAGTATGTTAAAGATGTGTTAACCCGTTTTGCAGCCGATAAACGTATATTACTCTGGGATTTATATAACGAACCAGGCAACTCGGGCAAAGAAAATAAGAGCTTGCCATTGCTTAAAAACGTATTTAAATGGAGCAGGCAGGTAAATCCAAGCCAGCCGATAAGTGCCGGTTTGTGGTCATGGAACCTGGAAGATCTGAATAAATTTCAGGCTGCCAATTCTGATATTATAACCTACCATGATTATTCTCCGGTTGGCGAGCATCTAAAAACAGTGCAGTTGCTAAAAGTTATCGGCAGGCCGCTTATTTGTACCGAGTATATGGCCCGCCCGCGCAACAGTACGTTTGCTACGGTATTGCCTATGTTGAAAAAGGAAAATGTAGGTGCCATCAACTGGGGTTTTGTATCGGGCAAAACCAATACTATTTACGCCTGGGATGCCCCAATGCCAGATGGCAGCGAACCTAAATTATGGTTTCATGATATTTTTCACCAGGATGGTACGCCATATAAAACTGAAGAAACCGACCTCATAAAAAGTTTGACCGGAAGAGGGAAGTAGAATTTTTAACACGCTGCTTAAGTGGGAATAACTGGGAAAAAAATGATAAAAAACCTCAAATATTTGATAATAAAATGCAACTTATTGATAAGTTTTATAGGTGTATTTGAGAGTTTTGCCCAAAATGTTGTACCCCCTAAAAAATTTACCACAAAACCAGGGATAGATGCCGTTATTGCCGGCCCCCGATTCACCATAACCTGGCCTGCGGGGGGCGGTAATAAAGGACGCCTGGTATTGAATCTGAAAAACGACGAGCCATTGTTCAGCAGCATCGGGCTCGGGAAAAACGGAGTATACCAAACCATCATCCAAAACGTCGATCCGCAGTTTATCCTCACCGAGGGTAAGCGCGACCTGATCTCCCAAAACGGGTGGAATATATTTTTTGATAAGGTGCCGCTAAAGCCGTATCAATCCTATAAAGTAGCCTTTCATAAAAAGGATATCAATGTCAACAGTTCGGGGTCAAGAACGGTTATTACCCTGGGTGGGGTAGAGGCGCCCAATTTTAAGGGCAAGCTGCAAATAACCCTTTACAATGGGCAACCATTATTTAATGTGGCCGCGGTGGTCTCTACCCAAAAAGATTCTACTGCTATACTGTACGATGCCGGTTTGGTAGGCAAGCAGCAACTGGTAAAAAGTGTAAGCTATAGCGATGTATATGAAAACCGGCAAACAGATAATATCGCCCAACCGGATACTGCTAAAAACATCGCTGTTAAATACCGCACCATCATTGGTACAAATGATAAGGGGAGCATTGCTGTTTTTCCGGCACCACACCAGTTTTTTTACCCGTTGGATGAGGCCTTTAACCTTAAGTTTGTTTGGTATGGTGCCAACTATCGTCAACTACTTAACGGCTATGGCCTGGGTATAAGGCAGGAAATTAATGGCGATAAACGTTATGTGCCCTGGTATAATGCCCCGCCGGGAACAAAACAGCGGTTAAATTTCTTCTGCCTGTTAAGTACAGGTAATGCATCTACTTTATTGGGCAATGTAAAGCAGTTTACACATAACGATAGCTATAAACCGCTGCCCGGCTACAAAACCATGGCGAGCCATTTTCATAACGAGTTTATTATGAGTGTGGTGCTTAAAGGTAAGCCGGTACCCGATAGCCCCAGCTTTGTAAAAGTTTTTAAGCGGCTGGGCATAAATATTGTTCACCTGGCCGAGTTTCATTATACCGCGTACCCTAAAGGACCGGACGAGCAGCGCCTGCTGGAGTTGAAATCCTTATTTGAACAATGTAGCCGTTTATCCTCACCTAACTTTTTGTTGTTGCCCGGCGAAGAGCCTAACGAGTTTTTTGGCGGCCATTGGTTAGGGTTTTTCCCCAAGCCGGTTTATTGGATAATGGCACGTAAGCCCGGTGCACCTTTCGAAACTATGGATGCTGAACATGGCAAGATCTACCACATTGGCGACAAAGCCGATATGCTGGCCCTGCTGAATGCCGAGCATGGCTTGGCCTGGACGGCACATGCCCGTACCAAAGGATCAACCGGGTATCCGGATGCTTATAAAAATGAAAGCTTTTACCTGTCTGACAGGTTTTTAGGCGCCGCCTGGAAAGCCATGCCGGCCGACCTTTCGCAACCACGGTTAGGTAAGCGCGTGCTCGATCTGATGGATGATATGAACAACTGGGGGTTTCATAAAAAAGTACTCTCAGAGGCTGATCTGTTCAGCATCGAACCGGAAAACGAGATGTATGCGCACATGAATATCAACTATCTTAAACTGGATAAGCAACCGGAGTTTAAAGATGGCTGGCAACCGGTATTGGATGTAATTGAACAAGGCAAATTTTTTTCTACCACCGGCGAGGTATTGATAGCGGATTTTAAGGTAAACGGTCATTCATCAGGCGAAACCATTGCTTTGCCTGCAAGTGGCAGGGCTAATATCAGCTTTAAAACTAACTGGACATTCCCGCTTAATTTTGCCGAGATCATCTCTGGCGATGGCAGGCAGGTTTATCGTAAGCGTATTAATCTGGATGCTACTATGGCATTCGGCACACAAACTTTTGCAGTTAATCTCAACCTTAAAGGCCGCAAATGGGCCCGGTTAGAAATTTGGGACGCGGCTGCCAATGGCGCTTTTACGCAAACGGTCTGGTTTAAATAGCGGCGATAATTACCCTAACTAAAAAAATATTTATCTTTTAAATGTTGATACCTACAAGTTAAGCCAAATCAGCTTAACTTGTAGGCCTATCAGCAAAATGAGCAAACAAATAAAGATCATCAATGGCCGCATTATAACTCCCGGGGGGATAATTACCGGCGGTTCGCTACTTATCAGCAATAAAAAAATAGCGGCAATAAGCGGGCGCGATATAGATGCGGCCGAAGCTGTAATTATTGATGCAGGAGGCCAATATGTTTCACCGGGTTTTATAGATATTCATGTACACGGTGGTGGCGGCCACGATTTTATGGATGGGAGTGAGGACGCGTTTTTAGAAATTGCCCGTACCCATGCCCGTTACGGTACCACGGCCATGGTACCCACCACCCTCACGGCCGAAAAAGCCGACCTGCTAAAAACGCTTGATCTTTACACCGTTGCCGATGCTAAAAATACCGGGGGTGCTCAATTTTTGGGTATGCACCTGGAAGGACCATACTTCGCCATGAATCAGCGGGGTGCGCAAGATCCGCGCTACATCCGTAACCCCGATGAGGACGAGTATAAGGAGATCATAGCCTATTCCAAAGTTATCAAGCGTTGGAGCGCCGCGCCGGAGTTACCCGGCGCCATTAAATTTGCCAGGTGTTTGCAGGCTAACGGTATTTTACCCGCCCTGGCCCATACCGATGCCATTTATGAAGAAGTTGTGGAGGCATTTGCAAACGGCTACACCCTGGCAACACATTTGTATTCGGGCATGTCGGGCGTGAGCAGGCGTAATGCATACCGTTACGCGGGTGTTATCGAAGCTGCGTTTTTGATAGATGGCATGGATGTGGAAGTAATTGCCGATGGCATTCACCTGCCAGCGCCGCTGTTAAAACTGGTTTATAAAATAAAAGGGCCCGATAGGATAGCCTTAATTACCGATGCCATGCGGGCGGCGGGTATGCCCGAGGGCGAAAGCGTACTGGGCAATAAAGATACCGGCCTTAAAGTGATAGTAGAAGATGGGGTGGCCAAACTGCCAGACCGCTCTTCATTTGCCGGTAGCGTGGCCACCTGCGACAGGCTGGTGCGTACGATGATCAATATGGCTGACGTACCACTTACCGAAGCTGTAAATATGATGACCAAAAACCCGGCAACCATTATGGGGGTAGCTGATTGTAAAGGAACGTTATCTGTTGGAAAAGATGCCGATGTGGTGATATTTGACAACCAGGTAAACATCCGGGCAACTATTGTAAATGGTACGTTGGTTTATGAAGCAAACAAAGTGTTAAGTTAAAAATGAGAGAATTTATAGTAGATAAGCTAAAAGTTGAAGTTTTGGGTAGCCGGCATTTAATGGGGCTGGCGGCGGCTATGGCTGTTGCTCAAAAAATAAACCAATTGCTAAGTGCAAAGGCCTTTGTTAACATCATTTTTGCTGCGGCGCCATCGCAAATTGAATTTTTAGAGGCCTTGCTTAAACAAGATGTAGATTGGACCCGTGTAAATGCTTTTCACATGGATGAATACCTGGGGCTTGACGTAGATGCGCCGCAGGGGTTCGGTAATTTTTTGAGGGCGCATTTGTTTCACCATGCTACATTTAACAGCGTAAATTACTTAAATGGCAACGCCGCCGATGCGGAGGACGAGTGCCTGCGTTATGCTGGTTTGCTAAACCAATACCCAACAGATATAGTTTGTATGGGCATTGGCGAAAACACCCACCTGGCATTTAATGATCCGCACGTAGCCAATTTTAGTGATGCTGTACTGGTTAAGATTGTAGACCTGGATAATGCCTGCCGTATACAGCAGGTAAATGATGGCTGCTTTGCCCGCATAGAAGATGTGCCTACGCATGCCCTCACTTTAACCATCCCCGCTTTGGTAAACGCGCCTTACGTGTTTGTGATTGTTCCGGGCGAAAATAAGGCAGAGGCTGTTAAGTTTACCTTAAATGCCGGCATTAGCGAAAAGTACCCCTCAACTATATTAAGGAGACATCCTAATGCAGTATTGTTTGCTGATGATAAAAGTGGTGGTGAGGTTTAGGCATGAGGTACTAAATTCTGAGGGGAATGGCGCATATGCATGTCGGCGACGACTCACCCCTGACGAGGCTTCGCCCGTCTTCCCCTCTCTCCAACTTCGTTGCATAGAGGGGCAAAAAAAAGAAAAAGGGGCTTACCCTCTATGCGACGAAGTTGGAGAGAGGGTCGCCGCGCGTAGCGCCGGCGGGGTGAGTATTCGCCAGTATACAGAGCTAACTATAAGTCCTCGTTAAACACGTCATACTTGAGAAACATAAGATAAAGATGATATTGCACTACTCCTAAAAACATTACCAATGAAAAAGCTTCTATCCGTTTTACTATTGTTCACAGGCTTAAACACTGCCATCGCGCAGCAAACAAACACACCGTTTGCCGTACGGGGCTTTCACCTCGATCTGCGTATACAGGTAATGACCATGCCGGCGCTCAAAGCATTCGCCCTTAAGCTAAAACAGAACGGTATGAATACGCTGGTAATGGAGTGGGAGGGTACATATCCTTTTGAGAAACATCCATTAATTGCTAACCGTTATGCTTACAGCAAGCTGCAAATAAAAAGCTTTATTAAGTATTGCGATAGTTTAGGGATAGATGTAATACCACTACAGCAAAGCTTTGGGCATGTGGAGTACATTCTGCGGCACCAGCGATATAAAAACCTGCGCGAAGATCAGAAAGATGTATCGCAGGTTTGTCCCTTAGAAACTGATGGGGATAGGGCCTTGTTTACCGATCTGTATACCGAACTGGCTGCTACCCATACCTCCAAATATATCCACATAGGCGGCGACGAAACTTATTTGTTGGGCCACGATGCCCGGTGCAAGGCAAAGGCCCAACAGGAAGGCAAATCTAAATTGTATACCGATTATATTAAAATGCTGTGCGATATTGTGATTAAGCTGGGTAAGCGCCCGGTACTTTGGGCAGATATTGCTTTAAAATACCCCGAGGCTATTAAATCGTTACCCAAAGAAACTGTTTTTGTTGATTGGAATTACGGCTGGGATCTGAGCTATTTTGGCAATCATCAAAAACTAATGGAAAGCGGCTTTGAGGTTTGGGGTTCGCCTGCGCTGCGCTCCAGTCCGGATAATTATAACCTTACCCAATGGGAAAAGCATTTTAAAAACATCCGCGATTTTATCCCGGCAGCTGCCAAATTAGGCTACAAAGGAATGATCATGACCTCGTGGTCAACCTCGGGGCAATATTCGTCCGTATATGAATCCGAAGCCGATGTTGCAGAGTTATATGCCATCAGGCACGTATACCCCTTATCGGGGTTCAATATTTTAACGGCGGCTTATTTCGAGGCTCTTAAAATAAACCAGCCTTTAAATATCACCGCGTTTGTTTACAAATACGGGCACGATAGATTTAGCCTTGATAAAACAGGGGCAACAACATTTTGGGAGGCGCTTAAAGCAGCCCCATACGATGTTCAGCAGGGAGAGGTAAAATCGCCGTTGCCCATGTCTGTTGCGCAGCTGTTAGATAGCTGCATTATTGCCCGTAGAAAATTGTACGCGCTAAAACCCGTAAAAAACTTGCCAGAGTTTGAGCATTTTAAGCTGATGGCCGATATCAGGGTGTATTACCTTACTTATCAGCAGATAGAAAAAGAAGTGAATGATTCCTCGTTTAACGCCGCGCAAAAGCCTGCCGTTATTGGTCGTTTAAAACAATTATTAACCGAATCAAAAAAACTCGATAATAGGTTTACTCAACTCAATAGTGATTTTTTAAATCCTTCGGCAATAGCAGCCGAAAACGAGTTAAGGAACATCAAAGTAACAGGTTTATTCAATCGGCTATCGGGTAATAAATAGTTAAGGCTAACCTCGCGGGAGTTTACAGGCTCCACCTTTAAGAAAGCGGTGGGAATGTGCGATTCCCCTCTCGAGAGGGGCGGAGGGGTGTGTTTCTGCACGTGCAATAAAGCGCGGAAAAAGACACCCCTGCTACCGCTCTCCCCATCCCGCCCCTCTCGAGAGGGGAAAAATAGCGGAGACGCCTAATTGTATCTCGGGCATTAGGTATTGCGAGCCTGCATAACGGTCATTATTATCTCTTATCGGCACAAATCGTTAGTTAGTCGATACAATTGCGGCTTATTAAGTGAGGCGGTATACTTTTAAATAACAATCACAACAAAAGTATTAACCGAATCATGGAAAGAAAAACATTTTTAACCAGCGGACTAGCTGCACTAGGCTTTGCAGCAATAGCCCCCTTTGCCAACTCCTGCAAAAAGGAAAGCACCACAACAACTACCAGCACAACTACAACCACAGGCAGCAGTTCATCAAGTGGTTCCTGTACGGCTACTTCGTCTGAAACAGCCGGGCCATATCCCACTATTACACCGTCGGGCTATGTGAGAAGCAATATTGTAGATGGCCAATCTGGCGTGCCTTTAACCATTAAGCTCACCTTTACCAATACCAATAACAGTTGCGCGGCATTAACAGGTGCATTGGTAGATATCTGGCATTGTACCGCGCTGGGCTATTATTCAGAATACACCGATACACCCGGAGGTGGCTACGCCACTGTTAATTATACCTCTTCACATTTTTTAAGGGGGAGGCAGGTTACAGATTCGGCCGGGCTGGTTACGTTTACCAGCATTTTTCCGGGCTGGTATTCTCCAAGGGCTCCGCATATTCATGTGCATGTGTACAATGCAGCCGGCACCTCTTTACTTATTACACAAGTTGCTTTCCCTACAGATGTTTGCAATACGGTTTATACTACCGCAGCAGACTATAAGGCACGCGGTGTACAGGATACCGCTAATACGGCCGATATGGTATTCAGCGATTCGCTGGCCAATGAATTGTCTACCGTTACCGGGAGTGTTTCTGCCGGGTATGTGTTAACCATCGGCATTGGCGTTGCAGCATAATCATATAACTATGTCTAAAGGAATTATTCGCTTGTTGTACCGTAAAGTGATAGACGCTACTAAAGAAAATGTATGGGAAAAGTATGTTTTTGACGCTACCTACCAGGAATACCAGATACAGGCTCAAAACTACAACCCGGATAAGAAGTATTTTACTTTTGCCGAGCTGAAACACAATGTACACAATGCAGATAAACTGCACTTTTTGGTAAGCGCGTCTGTGAATAATTACCTGAAACAATTGAATGGAGTAGTTCCGGATATACTGAACAACCTGGGCAAGCTTTTTTTGCCGTTTAAAAACTACAGGTTCGAGATCATCGATTCAGATATCCGGGACAAATCCAAACATCGTATTGCAATAGAGTTTGTTAGTGAACCCATTACCTGGATTGAAACCATCGATAATTTGTTGCTTGCAGAAGTTGTGAGAGCCGGGTCGATTGGGGATGATGGCATTTTTACAGAAATGTTTGCCATGCAGCCTTATTTAAGTATTCACCGTTTAAAGCAGGAGCAAGGCACATGATACAGCAATCTAAAGGGAAAATGTTTTTGGCAGATGAGCGCGGACTAAATCAGCTAGACTGGTACCGCAGCTACAATACGTTCAATTTTGGAAATTATCAGCACGTACACAAGCAGCCCGTTGGCGACTTATATGTTTTAAATGATGACACCCTGGCTGGTGGCAAAAGTATCAGCATGAGTGTAGACGAGCATTCATCAATAATACTTATCCCGGTAGTTGGGGCTATAGAATGCATGGACGATTTGGGCAACATAACCATGACCGAACCTGGCCATATACAGCTGTTAGATATGCCCGCGGGGTCCATGTTTCAGCTCAATAATACTTACGACGAAGAGCTGGTTAACTTTTTGCAGTTATGGATTAAAACCGATTCAACTGGTCATCAGGTATCTCACTTTGATCTGTTTAAGGATAAAAATCAACTTATCAATTTCTTTGGGTTGCCGAATGCCACCGGTTACATAGGCATGTTTGATGGCCGCGCAGATGCCGTTCTCCAGGTTTCAGATAGTGAAAATCACCTGTTTGCTTTTGTAATAGATGGCGAATTTGAGGTGCAGAACAGGTTGCTACATGCCCGGGATGCACTGGTTTTGTGGGATATGCATGAAGTAGAAATGGAAGCCCTATGTAATAATGCGATAATTATGCTAATAGAGATAGGGGGCGATAAATTGGGCAACAGCTTATGGCCGTAGCAGGTTTAAGAAGCTGTTTAAAAAGCAAAAAAGTTTCTGCCCCCTCAGGGTCTCTCGGAGAGGACCCTGAGGGTTCTACGGTCTGTCTCGCATAAAACGCCGCTTTGGGGTTACGACTTACATTGTGCAACCGCTGGGTCCTCTTTGAGAGACCCCGCGGGGACAAAAGGGAGAGGAGAAATCTTTTGCACCCTACTGTACAACAAGTATTCTGTCCCCTCAGGGTCTCTCGGAGAGGACCCTGAGGTTCTAAACCGTTGTCAAATCGAACGAACCCGTGGGGGATTGCGTGCCGGAGGTGAGGAGAAACTATCTCTTGAGCGTAGCGAAAAATCTTCTAAAAGCGGACGCTCGACCATGCAAGGCGTCTAAGAGTTCTCACTCGTACCTCGTATCGAATGACAACTTCTTTATTTAAAAAATTTTGCGCAGCTACTCTGCAAATCAAGGATTGCTTCGTTCGTGTTGTATATGAAAAATGCATACTTGTACTCAGTTACTTACAAGTATGCATTTTAAGGCGTTATTTCTACAGGGAAGTAACCGAACGGCTATTTTTGATTAGCATCTGCTAATAGCTCCTGATTTACGCCGGCTATCAGTAATTTAAATGCTGGCTCGGCGTTTACATATTGGGTAAGCAGCCTCAACTGGTTTTTTGCCCTGGTTAGGTTGTGGCCGGGATACTGCGCGCCGTAATAAACATCGTTATTTAAAAAATCGGTTAAAAAGCGCAGGCCCTGCATGTATATCATCAGCCTGCCCGAAAAAATGAAAAGTTGTTTTTCGGTCTCGGTAAGTATGCCGCCCATTTCAGACATATAGCCTTTGTATATCGCCCTAAAAAAGCTTTCACGTATATGAATCTTATCCAGGTCGGTTTCTTCTTCGTTGGCTGGTGATAGGTAGGTACGCATCATATCGCCCACATCACTTAAATAATAGCCCGGCATTACCGTATCCAAATCTACCAGGCAAAGCGCGGTTTGGTTATCATCAAACAACACATTGTTGATCTTGGTATCGTGGTGTATTGTCCGCAGCGGGATCTCGTTATTGGCTACCACCTGGTTATAGGTTTGCAAAATCTGAAAATGATTATACACTTCTTTTATTTCTGCAGAAGCCTGTTCCAGTTTACCTGGCTCGGCATTTTGTGAAGCAGCTTTAAACTGATCGAACCGTAATTTGAGGTTATGGAAATCTGATAAGGTATATTTAAGCTTATCAATATCAAAATCATTCAATAAGTGGGTAAAGCGGCCAAATTGTATGGCGGCTTCGTAAGCTTCTTTTTCGTTCTGCAAAAAGTTTACCGTATGCGAGCCACTGATAAACGGAAATAAACGGTAGTACTTGCCATCGGCAGATTGTACCATAAAGTCGCCCGAGGTTGTTTTTAAGGGGGCTACAAAAAGGTAATCGGGATTGTTTTGGCTCAGATATTCTTTTACCAAAGCCAGGTTATTAACTATATTATCGGGGTTTGTAAAAACGGTAGTATTAATTTGCTGAAGGATATAGGCCCTGCCATTACCATTAAGCTTATACGTATGGTTTATTAAACCGGAGCCAAAAGCCTGGATATCATTTTCAGATGCGTTTATTCCGAAGCTTTTTAGTATATCATTAAACATATTTTTTCTGTTGACTAACCAAACATACTTAATCGGCGAGTGAAACCGGTGCGCAAACGTTTGAGTGTTTTTTTGTTGGGTTTATTTTTTATTCTCTACCAATTGCGACTCAATGATGATCTTATAATAAGCGCTTTGCTCATTGTTTCCTTTATGCTGGTGGTGCAACAGGTCCATCAAAATATCGGTAGCTTTTTGCCCCTGCAGGTAGGGGAATTGTTCAACAGATGCCGCCGGGATGTTTTCCATATAATTTATCAAAGGTAAATTAGCATAGCTCACAAACTCCAGCTCTTTGTTTATTTTAATATTAAGTTTTTGCGCGTATTTAATAGCAAACAGTGCCACATAATCGTTAAAAGTAACAACGGCGGTAGGGCGCCTTTTATTGGCTAATAATTCATCCATCGCTTTTTTTGTACCTTCTTCGGTTAAATCGCATGATAGGATGAGCGAAGGATCGTACTTTAAGCGGTTCTTGATCATGGCCTTTATGTAGCCTTCCTTGCGTTCGCCGGTGGCCACCATGGTTTGTGGTCCGTTTATCATGCCAATGGCCCGGTGCCCTTTTTTTAACAAATAGCTTACAGCTTCAATAGTACCAATTTCCATATTGCAGGCCACATAGTGAATATTGGGGATGGCCGGTATCCTGTCAAAAAAAACTACCGGTATATTGTATTTTTTCAGATTTTCGAAATGAGCGAATGAAGATGTGTTTTTACCTACCGATACCAGTAAGCCATCTACCCGGTGGTTTTTCATTTTCTCTACCAGTTCTTTTTCTTTTTGCTCATCATCATGTGATTGGGCCAGCAGCACGGTATAATTCTTTTTATAAGCGGTATCTTCAATAGCGCTGATGGCCGAAGAGAAGAACGCTTCCGAAAGCTCGGGTAAAATTACACCTATGGTATGGGTTTTACCCTTTTGCAAAAATATGGCGGTTTGGTTTGGTTCGTAGCTAAGTTCATCGGCCAGTTTTCTAACTTTTGCACGGGTTGTAAGCCCGATGCTGGGATGATCATGCAAAGCCCTTGAAACTGTAGAAACCGAGATACCAAGCAGTTGCGCTATCTCTTTAATTGTAGTTGGCTTTGATTGCATTATGCTGGGCTATTGGTCTGTTTTATAATTTAAAGTTAGGAGATTATTACGAGATTACCGTGCTGCAAAGGCGCTTTGCAAACGTTTGCGTGTAGTTTTGGCCTGTAATGCATATAAATACAGGTACTTAATATCTAATTTCATCACAGCTACAGGATAAAGCTTTTAATATTGGCAAATAACCACGGGTTTAAAAGATTTTAATTTCCTCCTGGAGGAGGGGGCGATTGGAAAATAGCGTAGAAGGCATAGCACATATCAATTTATTAATTTTTAATATTTATCAACCTAAAATAAAATATGAGTGTTAATACAATAACAGTAAAAAACTGGGGCATTGCCGAGAGTAAGGATATAGTACTTTACCAGTTGCAAAATAAAAACGGCATTAGCATTGCCATTACCAATTACGGCGCATCTATACAGGCTATTAATGTACCTGATAAGGATGGGAACGTGGCCGATATTACCTTGGGTTATGATGATGTGGAAGGCTACGTGAACGATCCTTATTATACCGGAGCCATTGTAGGGCGCTTTGCCAATCGCATAGCAGGCGGCCTGGTAACACTTGATGGCGAACAACATCAATTAACCGTAAAACCGGGGGGCTTTCATCACCATGGCGGTGCTGTTGGCTTCAACAAAAAAGTATGGCAGGCAAAGCATTTTGCGCAAAAAGATAAAACAGGGGTAACATTGGAGTATATAAGCCCCGACGGGGAAGAAGGTTTCCCCGGAGAACTTGCAACCACGGTTACTTACACCTTAAATAATAAAAATCAGCTGGTTGTTGATTTTAAAGCTAAAACCACTAAAACCACGCTGGTTAACCTTACCCAGCATGCTTATTTTAACCTGTCGGGAGTTGCCGGCTCATCAATTTTAGATCATGAGCTGATGATGCCTTTGCAAAGCTATTTGCCCGTAAACCAGATGCAGGTACCCAATGGTACGGTTACACCGGTAGATGGCACGCCTTTCGACTTTAGAAAAGCTACAGCCATTGGCGAAAGAATAGGGCACGATAATGAGCAGCTTGTGTTAAGCGCCGGGTACGATCATTCATGGGTGATAAAAGAAACAGATTCTGCCCAGGTGCTGATGGCCGGCAGTGTTAAAGATCCCAAAAGCGGCAGGGTGCTTAACGTTTATACCACCGAACCTGCTGTACATTTATATACAGGTAATTTTATTGAAGATAATTCGCCGGGGAAAAATGGAGCAAGCTATATGCACCGGAGTGGCTTTTGCCTTGAAACACAGCACTATCCGGATGCGCCCAACCGCGCACATTTTCCATCTACCGTGTTAAAACCGGGCGAAATTTTTACCAGCCAAACCATATTTGAATTTATAATAGCGGCCAGTTAAAGGATAATTATAGCCAGTTTTCAAACGTTTGCGCTGAATTAAGGCGCTTTATTGTTCACTAAAACAGTGAATGCGAGTACTTTTATAAAACCAAACACTGTTATAATTAACCATGAAAAAAACACGTTTTATTTATCTTTCAGTTCTGCTGCTTGGCATTACCTGTAATGTTACCCTTGCACAAGGTGTTGCTACCGGTGCGCCCAAATTGCGCCATATTATTCCGCTTGGGGGCAACGCATGGGTAAACCTGCCCGATACCATAACCGATAACGGTTTAATTAACTGGAGCAATCCAAAGGCGGTTACCAGTATTTATTTCCGGGTTTCGGTGATACAGGATCTGCAACTATCGTTAAGGTTGCGGGTGCCACAGGGGCAAAGTACTATTAAGGTAACAGCGGGTGATAACAGCATTACCAAAAAAATAAACAATACCGCGTTCGATACGGTGGCTATTGGTAAAATACATATTACCAAAGCCGGCTATGTTAAAGTAGATCTTACTGGTATCAGTAAAACAGGTGCCGCTTACGCCGATGTGAGCGACCTTATTATTCAATCTGAACAAGCAGATGCCGACCTGGCGTACGTTAAACAAGGCAGCTCGTTTCATTTTGGCAGAAGGGGGCCTTCCGTGCATCTTAATTTTACGATACCTGCGGATAAAAA
Source organism: Mucilaginibacter cryoferens (assembly GCF_014205845.1). GTDB lineage: Bacteria > Bacteroidota > Bacteroidia > Sphingobacteriales > Sphingobacteriaceae > Mucilaginibacter. The sequence goes on from NZ_JACHCR010000006.1 coordinate 148,477, forward strand.
AACAAACGTAAAATGGTTTTATAACGAGATTATTGTTCCAAAAGGATTGGATGTTGTGGGTTCTTACTTTATGGCCGATGGCTTTGGCGAGGGCTACTTTGGCATGCAGGTAAATTCGCCAACAGAGCGCCGGGTACTGTTTTCTGTATGGAGCCCGTTTAATACCGAAGATCCTAAAAGTATCCCCGATAGTATGCGCATTAAAATGCTTAAAAAAGGCGAAGGCGTACACTCGGGCGAGTTTGGTAACGAAGGCTCGGGCGGGCAAAGCTATATGCACTTCCCTTGGGTAGCCGGCAAAGCTTATGCCTTTTTACTAAGCGCCGAACCCGATTCGGTTAAAAAAACAACTGTTTTTACAGCATATTTTAAAGATGTAGCTGCCGGTAAATGGCTTTTGGTGGCTAGCTTTAATCGCCCTCAAAAAGCTACCTATTTAACCCATTTATACTCATTTGTAGAGAATTTTGAACCCGATAATGGCGACAAAGTACGCAAAGCACTGTTTACCAACCAGTGGATTGCCGATAGCGGCAATAATTGGGAAGAGATAACCCAGGCCATTTATACCGGCGACGCAACTGCCAACGCAAACTTTAGAAAAGATTATGCCGGCGGAACAGAGGGGAACAAATTTTACCTGCAAAACGGTGGCTTTTTTAGCGACTATATGAAGTTGAAAGCGCCGCTAACCCGGCAGCCAGTTGGCGCAAAGCCGGTTATCGATATCAGCAAATTACCAGTTAAATAAAAATATCAATTATACTTTATACAATGGAAAGAAGAGAGTTTATTAAAAGCAGCGCCATTGCCGCAGCAGGTTTAACCATATTACCAACGGGTAGCCTGTTTGCATCAACAGCAGCAACTAAAGTACGGTTAGGCTATATAGGCGTGGGCGCCCGTGGCATGAGCCATATTTCTGAAGGTTTGCTGCGCGATGACGTAGAAATTGTAGCTATTTGCGATACGCAGGAACATTCGCTGAAAATTTGCCGCGAATACATTGCCAAAAAAGGCCATGCCCCGGTAAAAGAATACACCGGTGGACTGGATGCCTACAAGAAGCTTTTAGATCATAAAGATATCGACGCGGTTATTATAGCTACGCCATGGCAGTTTCACCATTCGCAGGCTATTGATGCCATGAAAGCTGGTAAATACGTAGGTTGCGAGGTAATTGCAGGTCTTACGGTAGAGGATCATTGGGATATTGTACATACTTCCGAAAAAACAGGCATGCCTTACATGACCCTCGAAAACGTTTGTTATCGCCGCGATGTAATGGCCGCGCTTAACATGGCCAGGCAGGATCTTTTTGGCGAGATAGTTCATCTTGAGGGTGGATATCAGCATAATTTAAGAGGGGTATTGTTTAACGATGGTAAAGGTGGTTATGGTAATACAGGTGTAGAGTATGGCCCGAAAGCGTTAAGCGAGGCCCAATGGCGTACACAATTTAATATAGATGTGGATGGCGATATTTACCCAACCCATGGCGCAGGTCCATGTATGCATTATGCCAACATTAATGCAGGTAACCGCTTTACTAACCTGGTATCTTTTAGCTCAAAAGCGCGTGGTTTGGGTGCTTATATAGAGGAGTTATCGCCAGGGCATCCTAATGCAAAAATTAACTACAAAAACGGCGATGTAACCACCACCATGATCAATTGCGCCAATGGCGAAACCGTAATGCTGAGCCACGATACCCATTTGCCACGCCCATATTCTTTAGGTTTTAGGGTGCAGGGTACCAAAGGATTATGGATGGATGTAAACCAAAGCGTATATATCGACCATAAATCAAAAGAAGATGATTCATGGGAACCGGCCAAAGTTTGGTTTGAGAAATACGACCACCCGCTATGGAAAAAATACGATAAACTTGCCCAGGGCGCAGGCCACGGCGGTATGGACTGGTTTGTATTTAACGCCTTTATCGAATCGGTAAAAAACAAGCGTCAAACACCTATAGATGTTTACGATTCGGTAACCATGAGCGTTATTACCCCATTATCAACCAAATCATTAAAACAAGGCAACGCCAGCGTAGAGTTTCCTGATTTTACCAAAGGAAAATGGAAAGACAGGAAAAGCACGTTTGCACTGGATGATAGCGGATTTTAAGTAAGAAGCTAAACAATACTCCAAAAGTTAAATGTCATTGCTGCAGAAATGGGGCAATGACATTTTTTTTGAGTGCCGCCCGCTCTTCGCTTTGTATGCTCTCCTTCCAACTCCCTCAAAATCAAAAAATTCCGCGAATTACCCAAAACTGGGAATTTATGGTCAATTACCTCAAATAATCTCTCCTAAAACTTTGCCAAACTTAGGTGTAGTTGCGCTGCTGGTGTAATTAAATGTATGCAAATTGTTATTTATCAAACGTTTGCGTAATTAATGCCGGGGTTAAACAAACGTTTGCGCTGTGTTTGCGTGCGCATTTTTAAGCCTATATCTCTAATTTCCAATATTCAAAAAAAAGCAAACAAATAACCATTTCGTAACAATAAATTAATTAATTAATTAATACCAGCACCTAAAATGTATGATTAAAATTTACACACACCTTGACCCGGGTTCCGCAGAAAACCCTTCTTTAAAAAAGGTACTTTGCAGTACCCTTTTTAAAATCATTTGCTGTTGCCTGTTTTTGCTGCCAACCCTGGCCAGTGCACAAACAGTAGTAACCGGTACTGTAAAAGACAAAGATGGCCCCATTATAGGCGCAACAGTTACCGAAAAAGGCATCAGAAACACCACCACAACAGATGTAACCGGGAAATTTAAGCTAACCCTTAAAGGGAAATCAAATGTTTTGGTAGTATCCTATATAGGATACAAAAGCCAGGAAGTTTCGACAGGTGCCGGCGAAGTAGCTGTAGTTTTACAGGAAGACCTCAATAAACTAAACGAGGTTGTAGTAGTAGGCTACGGCTCGGTAAAAAAAGGCGACCTAACCGGTTCTGTAAGCTCTATTAAAAGTGACGATCTTACTTTAGGTGGTACCACTACCAACATAGGGCAAGCTATTCAGGGTAAAGCTGCCGGGGTGCAAGTACAGCAATCGAGCTTTGCACCAGGCTCGGGTATCAACATTACGGTACGTGGCGGCAACTCTATCAATACTTCAACTGCACCACTGTACGTAATTGATGGTTTCATCAGCGATAATGGCAACCAGGTAAATCCTAATGATATTGAGGATATACAAGTATTAAAAGATGCATCGGCAACGGCTATTTATGGCGCACGTGGCGGCAACGGTGTAGTTTTAATCACTACCAAGAAAGGTAAAAACGGCAAAGTATCCCTTGATGCCGATATTTCTGGCGGTACACAGTATTTAACCTACAAACCTAGCTTGTTAACCGGGCAGCAGTACACCGATATTCAGAATGCTACCGCTTTAGAGGATGCAAGACCACAACCATACCCTACAAGTTTCCAGGTGGCCAATACCAACTGGTTAAAGCTGGCTACGCAAAATGCCACAGTTCAAAATCGTAGTGTGAGCATTAGCTCTGGTGATCAAAATTCAAAGATATATGCATCTGGTAACTACATTAAACAATTAGGTGTATTAGAGCATACCGGTTTTGAAAGATATACTGCCAGAATAGGTACCGAAAAAAACATGAACGATAACCTGAAACTGAGCGGCAACTTTTATGGGGCAAGTTCAACATCAAGTCTGCAATCGTACACAGGTGATATTACCGCGCCATTGTTCAGCTTGTTAACCGCACCACCAAACGTTCCGGTTTATAATGCCGATGGTACTTATAACTATTACGTGGTACAAGGCACAAAAAGCAATGCATTAGCCGGTTTGTTGGAGCCTACCAATACCAGTTCAAATAAACTCATCAACGCTAATGTTGCTTTAGATTATAAAATAATTAAGGGTTTAACTTATCACCTTGGCGCTGGTAGCGAGTATAGCCAGACAACTGCCGGTCAGTACCTGCCTACAACTACTATTGCCGGTGCAAAACAAGGAGGTGTAGCAAGCGAGCAAAATTCATCAACATTCAGATGGTTGGTTGAAAACTACTTCACTTATAAATACACCCTTAAAGATAACGACTTTACCTTTTTATTAGGTACATCAAACCAAAAGGATGTTCTCGACGCGCTGAATGCGGGCGCAAAGGGTTTTTCTACGGATGCCTTTTTATTTTACAACCTAAGTGCCGGTTCATTAAGTAATGGTTATGGCAGCAGTAAATCAGAAACTCTTTTAACCTCTTACTTCGCGAGGGTTAACTATTCTTATAAAGATAAGTTACTTGCTTCGTTTTCTTTAAGGGACGACAGATCTTCAAACTTCGGCCCCAATAAACGTACAGGTTACTTCCCATCAGGCGCGGTAGCTTACCGGTTTACAGATGAGGATTTTATTAAAGACCTCAACACATTCTCTAACCTAAAGCTTAGGGTTAGCTATGGTCTTACCGGTAACGACCGTATCCCCGCTAATTTATACCTAGCCACCTTTGGTCCATATAACACTGTGCTTAACACCAGCGGACAATTACAGCCAGGTATCGAACCCCGAATTTTGGCCAATCCAAACCTTAAATGGGAGAGTACAGCGCAGTTGGATGCCGGTTTGGATATGGGTTTTGCCAATGGCCGCATTAACGCTACTATCGATTATTACAGTAAAAAAACTACCGATTTGTTGGTCCAGATCCCAATCGGGCCGCAATGGGGGGCTACTAGTCAATATGTAAATGGCGGTGCTATTCAAAACAAAGGAGTCGAACTGTCTGTAAACACAGTCAACGTACACAGCCAGGCTTTCACCTGGAATACTTCAGTTACTTTTGCTTTCAACAAACAAAAAACCTTGAATTTAGGTCCGGGTGTTAGCGTGATCAGTTCCAATACAGCTAACCCAAGCGGAACGGTATCTGGTCAGGAGTTTACACGTGTTGTACCAGGCATTGAGTTGGGCGAACTTTACGGTTATGTTTATGATGGCGTAATAAAAACCGGCGAAAAATACGCGCCGCAGCCAAATTCAAAACCAGGCGACCCGAAATATAAAGATGTAGATGGCGACGGCGTAATTACACCTGCCGACCGTACCTATTTAGGAAACTCAAACCCGCACTATATGGCTGGTTTTGGTAACGATTTCCATTACAAAGGTTTTGATCTGGGTATATTTTTCCAGGGCGCATTTGATTATTACCTGTACGATATGAACAGAATGGTACTGGAATCAACCACTGGTGCCGATGCCTTAAACAGGTTTGTGGCCGGAAAAAACGAAAATACGTCTATCCCGCGTGAAGGTTATTATCTGAGCACATATGGTAGCTATGTAAACTCACGCTTTGTTGAAAATGCATCGTACGTGCGTTTAAAATCCCTTTCACTAGCCTATAACTTCCCATCATCAATGTTTCAGCACATGAGAATTATACAGGGTATCAGAATTTATGGAGAAGCACAAAACCTGCTTACTATAACTGGATATAAAGGTACCGACCCGGAAGTGAACGCCCACCCGGTTGCGGGAGTTGGTGGTTCAACCAATAACCTTGGCGGGGGGTTGGATTTTAACTCCTTCCCGGCATTTAAAACGGTAACAGTAGGTATTAAAGTTTCTATCCATTAATTGATAATATCCATTTTAAGGATCAACATAATAAAGATAACTCAAATGAAAAAATATAGTATTATACCCCTCATAGCTGCAATTGCATTACAGTTTTCCTGTAATAGAACCAGCCTCGAGCCCAAGATATATAGCAGCCTAACCAGCCAGAACGCTTTTTTAACTAAATCTGATGCTGTGGCAGCGGTTAACGCGGTTTATGCGCGTTTAAAAGGCCCTTCTGTTGGCGATAACTATGATTATTGGACAGTTAGGCACTTTGCTCTTACAGATCTTACTACGGATGTTGGCCATTGCAGCTATGCCGGCGACCCTGGACAGCTTTCATTGGTTCAATGGAGCTCTGCAAACGGTTTAATTGCCGAAGATTACAGGCAGATATATAAATTAATTGCTAATGCCAATAATGCCATCTACAATATTTCGGCCATGACAACTATTTCGGCCGATCTGAAAAATCAGTTTTTGGCCGAGATGAAGTTTTTACGGGCTGTAGCCTATATGGATCTTACCGATGCCTGGGGCCCGGTAATTTTAAATACCGAAAAAGATATAGCAAACCCCAATTATAAAGCGCAAACGGCACCAAGCCCGGTTGCTGATGTAGATGCACTTTTAATTTCTGATCTGCAAAACTCTATCAGCACATTACCTATTGATTATACTAAAAGTACCGTTTACTCAACTAATGATGTTGGCCGCGCCACTAAAGGGGCAGCCATGACTTTGCTGGCTAAGCTTTATCTGCGCGAAAAACAATGGCAAAAATCGGCCGATATGAGCAAACAGGTTATCGATCTTAATGTTTACCAGCTATATCCTAGTTATGCAGGTTTGTTTAAAGAAACCAATACCTGGTGTTCCGAGAATATCTTTTCGGTATTAAGCGATCCAAACGTAAACGGTACCGAGCTATTAAATCACTTTGGTCCGCTTAGTCACCCCGTATTAACAGACAGGTGGCAGTACTACGCCGTAACCTGGGATTTTTATAACAGCTATGGCAACGAAGATGACCGTAAAAAAATGTTTTTTACCGAGTATCAGGGAGTTGATGGTTTAACGCACAAAGAGGCGCCAAGCTTAGGTGCTACTGCCCCGGCCGGTGTTTTATACATGCCCGATGTTGCTACCATGAAATATGCCGATCCTAACGGCGCAAATACTTACTATGATGGCCATAGTGTTGATATTTTACGCTACGCCGATGTATTGCTGAGCAGGGCCGAGGCACTAAATGAGCTTAACGGCCCCAATGCCGAAAGCGTAGCTTTGGTAAACCAGGTTAAAGCCCGGTCGCACGCAAATCAGCTGGTACAAACAAATCTTACACAGTCAACCTTCCGTGATGCCATTTTACAGGAGCGCGGATGGGAGTTATATTATGAAGGAAAAAGAAGAGCCGATTTAATGAGAGCCGGAAAATATGATATTATTGTTAACGCGTATCTTACCCGTACAGGCCAAACGCCAACGGTGCAGTTACCGCGCGATCAGTATTTTCCGTATCCGCTTGCCCAAACGCAAATTAACTCTAATTTAAGCAACGCAGGCAGGCAGCAATAACATTTTGTTGATTGATTGGAGTGTTTTTAGCGATGGGTGTATACCCATCGCTATTTTAGGGGAATGAGGGAGCAATTGGATGTAACATACAACAGCGTTATTGCCTCTGTGAAATTTCGCGAAATTCTGAAGCAGGGAATGACGTTAAAATGTTTGTCATCCTGAGAGTTAAAATCCGGGGACTGTGAAGGGGAAATGACATTATTTAGGTTTGTCATCCTGAGGTACGAAGGATCTATTCGCCTACTATACCGGGCGAAGAAGCATGGTAGATAATAGATTCTTCGTACCTCAGAATGACAAGCGTTTTTTGACATGTCATGGGTAGGTACGAAGCATCTATTCACAGAGTTTACAGGGCGAATAGGCATGGCGGATAATAGATTCTTCACTACGTTCAGAATGACAAAAAAAGGTCGTTTTTTATGTTATTTAGTTTATAGTTGGTGATTTTAAATAGTTGATAAAGATGAGATATTGCCTTAGTTATTTTGTAACGATGCTTATTGCAACGGTATTAACCGGCTGTGGCGGGCCGGTGTTGGTTAAGGAGATTCATTTGGGATTGTACAAAAACAACGATCTTAAAATTGGGATAGATGTTACCACCACCGGTAAAGCCGATGTTTATGCAGAATATTGGGCTGATAGCAGCGCGGGTAAAAAATATACATCGGTGGTATCAAAAAATGCCGATACTCATTCATTTGTGTTATGTAACATTACGCCCAATACAGCCTATTCTTATGATATTGTAGTTGCAGCCAATGGTAAAAAAACGGTAAGCAAGGTCTACACCTTTAAATCGCACGAGCTGCCAATGTTTTTGCAGGACCAGTTTAATGCCAAAACAGCGGATAAAACCATTTTGCCGGCCGAATTTAAAGACGGCTTAATGCTTATCAATAAAAGGTATGCCCCGGGCGTTGCCTACCTGGTTGATTATAAAGGGCACATCAGGTGGTATCATATGATAGACAGGCTGGGCTTTAAGGTGATTAATTTTACAAAAGATAATACCCTCCTCTCAATTTTGGGCCGTAATGACGAGCCTACCAGCTACGGCAGCGAAATATTGGAGATTAACCTGCTTGGCGATACCCTATTACATCTTACCAAAGGTCAGGGCGATTTTAAGCAAACCATTCATCACGAAATATTAAAGAACGATAAAGGCCAGTTGGTTACCATTGTTGTAGATCAAAAAATAATGGACCTAACTTCTATAGGTGGACTAAAAAAAGATACCGTAAATGGTGACGGCATTTTGGTAATGGACATCAAAGGCAGGCAGGTTTATAAATGGAGCGTGTTTGATGTGATGGACCCATTGAAAGATAAAAAGCTGCTCAAAACAAAAAAAGACTGGATGCATGCCAACAGCCTTAATTATGATACTGATGGCAATTACCTGATGTCGTTTTACAACAACGGACAGATTTGGAAGATAGATGCCAAAACCGGGAAAGTGATCTATAAATTTGGCAAAGGCGGAGACATTGCCATGCCTGCCGAATGTAATTTTACGCAGGCCCACGCAGCCCACGTTAATGCCAAAGGCGAATTGATGTTTTTTGATAACGGGGTAGAGAAACACCAGTCGGGCGTGTTTGCGATGAAGATTGACGAGCAACATAAGAGCTCGAAAATTGCAACCCATTTTCAGCTACCTAAACAGATTTTTAACGGGCGGATGGGCAGCGCGTACATGATTAACGATACAACAACGCTGGTATGCTGTTCTAAAAGGCACATCGTTGTGCTGGTTAACAACAAAGGCGTTTTACAGTGGACGATGGAAACATCGGTACCAACCTACCGTGCCGGCTTTATCGGGTTTAAACAGCTTGATCCTTACTTAAAACCATCGATCAATTAAAATGAAAAAGAGATCCCAATATATAGCCGTTCTGGTGGTGGTTTTTGTGCTGATAAACATGGTGCAACTACTATCATCGTGCAAGGGAAATGGCAGCAAAACTGGTACGCCCGATTCTTTGGGTGCCGATAGCCTGGTTACCGTAGATACCTTGAAAATTCCGGCTGGCAAATATGGCGAGGCGGTAAAATATGGCAGGCAACTGCTGCTGCATACCGCTTATTATATTGGTCCCGATGGTGTAAACGGCCACTATACCGGCAACAAAATGAATTGCACCAACTGCCACCGCGATGCGGGCACAAGGCCTTATGCTTTTAATTTGGTACGTGCATTTCGCGATTATCCGCAATACCGCGCAAGGGAAGGCCGGATACTATCATTGGCCGAGCGGATTAATAATTGCGTAATGCGCCCCAACCTGGGCAGGCCCCTGCCTTTGGATGGTAAAGAGATGATATCAATAATGGCCTATTTAAAGTTCCTGAGCGATTCATCCAACGTTGCCCCAAATACCAAAGGACTAAAAAATATGACTGTACAGCTGCCCGATGTGGCGGCATCATCGGCACGTGGCGAAAAACTGTATATGCAACATTGCGAGCGTTGCCATGCCCAAAACGGCGAAGGTAAAATGCTGGCCAGTAATGTAGCTTATGAGTATCCGCCGGTATGGGGTTTGCTGGCTTACCGCCCCGGCTCCAGCATGCACCGGGTTGTTAAACTGGCGCAATGGTTAAAGGGTAATATGCCATATGATAAAACCACGCCCGGACAGCCATTTTTAACTGATGCCGATGCCCTGGACATTGCAGCCTTTATTAACGACGATAAAATACACCAGCGCCCCATTGCAAAAACCAGCAAGGAAGTTGATTATCCGCATTTTGAAGAAAAAGCTATAGATTACGATAAAGGGCCGTTTAAAGATCCTTTTTCTGAACAACAACATAAATTTGGCCCATACAAGCCAATTATTGATTACTGGGAAGGCAAGGGGATAACGCCGGCTATTTAGATAGGTTGCGAGTTGTAAAATATGTGGGCTTAGAAAGAGGGGATGACGTAAACTAACCAAGGTTAAGACTCACCCTGTCGAGGCTACGCCCGACATCCCTCTCTTCAACTTCGTTGGAAAGAGGGGGTTGAAGATTTTAAATTGGCTTTTACCCTCTATGCGACGAAGTCGGAGAGAGGGTCGACCAGCGTAGCCTGGTCGGGGTGAGTCTTCGCCGGGATACAGAGCCGGTTATAGGTCCGCGTTTGATACGTTATGCTGTGTGGCAGAAACCGGGGACTGTGAAGGGGGGAATCGCAATCCGGCGAAAGACTTACGAAGTTTTTAAAATTTCGTAAGTCTGGGATCTACAACTTGTTATGCTGAGGAGTAAAATCCGTGACTCGGAAGGGGAGAGACATTATTTAAGTTTGTCATCCTGAGGTACGAAGGATCTATTCGCCTACTATACAGGGCGAAGAAGCATGGTGGATAATAGATTCTTCGTGCCTCAGAATGACAAAAAACAGGTGGGTACGAATTATCTCTTAACAGAGCTTACCGGGGCGAAGAAACATAGGAGGCAGATGTTTAACTATGTTCAGAATAACAAAATTCAATTTTAAAATACGCAGGTAAACAATTACCTCACAATACAGAAGTACTGATTAAATTTATACCATGAAAAAACAATTTTTTGCCATTACCTTCCTGTTAGCCGGTTTTGCTGCTTCGGCACAAACAATACCGTATACCAATTGCGAAGGCTGCTGGCTGCCCGATTCTTTAGGAAACCACCGTGTGGTGCTAACTTTTAATGGCACCGGCAAAGTGGCCAAAGCCATTATTGACTGGCGAAGGAGGGATAACGAGCCCGAAAATAAACGGGTAATTATTGAGGATGCTAAAACGCATCAAAAAATAACCAATGTAAAAGTTGGTGCCATAAACCGCGAACGCGGCGAGTTGTATTTTGAGCCAACATCTGGTAAGGGCACTTACTTTGTTTACTATATGCCTTATAAAAACGAAGACCGCTCTAACTATCCAAAAGGCGTTTACCTGAAGCCCGAAAATAAGGCTACCTCAGCATGGTTAAGCGCTGTAAATACTGGTGCGCAAATCCCCGTTGCCGGTGTAAAAGAGTTTCAATCTATAGATGCGTTCAATAGTTTTTACCCAATGGAGGTAATTGCCACCAAGGCCGAAACCAATACATTGATAGGCAAAAACAAAGCAGAAGCTTTTTTAGTGTTCCCGGAGGATAGACTAAATTCTATCCGCATGACTAAGGATCTGCCACAGCGTTGGATACAGCTTGGTCCGCAAAATAAGTATACAGGTGTGGCTGCGCGCGGCGAAAACTTCGCTTTCCAGTTGGGCATTTATGCGCTGCAAAATATCCAGAATGTAAAAGTTGCCTTCAGCAGCCTTACTTCGCCGGCAGGCAAATCAATTCCGGCTTCGGCTTTGTTTTGTATTAATACGGGCGGTACCACTTATGATAACAAACCATTAACCAAAACCGTAAATGTGGCCCAGGGCGATATTCAGGCATTATGGTGTGGTGTTGATGTACCTGCTACTGCTTTACCATCAACCTATACAGGTAAAGCTACCATCAGCATAGATGGAAAGGCTGCAAAAGTAATTACCATAGCCATTAAAGTTGATAGCAAAATATTGAAAGACGGCGGCGTAAGCGAGCCATATAAAATGACCCGCCTGGGTTGGTTAAACTCTACCATGGCACAGCAAAATACAGTGATTGCGCCATATACGGCATTGGCAGTTGCCGGTAATACCGTTAGTTTGCTGGGTAGAAAAGTGGAAGTAAATAAAGATGGTTTCCCTAAACAGATCCAAACTTATTTTACGCCCGAAATGACAGAATATACTACAACGCCAAACAACCTGCTAACCGAGGGTATCCATTTCCATTTCATTAATGCCAATGGTGCTAAAATGAACCTGAAAAGTGAGGGGGTACAGTTCACTAAAAAAGAGGCAGGTACGGTACAATGGTCGGCAGTGAGTAGCAATGATACTTTACAGATGACAGTGAGCGCATCATTGGAGTTTGACGGCTTTATAGCTTACACCGTAAAGGTAAAAGCCTTGCAGGATGTAAGTTTGAAGGACATTACCATGCATATCCCCTTTAAAAAGGATTATGCCAAATATATGATTGGCCTTGGTCAAAAAGGCGGTAATCGCCCGGAGAATTTTGAATGGAAATGGGATGTTGCCCATAAAAACCAGGATGGCGCATGGGTAGGTAATGTGAACGGCGGTTTACAGTATTCGCTGCGCGACGAAAAATATGTTCGTCCGTTGAATACCAATTTTTACCTGCAAAAACCATTGATATTACCATCTTCATGGGGTAACGATAACAAAGGCGGTATCAAAATAGCCGACGATGGCAAAGCGGTATTAGCCAGCAACTACAGCGGCGAGAGAAACCTGAAAAAAGGAGAGGAGCTATACTATAATTTTACGTTATTGATTACACCTTTCCACACCATCAATACCGATTTTCAGTGGGCTACCCGGTTTTATCATGCTTACAAACCTATCGATACCATTAAAGAGGCTGGTGCAACGCTCATAAACATTCACCATGCTACAGCTATCAACCCTAATATCAATTACCCGTTCATCGCCTGGAAAAAGATGAAGGCCTATGACGATTCGGCTCACGCGGCAGGATTAAAGGTGAAAATCTACAATACCATTCGCGAACTATCTAACCATGCTTACGAAACATTTGCGTTAAGGAGTTTAGGCCATGAGATCTATTCGCCGGGCAAGGGTGGAGGTTTCAGCTGGTTACAGGAGCACCTTGGCGACGATTACATTGCCGCCTGGTTTGTACCCGAAATAAAGGATGCCGCCATTATTAACAGCGGCATGAACCGCTGGCATAACTACTACGTGGAAGGTATGAACTGGTTAACTCAAAACGTAGGCATTGATGGTATTTACCTGGACGACGTTGCCTTTGACCGTGTAACCATGAAACGTGTTAAACGTGTGCTGACCAAAGACGGGCACCCGGGTATTATAGATTTGCACTCGGCCAATCAATACAATAAAAGCGATGGCTTTAACAACAGCGCCAACCTGTATATGGAACATTTTCCATACTTAAACCGCCTTTGGTTTGGCGAGTATTTTGATTACGAAAAAAATGACCCCGATTTCTTTTTAACAGAAGTAAGTGGTATTCCGTTTGGTTTAATGGGCGAAATGCTGCAAGGTGGCGGTAACAAATGGAGAGGCATGGTTTACGGCATGACTAACCGCATGCCCTGGAGCGACGGCGCCGACCCACGCCCGATATGGAAAGCATGGGATAATTTTGGTATGACGGGTACTAAAATGATTGGCTACTGGGTTAACGATGTACCGGTTAAAACCGATAAGGCCAAAGTATTGGCAACTGTTTATAAAAAAGCAGGCGCGGTTATGGTATCTATTGCCAGCTGGGAAAGTGCTGATACCGATTTTCAGTTAAAGATAGACTGGAAACAATTAGGCATCGATCCATCTAAAGCAACCATCACGGCGCCCGAGATCAAAAGCTTTCAGCCAGCCAAAACATTTGGTTTAAATGACAGAATACCGGTTGAAAAAGGTAAAGGTTGGTTATTGATCATCAAATAAATAACTGCCCATGAAAAAACAATGGTTAGTAGCGGCATGCTTTTGCATGTCGCTTACCCAAGCTTTTGCACAAGGGGATGCAAGTGTTAAGGAGTATAATAAAGCGATTACTACTTACCCGTTCTCTGATCCTAACCCCATCCCTGCGTTTACCAATATTTATCCTTATTTCCGTTACGATGGATTTACCGATAAGCCGGTGCAAAAGGAGTGGAAGGTTGTGGAGCTGGAAAACGCCTATATTAAACTAACCATTCTGCCGCAAATTGGCGGCAAAATTTGGTCGGCCATCGAAAAATCAACGGGCAAAGCTATTGTTTATGAAAACCATGTGGTAAAATTCAGGGACATTGCCATGCGCGGCCCCTGGACAAGCGGCGGCATCGAGCCAAATTACGGCATCATAGGCCATACACCAAATTCGGTTACCCCGGTTGATTATCTGACCCGCAAAAATGCCGATGGCAGTGTAAGCTGTATCATCAGTGTACTGGATCTGCTCACCAGCACCACCTGGACAATGGAGGTTAACCTGCCTAAGGATAAAGCTTACTTTACCACCAAATCGTTTTGGTATAATTCAACCCCGATAGAAGAGCCTTATTATCATTGGATGAATACCGGGATAAAAACCAAGGGTAACCTGCAATATATTTTCCCGGGAACCAACTATTTAGGGCACCAGGGCGAGTATAACGACTGGCCAATTAACAAGCAAAACGGAAAGGATATTTCCTTTTATAAGAACAATAATTTCGGGGGCTATAAATCGTACCATGTGTTTGGCAAGTACACCGATTTTTTTGGCGCTTACTGGCATGATGATGATTTTGGTATGGCCCGCTACGGCGGTCACGAGGATAAAGCCGGCAAAAAGATCTGGATCTGGGGGCTATCAGACCAGGGCATGATATGGGAGAAACTACTTACCGATAATGACGGCCAATACTCCGAAATTCAATCGGGTAGGTTATTTAACCAAACGGCTGTTAAAAGTACATTTACCCCCTTTAAACACAAGGGCTTTGCACCCGGTGCATCAGATACCTGGACAGAGTACTGGTACCCGGTTATGAAAACCAAAGGCTTTGTGCAGGCCAATAACTACGGCGCCTTAAATGTTAAAGCCGGTAACGGCTGGCTGAAACTATACTTTAACCCGGTACAAAAAATAGATGATGTACTGGAAGTAAAGCAGGGCGATAAGATAATTTACAGTAAAAAAATAACCTTAACCCCGCTGCAGATCTTTGCCGATTCGATAAAGGCGGATGCAAAAGATGTGGTAGTTACTTTGGGCGTTAATAAACTGATCTACAATTCTAAACCCGATGCTGATAACTTAAGCCGCCCGCTTGATCTGCCAAAAGATTTTGACTGGAACAACGCTTACGGACTATACACGCAGGGCAAGGAGTTTATGGATCAGAAAATGTATCCCGAGGCTGCAGAGAAGCTACAGGCCGCGTTAAATAAAGATCCTTATTTTATCCCTGCGCTAATAAAAACCGCCGAGCTAATGTACCACAATATGCGCTACGCGGAAGCCTTGCGCTTAACCAAAACAGCTTTAAGTATCAATACCAATGATGGCGCGGCAAACTATTATTATGGCATCATTAACGCACAATTGGGCAATGTAGTTGATGCTAAAGATGGTTTTGATATTGCCGGTTTATTGGTTGAGTATCGGAATGCTGCTTATTCGGCTTTAGGTAGTCTTTATCTTAAAGAAAAGAATTATCAAAAGGCATTGGAGTTTGCCTCAAAAGCATTGGATTTTAACAGGTTTGATATTGGTGCATTGCAAACACAGGCTGTAGCTTACCGGTATTTAGGGGATGATAAAAATGCTGCTGCTGTTTTAGATACCATATTAATTTATGAGCCCCTGAGCCATTTTGCAAGGTTCGAAAAATATCTGTGGCAGCCATCTGAAGAGAACAAAACTATTTTTACTTCGATGATCCGCAATGAACAGCCGATTGAAAGCTATTTGGAGCTGGCCGATAGCTATTATAAAAACGGCTGTTTAGAAGAGAGTGAGAAGGTTTTACAGCTTTCGCCGGTTAATATGCTGGTTTGTTATCGGCTTGCTTTTTTACAAAACAAATCAGGGAAGCCGTTTGAACAACTATTTGCAAAAGCCAACACGCTAAGCCCAGCTTTTGTATTCCCGTTTCGTAACAGCGATGAAGAAGTGCTGCAATGGGCCATGCAGCAAAATAATAGCTGGAAACCAAAATACTTCCTCGCCTTGTTGTACAAAGACAGGGGCAGGATAGAGGAAAGCAAAAAACTGTTTGCACAATGCGGTAACGAACCTGATTTTGCACCTTTTTATGCCGCACGTGCCGCCATGTTGATGGGAGAGACCGATCTGGCTGATTTGCAGATGGCCGTTAAATTAGATAAAGGCTGGCGTTATAATAAATTGCTTGGTGAGTATGATGTGAACCATAACCAATATACAAACGCGCTGGCCACAGTTGAACCTTTTTATAAAGCACATCCGGATAATTATATCATCGGCATTCTGTATGCTAAAACGTTGCTGCTTAATAAACAATATAGTGCCTGTGGTAAGCTTTTATCCCGCATAGAGATCTTACCTTTCGAAGGCGCAACTATCGGCCGCGAACTATACCGCGAAACTGAGTTGATGCAGGCCACGGGCAAACTGAAGGCTAAGAATTATACAGATGCCTTAACTTACATCAATGCTGCCAAAAAATGGCCTGCAAACCTGGGTGTAGGTAAACCTTATACCGAAAATGTTGACGAACGGCTGGAAGATTGGATGAGCTATCAATGCTACCTTAAAATGGGCAAAGGCACTGAAGCTAACCAATACCTTCAAAAAATCATTGCCTTTAACCCCATAATAGAAAATACAGTAAGCAACTTTTTGCCGGCCAATCACCTGGTAACCGCATGGGCTATCGGGAAATTTAATGGCCGCGAAAAAGCGTTGGCCTGGCTTAATAACGAGATCAAACAATACCCAGATGACCAGGTGCTGCAATGGTGTAAGCTGGTGTTTACAAGCGGCAAGTATCAGCAAACAGGTATCAGCGACTCGGGCATAAGGATATTGGAGCAGTTGATGCAGGAGTAAAGGGGGGGGATTTAGCGAAACTCTGAAGGGGATGCCATTGTTTGAGTTTTGTCATCCTTGAGGTACGAAGGATCTATTCGCCTACTATACAGAGCGAATAAGCATGGCGGATAATAGATTCTTCGTACCTCAGAAATGACAAGGTGTAGATTTCCAGACTTGCGAAGTTTTTAAAACTTCGCAAGTCTTTCGCCGCTATTTCGGCTTCGGAAATTGGCGAAATTTTACAGCTCTGGATGATAAAAAAGACTTATCTATCTTCCACTTATCTTAAACACAGCACTCAGTTTTTCATCTGCCGAATTACTGCCCAGTATTAGCTTATAGTCACCGGGATAAAGTTTCCAGCCGTGTTTTTGCAGGTCCCATTTTTGTAGCTCCTTAACAGGTATTTTTATGGTTATCAGCTGCTGGTTTCCTTTGGTAACCGTTACTCTTTTAAAGCCTTTTAATTCTTTTAAAGGCATCCTGTCTAACGTGGGATATTTGATGTAGGCCTGTACAACTTCATCGGCATCCATATTGCCCGTGTTTTTTACTTTAACATTTATGCTGATGGTATCTTTGGCTGTGTATTGTTTAGATAGGGCCGAAGCAGCTTCATAATTAAAGGTGGTATAGCTTAAGCCAAAGCCAAACGGATATTGTACTGCACCGCCAAAATAACGGTAGGTGCGGCCCTTCATACTATAGCTGGTATACTCCGGCAAATCGTTCACCGAATTATAAAACGTAAGCGGCAGGTGCCCCGATGGACTGATTTTACCAAAAACAATATCGGCCAGTGCGTTACCGCCCTGCTCGCCGGGGTACCAGGCAAATATAATGGCATCAGCATAAGGTGCTATAGCGGCCACATCAACATCACTACCGGCGGTAATTACCGCGATGATAGGCTTTTTAACACCTTTGCGTAATGCTTTCATAAAGGCTATCTCACTTGCGGGCAGGCTCAGGTTCTTTTTATCACCGCCGGATTCGGCCAGGAATGCATCACCCGCTTCGCCTTCCAATACGGGCGACAAGCCCAATACCGCAATGGTTACATCGGCATTACCTGCCCCCCAGATGCCGCCGAAATGGGTGGTATCGCGATAGTCGCAACCCAGGTCATATTCTACACGGGTGCCGGCATCAACGGCCCCGGTTATTCCCTCTACAAAGTTTACTACTTTGCTGCTTACTCCGTGGTAGCTGCCAATCATAGCATCCAAAGCGGCAGCGTTGGGACCTAACACCATAAAGCTGGAGTATTGCCCTTGTTTAAACGGTAATATATTATTGTCGTTTTTTAGCAGCACCATGCTCTGCTGCGACGCTTTACGGGCCAGCGCAATATGGCGGGCATTATGAATGCTATCCGCTCCATAGTTTTTGAACGGAACTGCACCGCCCTCATCAAAAAAGCCAAGTTTAAATTGTGTTTTCAGCAGGTGACTAAGGGCAACGTCAACCTCTTTCTCGGTAAGTAGCTTTTGCTGTACAGCCTTAACAATGTCATTCTGGAAAATAGAAGAGCAATCCAGGTCGATACCGGCTTTAATTGCCGCGGCGGCGGTTTCAACGGCCGTTGGGATGGTTTTGTGGGCCAAAAAAACATCGTCTAAAGCACCGCAATCGGTAACTACGTGGCCTTTAAAGCCCCATTCGTTTCGTAGAATGTCGGTAACTAAATTTTTATTTACAGAGTTTGGTACACCGTTAATGCTATTATAAGCCGTCATTACCGATTCGACACCCGAGTTTACCAGCGCGTGAAATGCGTACAGGTAAGTTTCGCGCATATCTTTTTCATCAACAATAGCATCAAAAGAATCGCGCGTAGCCTCTGGGCCGCTGTGTGCCGCAAAGTGTTTGGCGGTTGCCGATGCCTTTAAATAATGGGCATCCTTACCCTGCATGCCGCTCACAAATGCCGAGCCGATATGCGCCGTTAGAAACGGGTCTTCACCATAGGTTTCTTGTCCTCGGCCCCATCTCGGGTCGCGGAAGATGTTGATGTTAGGTGTCCAGAAGGTGAGGCCCATGTATTGTAAATGGCGGCCCATGGCTGTAGATACATTGTATTTTGCCCGGGCCTCGGTTGATATCGCGTCGGCAACAGAATCAACCAGGTTCTCATTAAAGGTTGCAGCCATACCAATAGCCTGCGGAAATATAGTAGCCTCACCAGCGCGCGCTACGCCATGTAAGCCCTCGTTCCACCAATTATATGCAGGTATGCCCAAACGTGGAACCGCTTTACTTTGGTAGCCTAATAATGATACTTTTTCTTCTAAAGTTAATTTAGATACCAGATCCTTTACCCTTATATCAATCGATTGCGAAACATCTTTATAAATAGGCCTGTTTTGTGCTATTGCCGGCCAAATGGTTAATAAGCAAGCGTTACCCAGTACGCAGGTAAAGCATCTTTTTATAAGCTTTTGTGTAATCTTCATTATCGCAGTATTGCTTGTTTTTATGTAGATAAATGTGATATCAGGGCGGAAAGATACCTGCTTTTTTTATTTTAACAATACATCCCCCTGGTTCAATCATGCTAAACCTAATTTATTAATATCTGTACAGGTAACACTAAGTATGGTAAATAACTGATAATGATATTTGTGGTGATAACGGCCAAACTTACATCTGTGTTTATTTTCTATTTTTTTTTGTTATTTATTGTTTGTGTTGATAAAAGTGTGAATTTAGATTCTGTAATTGTGATTTTTTTATCATTTATAGTTTATTGTAGTTTTTTTTGGTGTTTTATGTTTTTAAATAAATCAATATCTAGTTTTAATTGTTTTTGTGTTGGTGTATTTTGATTTTTTTTAATCTTATCTGTTATAAAGTGCTAAATGTGCTGTTGTTTTTATTGTTTATTTTTATGTTAAGCAAAAAAATTATGTTTTTTTGATCAATTGACAGTGGGTGTCTTAATTTTGATTGATATATTGATAATTATTGCAGTAAATAATATCAATTATTGAATTAATTTCATTAAACTTCACTAACATTTAAAAAGTTTTTAAAAACAACGATTTTGGTAAAATTTAACTTTTAAAATTATCATTTTTTCAATTTTAATTCCGATAATTGAAAAAACAATAAAATAATACCTGCACAACGTATTCGTTTACGTTTATCTTAAAAACATTTTCCAATTGGCTTCTCAAAAGAGGCGGCAGGTACGGCACTCATTAATTGAGAAGTCAATAATTAACAACTAACCTATTTACTACGAAACAGAAATTAACTCATTGCCCAGGTTTATTAAATAATTCATTCCTTAAATTCATTAGTATGAAAAAAAAGTTATCTATTACATATTTGTTGATTTTTATAGGCATTAGTGCATTTGCAAGTAAAAATTCAATCTCCAATAAAAAACACAATTCAAATTTTAGCGCCGCTCCTTTAAGTGTTAAAATAAAAGACGCAACCATAACAGGAACAGTAAAAGATAGCACGGGTGCTACACTGATAGGGGTAAGCATTGGTATTAAAGGTACCACCAAAGGAACACAATCAGACGTTAACGGTAAATTTACTATAGCGGCAAACCCGGGTGATGTTTTGGTTTTTACCTATGTAGGGTATGTTACCAAACAAGTTACGGTAGTATCTGGCAGCCCAATAAATGTTGTACTTACATCTTCGGCCACTGGGTTAAACGAGGTAGTAGTAACAGCTTTGGGTATTAAAAGGTCCGAGAAATCGTTAACCTACGCAACCCAATCTGTAGGTGGCGCACAGCTTACTACTATAAAAAGCGATAACCTGATGAACTCGGTTAGTGGTAAAGTTGCGGGTGTAACCATTTCACCAAGTGCCTCTGGTGTTGGTGGTTCGGCAAAAGTGATACTCCGCGGTAACAGATCTGCAACCGGCGATAACCAGCCACTATATGTAATTGATGGTGTGCCAATGAGTAACAGTGCAAATGCCAACGGGCAACCTAACAGCACTTATGGTGGTACACCCGAAGGCGGCGACGGTATCTCCAACTTAAATCCTGAGGATATTGAAAGCCTTACCGTATTAAAGGGTGCCTCTGCAGCAGCTTTATATGGTAGCCAGGCGGCCAATGGTGTTATTGTTATTACAACTAAAAAAGGTAAAGCAGGCAAAACAACCATTAATTTCTCGTCATCGGCATCAATGGATAAAAATGCCTACGTGCCTAAGTTTCAAAATAACTATGGAGCAACAACCAGCGGATCAACAACCAGCTTTGGCCCTAAATTAACAACCCCTGCCGCAGATTACCTGCCCGATTTTTATCAGACCGGTAGTAATTATACCAATGCTATAAGCCTGAGCGGTGGTAACGAAATTGCACAAACTTACTTCTCTTATGCTAATACAATTGCAAGAGGGGTTGAGCCAGGAAACAAGTTAAACCGTAACAACGTTAACCTGCACGAGACCGCTAAGTTTTTAAATGATAAATTAACGGTTGATGGTAACGCCAACTACATTACACAATTAATTAACAATAGCCCAACTATTGGTTTTTATACCAATCCGTTAACCGGTTTGTATCTTTTCCCGAGGGGGCAGGATATCCTGCCATACAAAGCCAATTACGAAGGGCCGGATGGCAGCAATGGTGTACCTACTCAAAGTTGGCCGTTCCAGGAAGACTTGCAACAAAACCCATGGTGGATCATCAACAGAAATATCAACAGTTCTAAACGTAATCGCATTATTATGAATGCGAGCGTTAAATACGATTTTACCAGCTGGTTATATATACAGGCCCGTGGTACTGTTGATCGTACAACCGATACTTATGATCAACGTTATTATGCGGGTACGCTTGCTCCGTTGGCAACCAGCAACAATAACGGTAGCTACAGTGGATCTGATCAGGTATATAATCACAAGTATGGTGATGTAATTGTAAACTTTACCCTGCCAAGCAAATCTGATTTTAAATTAGACGGTTTAATTGGTTCAAGTATCACCGATAACTTTACAACTGGTATTAACTGGGGTAACGGAACAGGTGGTTACGGGCTTATTACTCCTAACCTGTTTACTATTCAAAATATCCAGGTTTCAAATAAAGCTCAGGGCGTAAATTCTGGCAGTAATGTAAATACGCTGGCAAATAATCACAACCAAATTCAGGCCATATTTGCCAACGCAAATTTATCGTATAAAAACTGGGTTTATTTAACACTTACCGCACGTAACGACTGGTCATCCAACTTATCGTACACACCAACAGATCATTATTTTTATCCATCAGTTGGTTTATCATTTATAGTAAGCCAAATGGTTAAACTACCTGAGGCAATTAGCTATGCCAAAGTAAGGGGATCTTACGCGCAGGTTGGTAATACTGTGCAAACGTATGCTTCTAATCCTGTAAATAACGCTGCCGACGTTAATAATCCACCAAGTTCAAATGGTGTAACATTAGCCAACAGGCCTCCTTATCCAACCCTTAAGCCAGAAAAAACCAAGGCATTGGAGTTGGGTACCGATCTGAGGTTTATGAACGATAAATTAAGCTTTAGCTTTACCTATTATAAATCAAATACCTATAATCAATCAATTCCGGTTACTCCAGATCCAACTACCGGTTATGGTGCGGGTTATGTAAACGCAGGTAATATCCAAAATCAAGGCCTCGAGTTTACATTAGGTTATAACATGGTTTCTTCGCAGAACTTTAGCTGGAATACATCCATCAATGGCTCACGAAACGTGAATAAGATCATCGATCTGGATTCAAAAGATGGTGTTAACATCTATCAGCTTAGTAATACAAACAGCTATCGTTCTTACCTGGAAACAGGTGGTTCATACGGCGATATTTATGGACAAACACTGCAAAAAGATGCCCAGGGGCGTATCCTGATCACCGCGCAAGGTTTGCCATTGTTAAGCTCTGATTTTAATAAAATTGCTAACCCTGCTCCAAAATTTCAATTAGGTTGGAACAACAGCTTCAACTACAAACAATTTTCTGTTAATTTCCTGGTTGATGGAAAATTTGGCGGCCAGGTTGTATCTGTACAGCAATCTATTCTGGATGCTTACGGTGTATCAAAAGTTAGCGGCGATGCCAGAGATGCGGGTGGTGTAAAAATAAACGGTGTAGACCCAAGTGGTAACGCGGTAACAACTATCGATGCAGAAAAATGGTATACATCAATTGGCGGTCGTAATGCGGCATTAGGTCAGTATGTTTACAGTGCTACGGTAGTAAAATTGCGTGAGGCTGCTATAGGTTACACCTATGCGTTGCCTAAAACAGCTGCTATTAAAGCTGTTAAGCTTTCGGTAACAGGTAGAAACCTTATCTATTTCTCTAAAAAGGCTCCTTACGATCCGGAGGTTACCTCTTCAACAGCAAACGGACTTGGCGGTGTTGACGTATTTAACCAACCTGCTGTGCGTACTTATGGCCTCAATTTAAATGTTACTTTTTAATTGTACACCCTTAATTAAAAGCAATGAAAACAAATTATAAAACATATAAATACCTTAATGCCAACCGCCATTTATTTGTATTTGGCCTGTTAGTAATACTGGGCTTTAGCGGCTGTACAAAAAACTTCGAAAAATACAATACCGATCAAACCGGTATTGCCGATAAGGATTTGAAGATACCTACCTTATTTATACCTATTGAGCAGCAAATTTTTCAAAACTACCAGGTTGCGCAAAATCTTAATGCCGATGCGTATGCAGGTTATTCGTGCCCGCCACAAACATTTGGACGCTCTTTGTATAATATGAACTACGTATTTGTTGATGGATGGGATAATACCGCCTTTAATCAGATTTATACCAAAATACTGGGTCCTATTAAAAATAAATTAGCCCCTTTAGGTATTAAAACTTCACTGCCAGACTTTTGGGCGATTGCTTTATTGTTGGAGGTTGAAGCAATGGATAGATTAACCGATAAATTTGGCCCGGCACCATATAGCAAGGTGGGTACATCTTTGGTAACCACGCCCTATGATAGTCAACAAAGCATCTATCAGCAAATGTTTTTACAATTGGATACCGCTGCAACAAACCTGCAAACTTATATAGCAGCCAATCCTGGTAAAACGCCTTTTGTGAACTCGGATGTGATTTTTGGCGGCGACTATACCAAATGGTTGAAATTTGCCAACTCGTTAAGGCTACGCCTTGCTATGCACATTGTAAAGGTTGATCCTGCAACAGCAAAAACCGAAGCAGAAAAAGCTTTAAGTGCAACCGGCGGTTTACTATCGGCAGTTGCTGATGACGCGGCAATAGCAGGAAGCGGCCAAAACGATTATTATGTAATAACAGCCAGTTATACAGATAACTCGATGAATGCCTCTATACAATCGTACATGGTAGGTTATAACGATCCTCGTATAGCTAAGTACTTTAAACCTATTGATCCAACTTTGGCAGAACCTGGCGCTCAGTATAAAGGTCAATACATAGGTATACGTATTGGCTCTGATGTTGGCGCTAAACCGGCATACTCGGGCTACTCGGTATATAACTTTAACGATACGTTTACTTCAACCGCGCCACAGTTGATTATGACTGCTGCCGAAGTTTGGTTCTTAAAGGCAGAAGCTGCCCTTCGTGGCTGGACTGGCGCAGGTACCGCCCAAACCAACTACGAAACAGGTATTCAAACATCCTTAGCTCAATATGGTGTTAGTAGCGGCGCAACCGCTTATGTGGCCGACGGAACAAGTAAACCGATAGCTTATGTTGATCCTCAAAACGCTGTAAATAATTCTCCGGCGTTGTCAACCATAACTATTAAATGGGATGAAACTGCCACAAACGAAGTAAAGCTGGAGCGTATTATCACCCAAAAATGGTTGGCCATGTTCCCTGAAGGTCAGGAAGCGTGGACAGAGTTCCGTCGTACCGGATATCCAAAATTGTTCCCTGTAGTTAATAACAATAGCAATGGAACTATCGATACCAAAATACAGGTTCGCCGTTTGCCATATCCTATAGATCAGTACAAAACAAACGCACCTGCTATAAAAGCAGGTCTTATACTTTTAGGTGGCCTTGATAACGGCGGCACCCGGTTATGGTGGGATGTTGATAAAGGAAACTTTTAATGCCGTATAATTGCCTAAAATAACTTTGGTTATCTGGCAAAATAATTAAAATGTGTGTTTCGGTTTTAACCACCGAAACGCACATTTTTTATTAGTGCCATACGGGTGCTTAAATGATTGTAATTTAGTGCAACACTCACAAATATATATAAATGAAAAAACTGCTTGTTTTTTTTATATTTCTTATACCGCTATGTAACCTTAGGGCGCAACAACATAATATGTCTAAAGATTATGTGGTGCCGGATGATACCCTGGTTCAAAAAAAACTGCACAAGTGGCAAGGGCTTAAGTTTGGGCTTTTTATGCACTGGGGTACATACAGCCAATGGGGGGTAGTAGAAAGTTGGAGCATTTGCCCCGAAGATGAAGGTTGGACACAACGCCGCGGGCCGTATGGTGCCGATTATAACGGATATAAAAAGGCCTATGAAAATCTGCAAACTACATTTAACCCTACCAAATTTAATCCCGAAAAGTGGGTAGCTGCTGCAAAATACGCAGGGATGAAATACGTGGTGTTTACCACCAAGCACCATGATGGTTTTAGTATGTTTGATACCAAGCAAACAGATTATAAGGTAACAAGCCCCAAAACACCTTTTTCAACTAACCCGCGAAGCAATGTGGCTAAGGAAGTTTTTAATGCGTTTAGCAAAGAGAACTTTATGATAGGTGCCTATTTTTCGAAGCCCGACTGGCATACCGAATACTATTGGTGGCCCTATTTTCCGCCAAAGGATAGGAACGTGAACTACGATCCTGCTAAATATCCCGAGCGCTGGCAAAAATTTAAAGATTTTACCTTTAACCAGATACAGGAATTGATGACCGGTTATGGCAAAGTTGATATTTTATGGCTGGACGGTGGCTGGGTGAGACCCAAAAACACTATCGACGCTTCTGTTGACTGGCAGCGCACTATTCCTTATGATCAGGATATAGATATGGCAAAAATTGCAAAGGCTGCCCGTATCAAACAACCTGGTCTGATAGTGGTAGACCGTACCGTGGCGGGGCAATATGAAAATTACACCACGCCCGAGCAACAGGTACCAGATGCCCCACTTGATCATCCTTGGGAAAGTTGCATTACTATGGGCAATTCATGGAGTTATGTGCCGGGCGATCATTACAAACCGGCCAGCGAAATTGTAACCCTGCTGGTAAAGATAGTTTCGCGCGGGGGTAACCTGCTGATGAACATCGGCCCCGGTCCGGATGGTGACTGGGACCCGGAAGCTTATAGCCGGCTTAAGCAAATTGGCGACTGGATTAAGATCAACGGCGAAGGTATTTATGGTTCTGATGCAATAGCGCCATACTCCGAAGGAAATGTATACTATACCAGGGCGGGTAAAAATGTTTACGCTTTTGCGCTGGCCGAAAAAGGTAAGGATGATGTAGTATTACCGGCTCAAATTACTGTGCATTTAAAAGACCTGGGCAAGGTTAAAAAAATAAGCCTGCTGGGTATCAATCAAAAGCTGAAATACAGCGTAGGCGATGGTGTAATAATTATAAATATACCCGCATCTTTACAAACACAAAGTGGCCTTAAGCAGGCCGCAGTTTTTAAAATTCAATATTGATCATTTTTCGTACGTTACATTAAATCACTAAAATGCCTCCTACATCAATTTACCGGTTTGCAAAGTTAAAACTACTTGTTGCGCTGGCCCTGCTACTGTCTTTTGTAAATACACATGCCCAAAGTAGTTATGAACTAAACTCGGGCTGGAAATGTGCACCAATAAATAGTGTAAAAGATAACGGAACAGTACTGTCTACATCTGCTTTTAATACGGATAGCTGGATGCCGGCTACAGTACCGGGCACAGTTTTAACCACGTTGCTAAATAATCAAAAAGTACCCGATCCGTTTTGGGGGATGAATAACGAGCATATAGTTGATATTTACAAAGCTGGCTCTGCTTACTATACTTATTGGTTTACTAAGGATTTTAAGGAAGCACCGGCAGTAAACGGCAACCAGGTTTACCTTAATTTTAGAGGGGTAAACTATAGTTGCGATATTTATTTAAACGGGCATAAATTGAATAAAGAGATTCAGAAAGGGATGTTCTTAAGATTCAATTACAACATAACAGGCTATCTGGCTAAAAATGGTAATAACCGCCTGGCAGTGTTGGTACACCCGCCAGATGTGGTAGGCAACCCCAATGGCGGCCAGGGCGGCGATGGTACAATTGCCCGTAATGTTGGTTTGCAATATACAGCCGGTTGGGATTGGATACAACCTATGCGCGATAGAAACACCGGTATCTGGGATAAAGTTACCATTCAAAAAACGGGTTCGGTGCGCATTGCAGACAAACATATAGTTACCCTGGTGCCAGGTGTAAGGCTGCCAGATGGTGCGCAGCAACCTGCTATTATTAAGGTAGCCGCAGAACTAAGCAATCCAACATCTGCAGTAGTTAGTGGGGCATTAAGTTTTGAACTGGATGGTAAAACTGTTTCAAAGGTAGTGAGCCTCAAACCCAACTCAACAACAGATATAAGCTTTGCCGATTACACCCTGCCAAACCCTAAGTTATGGTGGCCAAATGGTTATGGCGATCAGCATTTATATAATTTAAAGCTAAAGTTTACTGCAACCGGTAAAACGCTGTCAGATCAGCAACAGCTTAAAATAGGGGTAAGGCAGTTAACAAGTGAGTTTAATGAGCATACCGGTAGCAGGCAGATAATGGTAAATGGTCAAAAGATATTTATTAAGGGGGGTAACTGGGTAATATCTGATGCCATGCTGCGCTTATCTGATGCCCGTTACGATGCTGAAGTGCGTTACCATCGCGATATGAACCTTAACCTGATAAGGGTTTGGGGGGGCGCCATGATTGAGCGGCCCGAATTTTTTGAAGCCTGCGATAAATACGGCATGTTGGTTTTTCAGGATCTGTGGGGATCTGGGGATTGTAATGGGCGTTGGGAAGATCCACAAAAGCTGGACGACCAATGGGCGCGCCGCAAATACCCAGATGATCATGGTTTGTTTCTACGGTCGGCAATTGATCAGATAAAAATGGTACGTAATTATGCTTCATTGGCCATTTGGTGCGGTGGTAACGAGATAACTCCTCCCGAAGATATTCTTACCGCCCTGCGCGATACCATTTTGCCAAAGCTGGATAATACACGCTGGTTTGTTGATTACTCAAACTCTGATAGCATGTCGCATAATACGTTGGGTGGCAATGGCGATGGCCCTTATGGGATTCAACCTTTATCTGTATTTTGGGAGCAGCGCACATTTCCGTTTAACTCGGAAGTAGGCTCGGTAGGTGTAGGCGATTATGAATCATTGAAACGATTTATGCCAACCGCCAACATGATACCTCCGATTTATGACGAGGATAGCCACAAAACCAAGGCCGATAGCGTTTGGGAGTATCATAAGTATATAGGGTACGATACCAGCATCAATAAATATGGTAAAGCCAAAACAGCAGCCGATTTTGCAATGAAGGCTCAATTGGTAAACTACGATCAATATCGCGGTTTGGCCGAAGGTTTTACGTCGCACATGTGGGATTGGTATACCGGCTTCATCATCTGGAAAACCCAAAACCCATGGACAGCCATGCGTGGGCAGATGTATGATTATTATTTAGATCCTAATGCTTGTTTATATGGCCTGCATAACGGCAGCGCGCCATTTCATATTATGTATAACCCGGTTAATGGTAATGTGATGATGGCCAACAACACCTTTAAGGCAAGGCGTAGCATGATGATGGTTGTGAAAACTTATGATATGGATGGTAAAGAGAAAGTGCTTAACCAGGTTTTTACAGATATAAATGCCACTACCGTTAAAAAATACTTTTCTATAAAAGAGGCGATTGATAAGCTGGCTGCCAAGGAGGGCGTTTTTCTATCCCTGCAATTGTTAGATGAAAATAAGAAAGTGATTACCGATAATACCTATTGGATACCCGATAGTAAAGGCGCATTTTCTGGTTTGCAAAAAATGAAGAACGAAGAGTTAACGGCTACCGCCAAATACATAAAACCAGGCAAGGTAGAAGTTACCTTAAGTAATAAGGAACATAATGTACTTGCCTTTTTCAACCGGATATCGTTGATAAATGCTGATACTAAAACCCGCGTATTGCCGGCTTTTTACAGCGATAACTACATAACCGTTTTGCCGGGCGAAGAAAAGAAAGTGATTATTGATTATACTTCTGCCGGTAAAAATATGCTCATAGGTATTGATGGTTGGAACGCTCCGCAAAATACAACCCGCATGGTTACTATAAGTAATTAAATCATGAGTGTTAGCAAGTTTTAAACTGATACTTCAAATAAAAAACCCGGCTTCTCACCAAAAGAAGGCCGGGTTTACTATATATATTAATTGAGAGAAGATTTTTAGTGTACAGCGAAGGCTTTTACAAAAGTTCCGCTGGCATTAAATACAATTACGTATTTGGTACTGTTTGAGGTGATCTCTACATCGTACCCGGTTATAACACTGTTAACACTGTGCGAGAATGCTTTATCAAAAACATAACCCGGATAGCTGGTTGTTAAATAAGTGGTAATGGCTGCAGGCAGGTTGGCTGCCGTTACCGCGGTATGTTTACCCACGTGCCTATCAATCTCCGTGCGTTTTATGAGTGTACCAGAAGCTTTAATGGCGGTTGCAAATAAGCCATTGTTTTTACTGATCAGCACATAAGCGCTATCGGGGGTTATAGAAGCATGCAATAATGTATCTGTTGGATAGGTAGTTTTAAAGTAGCTGCTTACTGCTGTTGGCAGGGCCGATATAGCAATGGTATCGCGGTGTTGTCCATCACGATTATCAAACGGACCACCGTGGTGCCATCCCGGGCCCACCAGGTCGCGACCTTCTTTTTGTTCTAACGTACTTACAAATACGCCTGCCGCCGTAAATTTTAAGCCAATTAATGCGTTATTGTATTTAATTACAACAATGTAGTTGATTACCGTTTTGGCGCTGTCAATAATTGAATAGGCCTTTTTTAAAGTATAACCGCTGTAGTTTGCCGTTAAATAGGTACCAACGGCTGTTGGTAAAGCGCTAAAAGCAACGCTATCTGTTTTGTCGTGATGGCCAAAGCAACCTACCATGTATACCGTATCTGTAGTGCCCGATGCTAAGCTGATTGCAATTGCGCCGGTTGATGTAATGGTAGACGACGATGTGGTGGTAGAGGCTGATTTGGATGCACTTTCTTTTTTACATGATGTAAATCCAATCATGGCTGCCAGCACCAGCAGCCAGGGTTGAGTAAATTTCTTTTTCATCTGAGTGATTTTAATTGATAATTATTGCCTGCCATTATGGTAAGGCTTTGTTATCTAAAATTAGGTCAGGTGGTGCGGGATATAAACGATGTGTCGATAAACGGCGGTTTTAAATCGACGGACGAAATCTTTCTTTTAGTTGTTTTTCAAGCCAATTTGGTGGTTACCGTAATCTGTTAAAAACTCATTGTAAATAAAAAAGTCTAAACTGAAAATTGTACGGTAATCCTGCGTATTGTTTGGGTTTTGTACTTCGGTAAGGTTGCCGGTATTTGTTGTAACATAGGTATAGGTAAAACCCTGGTTAGTTGTTAAAGTAACGGTAGTATTGGTTGGTAAGGCGCCAACTGATGCCAGCCTGTTCTCTATAGTAGTTACCGATGGTGTGCCTGTATCAAAAAGTAACTCTGCCGAAATGGTTTGCCCGTTATAAGTTATAGTGCCAGGTATATTGGGCGAGTACCCGTAAATACCTTGTTGCGATAAAGTATGCATAATAAAGCCCGACGATTTAAGATCGGCACTTGTTAAACCAACAGTAAGCAGGCTGGCGGTATAGGTAGGACTAGTAAGAAAATTTGCAATATTTAAGGTTGTAAGTTTAAACCCACTGGTTAGCCCTGTACCGTATGTGTAAAATCTTAAGGGACTTGAGATAGTTGTGATGGTACTGCTTAAGCCTGGTCCCACGCCAAAAACATCGGCCGAATGGGCGGCTAACTGGTTTTTCTTACTATCAACTATTTTATAGTATAAAAAAAAAGGAACACGTTTTAGATCCATGCTGCCCAACGAGTTGCCTACCGTAACGTTGGCGTAGGCAAGGTTGCCATATTCTATTGTGGTGCCGGTTGCATCCCCATAGCTTATGGTAGATGTTTTTGAGGTTATAGTAATGCCATTCACCACGGTAGAGTCGCCGGTAACCTGTATGCCTGCAGATGTGATCATAGATGCCGGTATAATGCCGGTAGCATCCATTGTCATCCCGGGTGAGCCTGTATCAAAAATACTACCATAATTTACAGTTTGCGTACCTATTTTGGTGATGGCTATAAGTACTCTTTTATCTACACCGCTTGCATATTCATACAAGCCCAGGGATACAGGCGTTGCATTTACAACAGGCGTTACAGTTTTATCTTTTTTGCAGGATGTAAAAGGTATAATAAGCAACAGACAGCCAATAAGCCGCGGTTGAAAAAGTAAATGTTTAACTTTCATATATAAGCTATATACGGGTATTAAAGATATTGGGTTGGCTAATATTAAAATAGATTAAGGCCATGTGTTTTACCCAATCAAAAGTATAATATAATTAAGCTAAAAGATATATGAATCGACAAACGGGGCAATTGAGTCGATTAATTACACCTGTTTAAACCGTCGAGGCTTGAAGCATCGGAAGGTTTAATAATGAGGGCTCTTTCAAATAATGGTTTGGCATCTGCTTTTCTGCCTGCCATCAGATCGCTCCAGGCCAGCATGTGGTTACCATCATAATCAAAAGGATAAAGTGCTATTACTACCTTAAAACAGCGTATGGCCGCATCATATTGTTTACGGTTGTAATAAATTACCCCGGCCCAGTAGTTAGCCTGTGTGTTTTGCGGATCGATCTTTAAAATAGCCAGGTATTGTTCAATTACTTTATCCCAGCTTTGTAAAAACGATAAAGGTTTTATATAACCAAATTTAGCTTCTATTGAACCCGGTTTAAGGCCAATGGCCTTCTGATAATACGATTGGGACGAGGTGTAATTTTTACTGAGATAATGTAGCCAGCCCAAACGGATATTAAGCTCGTAATTGTTATCGGAGTAGTAGGGCGCAATATCGCTGATGGCAGCAACATAATTTTTGTTCTGTTCGTTGGCGTAACTGTTACGAAAAGCTTTTTGCAGCACCGAGTTGGTTTGCGCCTGTAGCTTAAATACAAGTAAAATTAAAAATGCTGCTATAAACGTTCTCTTTAAAATTTCCATATTATCCCTAACGTAACAGAATTTTGATTATAATTTGAATTATGGTAAATGTCCGTTTTCTTTTCATAAGAATAGTTTACATTCAACAAGGCCTGGGGGCTTAGCTGGAAAAAAGCGGTTTCGCCACATTTAAATTTGGTTGGATCGATAGAGTTGTAAACGTAAAGCCCATCGGTATCCAAATAATCGTCAAGATTACCAAAAGTTGCCGAAGTTTCAAGCCAGGTTTTGTTTAATACTTTAAAACCGATGGTTTGGTTGTAAATAAAAGTATTTACACCGCTTAAATTTAAAACCGATGCCCGGCTTGTGGTATATAAATTAAGGTTACCCAATGGATAGAAATCTAATTTGGCGTTATATTGTTTTAAAGTTTTATCAATCATACGCCCAAAATCCATGTCGCCTTGTAAATCAACATAGCGGGTAGTATACTTTATTCCCAATAACCCCAGGTTACTAATGCTAATATTACTGCGGTAACTGGTATGCAGGTAGTGATAAGAACCAATGAGACTGACATCCTTATTTAGCGCGAATTTAATTTTGGCAAAATACTCAGACTGTCTATCGGTATGCCCAATTTGGTTTTTATGATCTATATAGCCCCCTCTCAATATATTTTGCTTAAAAAATATAACAGATTGCTCCAATTGCAAACGCCATGACAGGCGATTGCTCAAGCCAAAACGTTCAAAAAAACCATTGTCGCGTTGGTCGTTATTGGGCAATTTTATCCCGGTTTCCAAGCCGGCATCTATAAAACCAAAGGGCGAAAGTTTTACTGATTTCAGCGTTTCTTTATCCAGGTAACCGGCGTGGTACGATGCAGCCAGATTGTTATTGAGATAGTTGTTGCAGTAATAAGCATATAGCCGTGCCGTGGAGTTAGTGGGCTCCTGGTCTAAAACCTGGCTAAACTGGTCATTGGCGGCTTTGTAATTGCCGGTTACCATATAGGCATAGCCAATTTTAAAGCGTAAAAAAGATGGGGCTATGCTATCGGCTATA
Organism: Mucilaginibacter cryoferens; assembly: GCF_014205845.1. GTDB lineage: Bacteria > Bacteroidota > Bacteroidia > Sphingobacteriales > Sphingobacteriaceae > Mucilaginibacter. Next base: position 181,719 of record NZ_JACHCR010000006.1, read on the forward strand.
CATTTATTCCCAAAAATGATCAACTGCTTCCAGTCGCCGGCATTGTACAGTTGCTCGGCGGTGCTATCGGCCAGGGCAACTTTGCTTTCCTGCGCCCGGGCAGTAAGAGCAAGAAATATTAAAGCGAAAATTGCAATTAGTTTTCTGTACTCCATTGTGCTTTAATGTGGCTGCCGTTAATATTTATGCTGATGGTTTGTAAACTACCATGATCAATACAAATTGTAGAATCCATCAACTGCTTATTGTTTCTTTTATCGAATTGTTTTGAATTGATACTTAATCCGTTTTTTTGAACCAAGTTACTACTTTGGTATCCAATGCTAATAAACTTGTAAAATGGTGCCACCAAATCCTGTAACAAAAGCAACACTTTGTTTTGGGATAAATGTACCGCAAATTCGTCGTTCACCTCAAGTTCTTCGGCATCGTTAAAAATAACTTTATAAGCCGCCAGGTAAAAATAGTAAAGCATTGATTTTTTGTCGCCATAAAAACTGGTAAAATAAAACATAACACCATTATTGATATAGTAAGCGGCGGCTCCCGTGGTTTTACTGTAAATACCACATTGACCTAAAGTATCTTTAAAAACTTCCCATTCTTCAGTGTTCCCGTTTTCTTGCGTTAAGCGGGCCGTATAACCCGGTTGCAGGTCGAACGCTTTTTTTATACCTGCGTTAACTTCCGGATTGCCTACCAGTTCACCTTCTGCAGGGATGGTGTAGCTTTGCAGGCTGTTTTTATTTCCCTTACGGCTAAAATACCAGGCAAACGGATACCTCAACGTTTTAGATCCAATATAAGGCGTTGCCTGTAGCTGAAAATGCAAATGCGGCTCTGGCGAACGGCCGGAATTGCCGCACAATGCTAACAGGTCGCCCTGCTTTACAATATCTCCGGGTTTTACTTTAGCAGAGTTTTTTTTGAGGTGCGATACTTTGGAGTACAAACCAATGGCATGTTTGATCACCACGGTGTTGCCCCAGTTTTCTTTAAGGTTTTCTTTGCCAATGGGGTTATCTTCTAAATGGTTAACCACCAATTCTACAACACCATCGCCGCAGGCTAAAACAGGTTTATTAAAACAGTAAAAATTTTCGGGTTGGGTGCCGGGATATTGATAGGTTTTTTGTTCATCATCATAGATCATAAAATCCAGCGCCTCACTCCAATCGCCTTTGTGTGTGATACTGCCATTATAGCCCTGGGTAACTGTCCAATAGCCCATAAAAGGGAGGTTGAGTTTTAGGTATTTGAGATCGTTGAGCCTGTTTTGCTGGTTCAAAAACTGGTAAAGGTTTCTTTCGGGCGAGTAATGTTGTACCTGGGTTAGCTGTAATTTGCCGGTAGACTTGCGTAACGTTAAAAAATATAACAGGCTTATATTCACCATACAAAACGGTAACGAAAAAATGGGCAATGCATGTACCGACATAAAACCTGTAAGCGCATTGATGAAAATAAACACCACCGGAATACACAATACTGCCAGTAAATAGGAGCGAAGTGAGGGGATGGTGAAAAAACTGCCCATAGCTACAGAAACCATCATAACATTTGCCCCTAAATGATAGTAGCTGATGCCTTCGGGATAAACATAAATTACCGAATTAAGTAAACAGGCCCCTATAAAACTAATAACAAGCAGGCTAAATGCTATGCGCGAATGGATAAATAATCCCAGGCTCATGAGCATACCCACAATAATATTATGCTGAAACAAAACCGCGCTAAGCGCCCTGAAAAACAGGCTTACATATTTGGGGAGCGCTACCGCGAAATAGCCTTCTACCCCGGCCAGGTGCCCGGGACCATTATAAATTTCTTCTAACAGGTAGCTGCTTTTCTGTTGCAGGCCCATTGCAAAAATGCTGTTTGCAGCCAAAAGTACCATCCAAAATACAAGAATAAAAGGGAGGGACAACATGGGTAGTCCCCGCTTTCCCAGGCGTTGGGAAAGCAGGATGGATGCCACTATTACCATACCACAAGTTACCACCAGCCATAGTACAAATAGGAGGTTTACGTGATAGAATGCCCCAAAAGCTATCCCCAATAATAAGCTGTTAAAGCTGTAAATGCCTGTTTGCAGGTCGTCGCCATAAAATTTCAGCAGGCGGCAAATTACCTGCGAAAATAAAACGCAACCCAGGCCTGCAAAGCCTGATGCAGGGTTAAAAAAGGAAACCAGCATTAAAATAAGGCCCAATACCCGGTTCTGCGAAAAAAACAGAACGGAATAGGAATTAATGACCGATTTTATAAATGCTGAAATTTGCTTCACCTATTTTGCTTTTAAATGAGTGGGAACAAACTCTGGCTCCTCGGTATATTGAAGTGTTTCGCTGGTACGGATTACGTGGGTACGCTGCTGCTCATCAATTAGTACCACTGTAGGCCGCAGCGTTATAAACTGCATCCACTGCGTCATATTATAAGCGCCAACTTTATGCACCACTACCTGGTCGCCCGGACTAAGCGGCGGCAGGTTAATGCTTTCTCTTATCACATCTATATTCATACACAGCGGGCCGTATATCACCATATTTTCGCTATGGGGTACAAAATCCTGCGCGGGGCTTATCTGGTGCTCGTACCAAAAGGAGGTAAATAAAATGTTCACCCCAAAATCTACAATAGTAGCCCGTTTACCGCTGCTCAGGCGTTTGTTTGCAATTACGGTACCTAACAGGTATCCGGCATCATCTATCAGTACGCGTCCGCTTTCCAGTATCAGTGAAGGGAGATCTGTGTTGGCAAAGCCATAGTTGAGCAGGGTAGAGGTAATTACCTCTGCAAAATCATCTATAGATGGCACGGTATCATTCCCCGGCAAATAAGCACCCTTTAGGGTATTGGTTGATGGAAAACCACCGCCCATATCAATGTACTCTATTTTATGGTTACATTGAGTTTGGCAGCGTATGGCCAGATCGCATAATTTGGTAGCGGCAATGCCATAGGCGGCTGTAGTGAGCATATAAGTGCCTATATGGCAATGCAACCCAGCTAATTGCAGCTTGCCAGAGTTTACTACCTTGGTTAAAGCAGTCCAGGCTTCGCCGTTCTCGTAATTAAAGCCAAAGCGGTCCCAAAGCGGATAAACACCGGTATCCATATTTACACGGATAGCTACGCGGGGTTTGTTAGCCAAATTATTGCTTAAGGTAAGCAGCTGGTTTAATTCTTCAAAATGATCTATATGAATGAGCGAATCGTTTTCGATAGCCATTTGCAACTCATCATTTGTTTTGCCCGGGCCGTTAAAAATGATCTTATTGCCTGGTACACCGTTGCCTAAAGCCTTACGGTATTCGAAACCGGATACTACCTCGGCCCAACTGCCCTCCTGGTGAAATACCTGGCAAATGGCGTTCAAATAATTGGTTTTATAACTCCATGCAAACTGTACTTTAGGGTAGCGGGTACTAAATGCCCGGTATGCAGAGCGGTAGTTTTTACGGATCTGCCTTTCTGATAATACAAATACCGGCGAACCATAAGTTTCTATCAGACTTTTAACAGATATGCCATCAATGTTTTTAACAGGCTGTACACCGGTGCGGGTGCCAAACTTGTTCATCACCCCGGCGTGGAGTTTTTTTATATATGGTTTTTCGTATTGCAGCTTTTCCATTGTTATTCGGGTTATAATTCGCCAAATACCGAGATCTGCTGAAAATCGCTGATATCGGCAATATGGTCCCAGGAGTAACGCACAAATAATTTACCGGCCTGGTAATCATCATATGGTTCAACAGGGTTGCCTAAGGCCATTTTTACCAGTGCCTCAGGCTGGTTTTGCCCGGCGGCAACTGTTAAATATACCCATGCCGGAAACCTTGGGTTTACCTCCAAAATATATAAATGTCCTTCGGCATCGTTCATAATCTCCATCTCGTAACCGCCTTTCCAGTTGGTTGCTTTTGCAAAATTATTGGCCAGTGTTATTAACTTATCATCTTTTATAGTTACGCCTGCCCAGGCTTTGCCCTTATCGGTTATATAAAGCTTACGCATGGCCACAATGCTTGTATTACCGCCCGTGCCATTGCCAAGGGCCGCTATATTTATTTCGGTACCTTTTATGTATTGCTGGGCAATTACCGGTACCCCCCAGGCGGCGTTTAACTGGTGGAAGGCTTTAATTGCCTGATCTATACTATAAACAACATAGGCCTCATAAAACTTACCTTTTATTACCATAGGGAAGTTAAATTCATCGGCGGCTTTTTTTAAATCATCGGCGTGGTACAATTTATGATCGGCAGGTACATAAAGACCATGCTGATCGCCAAAATCCTTCAAATTTACCTTATCCCGCAAGGCCAGTTGTTGGTGCGATGGTAAATAGCTGGCAATTCCCATTTGCTTTAACTGCGACGCTATTTTTATGAAATTAAACAGCTCCGAATCAAAATTAGGAATTATAAGATCCAGGTTTTCCTGTTGATGGATGTAGGCTAAGCGTTCAAGCAATGCCGCCGTTCCTTCGGTTGGATAGGGGATCAGGTATGTTTTATTTACGTGGTGGCGCAGGTAAATGCCAGGTTCTAATGACTCGTATGATAAACCTATAATTCTTAGCCCATCCCCAAAACTCTCTTTTAAAGAACGGATAACCGCCATGCCCGGTCCGGGGTTATCATTGGCATTAAGCCCGGTAACGGCAATACATAAATTTGCGTACTGGTTTGCCATTATCCTTCAGTTTCGAGCAAATTTGCCTCTTTAAGTTGTATCATCCAATCTTCCCAATCGCGCTCCAATTGGTTGGTGTTTACATCGTATAGTGCTAAAATATTCTTTTTTATCTCGGCTTCGGTTTTGCCGCTTTTCATAGCCAGTAACAATGTTGCGGCCATGGCATTCCCAGAGAAGGAATCGCCCGTAGCCGGGTTAAATATAAACCCATTCTCGCTGGTGGCTATGTTACTCTTTATCTTCATTTGTAATTGCAGGTACTTAAATAATAAAGGTTAAACTTAACAGGTTTAAACGGGTTTTACAAAACTCATCTTGTTATAATAAAGCATTAATTATGATGCCATTAAATACTCCATCCGCGATGCCAGCAATTCCATATCCAGTGGTTTTACAAAAAGGGCATCGCATTTGTAAGATTCTTCCTGCGCTTTTTTACTTTTAAAAGCTGTAACCACAATAATGGGGACTCCTTTTAATTGCTCATCATCCTTAAAATCCTGGCATACCAACGCGCAATCAACATCAAGCAATAAATAATCTAAAATGATAAGATCGGGATTGATGATTTTTGCCTTATCGTATATAGCATTAGGGTCATAGGTGAGATGGACGTCAAAATTGCCATAGTACATAATATCATCAATTACAGATAACATTCTGCTGTTTTTATCCAATATCAGGATCTTTTTTTTGCTGCCGATCGGTTTCATATTGCTCTATTTAAGTCATGAAATCAAAACAGCTTTTTATTTACGATGCCTTGATTATGATATAAAGTTGATATTAAACCTGTCAGCAAAAAAGTATGTGTCGTTGAATGCCTTTAATGTGCCGATGAACTAATATACGGCTGGTTATTTCGACCAGTCTTTTATAAAATCGGCATAGTTGGTACCTACCGGCAATTCGATGTTGCGTAGCTTAACCTTACGGTTGTAGATAGACCTGATCTGCGCTTTGGCCACTACAAAACTGCGGTGGATGCGGATAAACTGTGTAGCCGGCAGTTTTTCTACTACGCTTTTTAAAGACATCAGTGTAAGTATCGGTTTTTCGGCACTCAATAAATGGATCTTGATATAATCCTGCATGCTCTCAATATATTCAATATCGCGGATGCTTATCTTGATGACCCGATACTCCGAGTGTACATAAATATGTTCGTCTTCGCCGGTATGGTCGGTATTTTTAAACTGGTAATAATCTATAAGCTTATGTACAGCTATGCCAAAACGATTGCTGTTAATGGGTTTTAACAGGTAATCCAAAGCCTCCAGTTCAAAACCTTCATAAGCAAATTTTTTGTAGGCCGTGGTAAATATAACCATCGGTTTTTCCTGTAGTGAACGTACCAGATCTACACCCGTAATATCGGGCATATTAATATCTACAAAAAGCACATCTACTTTATTGTTTTTCAAATATTCGGCACCAGAAATAGCGTCCTCAAAGGTGTTTACCATTTTTAAGGTTGGATAATCGGATACATATTTTTTGATGATCTCCAGCGCCAGCGGCTCGTCATCAATGGCTACACATTTTAACTGCGTCATAATACTTGCAATTTTAAGTTTCAATCTCTAGCTCAACCCTAAATATATTATCAACCGAACTGATTTTGAGTTGGTGCCTGCCGGGATAAATATGTTGCAGCCTTTGCTTTGTATTGGCAATGCCAATGCCTTTGCGGCTGCTGGTTGGGCGGTTATCAAATATGGTATTCTCGCAGGTGAATAAAATTTTATCGGCTGTTACGCTTACATTAATGCTGATAACCGAAGGTTCGTGCTTGCTTACACCGTATTTAAACACGTTTTCGATAAAGGTCATCAACACTAAGGGCGGTACTTTTTGGTGGTTTATATCGCCAGAGAAATTAAAATTTAAGGTTGTTTTTTTACCCAGTCGTAGCTTTTGCAGGTCAATGTAATCGTTAATACAATCTATCTCGCTTTGTAACAGCACAAAATCTTCGGCTACCTCATCGGTAACGTAGCGCATAATGTTAGATAGCTTCATGATACTCTCCGAAGTATGTTCGCTATCTGTTACCGACAGGGCATAAATATTATTGAGCGTATTGAACAAAAAATGCGGATTGATCTGTGCCTTAAGAAAAGATAGCTCGGCATGAGCTTTTTCGGCCTCGGCCCTGATAACCATCCGCTCGGTAAGCTGCCATTTTTGCACGGTGCTCATGGCTATGCCTAAACCTATTACTATTATAAAAATAAACAAGCCTACCATATCAATATTACCCGATTGATGGATGAAAATTACCCCGGTAGCCGGTTTAAGGCTGGGGTCTTGCATGCGCATATCCTCATGTGGTAAGGGGCCAAAGGGTAAGTTTTTAGCGCCGGATGCCACGCTATCTGCATTTGGAATAAGCTGGGGGCCAATGGCTGTTGTTTGTTTTTCTTTTAACAGGTTATGTAATAGTAAGTTATCAAAAGGTTGTAAGAAGTATACACAGCCCGAAAGCAGTAAAATAATGAGTCCATATATAAAATATCTTTTATTGAATACAAGCCGCGGCACCAGGTACCAGGCGTTAAAATAAAACATAAAAATATAGGTAAGGCAAAACAGCCAATAATAGGGCGATTGGATAACGGCATAGGTACTATTGCTGCTTTGCTGGGTACGGTTCATGAATAACAGCGGGAAACCAAAAAATACCAGCCAGCCGGCAGCATGAATAAAAATATTAGTGGCTTTTTTGGAAACGATCATTTGCTTGAAAATTTTCTTAAATATAGCAGCAGTTGCAATGCTTGTTAAACATCATCTTAAAAAAGTTAAACTTCTGCAATCATTTTCCTTTCGTTTGGTAGCATGCTGTTGGTTTTAACAAAGCGCCCGCACAGATACGGGCGCTTAACTTTATGAAAAAAAACAGAACACAATCACCCGGGTATGTCCCGATATGCCGAATGATTGATTCAAAGGTGCTCAATGAATTTTGGCCGGGCAACCGTTTATCGGTGAACCGAGGTTTTGTATAGATGAACAGGTAAATTGTGCTTATATGGGCGTGAAGGCATAATGTGCAAGGCCTGATGCGAATGCACTGCTGGTGTTTAGGATAAAAACAGAGAACGTGGGTTAATATTTAGCTACTCTTTAAGCGCACTATCCCAATGTTCGGCTATTTTGTTGTTTTCTATGCGTAGCATATCAAAAGAGGTTGTGGTATATTTTTTACCGGGTGCTTTTGGATCTGGGTGTTCTTCTTTAAAACTCAGTACCACCAGGTCGCCTTCGGCCACTATCGAGATCAGGTTTTCTTTAATTGTTGCACTAATCACCCTTGGTTTGGCAAATTTAGAGAAGAAATCTATAAATCCCTGCCTGCCGGTTGGTACATTGGGGTTATGTTGAATGTAAGTTGGCAACAGGTATTTTGAAGCCAGATCAAGATGGCCGCCTTCCAACACCTCGCGCCAAAAATCATAAACCAGTTTTTTGTTTTTAGCCAGTTGGGGATCTTTGCTAAACAACATTGCTTTTTGATCCTGGCTAAAGGAATTAAAGGCAAATAATAATATAAAACTAAAGGTAAAGCCGGCTTTTTTCATTATCTAAAAAATTGATAATTAAAGATATAGATTTTTTAAACAGCCGGCTTTTTTATTAAAAATTAAAGCCCCGCGCCTTAACCCGGTCATATATTAATGCTCCGGCTTCGGCATCTAGCAAAATTTCGCAGTTGGGGTGAAGCTGTACTACCGATGCGGGTATATCGGTGCTAACCGGGCCAAGTATAGCCTGCTCAACTATGCTGGCTTTGTGCGCTCCTTTGGCTATTAGGATAAGTTTGCGCGTGTGCATAATGTTTTTGATGCCACGGGTTAAGCCCCCCAAAATAACATCATCCGGCACCTGGGTTTCGCGGCGTACACGGGCCTCAAAGTCGGGGTCCATTGGCGATACCCATGTTTCGCTTTCCAGCGGCGTACCGGGCTGATTGATGCCGATATGGCCGTTGCTGCCCAGGCCAAGCATTTGCAGATCGGCACCGCCGCGCGCGGCAAGGCGCTGTTCAAACAGCAGGCTTTCGGCCTCAAAATCATCGCTCATGGTTGGCGGCATTATAAAATTTTCATCGGGTATGCCCAACGGACCGGCAATCTGGTTCAATATCATGGTATAACAGCTCCCTGCATATTCACGGGGTAGGTTGGTAAGCTCATCTACATTAAAAAGTGTAACGCGCGATACATTAAAAGGGTATTGTGTATAAATATCTGATACAATGCGGTGCATATCTATAGTGGTTTGGCCGGTAGAGAGACCAATTACCGAGGTTGGTTTTTCCAGCATTTGGCCAATAATGCGCCATGCGGCAGTCTCATTAAATTCGCGTTCGTTTTTGGTGATCGTGATTTTCATTATAAATTATTATAAGTGTTTTAGTTCTTCGTGAAAAAACATATCAATGGCAACCAGGGCGCCAACTTCGTCTTCGCCATCTACAATAATGCTGATAGTTTCGCCGCCCTTTGCCGCCAGGGAGAGTATGTTGAGCAGACTATTGAGTTTTACTACGCGGTCGCCTTTTTTTATGCTGATGGTTGATTTAAACCTTTTTGTAAGCTTAACCAAAGCTGTAGCCGGGCGGGCGTGTATACCTTCGGCAGCGGTGATGATGTAATCTTTGGAGATCATTTATTTACCTCTTTTAAATATGCACTAATTGTTGTTGAATTATCCATGGCCATAACCCGTTCATAAATTTGGTTGGCAAAGCCCATGGCATTATTATTGATTGTGTTTTTTATAGTTGGGATGGACGTCGCGCTCATAGAAAACTCCCGCAAGCCCATACCTAATAGCAGGAGGGTGGCGTTAGCATCTGATGCCAGTTCGCCGCACATGCCAACTTCGATATTGTTTTTGTGGGCCTGGTCTATCACGTAGCTAATAAGGCGTAATACTCCGGGGTTGTATGGGTCGTACAAATCTTTAATCTTCTCGTTCATCCTGTCAACCGCCAGGGTGTACTGGCAAAGGTCATTGGTGCCGATGCTGAAAAAATCAACCTCTTTGGCTAATAGGTCTGCTGTAATGGCAGCCGAGGGGATTTCGATCATAATACCGATTTCGATGGTCTTGTCGAAACTGATGCCTGCTTTGTGAAGATCTTCGATCGCCTCATTTAAAACAATTTTGGCTGCGCGAATCTCCTGCACGTTGGCAATCATCGGAAACATAATTTTGAGTTTGCCAAACGCGCTTGCTCTTAGTATTGCCTTTAACTGGGTAATAAAAATATCTGTTCTATCTAAACAGATCCTGATGGCCCTGTAGCCCAAAAACGGATTTTGCTCGGCAGGTAAATTGAAGTAGGGCAGTGGTTTATCACCACCAATATCCAGTGTGCGTACAATAACAGGTTTGCCCTTGGCTTTCAACGCTACAGCTTTATAAAATTCAAATTGCTCATCTTCGGATGGAAAAGCATCGCGGCCCATAAAAAGCAGTTCGGTGCGTAATAGTCCGCTGCCTTCGGCACCCAAATCATGGGCTTGTTCCATGTCGTCGGCATTGGCAATATTGGCTAATAATTTAACGGCTATACCATCTGTAGTAATGGCTGGTTTATCTTTTAATGATTTTAATAAAAGATTGTGAGCCTGGCATTCTTCTCTTTTTGCTTGATAGGTTATTATAGTTTGTTCATCCGGGTTAACCATAATGGCACCGCTTTGGCCATCAAGGATCAGGAGGTCGTTGTTTTTTACCTCAGTAAGTAAATTGCCGCAACCAACCACAGCAGTGATACCTCTTGATTTGGCAATTATAGCCGCGTGTGATGTTTTACCACCTGCCCGCGTGGCAAAGCCAATAATGCAGGTAGTATCCATACTGATAGTATCCGACGGACTCAGATCGTCGGCAATAATAATGGTATCGGGTGGGTACGTATGGGCCGGCGCTTTGCCGGTTGGGCTTAAGTTTTTCAGTATCCTGTTGCCAATATCCTCAACATCTGCCGCGCGGGCACGCATATATTCGTCTTCCATGTTTTTAAACATGGTTACGGCATCGGCAATTACTTCAATTACCGCATCATTAACATTCTTTTTTTCTGCAAATATTTTTTCGGCAACATCTTCTTTAATCTGCGGATCGCTCAGCAATTCTATATGGGCTTCCAGTATTTCCAGGCCCTCGCTGCCGTTTGCCTCGTGGTAACTATCTATCAGTATATTTACTTCTATAAGGGATAGCTCAACGGCTTTATCAAATTTTTCGATCTCCGTAGCAATGGCAGCCTCATCGGTAATTGTTAATCCCGTTAATGCAGTTTCCTGTTTTTTTAGCAGGTAAGCCCTGCCTATCGCTATACCCGCGGATACGCCTATACCTGTTATCATACAAATAAATGCATTATGTTGCCTACAAAACCTAGCGCCAATAAGCCCAGCAGCAACCAGGTAGTTTTAATTTGCCTTTTTACAAAGTAGTATACCAAAAACGTTAATCCAAGGGGAATCATCGCCGGTACAATCTGGTCTAAAATACCCTGAACCGGCACTGCCGATGAGGAGCTGCCTACACGCAAGGGAGTTTTTATATTCATTAATGTGGCGGGCATGGCACCCACTACCATTAATCCTAAGATAGCCGCGCCGGCCGTTAGTCTGTCCATAACATTGTTTTTGGCCAGGCTTTGAAGGAATTTGGTGCCAGCGTTGTAGCCGATGAAAACAAGGTTATACCTCAGCAACAAGTGCGGTACGTTAAATATCAGAAGGAATAATATCGGACCCAGTATATTGCCTTTTATGGCCAGCGATGTACCAACTCCGGCGGCTATAACCTTGAAGGTGCCCCAAAACAAAGAATCAAAAACGCCCGCCAGTGGCCCCATCAAACCTAATTTTACCGAACTGATGGAATCTTCTTCAAAATCGGCATCCACGCTGTTTTGTTCTTCCATGGCAGCTGTAATGCCGATAATAAGGGTTGAACCATAGGGACTGGTGTTAAACAACTGCAAATGCCTCTTAAGCGCTTTGGCCATTGCTTTTTTGGTATGATAAAGCTTTTTAAGCACCGGGATTATGGCGAAAGTAAACCCTGTATTTTGCCAGGTTTCGAAGTTGAAATTGGCTTCTAAGGTGAGCGAACGGAAAAATAACTTGCGCAAAGTAGCCTTGCTTAATTTATGCCGGGGCTTTGCAGGCGTATCTGCAACAGGGGCATCATCAAAATCAAAATCATCATCGGTTGTTGTAGCAGGTTTAGGTGGGGCCTGGGTAACTATTAAAGCTATAATTACACCAAGCCCCCCAATAGCAATTACAGGTAGTTTTAAAAACGCCGCCAGCATAAACCCCAGGAAAAAATAAGGGGCCACTTTTTTATTGAACATAAGGTTCATGAGTAGGGCAAAACCCAGCGCAGGCAGCATATTACCGGCAACTTGTAAGCCCGATTGTACCCAGACCGGTATCAGATCTAAAAATGATTTAATGGCTGTAGAACCTAATTCAAGCGCGATAAAAATGATGGCCCCCATCAGTATTGGTTTTAGCAAACCCGATAGGATATGCAGCCGCTGGATGCTTTTATAATCGCCATCGTTAGCATACTCAGCAAATTTTTTATTGAAAACAGCCCTGAATACGAATAATCCACTGATCACCATTTCGGCTAAAATGGATATGGGCACCGCCAAAGCCAGGGCAATGGCCGGGCCTTTATGCGACATTATAGCAAAGGCAGTTCCCAAAACGCCACCGGTAATAATATCAGGCGGAATAGCTGCGCCAACTTTTATGTTGCCCATAAATATCAATTCGAGGGTTGCGCCAATTACTACCCCTTGGGTAACATCGCCCAAAACCAAGCCCACCAACGGGCCCAGTACCAGTGGCCGGCTTAACAGCGTAGTGCCCAAGAAATCCTCAAAATGACCAAAAACGGCAATAAGGGTAAGGAGTAAAAATGTTACCAGCACTTTATCGGGTTTAAATGAGTGTATCTATCAGTACTTTTTTATCGGTAGGCACCTGTCGCACTTCCAGCTCAATGCCTTTTGCCAGCATTTGTTTTATAACCACAATGTCGTCTTCGGTAAGGGCAATGGCTTTGGCTATTGCTTTAGCACCCTCTTTGGTACGAATGCCCCCAACGTTTATAGATGTTATCTCACTTACACTGTTGGCCATGGCAGCAGCATCCTGTACCGAGTTTACAATAAGTAAAATTTTAAGGCCCTGGGCGCGCGGGTCATTTATAAACGTGGCGGCATCTGCTAATGATTTGATCACCAGTTTGGCGGCTGCCGGTTTTGCAAGGCCGAGTGTCATCTTCATAAACTCGTCTTTGGCTACTTTATCATTGGCAACCACCAGGCAATCGGCACCAAGGGAGGGTGTCCAGGTAAAGGCTACCTGGCCGTGTACCAGCCTGTCGTCTATGCGGGTTAGCTTAATCATTAGTCAAAATCGTTTTGTTGTTGTGTTTCAATAAGCTTATTTACATAAGTTAACTGGGCCTTGGCATTTAGTAATGCGCTCTCTATCAGTTCATCAATCGGGATATCAGCATCACCCAAAATAACCTCTATCAGCAAGGGTAAATTAAAGCCCGAGATAATGTGCACGTTGTCTCTTAAAGCCTCACGAATCATGATGTTATTTACACTGCCGCCCAGCAGATCTGTAAAAATGATGAGTTCATCTTCAGCCGTAAGGGCATCCATAATGGGCTTTAACTCATCTTCTACAGCGATATTCTGATCCAGGTAAGCCCCGATCAGGAACAAGTTTTCAGTTTCGCCAATAATGACATCAAGTGATGATTTTATCCCCTGCGCAAAGGCTCCATGTGTGGCTATCAGAAATTTTCTCATACTTAAAAAGTTTATAACAGCTTTCTCCAAATCATGGGTTATGGTTAATAACGCCGGTTGTTTGTAATTTGAAGCAGGCACGTAATGAGGTGCCCAACTGTGGTTTATAATACTTTGCAAGTATGCTATAAAGTTGAATCAGATTATATTTTACGCGCCCTACATTACCACTACTGGTAATTTTAAATATTTCTTTTAAATGCTTTAAATGCCTTTTAGTGCGTCTTTTTTGCTACTACAAGTAAAAATATAACCAACATTTAGGAGAGATGAACAAGTTTATATGGTGGTTACTGCGTTAATGGAAATTAACCGGCTGATAGTATCATGTAATATTTGTATGGGTAGTGGTGATGTAGGGCTCTGTAGATTAGCATCCAAAAATACTTATGATGATTTTTGTTTGAAAGAAAATAGTAACCTTCACTGGCATAAATCATTATATTCGGTATAATACAAAAGTTCCATGATCAACAAATTAGCAAGGATGTGTTTTATGGCCATAGCTGTACCAGCTGTTGCCTCGGCTCAAAACATAAAGGTGGTTACCAACCAGGTAGGTTACGAAGATACGCAGGCAAAAAAGGCCATTGTTGTTGCCGATAGGCCGTATGCTATCAGCTCGTTTGAGTTAATAGATGATGCCGGCAAAATTGTATTTGCCGGTAAGCCGGTTTACAGCGGTAAAGTAAACGGCTGGAAAGGCCGTGAGTTTTATACTATCGATTTTAGCGGTTTTAATACAGATGGTAATTACCGTATCCAGGTTAATCTGCCGGGTAAAAAGATCAACTCGTACCCGTTTAAAATTGGTAAAAACGTTTTGGAGCAGGCTACCATGAGCGATGTGATCTACTACTTTAAAGGTCAACGGAGTGCAGGCGAGATAGACAAAGCCGATCATCACCTGCTGCTGGCCGGCAAAACTACCGATACCGTTGATGCCCATGGTGGTTGGTACGATGCCACCGGCGATTATGGTAAGCATCTTTCGCACCTGTCTTTCTCCTTGTATTTCAATCCGCAGCAAATATCGCTGGTGGCTTATAGCCTGTTTAAAACCAATGAGTTGCTTAACAAAAAAACAGTGACCGACTTTAGGCAGATCAACCGCCGGGTTTTAGACGAAGCTATTTATGGTGCAGATTACCTAGTGCGGATGCAAGCTAAGAATGGCTCTTTCTACAGGTCGGTATCCGCGCCTGGGCCGGGTAAACTGGCAAAGGATAGGGTGATCCGTGCCGAAGATGCATCTTATCGCATTAAACAAACTAAAGATCAAACGCTTAAAAATGATGCGCAGAATAGCGATTGGCACCGTTACCAGGCAAGTTACCGGTCGGGTGGGGGCATTGCCATTGCCGCGCTGGCTATGGCATCTACCTCAAAAGCAAGCGGCGATTTTACCAATGCCCAATATTTACAGGCTGCCGAAAATGCCTTCAATTTTCTGGAAACCAATAATAGACTAATGACCTTTGATGGCAAGGAAAATATTCTTGATGATTATTGCGCCCTTACCGCAGCTACTGAACTTTATAAAGCCGCAAAAAAGCCAGCGTATTTAGCCGCGGCCACTAAACGTGCCAATAACCTTTTAAACCGTTTATCTACCTGGAAAGCCTATAAAAACTACTGGCGCGCCGATAGTACAGATCGCCCGTTCTTTCATCCATCTGATGCTGGTTTGCCGGTAACCAGTCTGGTTTATTACTATCCTTATGCAGATGCTACTACGCAGGTCGCGATAAAAAAAGCCATCAAAAGCTCTTTTGAGTTTGAGTTTAAAGTTACCCGCGAGGTTAATAATCCGTTTGGTTACAGCCGGCAACTGGTGCAGGATACTTTGGGTAAAAGGCGTACCTCATTCTTTTTTCCGCAGGGAAGTGATGCTTCGCCCTGGTGGCAGGGAGAAAATGCGCGTCTTTCATCTATGGCTACTGCTGCAAGGCTGGCTGCCGGTTTGTTTACTGATGATAAGCCTTTTCATGATCAACTGGAAAGTTTTGCTATAGATCAGTTAAACTGGGTGTTGGGGCTTAACCCATTTGATGCCAGTATGCTGCAAGGTACCGGGCATAATAACCCGGCTTACGGCTTCTTTGGTACGTTTGAATACACCAACGCTCCGGGAGGTATAGTAAATGGTATTACATCGGGTTTAAACGATGAAAACGATATCGATTTTAACCTCTCGTACGCCCAGATCCATAAAGATTATGACTGGCGCTGGGCCGAACAGTGGCTGCCACATACAGCCTGGTACCTGCTGGCCGTTGCATTACACCAATAATTAATTTGATACGATATGAAGCTCTTTAAAAATACATTCCTGTTGTGTTTATTGATGTTTGTTACCGGTTTTGCCATAGCCCAGGTAAACCGTACCACATTGGCAACAGGATTTGCCGCGCCAGATTTTAGCTTACCCGGTATTGATGGTAAAACATATTCTCTGCAATCTTTTAAAGCTGCCAAAGTGCTGGTTATCGTTTTTATCTGTAACCATTGCCCCACATCGCAGGCTTATGAAGATAGGTTGGTAAAGCTTACCAACGACTATGCAGATAGGGGGGTAAAAGTAGTTGCCATTAATCCCAATAATCCGGCCTCATTACGGCTCGACGAATTGGGCTACAGCGATGTAGGCGACTCGTTTGAGGATATGAAGTTCCGTGCTAAAGACCGGCATTTTAACTTTCCTTACCTGTACGATGGAGAAACTGAAGTAACATCAAGCAAATATGGGCCGGTTGCTACACCGCATATTTTTATTTTTGATAAGGATAGAAAACTACGCTATAACGGCCGTATTGATGATATGGAAAACCCGGCCAAAACGCCCCGGTCATTGGATGCGCGTAACGCCATTGATGCTCTGCTGGTTGGTAAGGAAGTACTTGTGCCGGTAACCAAAACATTTGGCTGCTCCATAAAATGGGCCGAAAAGCAGGATTGGATACAGAAAGCTGCCATTACCTGGGCCAAAGAGCCTGTGACACTGGATACCGTTGATGCCACTGGCATTGTCAACCTTGTAAAAAACAAAACCGATAAGCTACGGCTTATTAACCTATGGGCTACCTGGTGTGGCCCCTGCGTTGCCGAATTTGCAGACCTGGTTACTGTTATGCATTTATACCGCGATAGGGGCCTTGAGTTTGTAAGCATCAGCGCTGATGACCCAAGCCGTAAGGATAAAGCCCTCAGTTTTTTAAAGAGCAAGCAAGCCTCGGGCCCCAATTACCTTTATACCGGCGACGATAAATACAAAATGATAGAAGCTGTTGACCCTAAATGGGATGGCGCTTTACCTTATACCATGCTGATTGATCCGGATGGCAAGGTTGTTTATCGCCACCAGGGCGCTATTGACATGGAGGAGTTAAAGAAAGTTATTTTTGATGATGTTAATATGGGGAGAATATATAAGTAGCCACGTTGCGGGTTAAAAAAGGTTACAGCAGATAAAATTGCGCACGGGTTTGCATCATATCCTTCCCTTGCTTATCTTACAGTTTTAAAAGCATCACCTTATGTTTAAAAACTACTTTAAAACCACGTTCAGGTATTTGTGGCGCAATAAGGCGTTTACCTTTATTAACCTTATAGGGTTGGCTACAGGCCTTTGTGTGTGTCTTTTCGCGTTGTTATACATCAGCTTTGAGTTAAGTTATGATAAGTTTAACACCAAAGGCGATAATATTTACCGGGTGGTTACTGACGTTAAAACCGGGGTAGGCACCAATTACGAAAGTGCGCCACCCGCGCTTGGGCCAATGTTGCAACAGGCAAATCCGGGTGTAAAGGCTTATGCACGGGTGTTTTTTGATTATTACATTGTACGTAAAGACGATACTCATTTTAGCGAAGAAACGGTAGCCTATGCCGATAGCTCCATATTTGATGTATTTACTTTGCCATTGGTAAGCGGCGATAAAGCTTCGATATTTGCCGCACCATTCCAGGCTGTATTATCTGAAAGTGCTGCGCGGCGATATTTTGGTACTGCCGATCCGGTGGGCAAGCAATTATTGCTTGATGGTAAGTACAACGCCACGGTTACCGGGGTAATGAAAGATATCCCAAACAACGCTCATTTTAAATCAGATATCCTGCTATCTATGGCAAGCCTGAAGAGTTTTAACGCTGCCGATGACTGGAATAATAACTGGAGTATGTTTGGCTTTAATACCTATGTATTGCTTGATAGCCACTATAATATTAACCAGCTAAAAGCCATGTTGCCTGCATTTACCAAACAACACTTTGACCAAAGTTTGGCTAAATACACGTTAAATATTGAGCCACTTAAAGATATTTATCTTAAAGGCAAAGCACGGGGCAGCAAAGGCGGCAGTATAGCCACGGGTAACATAACCAACGTATACATTTTTGGCATCATCGCCATTTTTGTACTGTTGATAGCATCTTTCAATTTTATTAACCTCACTACCGCGCTTTCGTTAAACCGGGCAAAAGAGGTTGGCGTGCGCAAGGTTTTGGGTGCATCAAAAGGTCAACTGGTTATCCAGTTTTTGATGGATGCCGTTTTGTTGTGCGTTGCAGCATTTGGTATAGCTATATTGTTGTACGCGCTATTGATTCCATTATTTAACAGCGTAGCGGGCAAAACAATAGTTAGCGGTGTTTTTGAGCAGGCAGGTTATATGGTGATGTTATTTGGCGTAGCGCTGGTACTTGGGTTGCTTTCTGGAATATACCCGGCATTCTTTATATCAGGCTTTGAACCATTGAGTAGCATTAAGGGTAGTATCAGTTCGGGGTTGAGCGCTGTGGCTTTCAGAAAAGCGCTGGTAATTGGTCAGTTTACTATCTCTGTTGTGCTTATTGTGGCTACCGTTGTGGTGTACCGCCAGCTTAATTATATGCAAAATCACGATCTTGGCTTTAAAAAAGATCATGCGCTGGTGATAGATTTCCATTATGATGCCCGAATTATCGACCATACCGAAGCGGTAAAGCAACAGCTTACCGCCCTGCCCGGAGTAAGCATGGCCAGTATGGCATCGTGTGTGCCTGGGAGACCTAATCGTAAATTTAAGGCCAAAATTGAAAACGCCGCCCACACCATGCAAGATCTTCAAATTGATGGTTATATGGTAGATGAGGACTTTTTGAAGCAATACGATGTGAAGGTTATTGCCGGTCGTGCTTTCTCGAAAGATTATGCTAATGATATGGTAAACGCCATGATTATTAACGAAACCGCAGCCCACAGCTTGGGTTACGCCAATGCTGCCGATGCGGTAGGTAAGCAGTTTCAGCAAATGATAGGCAAGGGAACCATTATTGGCGTGGTGAAGGATTTTCACTACCACTCGTACCTGGAGCAGGTACAACCGCTCACTATGCGCATGGCACCGGGTTTTTACACTTTTTTAACTCTTAACGTATCATCCCAAAACATTCAGGAAGCCATAGCTAATTTGCAGGCAACCTGGCAAAAGATAACTCCGGGTATGCCCATGAGTTATTTTTTTGCAGATGAAGCTTACAATGCCCAATATCAGTCTGAAGAGCGTTTTGGTAAGCTGTTTACCTGTTTTGCTACATTGGCTATCCTGATATCGTGCCTGGGCCTGCTGGGTTTATCTGCCTATAGCATAGCACAGCGCCGTAAAGAGATAGGCATCCGTAAAGTGTTGGGCGCATCGGTAAGCGGTATTGTTGGCCTGCTGGGTAAAGAGGCGCTCGGGCTGGTATTTGTAGCTTTTTTAATTGCCAGCCCGGTAAGCTGGTTTTTGATGAATAAGTGGCTGCAGGGTTTCGCCTACCGCATCAACGTTTCGTGGTGGATGTTTGTACTGGCCGGCTTATCAACATTGATGGTGGTATTTGTAACAATAGGTTATCAAACCGTAAAGGCAGCTGTGGCAAATCCCGTAAAGAGTTTAAGAGCGGAGTAACGATAAGGGGTTAATTGGTACTTAGTTTTAATGAAGAAAAAGCAGGTAAATCAAGAGTTTATGTTAGTCCTCTTTTGGG
This sequence comes from Mucilaginibacter cryoferens, assembly GCF_014205845.1. Taxonomy (GTDB): domain Bacteria; phylum Bacteroidota; class Bacteroidia; order Sphingobacteriales; family Sphingobacteriaceae; genus Mucilaginibacter. The sequence continues at coordinate 201,307 of NZ_JACHCR010000006.1, forward strand.
AGCTTATATTACCTCTTGATTCTTGATTATTCTCTCTTGATTCTTCTTTCTTCGTTATATCTATCAAAAAATCGTACAAATTAACCTCGGTAGTCAGGCCTAGTTTTTTGCGTACACGGTAACGGCTTATCTCCACACCTTTGAGCGAGATATTCATTAGCTGGGCTATCTCTTTAGAAGTGAGGTTAAGGCGCAAGTAGGCGCAAAGTTTCAGATCGGTAGCGCTAAGGCCAGGGAATTTGACTTTGATAATGCTAAGAAAATTGTTGTGTACCTGGTCAAAATAGATGGCAAAGCTGTTCCAGTCGTCATCCTTTTTCTCCGAATCGGCAAGCAGGCGGAAAACGCTGCGAAACTCGTGGGTAAGATCCGGCTGTTTTAGCTTTTTAATAATGCCGGTTAACTCGTCTTTTATGTTCAATAAAATACGACCGCGATCTACCTGCTGCATGGTAATAGTTGCCAGTTCCTTGTTTTTGTAATTTAACTCCGTTTCCAGGTTTTCGTTTTTTAGGGAGATGATCTCTTTTTCGTTCCTATCCAACTCCAGGCTATGTAAATAGCTTAAACGATGCTGTTCTTCCTCGTGTTTTTGCTGGTGCAGTTCGAAGCGCTTTTGTTGCGCTTTGTAAGCGAAATACAAAATGTAAATGCCTAATAGCGTATAAAAAAAATAAGCAAGAATGGTTTGATACCAGGCGGGCTCTACAATAAAAGTATAATTAACAGCAGGAGACGAACTGCCCAAATTATTGCGTACCCTTACCGAAAATGTATACTTGCCGTAAGGCAGATTAGTGTAGTCCTTTTCGGTTTTTACCGACCATTTAGACCACTCATCGTCAAAACCCACCAGTTTGTAGCTAAATTCTTCATTGGCTTTCTGAGCGAAGAGCGTTGATGAATACTCAAAATGGAAAGAGTTCCAATGTTTGGAGATACTGGTAACGTGCCTGCTGTTTTGCGAGGCCGCTATTTGACCTTTATTCATAAAATAGCCACCGAAAATAAGGCTATCCTTTTCGGCAATGGCTTTTACAGAGGTAAGCAGCACGTTGGGTTTAGTTTCGGATTTTACGTATTGCAGGTAATTGAGGTGAAAAATGCCATTGTCTGAGCCAATAAAAATATTCTCCATATTGTAGGGATATAAATTAGCCACACCTTTTACGGTTTGCCCTGCCAGTTCAGGAAAATAGATAACGGTGTAAGATTTGCCTGCAGTTGGTTTGCCGAAATCAATAACACCTATTTGCTTATTGCTCACAAACCAGATATTGCCATAAGTGTCAACCGTAAGATTTTCTATGGCATTGTTCCCGAAAATGGGTTGATACCAGGCCGACTGCTCAAATTTGTTGTTGGCATTATTATACTCATACACGCCTTTTTCTGTAGCTACCAATACTTTGCCCTTTATAAAATAAACATGGTTGTTTAGTACAGATGGCAAGCCGTTTTTATCGGTGTACTGGGTATAGCGCCTGATCTTCCTTCTATCGGCAGCAAGCTGTATCTTGTAAACCCCACGGTAGGGGTGCGATGCCCACACTACATTTTCATTATCCGTGGCTATAGTAGACAGGGATTCGTAAATGCCATCTATCTTACTGTCGTTGCTAAATTCCTCGCCATTGTTTTTAAGCAATTGCAGACCGGTATAAGTACCTACAATGATATCTGGCGATGACGGAATGGCCACAAATTTCCAGGCACCTTGCCCGGTTGTAATGGGTTTTGCCATATCTCCGGTAATTACAAACGCGCCATCCTCATGCCCCATTAAAAGGTGATGATTAATTTCGCTTAAACTCCAAACCTGGCCCCGGGTATTTTGCACCTCGGTAAACTCGCTTTTATTGTTACTGATGTCTTTTTGTTGTTTATCCAGTTGTGTGGTAAACAACCCGTTTGATGTGCCAATATATAACCTGTTATTAAATATGCTGATGGCATTACTTTTTACCTGGGTTTGCTTACTGGCATAAATATGTTTTATTGATGAACTGTAGTTGATAAAATCGAGGCCATTCTCTAAGCCCAGCCACAGGTTTCTATCCCTGTCAGGCAGTATACTGAGTATATTGTTGCCCTGCAAGCCGTCGGCAGTCCAAAACCGCTCTACCAGGTTACCTTTACTATCTATAATAAAAAGGCCCTGGGCTTTGGTGCCGATGGCGTAACGGTTACTATCTATCTTTTTGGCGCAGCTTATAACATCGTTACTTAAAAAATGATCAATACCGGTTGCTTTTTTGATGAGGGTATTACCGGTAAGTAAAAATATACCTTTTTTTAATGTAGTAACCAAAAGGGTATCCCGGTTATAATCCATCACAGCGGTTATATGCAAATTGGCGGTAGGTAACTGTGTTTTGCAGGGCTGCCATTGCGAAGCGCCGAAATTCATCAGGCCTTCGGCCCTGTCTTCGGCAAATAATTGTGCGCCGGCGTTGTTAAGTAAGCGCCAGCCACCGGCAGCATCAAAGGTTTTAATTTTGTTGTTATTGTATTCAAATAGGCATTCAATAGTGCGGAAAAATACTTCGTTTTTGTATAGTACTATGCTCCAGATATCGGCAAATTGCCGGGCCTTTTGAGGCATCAGCTGTTTTATCGAATGAAAGCGCAAAACACCATGACTATCTGGAAAAAAGTAGCCTATTTCATCCTGCCCTCCAACAAAAACTCTACCCGTAGCATCAATAGCCAACGATTTGACGGCCGTTTTATTGGGCAGGGGGTAAGTTTTCCAATAGCTGCCGTCAAAAGTGAGCAGCCCATCGTTATTAGCAAAATAAAGAATCCCGTTGCGGTCTTGCTTTGCATCGTAAATTTCGGTGCTGGCATTGTAATCGGCGTGGGTATAGTTTTTAATTGCGGGTATGCCAATGGTATTTTGCGCGTTAGCGGCGCAAATAATAGCAGTACAAGCCAGAATAAGCAGGACAATTTTCTTCATCTAATTGGTTTGATAAGCACCAGAAGCTAATCAGGATGAAATTTAGATAAAGATTTTTGTATAACGAACTATTTGCTTGTTTGTAGGGTGTGGTTTAGCTGCATTTACAGCTATATAGGAGTAATTTGTAGTGGTGATGTAGAGGGTAGCAGCAAGGTGCGAAAATTGATATTTATTAATCTTCCAGGTCGTTCATTATCTCTATGGCCGCAAAAACAGAGAGGCCTTTTAACATTAGTACTTTGCTCGATCTGGTTTTGCGCAGCATATAGCTCCTGTCGTCTTCCATCTCTGATGCAAAGTGACTGATGTAATTATCAATTTGCCAATCGGTAGGTATGGCTATGCTTACCTGTCCAAACGCCTGCGAAATATCGAGTATAACGATGCCTGTGATATCGGCATGCGTAAAATCAAGTTCGGTGTTACCAAACACGTTTTTAACACTGCCGCCTTTAAAATCTTTGGAAATGATGGTTCTTTTTATCTCGCCAAAAATAGTGGTTGTATTAATGTAATCGTCGGCGTTTTGCATAGCAGTGTTGGATAAAATATTCATTTTGTTTGAATTATTGTTATCCAAAAATAGGATGAGGAAAGCGGCGGAAAAAGGCAAACCCTGTGGGAGGTTTAAAGTTGTCGGTAAAAGGGGGGATTATGTCGGTAAAAATGTATTGACCCTGCTAAAATATATCAATATCGGCAAAAGTGAATTTAATCATGCCTGTTGGTAGGCCGTTGCCCAAGTCTTTAAATATAATGGGGAACGAATTTATTGGCTGATACCGGGCTGCAAATAACTGGTGTAGTTGCGTTCCCCGGCTTGTATGAAACTGAAGCTGATTTACCCCCAGCCGCTGTGCTGTTTTTATTAAATGCTGCATTGTGGCCGCAAAGTTTTCGGTACTTACTATCATGTCGCCAATGAGCAGGTCGTTGTTTATTTTTATCCAGATATTGGCTCCGTTAAAGGTTATTACTTTGGTTACATTATAGGTTTTACTTTGCAGATAATCTTCATTGCGCAACACACCGCCATAGCCATCTTTTAAAACCGAGCTGCCGATTGCATGTGGGGATGTGAGGTGTGTTTTAAGTATAAAGTTGCTGTACCAGCTATACAGCTTTTTAAACAAGTGGAATTTTGTGCCGATTTTTTGAATTGGGAAAGCTTTTACCGGAATAACAAAGCAATCCATCCGGTCGGCAGCCTGCCAGCCTAGTTTATTAATAAAGCCAGGGAGCGAGTTTTGATTAGGGAAGCCAAAAAGGAGTTTGATGCCCGATTGGATACAAAGTTGAAAGGTAAGCCGGGCCAACTCTACAAACAAGCCTTTGTTACGATGATTTGGATGGGTCATGGTATCTGCCGATTGGGCGGAGAGAATGGTTTCTCCATCGCAGTAAATAAAGCAGGGGATAACACCGTAAAAGGCAATAGGCTGCAATTGTATATCATAAGCTATAAAGCCAATATAGTTTACCGATGTGTAGGCCGTATTATATTTACATTCGAAATAGCCGGGTTGTACCTGTTTGCCATAAACGGCGGCGTGCAGTCTTGCTAAATCGTTTAGGGTGGTAGCGCTCAATTTTTTGATAGTGCGCGCGTCTACAGTATTAATGTTGCTCATACCGGTGGGTTATGGTGGCGTGCAATTGGTTAATGGGCGAAATAAATGGGTTTACCGTAAAGCGTTCGCGCATGGTGGCATCGAGGTGGTCGTCAGCAAAAAGAAAATCCATGGCGAGTAGTTGGGTATAACCCTCCTTTTTTGCAGCTTCAACTACCGGTTTATTATATGAGCCGTAAGGAAACGCGATGCTGTTTACAGGCTTTTGAATGAGGTTTTCCAGGAAATTTTTGGATGCCTTTAATTCCCATACCGCGTCTTCGATATTGATACGGGCAAGGTCGTTATGATAATATCCATGTGCACCTACGGTAGCCCATGGCGAGGAGCCCAAATGTTTGATCTCGTTGGCTGTCATTTGCAGCCAGTAATCTGTATTATTGGCGTTGTTTTTAAACGGAAGCAAGGGGTAAAGTAACTCCATCATTTCGGTCTTTGCAGTAAAGCCTGCAGATCTTAATGTTTCTACAAGGCTTATTCCAGTAATGGCATCAATGTATTTATCGTACCTGCCTTTATAGTATTGCTGTTTTTTGTATTCGATGGTTTGTGGACCGTATTTGCTTACAATCCCCAAAAAATCGTTCCATAAAACGTCATAACCTGCATCACGGATGCCGGTTACAAAAAAGGTGGCGGGTAATCGGTATTGCTCCAGCAACGGCAGCACGTATTTGTAATTATTGGCGAAGCCATCGTCAAAAGAGATGCAGATATTGAATTTATCGGCACTGAAATTTTGCTGATAAAAATCATCAAGCGAAATAACATTACAATACTTTTTATAAAGCACCAGGTGGGCTTCAAATATTTTACGGGTTAAAAATATTGGGTTGAAGCGGGTATGGTCCTGCTCGCAAATACCGTGGTATATCATTATGCGGCTACCCCTGGCGTTTTGTAAAAAGCGTTCATATAACCCTAGGGAATAGCCAAGGTCTCGGGTTTTATATTTGGCTTCCCTGTACAGCTTATTTCTGATAGCAGTAATCATATAATCAATACGCCCGTAATTGATAATGGTTGCCCGGGATAGGTGTCAAAAAGCTGAATACTTAAAACAAAGAATTTTTTGAGCCTTTTGCAATTAGTTTAGTATACAGGCTAATATTCATCAGATTCTCAAAATAGTGTTAAAAACAAAAGGCCCCGGGTTATCCGGAGCCTTCGCAAACAATATTTAATTGGTAAAATTATTTTTGTTTGAACTGAACGCGACGGTTTAATACACGACCATCTTCAGTAGCATTATCAGCAATTGGCTGAGTTTCACCAAAGCCTTTTACTTTTACTTTTTTAGCATCAACACCAGAGTTAACCAGGTAAGTTTTTACAGAGTTAGCACGGTCTTTTGATAAAGCGATGTTGTGAGCTGCAGTACCTTCAGACGAAGCAAAACCATCAACCTCAACACCTTTACCAGAGGCACGTAAGTCGGCAGAAGTAGCATCTAACACTGGGTAAGATGAAGTACGCAATACCGAGCTATCAAATTCAAACTGGATGTTTGAGTAAGCAGTACCTTTAGGAGTAGCAGCAATTGTATCTGGTTTAGGGAATACGATAACACAACCAGAACCATCAACTACACTACCTGCAGGTGTACCTGGGCATTTATCAAACTGATCGGCAACACCATCACCATCAGAATCTTTTTTCAGATCGCTAACCGCAGTTTCAACATTGGTAACACGGCCTTTTAAAGCTTCAACTTCCTGGCGTAAGGCTGCATCGTACAATTCATCATACATCAAAGCAACCGGATTTACCCACTCCAGGTTCTTTTTTGATTTTGGGCCAAATGTATACTCTAAACCTCCATAGGTATAAGTATAATGGCTAAAGGTAGGATAAGTATGAGCACCAGAGAAGTTATAACCTTGTACAAAGCTAACTGTATAACCTAAGTTTAAGGCTACCGCATCGCTAAGTTTAAATTTAACGCCTAAGCCAACTGGGGCAAATAATTCTTTCACGTTTTTATCACCAAATGGCAGTGTTTGAACTGTACCATCCGCCAAAGTATTAGATTTAATTTTGTACATATCTAAACCTAAACCGGCAGAACCGTAAAAATTAACGGCGTTATTGCGGTGTAAAAAACTAACGCTTGCAATGTTAAACACTGCGCTTAACGCGGCCGAATTAAAGTTGGTAGTATATTCGCTAATACCAAATTTATCGGTTCCGGCTTTATCAATACCATGTACCTTACCGCCCAAATAATCGAGCTGTAAGCTAAAGGTGTGCGATAGTTGTTGCCTCAAGTAAGCACCGTACCCTAAATCAACCTTAAATTTATTGGTTGTGTTAATCGTAAATGGAACAAGGCCATCGGTGATACCCGCGCTAACGCCGATACTGAAGGTGTTGTACTGGCCAATACCGCCAAACACTTTGGGGGTAGCACCATCGGAAGACACTGTAGTTGTGGTTTTGGTGGAGTCGGTTTGTGCAAAAGCAATACCGGCAACCATCAAAGACGCAAATGTTAATCCTGCTGTTTTCTTTAATGTAGAATATTTCATCGTTTTGGATTTTTTTGTTTTAGCTATAGATCACTAAAATTTATAATTATTAAGCTTATAACTTACAAAAACGATAATAGTTTTATGTTTTAGAAAATTTAATTGTTTTCTAATGTCTGGCAGAGTATGTAGCGCTATTGATCGCCTTTTATGGGGCTCTGTTTATTTTACAACAATTTAGCAGTTGATTTCTAAAACAGCTAATGTTAAACCTCTGCTTTTTATTTCATCTATCCGAAACCACACGCTAACAAACAGATAGCCATCCCAATTTTATAATACTTGTCAAAATCGGATTATATAAGGATAATTTATATAAAAGTACGGTATCGATAAAAACTAAATTTGTACAGCGGGTGATTAATTGTGTTTATCACAATTATTATATAAATACTGAAGAGACTTACATGTATACTTTTTTACTGCACTTAACCGATAGCACGGATTGGATTCCCTATGTTTTTTAAGGTATTAATAATTGTGTTTAATACATGTATTAAATGAAAATTTACTAAAACCAAATCATATATGAGATAACCTATAAAGGAAAATTGCCCGGCAATTATTGTACACCCCGTACATCGCACCTATTTATTAACAACTAATAAAATCAACGTAACAAAATTAAATCCAAACAAATGAGAAAACTTATACTATACCTCATGCTGTGTTGTATGTTCTGTAGTTTACTTAACCCGGTATATGGCCAAACTGCCGCGTTTACCGTTCAGGGCCAGGTTAAGGATACGGACGGCAAAGCTGTAGTTGGCGCAACCATATCAGAAAAAGGCCTGCCAGGTAACGGTACCATCACAAATATTGATGGCCGTTTTACACTTAAATTAAAAGGAAATTCGAGCACTATTTTTATTAGTCTTATAGGCTATAAACGCCTGGAGACAAAAGTAACAGAAAACAGCACCACATTTACCCTGCATCAGGATGAGCAGGCATTAAACGACGTTGTAATAGTAGGTTATCAGAGCCAAAACAGGCGCGAAGTTACCGCTGCCATCTCATCATTAAAAGGTAAAGATATTGCCGATATTCCGGAGGCGAGTTTCGACCAGATGCTGCAAGGCCGGTTACCGGGAGTGAGTGTGCTATCGAGCACAGGCGAGGTTGGCTCGAAACCCAATATTGTGATCCGTGGGTCTACCAATGTTGACTTCGGTAATGCCAACGGTGGTAACTCCGGCCCCTTGTACATCATTGATGGGGTTATATTTGATGTAAACGCCATAGGTACAGCCTATGGTAATAATAACCCCTTGTCGTTAATAAATCCAAGTGATATTGAGTCGATAGATGTATTAAAAGATGCCTCGGCGGCGGCTATTTATGGTGCACGTGGTGGTAATGGTGTTATTATTGTTAAAACCAAACAAGCCAAAAGGGGGAAACCCCAGGTATCTATATCTACCTATGCCGGTGTAACAACGGCTCCCAATTTAATTAAAGTTACTACAGGCGCTGCCGAACGTGCATTAAAGCTAAAATTGCTGGAAGAACAACTGGGCTATAGTAATATACAGTCGGGCGTTATTCCACGGGCATTAACAGATAGTTTAAACCCGGCATTTAACAATGATGTGGACTGGCAAGGGTTACTAATAAGGAAAAAAACGGTGGTTAACAGCCAGAGCGCTTCTGTTGCAGGTTACGCGGGTACAACATCTTACCGCTTATCGGTCAATCATTATAACGAGCAGGGTATTTTAAATGGCTACGGTTTAGATAAAATAACGCCGCATTTAAATCTTACCATTCAGCCATTCAAAAAAATGTCTGTCACGGTTGATCTGTTGATGAGTTCTGAAAGGCAAAGCCATGGTGTTGGCGGGGCAGGAGCCTACCTGTTTACCGCCTGGAATTTTCCAAGTTCTTTTCTTCAGCTAAGTCCGGAGCAAGTAGCTGTTTATAGTGGTAAACAACATTATTACGATGATAACCGTACGTTTACCATTGTGGGTTCTGTACACGTAACAGATACCCTGGCTAAAAACCTCACCATCAATAGTACGTACGGATCTACCAACTATACGGATAAGTACGATTATTTTTCGCCACAGATACTTAATGGTACGCTTAATACGGCTTACAGCAATACTAGTACAAGTCCGTCATGGTCATTCGAAAATTTTTTGCAGTACACCAAAGAAATAGGTAAACACCGGTTTATTTTAGCAGCAGGCGCAGCGCTTTACAGTTACGAAAATACCTATAATTACGCTTCTGCTGCGGGTATTAATATCTCAGGAATTTATACCGTGCAAACAGTACCGGCGGGCACAAACCTCAACGCGCAAACCAGCTATGCGCGTAAAACTACCGAATCTTATTACGCCAGGTTTAATTACGATTACTCGGGCAAATACCTGTTTACCGCCAGTTTTCGCCGGGATGCAACATCCATTTATAGCCCGCAATACCGTTGGGCTACTTTCCCGGCCATGGCTGCCGGTTGGATAGCATCAGACGAATCATTTTTTAGTCCGCTGAAAAAAGTGGTTAACTTTTTAAAATTTAGGGCCAGCTATGGTATCGATGGTAAAGACCCGGGCCAATGGTATTCAAAATTTCAAACATTATCTACCGATGCCAGCCGCTATGTAGGTACCAATGGCACAATTACGCCTAACGGTTACTTGGGTGGAATATCGAGTACCTATAATGGTACTACTATTGTATCTCCTTTTCCCTATTATAATAATTACCTAAGTGGCGGCGTAAAGTCAAGCAACAGCGTACGCTGGGAGAAAGACCATCAGATTGATATTGGTGGCGATATGGAGTTGTTTAACAGCCGCGTTAATGTAACTGTAGATTGGTATCAGAAAGATGCCAAAGATGTGTTCTTTTACAACGTACCGGCACAGGCAACAAGTGGTTACCAATATTATTCTGGCAACTATGTAGATATCCGTAACCAGGGGCTGGAGTTTGCCACAAATATTAATGTTTTGGGGCCCAGATCACCTTTTAAATGGAATTTTAATTTTAATATTTCTATCAATAAAAATCTGGTAACCAAGTTGCCAAATGATAACCGCGATTTCTTGTTTGGTGATTCGTGGTTTTATAAAACCCTAACTCTTGGCGAGCCGCTGTTTAGCTACAGGGTTTTCCATACCAATGGGGTTTATGCAACAGATGCACAGGTGCCGGTTGACCCGGTTACAGGTAAAAAGGAAACCTATTACGGCGTACCGTTGCAGGCCGGCGATCCTAAATATGTAGATGTAAACGGCGACTATAACATCACCAACGACGATAAATACATTGCCGGTAACCCCAACCCTAAGTATACAGGTGGTTTTGGGAGCACATTTAATTACAAACGCATCACCTTAAGCTTTTTTGCTTCATATGTTGCCGGTCGCAAAATATTAAACGGTGCATTATCCGATGCTTTGAACGGCACCAGGGCAATAGGTGGATGGGGAAGTATTGCCGGTGTAGCAACTTATACAGGTACACTTAACCAGTTCTGGCAGGCATCCGGCGATCAAACAACTTACGCACGCCTGGTTTACCCCAACGGTTCGCAAACCGATCCATGGAACATTGGTACCGACTATTTTATAAGGGATGGCAGCTTTATTAAATTAAAGAATGTAACACTGGGTTACGATTTGCCAGACAGATGGATAAAACCCTTAGGGCTTAGGCGTGTAAATGTTTATTTAATGGGCGATAATCTTGCCATTTGGAAAAAAGCGAAAGATATAGCTGATCCGGAATTGGTTGACCCTACAACAGGTTCGTCTAACGTGATTTACCCAACTGCGGCAAAATACACACTGGGTTTAAATATTGATCTGTAGGCTTGATTTAAATTAAAACATTAAAAAATTAAACAACCAGAAAAATGAAAGCTAAAAATCAAATCATATATATAACAGCAATAGTGTTGTTATTTACTTCCTGTAAAAAGTTTCTCGATCAAACCCCGGTAAGTACACCAACCGACGAAACCACCTGGAAAACAGAAGGGGATGCCAACGCGGGCGTTGCTGCCAGCTACTCGTTATTGAGGGCCGCCTACAACGCGTCTATCGCTTATTATAGTTATGGCGATCTGATATCGGGCGAATTTACAAGCGCCGAAGATGCATCCTTTAAAAACGTGCTCAATATACAATGGGGAGCAGCGGTGCAGGCGTCATTTACGTACGATCCGCTTTTAAAGCTGCGGACATACACTCCTTTTTACACTACCGTAGCACAAAGTAACCGCAGTTTAAGCTACATAGCAGCAATGCCCGTAACGGCCTTTACAGGCGATAATACTACCGCCCAAACAGCCGCCAAAAACCGTTACCTGGGCGAAGCTTATTTTACAAGAGCATTTACTTATTTTACCATGTGCCGCGTTTGGGGCGATGTGCCATTAGTTTTAGAAAATACAGATGCTACAGTTACGCAGCAATACGCCAGATCGCCACAGGCCACGGTTTTAAAACAGGCCATTGCCGATGTAACCAAGGCTACGCAATATTTAAACTGGAAGGATAATACCTCAACAGACAGAGCCGTACGTGCCGACAAGGGGGCCGCTTATGCCTTACTTGCGCATATTTATTCCTGGATGGGCGATTATGACAGCTGTAATGCCGCTTGCGATGCCGTTATAAATTCGGGCTCATACACGTTAATGAGCGCCGCAAACTTTATGGATATCTATAAAGGCCAATCGCAGGAGAGTATTTTTGAAATTGCCCAGAATACCATAGGCGAAAGCAACGATGCAAACGCGTATTACTCGCTTTCTGGTTCTACACTCACAACCCCGTATAATCAACGTACTGTACCTGCATGGGTAATTGATGATGGTAAAATAAACACTCTGTATACCGATACCAATGATGTGCGGTTAAAGAAAGCGTTTGTTCGTATTTCAAGTGGTAGTACTGCTTTTTATGAATGCGTTAAATACACCAATATTCAAAATGTAAATGGCAATGCTAATTACCAGGTATCCTTAAACAACATCATCATTTTCAGGCTGGCAGATATTGAACTGCTGAAGGCCGAAGCGCTTTGTGCAAAGTCGGCCCCCGATTATGGTACCGCATTATCTCTTGTAAACAAAGTTCGTGCTGCCCGTAATGTAGCTGCAATTACCGGCGTAACAGGTACAGATCTCCTGCAAACAGTGAGTGACGAGCGCGGACGGGAATTGTTTTTAGAGGGACATCGCTTTTACGACCTGGTACGCCTGGAAAGAAACAACCACCAACAACAGTTTGATAATATTTCGCAGGGCGAATTTGCTGCCGGTAAATACTACTGGCCTCTTGACCCTACACTGTTTATTAACAATGCCAAGCTTACGCAAACAACTTTTTGGGTAGGTAAGGTGATGAATTAATATCGAAGTAAAATTAAAAGACAAACAACATGAAACACGCTAATAAAAATATTATCCTGATCATTCTTGCACTTTTTATGGCCTGCGGTATTACAGCCTGTAAAAAGAACGGATACCTTACAGATGGTGGGGTTAACAAGGCTTATACCTCATTTTCTACTTATGATTATCTGAAAAATAACCAATATCATCAGTTTGATACCGTGCTGATGCTGATAGATCATTACCAGTTAAAGGGCACGGTAAACAGCGCCAAAACTTTTTTTGCATTTACAGATATGTCTGTTAATGCGTTGATGAAAGCCATTAAAGTGCGCACGGTTGATTCAGATGGGGATACCGTTTTGAGTGCAATGACATCGTTGAATCAATTGACAGATTCTGTAAGTGCAAAGCTATTTACACAATATATGTTCAATAAAGCGATAACGTTGGATGATGCTACACTTAATTCTGTACTGTACACCAATGAGGTTGGTTCTGCCGCACCATCTGCTATAAAAAAGCTAAGTACTGGTGTGCCGGTTTACCTTACCAACAGCGCGCCCACTTTTACTTATTTCACCCTGGAGTATGTTAAAGTGAATGGGGTAATTGATGGCTCGCCGGGAGCGCCTGCCAATGATCCTATCGATCTTATTTTGCAATGCCAAACAACCGGCATCCAAACAAGTTCGGGAACAACCCTGCATGTGCTCACCAATAACGCGGCACTTAATAAATTATAGGATCTGTATACTTTATATTAAAACCAAAGCATTATGTTTAAAAATAAAAATTCATTGCTGGCGTCGCTTTTTTTAGCGCTTACGCTGCTGGCAATATACGGTTGCCAAAAAGTGCCAAAAGGCTTTATAAGCGATAATATTTTTTATGCCATTAATCCATTTGTTGTTTCGCAGGGTATTACAACGGTTTCAACCGGTTTAGTAATTGATGGCTCAACCACCCCGTTAAATGTTAAGTTATTGGCTGTGCGCGATATGGCTACGGGTAAAGATGCATCGGGCATATTGTTAAAGCTGGATACTATACGCGTATTTAAAGGCAATGTTGACTATAACGATTCGACAGTAGCCTTATTGAACCAAAAACTTAAGGATAGCACTCTTGCGCCGTTTAGCATCAACAGCATAGGAGGCAGGCTGCAGTTTACGCAAGCCACTAAATTTGTACCCCTGGGTAATTATAATTTCGATATTCAGGTATCTAACATACGCGGCACAAAAACGCTGACCAATGCATGTAAAATAACGGTTCAGGGAGCATCACCAGATACTTTAACTTACCTGGCTTACAATCACTCTGACAGTAAATTTACAGCATTTGTTGGGCAGCCCGCTTCACTTTTAGATTTGAAGATAACCCATAATCCGGCAGGACCGGATAAGATCATTTATGTATGGAAGGATAAAAAAGGTCAATACTTTAATCCGTCAAAAGGCGAAATAACAGGTCGGCCGTTACGCCCCAACTGGGCCGATTGGGACCCATATTACCCGGTGGCTAAAACAGATACATCTTTAGAGTATGGTTACCCGGCGGGTGTACCGCAAATGCCTATTTTTAACGAAGCTAAAGGTTATTCGGGCTTCGGTACAGGCATTAGTTACTATAGTATCGCTGGCGCCCATACTGATATTGGGTTTAATGCAAATACTACATTTACTATCAACTATAATTTAACCAAAGGCACCTTTGTAGTAGTTGTTACCGTGAAGGATGTTGTAAGGGTTCCTTAACAGTTTAATCAGATACGGTTTGATCCCGGAGCGCTACATGTTTTAACAACATATAGCGCTCCGGGATTTTTTGTTGATGTTTTATGAGGATAACAGCTTTTGCACTTATAGCTATTGGCTTAAGTTTAGAGCAATGGGATCTGTTTTACACGCGGAACGCAATAAATAGTCAATTGCGAATTGTAAAATTCGGGGACTCTGAAGGGAGTATAAAGTACTAGAAAAGTTTGTCATGCTGAGGTACGAAGCATCTATTCGCAGACTATGCAGAACGAGTAGGGATGGTGTAGAATAGATTCTTCGTGCCTCAGAATGACAAGTAGTTTTTAAACTTGTTACGGGTAGGAACGAAGCAATCTCTATGCTGTACAGCGCAGATTTGCACGTCGGTATACATTTTACTAAAATACGCGGCCTTAAAATATTCATCTGCTCATGCCAATTGAATGAATTGTCAGCGGTGAAGTAGTTTTAAATATAAAATGCTTAAAACAGAAAAACCCGGCACGCAAGGCCAGGTTTTTCTATTTTAAGAGTTTAAAAGGCCGGTTATTTAACAGCCCACTCATGTATCCCTGTAGAGTTATCAACAGGTAATTGAATTTCCATTTTTAAAGCTGTAGTATTTACAGGCTCAAAGGTTACGGTGTTAAAATTATCCTTGCTTACAGTATAAGGCGAGGTGTTTTTTACAGGCACCCATTGTCCGTCTTTAAGGTAAAGTATTTTATAAGATACCGGTATGCGGCAGCCACCCCAGGGGCCGTCATCGTACCAATAAACTTTAGATTCGCTTACGGTATGCGCTGCATTAAAATTGTATTGAACAAATTCGTTGGTGTTGTGTGCCGGCCACCAGTGCAGGTAAGGGTAATTGGTATCGCCAGAACTGCTGGGCTCGTACTGGTCTTTAATGGCGCCGTACATGCGCACGTTTTTTAATGATGATGTTACTGTACTTGTACTGGCAATAGTTGGCGCGGGTTTAGGGCTGGCAGCCGATGCTTCGTAAGGTACCCAAACCGTCATCTCGCTTGGGCCGCGGTTTGCCCAGGCGTAGTAGGGGATGGCTTTTACCTTTTGATCGGTTTCTATCAGTTTATCGCTGTTTAACTGCCTTTTGGTACTCTTGCCTTCAATACTTATTACATCTACACCATTTAATAGGTCGGCTTTGTAATTGGCTTCGGCAATGGCATTTTTATCAACCAATATATTCTGCACAAGACTGTCGCGGTTATCCGGTCCTTCAAGGCAATAAACTATAGGGCCACGCTCAAATGCAAAGCGGCCTCTATCGTCTTTTACTTTATCGTTAGCCAAAACCTTCTCTGTTTCTAAAGGCAAAGCCAGGGAAACCTTGTCGCCTTTTTTCCAGTTGCGTTTTAAAACGGCGTAGCCTTTTTCGGTTACAAAGGAGGTTGCTTTACCATTCACGTATATAACAACCGGTAGCGGTGTTTTATCCATAAAACTATACAAATTGCCCGGAACCGGCTGTTGTTTTGCCCAGCCTGGTATACGTATCCTTAAAGTAAAGTCGGTGGTTTTTACAGGATTAACAGTAATATCAACCAACCCTTTCCACGGATAATCTGTTTGCTGTACAATATTTACATTGCCCGAAGTAAGTTTAATGTTACTTGAGTTGCTCATAAACAGGTTTACATATAGGTCGTTTTTGTTTTTGGCATAAACATAGCCCGGTAGCGATGGTAAAAAGCGCGTCATGTTACTGATGCAGCAGGCACAACTAATCCAGGCGCTGCGCTGGTGCTGAAACATAGAAGCAAGCGGATTAGGATAAAAAAAGCGATCTCCGCTTAACGATACGCCCGATAGCAGGCCGTTATAAAGCGTTCTTTCCAGTACATCAATATATTTAGAGTCGCCATGTAATAAAAACATGCGGTTGTTCCAGTACACATTACCAATAGCCGCGCAGGTTTCTGCATAGGCCGACATGTTGGGCAGCTGGTAAGCATCTCCAAAAGCTTCGCCGGCTCCGGTTGCACCAATACCGCCTGTAATGTATAGCTTTTTGTTAACCACATCGCTCCAGATATCATCAATGGCATTTAAATATTTAGTATCGCCGGTTAGCGCTGCAATATCTGCCATACCGGTGTACATATAGGCCGCACGTACGGCGTGGCCTTCGGCCTCGTGCTGGTCAACTACTTTTTTATTGGCCTGGTTGTAGACATCCCCTTTTGGTCCGCGTACATCTAAAAAGAATTTAGCCAGATCAAGGTATTGCTTGTTGCCGGTAACCCGGTACATTTTTGATAAACCAATCTCCACTATCTGGTGGCCCGGATACTCTTCTATTTTACCTGGTCCGAAGGTTTTTACCAGTAGATCGGCATTTTTTATGGCGATGTTAAGCAGGGTACGTTTGCCTGTAGCCTGGTAATGTGCAACAGCGGCCTCATATAAGTGCCCGCAATCGTACAATTCGTGACTTAATATCTCTTCATTTACCCAACGTTTGTCGCCTATCCATTCGTGTGGTTTTTTAGCATGCACCGTGCGGAAGGTATACAGGTACCCATCCGGCTCCTGCGCCGCGCCAATAATACCTATAAGCGTATCTATATATCTATCCAGCTTTGGGTTCTTTTTGTTTTGCATGGCGTATGATGCCCCCTCAATAGCCTTATAAACATCCGTATCATCAAACGGAAATTCGCTTAGTTTATCGCCATCCAACTGCTTGCCTGCGCGCAAAAAATTATCCATACGGCCATTTTTTTTGCATTGCGCAAGTACGTAGGGGATAGTTACATTAGCATTAACTTCCATTTTGGGTTCCCAAAACTTATCGTTTACATGTACGCTGGTAAATGCCACCGGTTGTATGGGGTAATCCTTTTGCTGCCCAAACACCATGCTGCTTATCGCTATCATTGATAATAGCAAACCAGCTGCTTTTCCTTTTTTTATCATCATATAGTTTCTTGTATTATTTATTAGTTTTTTACCACGCGGCTGCCGTAAACAGGGCCGGCACTGTTATCTTTTTTGGGTAATAATTTAACGGTTACTTTTTGCTTGCCTTTGGTTAGCTCTATAGGTATAACGTAACTGATATCATAAAAGCGACTTTCCTTATACTGGTTCAAATCTTCGGTAGATAGTTTAATGCCATCTATCAGAATGTCGAAGGTACGACCCCGGTTATCCATACCCCAATAGGTATTAATGAGGGTGTTTTGACTGTTGGCATCAACTTTCATTTCGTATTGCAAATACCCCCCGTTTTCGGTAGACCGCCATTTTTTCTGATGATCTTCTCCGGTGATAGCGTTTTCTCCACCAAAATTATGGTCGCGTTCGGGTTGCATTTCGCCTATGCGCAAAATATCTGTGGTACGTGCTTCCAGTTCCTGTTGCATTTTTCTTTGCTCATCATATGCTTTTTGCTGCACCGCCCATGATTGAGGAGTAAACACATCCCAATAAACAGAATAATATTCGTTTTTGGTTTCATTAAAGGGAATTAGCTTAACCCCGGTTGGTTTGGCAATATCGGTAGCATCAAAGCTTAGTTGCTTTTTATCAATCATTTGCAGCCATTTGTTTGGGTCGGTTTCGCTAGTTACAAATACGGGTACACCTTTAAGCGGGTCGGGTTCGGTATTGCCTAAAACGCCAGCCAATAAAACCGGGCCGTAAAATACCGCGCGTCTGTTGGCGTTATCTGGCATGGCTTCGGTGTAAATATTCTCGGGCATGGTAAACTCAATTTTATCATTGTTTTTCCATTTACGATTTAAAACCAGGTAGCCCTGTGCATCTGCTGTAACCTGTTGCTTTTTTCCGTTTATGCTGATGCTGGTAGTACCGGCCCATTTAGGTTTACGCACCCTGATGGCCATGGTAAGGGATTTTAATGTTGTTACCGTAAGTGTAGTTTTATCACTTTGGGGCAGGTTGCTTTCTTGTTTTATGGATAGTCCTTTTTCTTTCCAGTTTAATACCGATGGTATAAACAAATTCACGTATAAGCTTCCGTCGGCACCTCTGAAGTAGATGCTTTCGTTATACTTCACATGGTTTTCCATGCCCGAGCCAACGCAGCAGGTAAAGGTGTCAAAAGGGCTGCTATAGTCTTTTTTACCCCCCATTCGCAAGGGTACAAAGTAACACATCATCCCGGTTTCGTGGTTTTGCGATGCCAGGATGTGGTTATACAGGGCCTTTTCATAATAATCCATTAACGCCGCCGAAGGCTCAACCGCAAATAAATGGCGGGTGAGTTTAAGCATGTTGTAGGTATTACAGGTCTCGGTTGTGTTTTCGGTAAGCTTATCGTTTAGTTTGTTGGGTTCGCTTAAATACTCATAATTACTGTTGCCACCCGTGGCGTACGAATAATTATTTACAATTGTTTCCCAAAAAAAGTCGGCAATTGCCTTGTCTTTTTTATCGCCGTTAAGCTCATAACGCCTTGCGCTGGCAATTATTTTAGGTATTTGCGTGTTGGAGTGCTTACCGGGCAATATATCCTTCTTTTCGGCAAGGGGATCTAATATGCGTTTATCGTAAAATTTATAAGATAGATCGAGGTATTTCTTGTCGCCGGTTATAGCGTATAAATTAACCAGGGTTTCTGCCATGCCACCGTATTCGCATAAAAGCATTTTTTGCAGTTTTTCGTCATCCAGGTTTTTAATGGTTTCTCCGGTCCAATCGGCCATGCCTTTACATATATGCAGGGCCTGCGTGCTGTTACTATACAAATAAGCATCCAACAACCCGGCCATTACCTTATGCACGGTGTACCATGGCGACCAGCCACCATTCAGATCGAAACCGCGCGAACGGATATCGCCTTTTGCTACTTCGGCCCAAACGGTATCTTCTTTTGGGATAGCGCCTACATAACCCGTTTTACGGGCAACCTGGCATTCACCTAATTCTTTAACTATGTGGTTCACCCGTTTTAAAAATTCAGGGTCGCGGGTTGATGCGTAATGCATGGATATGGCCGAAAGATAATGACCAAGCGTGTGCCCGGCTAAGCCCGATGATTCCCAGCCTTCGTACATTTTTCCCTTGGGCTTTAACCCCGAGTGGGAGCGGAAGCCGGATAAAAGCCTGTCGGGCTCTACAGATAACAGGTAAGCGGCATCAACCTGCATGGCCTGTTTAAACGGGCTGTTAAGTAATTGTACATCTTTTAAATCAAAAGTATAGGCTTTGATTTCGGTTTGAGGTTTTACTTTCAGGCGGGTCTCGTTCCACTCGGGCACGTATGATTGGGCCTGCGCTAATTCGGCTGTCATTAAACCTGCTATCAGGCACACATTTAATTTAAACCATTTATTTATAAGCATAATATTGGGGTTTGTATAACCATAAAATCATTTCATAAAATTACCGCTGTTGAACCAATAATTATGGATAGTAATTTGCAGGTGTTAACCGGATTTTAGCCCATTTAATAAGCTGTTGTTTTTAATAGCTACAATTAAAAGGTAATAAAGTAACTACAGATAATCAATACCTTATTATATAAGATAAGCCATTGTTTAGTAAATGTTAAAATACGGCTAATGATTGTTAATTTGTTAATTCAATAGGCTATGATTGAACTTTACTTTTGGTAAAAATAAATAACAATGATAACTTTTGACTGGAAAGGCGTGTTCCCTGCGGTAACTACCAAGTTTACCGATAATGACGAGTTGGATTTTGCTGCATTTGATGTAAACCTTAAAGCACAGCTTGAAGCTGGCGTAGATGGTTTTATTTTAGGCGGATCATTAGGCGAAGCCAGTGTGCTGAGCGATGATGAAAAGTTCGCGTTATTAAAACATACTATTGATTATGTAGACGGCAAAGTACCTGTGATACTAAACATTGCCGAGCAAACCACCAAGGCCGCCGTAGCCTGTGCCCAAAGAGCATTTGATACCGGTGCCGATGGTTTAATGCTGTTGCCACCGATGCGTTACAACAGCGAAGAGCGCGAAACCTTGGCCTACATAGGCGCGGTTGCCGAAAGCACCCAATTGCCTATAATGATATACAATAACCCGGTTGATTATAAGATTGAAGTTACCCTGGATATGTTTGAGAAATTAGCCGTTTATAAAAACATCCAGGCGGTAAAAGAATCAACCCGTAACGTATCTAACGTAACTAAAATGTTTAACCGTTTTGGTAACCGTTACGCCATATTTACGGGAGTTGATCCATTGGCTATGGAAAGCCTGGTAATGGGTGCCGATGGCTGGGTAGCTGGTTTGGTTGATGCCTTCCCTAAAGAAACGGTTGCTATTTACCGTTTGGTAAAAGCAGGCAGAATAGCCGAAGCTTTAACCATTTACCGTTGGTTTTTACCGGTACTGGAATTGGATATTCACCCCAAACTGGTACAGTACATTAAACTGGCCGAGGTAGCAAACGGCATAGGAACCGAAAACGTACGTGCCCCGCGTTTACCATTAATTGGCGAAGAGCGTACCAACGTATTAAAGATCATTAACGATGCAATAGCCATTCGCCCGGAGTTGCCTGTTGGCAGCTGGGGTAAACTAAGCGAAGTTGAAGCTTAATATGTTCTGTATAGTTAGTGTGCTAATTTAATAGTATACAGTAGTTTAGTGAAGCCGCTCGCAATTAATTGAGCGGCTTTGTTTGTAAGCACATATTTAGTACATCACCAACCTTTAAACAGATAGCATAAAACAAAGCCCTCGATTTTAACCAATGAAGTGGCGTCTGGATATTTATTTTAGTGTATCTATGACAATTAATAAGAATGGTATCCACTCTTTGATAGCTTCGAATGGTCTCTTTTGCAGTAAATTATCTTATGATTAACGGATATTATCCTATTGGGGTTGAAATTTGCTTCGGTGGGTTAATTAATTGTAAATTGAACACTAATTAATTAAATCAAGATGAAGGTTTTACAATTTACACTACCCGTGCCGCACGATAGAAGTGTGATAGCGGAAAAAGTCTCTTTGCCGCACCACTATCCTTACTTGCATCGCCATAAAGAGATACAAATCACCTGGATACAAAAAGGAGAAGGCACACTTATAGCCGGCAATAATATGCACGACTATGCTCCCGGAGATGTTTTTTTGTTAGGTGCAAACCTTCCGCACGTGTTTAAAAGTAATCCCGAATATTTTACCAACGACGCCAATAAACGAATTGAGGCTATATCCATATTTTTCAACCCGGATGGTGTGCTGGCCCCATTATTTGATTTGGCCGAACTTAAATTGAGCAAGATGTTTATGCAGCAACACCAGCAGGGCTTTAAGATACCGCATAATGAAGCGGATAAAATCTCGCAATTGATGGTAACGCTAAAAAATGCTTCCGGTACAGATCAGTTAGCGCGGTTTCTTGATTTACTTAAAGGTTTAAGCTGCATCAAATCAAAGCTCGATCCGTTATCTACCTACGGCAACCTGCCGGGGATAACCGAAAATGAAGGTATCAGGATTGGTAATATCTATAACTTTATTATGGGGCATTACAGCGATCAGATCACCTTAGAGGATGTTGCCAAGGTAGCTTTTATGACACCCGAATCGTTTTGCCGGTATTTTAAAAAACATACAGGCCATACGTTTATCTCGTTCCTCAATGAGGTTAGAATCAACGAGGCCTGTAAAAAACTGATAGCGCATAAGTTTGAGAATATAAATACGGTTGCCTACAAGTGTGGTTTTAAAAGTATAACCAACTTTAACCGCGTATTTAAATTTGTAATAGGCAGTTCACCGCGCGATTATATAGACTCTTACAACAATAACATGATCAGCCTGAGCAGGGCAGCAAGCTAAGGTTAGCCTATTATTTATTTACACCTAAAAATATAGTCACAATAATGGTGACTGGTAAACTAACCGGCTATTGGTTATCAAAACACTGGTTTTATAGAATATACTTTTCCTTAATCTAAATACATACCGTCTATTTATATGGATACTAATACCTCGTTTAAACCTTCGTTAGGGTTAATTGACGCAACTATGCTGGTAGCAGGCAGCATGATCGGTTCGGGCATATTTATTGTAAGCGCCGATATTACCCGTAATGTGGGCAGTGCCGGCTGGCTGTTGTTTGTTTGGCTCATAACCGGTTTTATGACACTTACGGCGGCTTTAAGCTACGGCGAGCTAAGCGCCATGTTCCCAAGGGCGGGCGGTCAGTACGTTTACCTTAAGGAAGCTTATAACCCCCTGGTAGGTTTTTTATACGGCTGGAGCTTTTTTACCGTGATACAAACCGCCACCATAGCCGCGGTAGGGGTAGCCTTTGCTAAATTTACAGCCTATTTAATACCACAGCTGAGCGAAAATTTGGTTGCCATTAACCTGGGCTTTATTACTATATCGCCGGCGCAGTTGCTCTCTATATTGGTAATTGTGTTGTTAACCTACATCAACACCCGGGGCGTAAATAGCGGTAAAATTGTACAAACCATATTCACCATGGCCAAGCTGCTGAGTTTATTGGGGTTAATTGTATTTGGTTTGTTTTCGCTAAAAGCCTCGGTATGGAACAGTAACTGGCACAACGCCTGGAACTTACATAGCCTGAAGGCCGATGGCTCAATAACTTCTTATACCACTATAGCGGCGTTAGGTGCTATTGCGGCATCAATGGTGGGCTCTATTTTTAGCAGCGACTCGTGGAACAACGTAACCTTTATTGCCGGCGAGATCAAAAATCCCAAACGGAATATTGGCCTAAGCCTGGCTTTAGGTACCCTTATTGTTACTGTGATATACATTTTAACCAACATTATGTACACCGGGGTATTATCGCTACACGATATTGCAACTGCCGATAAGGATAGGGTAGGCGTAACCGCTTCACAGCAAATTTTTGGCAGCTCGGGTACGGTTATAATTGCCTTGCTTATTATGGTATCAACCTTTGGCTGCAACAACGGGCTTATTATGAGTGGTGCCAGGGTGTATTACTCTATGGCGAAGGACCGACTGTTTTTTACTAAAGTGGGTACGCTTAATAAAAACTCGGTACCCGGTTTTGGCCTGTGGCTGCAATGTGCATTTGCCTGTTTGTGGAGCCTGAGTGGTAAATACGGCGACCTGCTGGATATGATATCTTTTGTGGTGGTAGTTTTTTATGTGCTCACCATTATCGGCATATTTATACTGCGTAAAAAAATGCCGAATGCCGAACGTCCATACAAAGCATTTGGCTACCCGGTTTTGCCTGTAATTTACATTGTTATGGGTTTAGCTTTTTGCGTATTGCTTATTATTTATAAGCCCACTTATACCTGGCCCGGGTTAATTATTACACTGGTTGGCATCCCTGTTTATTACCTTATTGGTGGTACCAAACAACTAGTGGAAACTGAAGAGATACTTACCGAAGTTTAAATTGCTTTAAATATTGGGCCACACGGCATAGTGCTTTTAAGGCGATACTTTTATAAAAGGATAATTGCGGCGTAATAGTTGGTAATTTATTGAAAGACGAACAGCTACTTAGTAAGTAATTTTAGCAAACATAAATTCTTTTCACTATGCGCAGTATACGTTTACTTTTATACTCTTTTTTTACACCTCTCATCATATTTGTAGCCCACAATAGTTACGCCCAGCAAACTAATGTTACACCGTATTTGCCTACACATCAACAGGTACTGCAATCTTATATCAATGCAGATAGGCTCGATTCGGCCTGGAAGAAATTACCACTGGTTTATAGTATAAAGCCCAACTGGCAGGCAAATGGTAAACAATTTTGGTATACTAAACGGGTAAAAGACAACGGTACAGATTATTACTTTGTAAATGCCGAAAAGGGTTTAAAACACAAAGCATTTGACACTAAACAAATGGCCGATGCCATCGGCAATGCCCTGGGCACACCGCTACCGGTAAATAGACTTCATATTACGACTATGTTTTATGGTGCTGATGAGAAGCAGGTGACACTTAAAACCGGCAACAACTGGCTAAAGTGCGATTTAAGCAATTATCATTGCGAAAAAACAACAGATACCGTATTTAAAGATTATGATGCCAACAGACCGCTGCAAACCCGCAAATACCGCTGGGAAGGCCAGGTAACAGATTCGGTTTCACCGGATAAGCAGTGGACGGCGTTTGTAAAGGCCGGTAATATTTATGTAAGGTCATTAAAAGGCTCATCCGCAGAAATACAGTTTACTACAGATGGCACCGTTGATAAGCCCTATGGAGAAATTTCGTGGTCGCCGGATGGTAAGCATTTGGTTGCCTATCTCATCGATCCTAAAAAAACTAAAGAGGTATATTATATTTTAAGTTCGGTACCCGGTACCACACGCGGGCAGCTTAAGTCGCACGAGTATGATCAGCCCGGCGACGAATTTACATCCTACCAGCCTTTTATCTTCAATGTAGCCGATAAGACCAAAATAAAGGTTGATGCCGAGAAACTTGATTTTTTTGGCGCCCCTACGCTGCATTGGCGAGATGGCGATAGTCGGTACTTTACCTATGAAAAGGTAGACAGAGGCCACCAGCGTTTCCGGATTATTGAGGTTGATGCCCAAACAGGTAAAACGCGCAATATTATCGACGAAAAAACAAATACTTTTATTTACGAGCAACGCATCTACACCCACTACCTGCCCAAAACACATGAACTGGTTTGGATTACCGAGAAAGACGGATGGCGCCATGCTTACCTGGTTAATGAACTAACGGGTAAAGAGAAACTGATAACCAGTGGCAACTGGGTTGTACGGGATATTGATAGCGTTGATGCAAAGAAAAGAGAGATCTGGTTTAGCGCCAGTGGCAAAAATGCCGGCGAAGACCCATATTTTATTCATTACTACCGTATAAAATTTGATGGCAGTGCCCTTGTTGATCTTACCCCCGAAAAAGGTAACCACAGCATTACTTTCTCGCCCGATAGAAAATACTATATTGATGCCTATTCGGAAGTTAATATAACGCCGCGCATCGTACTTAAAAACACAGCCAGCTTTAAGGTGATTACCGAACTGGAATACCAGGATTTGAGCGATCTGTTGGCAACCGGCATTAAATTGCCAGAAGTATTTATAGCAAAAGCACGCGATGGCAAAACAGATATATGGGGCGTAGTTTATCGCCCGGCTAATATGGACCCAACCCAAAGCTACCCGGTAATTGAAAACATTTATGCCGGTCCGCAAGATTCCTTTGTGCCTAAAAGCTTCTCTGTTATTAATGAGATGCAAAGCATTGCGCAGCTTGGTTTTATTGTGGTGCAGATAGATGGTATGGGCACAGCAAACCGTTCCAAAGCATTTCATGATGTATGCTGGCATAACCTGGCCGATGCGGGCTTTCCCGATCGTATTTTATGGATGCAGGCGTTAGCCGCAAAATATCCGCAGGCTGATATAAGCCGGGTAGGGGTTTACGGTACATCGGCAGGTGGGCAAAACTCGGCGGGGGCACTTTTGTTTCATCCAGAGTTTTATAAAGCAGGTGTATCTGCCTGTGGTTGCCACGATAACCGCATCGATAAACAATGGTGGAACGAGCAATGGATGGGCTACCCGGTAGGGCCACATTACGAGCAGCAATCAAACATTACCAATGCCGGCAAGTTAAAAGGCAGTTTAATGCTGATAGTAGGAGAGGCTGATAATAACGTGCCGCCAGAATCAACCTATCGTTTTGCCGATGCACTGATAAAAAATAATAAATATTTTGATTTACTTACCGTACCCGGAATGGGGCACAGCGATGGTGGCCCCTATGGGCGCAAAAAGAAAAAGGACTTTTTTGTGCAGCACCTTTTGTACGCCCAGCCACCTGCACGTAATACAGATGAGCTTACGGCAACGGGCGAGGCGCAATAGTTATATGCATACAATCTTTTATTTGGTTTGATAATGATTGGTTAAGATGGCGCTTCGGATTGGAAAGCAGCCACCTGGCCTTTAGTTAACCGGTAAATTGTTAAGATTTTGGTTAATAGTTAAAAGATGGTCGTACAGGGTTATCTCTGTGCGGCCTCTTTATTTGTTGCAAGAATAAGGCTGTTAGTATACAGCCACGTTAAAATATTGATATCCTGCTATGTTTAAACAAAAAGCTATTTTAAAGGTCACGCTATTTTATTTGTGCCTCGTGCTGTTTTCTGCCAACGGATATAGCCAGCAAGTAGCTACTGCCCCAGGCAATGGAAACCCTATCATTCCCGGTTACTTTGCCGATCCTACGGTGAAAAAATTTGGCGATACCTATTATATTTATGCAACTACCGATGGTAATGGCGGTGGCTTAGGCCCCTCGCAGGTGTGGACTTCAAAGGACTTTGTAAACTGGACCATGCAGGATATGAACTGGCCAACCACACATAACTACTGGGCACCCGATGTTGCTTTGGGTACTGATGGTAAGTATTACCTGTACTATTGCCAGCCAACTGTAGAGATCTACGGTGCATCGGCATCTACTCCAACCGGCCCATGGACACCTTTATTTGCAGATGGTAAACCAGTACTCACCAACCTGTACGTACCGGGCGTAATTACGCTCGACGGGCAAACCTTTAAAGATGACGACGGCAAATTTTACATGACCTGGGGTACCTGGGGCATTTATCCGGGCTATGGCTGCGGTGTAGGGGTGCTCAATCCGGATATGCGGTCGTTTGCCAAAACCGCCAAAATCCCTAACACCGATGCCACCGATTTTTTTGAGGGCTCTTTTATGTTTAAGCGGAAAGGTATTTATTACTTACTATATTCCTCTGGTTTTTGCGAAAATGAAACCTACCGCGTACAATACGCTACCAGTAAAACCAGCCCAATGGCAGGCTTTGTGTATGGTAAAAACAATCCTATACTGGCCACTAACGCCGATGGTACAGTGCACGGGCCGGGGCATAATTCGGTATTGCAGGTTGGCGACGATTATTATATCATTTATCACCGGCATAATAATCCACACTCTGGTGGAGGGTATAACCGGCAGGTTTGTGCCGATAAGCTTGTTTTTGATACCGAAGGAAATATTGAAAAAGTAGTAGCCACACATACCGGTATTGGTCTGCTGGCTAAAAGCAGCGAGCCATATCCCAATTTGGTTTATCAAAAAAAGGTGACGGCATCATCGTTTTATAATAATGATTATAAGCCGGAGTTTGCGGTTGATGACAACAACGGTACTTTGTGGAAACCTAAAGACAATAGCACCGCGCCGGCATGGCTACAGGTGGATCTGGGCAAGGTAACCACCATCAAAAAAATACTTACACAGTTTGAATATGCCACATGGTATTATCAGTACCTGATACAATATTCGGTAGATGGAAAACAATGGCAAACTTTTGCCGATAAAAGGAACAACCATTGGCATGGCAGCCCGGCCATTGATGAGGGAGATGTAAAGGCAAGGTATGTAAAGATAACCATTACAGGTACCGAATATCCGGGTTTGTATAAGGCCATTTGGAATTTTAAAATTTATGGCGGCGGTGCTCATGAGTTTGCTCCACCTAATATTCATCAATCGCAGTTAGCAATAACGTATAATCAACAAGGTTTGTTGATTGATATAGATGCCGATAAATTGCAGGCCGGCACCCTGGTTAAAAAATGGGCTAATTACGGTACTCTTGGCGGCGCTTTTCAATCAGAAGGCAAAGCCCCTGTGGTTGACTTTGTGGCCGGGAAAAAGGCCGTTGTATTCAATGGCTCGCAATCATTAAGTTCAACGTTTAACGTGCCCCGGTCTTTAGCAGGTAATAATAGCTACACAGTATCTTTTTGGGCCTATACCAATGAGTTAAAAGACGAAAACCCATTACTAACCTGGACAAAAAGCACCGAGCAACTTACCGGCGCCACCTTTGGCTACGGCAGTAACCACGATATGGGCGCAGCGCAGCATTTTGGCTACGCCGATATTCCGTTCGGTAAAAACTCATCTCTGACAAGCAAATGGCACCACGTGGCTATTACTTTTGATGGGACATTTGAAAAAGTATTTGTTGATGGTGAGCTGAACAACCAGGAAAATAAAATGCTCTTTGTGCAATGTGCCGATAACTTTCTTTTGGGTACGCAGAATAATAGTCCGGCACATTTTTCGGGAGCCATAGCTTCGCTCCAGGTTTACGATAGGGCATTGACTGATACAGGTGTTAAAACTCTTTTCAAAACAGTAAAGAAAGCCGATGTTGTTGTTTATCTAAACGCAGCTAAACTGCCTTACGGAAAGTTAAAAAAACGGGCTAATGACGGCGATGCAGGCGGTACTTTTGTAGCAGGTAAAGCCAGCCCGGAGGTAACTGATGCCGGCGGCAGAATTGCCTTTAGCTTTAAAAATGGCGAGAGTTTCACCTTAAATGCTCCATTAGATCCCCAAACATTTAAAGGTAATTATAGTGTAGCCGCGATGGTTTATACGCCTGTAGATCAAAATAATAAGGTTATAGCGTGTTTTGGTGCATCAGCCAATAAAAGTTCGGCTGCTCTTAACTTCTCGGGAATGCCGGGCAAATGGCATTTGATAGTTAAAACATACAATGGAAAGACAGCCACTGACTATGTTGATGGCACTTTAGCGCGTACGTATGCACAAAACAGAGTTCTAAATTCAAAGGATAGTTTAAGGATAGGGGAGGATTTTACGGGAGCGCTTGCAAGCCTGGTTGTTTACAGGCAAGCACTTACTGTGGCAGAAGTAAAAACAATAACATCAACCGCTTTTGAAAGTCTGCATCCACCTGTTGGAGCCAATTTAAACTATAAACAGGTAGCGAAAGCCATATCGCCAAATATGATAGATATGGAAGCAGGCAATGATGATTTAAGTAATGCCGATGGTTTGCAGTACTATTTTACAAACCTGGATGCCACCGGTAAATCAAATAGTTGGGTAAATGAGCCTTATTTTGTTGATTACGGATTGTCGCCAAATAAAAGATACAATTACAGTTATAAAGTGCGGGATATTTTTGGCAATGTTACTGCCAATGCCGCTATTGTATCGGCATCTACAGATACAGGCCAGTTTATAAGCTATGCAGATAATTTTGCAACAAGTAAAGATTATCTGCTTACAGGCACCAAAGGTGCTATTTGGGATGGCTTGGTAGGTAAGTCAGACACCATATCAGCAAAACACAACAGCCTGAAGCTGGCATCACAGGGAACCAACTGGGATGGGGGTACGCCTTACGGCCCCTTTTTATATAAAAATGTAAAAGGCAATTTTATAGCCGAAGTGGAATTGACAGACATAACCGGCTTTGTCCAAAAAAAGGTGGCTGGTAATAATGAAGCGGGCCTTATGGTGAGGGCGGTAAGAGATACTACTAAAATCAACAGTACCGAACAGCTATTGCAGAACGGGATCTTCCCGGCATGGAATGTTGGTAATATGTTTACCAATTTTGTTGATGGCGACCGCCGGCAGGCCAACACACAATCATCATGGAACTTTAACCGTTACCTGCAAATTGAGCGCCGAGGCAATTTGTTTTACATACGTACCAGTAATGATGCCATCAATTGGGTTGATATGCCCGGCAGCCCAGCGTTGCGGACTGATTTGAACGAGAAGGAGGTACAGGTAGGTTTATACCAATGTACGTACGGCCCCAAACCAGCTACCGGTAGTTTTTCAAACTTTAGACTGTTTCTGTTACGCTGATTTTAAGCGGCTCAGCTGTTCTTATTGGCCGATGGAAACGGATTGGGCGGTATGTCAATAGGGAACGCTGCCTCATGTTTAGATTGTTTCATCACAAAAGTACTTTGTACCGATCCTATGGCCATAATATGGAATAGATCGTTCATTAAAAACTGATGATAGGTTTCCAGATCTTTTACGGCTACCCTTAAAATAAAATCATAAATGCCAGACATGTGGTAGCATTCCAGTACCTCAGGAAATTGAATAATTGCCTTCTCAAAATTGCGCAGGCTATCCTGCGAATGGTCTTTAAGCTGTATGTGTGTAAAAGCGATCAGGCTTCGTTCAATTTTTTTGGCATCAAGTACGGCAACATATTTTTTAATAAAGCCCTCTTCTTCCAGCCGCTTTATTCGCCTGTAAATAGGCGATGCGGTTTTGTGCAGTTTATCGGCAATTTCCTGGTTGGTAAGGCGCGCGTTTTCCTGTAATAGCTTTAGAATACTAATATCGGTATTGTCGAGTTCGTTAAGCATAGATGTGTTTACTGCAAATTAATATTCAAACATAATTCATTGCGCAATATTTTTTCTGATAATTGCTTGTTTTTGATTAAATATTTCAATTAATTGATTTCTGTGATGTTATTGAGTGATAAATCTGATTTTTGATGCAAATAATCACCTTTATGAATTGTCAAAAAATGATATTGGTAACCGGTGCCTGTGGGCAAATAGGTACCGAACTTGTGAAAGCGCTGCGCGATAAACATGGTAACCAAAATGTGATAGCCACTGATATCAGAGACGTTACAGATACTTCAGACGGTCCATATTTTCGTTTGGATGTATTGGATAGGGGAGAATTACAAAAGCTGGTTAGTGAGCTAAATATAACCCACATTTATCATCTTGCCGCTGTATTATCTGCCAACGGCGAAAAAAATCCGATAGGTGCCTGGGATCTTAATATGCAAAGTTTGCTTAATGTGTTAGAAGTTGCGCGTATAGAAAACCTTCAGCAGGTTTTTTGGCCAAGCAGCATCGCCGTATTCGGCCCCGAGTCGCCAAAAGAACTTTGCGGTCAGTACGCTTTAACAGAGCCAACAACCGTTTATGGTATAAGCAAAGCCGCTGGCGAACATTGGTGCAGGTACTATCATCAACAATACGGGCTTGATGTGCGCAGTCTGCGCTATCCCGGTCTTATCAGTCACTCGGCCCAGGCAGGTGGTGGCACTACCGATTACGCCGTTGATATTTTTCATCAGGCGGTAAATAAAGGGTCTTATGCGTGTTATTTAAAAGATGATACCCGTTTACCAATGTTGTATATGCCCGATGCAGTGCGCGCTACGTTAGAGTTGATGGATGCCCCGGCAGAGCAACTTACTATACGTTCTTCATATAACCTGGCCGGCATTTCTTTTACGCCCGAGCAACTGGCTATCGGTATCAATGCTCATTTGCCAGATTTTACCATAAGCTATCAACCCGATAAACGCCAGGCGATAGCCGACAGCTGGCCTGCTTCTATTGACGATAAACAGGCCGCGAAAGACTGGGGATGGGCCCCTGCCTACGATCTGCAAGATATGATAGCAGATATGCTGCTGCATTTAGATACCCATGCGCATGAGAATTTTGCATGATAGCGTAGCTCAACAATAATAATTATAAAACCCATCAGCTTACCGTTTTAAACTGGTAAGCTGATGGGTTCTGTGTTTTTACGCTGGGTATTAGCAATTCATAAAACTTCGGTAAATATCATAAAAAGTCTTCTGGTACCGCTTTTACCTAAAGCCGTGATCATGTATATTTACATTAACAGAACCGCGGATTATCCCATTATTGATCAGCTCGATTCGATTAGCTGCAAGTTTTGCTCCTTCAAAAAATAATATTTCATGATAGGGCCAGAGATGATCATGGTAACTACCGTCATCACAACAAGGCCCTCAAATACTGGCTCGCTTATTATTTTTGCCTGTAAGGCTAATAAACCCAGTACAATTTCCTGCGATCCCCTGGCATTCATGCCAAATGCCACAGCTATAGATTCATTTTTGGTCATGCCGCTCATCGCGCTGCCTATACCGGCCCCTATCAATTTAGCTAGGCAGGCAATAATGAGTATAATAAGTACTACTTCAAGGTTAAAATTGGCTATAAAATTAAGCCTTAAGCCAACGGAGGCGAAAAAGAGCGGAGCCAATACATTAATGGTAAATTGATGTAATACATGCTTATGTTTCTCTGTGAAATATTTAGAATCGTTAATGCCAATACCAACCAGGAAGGCACCAAATATGCCCCGAACACCAAGCCCTTCGGTAATACAAGCGCTGATAAGACAAAGACAAACGGCCATGGTAAGCACCCTACCTGGTTTTTCGCCCTTACCCGCAAAGGCCAATAGTTTATGGATGAGCCAGCGCCCTCCGGTTAACATAAAAACCGCGTAAACAATAATTATACTCACCGACCAAAAAGAGGCCTCTCCTTTACCAACATTCATAAGCTGGATAATAACTGAGAATAATATCCAGCCCAAAAAATCATCAACCATTGCCGCTGTTAGTACAATGTTGCCTATGCGGGTGTTCAGAATATCCAGATCGAGCAATATTTTGGTGATCACCGAAAGCGCGGTTATGGAAAGTGCAGTTCCAAAAAATAAAGAGGTAACTAATTGGTTATTAAAACCATTTGCAAAATGACTTTGGTACAGGTACCATACCGCGGCAAAGCCAATGGCAAAGGGGAATATAATACCGGTTAAACTGATGCTGATAGCTTGTTTGCCATTTTGCCGTATCTGTTTCAGATCTACTTCAAAACCGGCAATAAACATCAGCAAAATGATGCCGATATTGGCAATACCGTCAAATGCCTCGAAAGCATGCGGGGTAGAAAGGAAGATATCTTTAAAAACTGAGGGAAATAACAAGCCTAAAAGGGTAGGGCCCACAATTATACCCGCAAATATTTCGCCAATAATGGCGGGTAGTTTATACCGGCGGCACAATTCGCCCAGTAACCTTGCCGGTATCAGGATGATCAAAAGAATAAAGAGGAAATGGATGATCTCCGATGAATTAAGTTTAGATACCATGTTTGAATTAAATTATTGCAGGTTTTCTTTTACCTCAATTCGTAATTGATGGGTATTAAAAACATGCGAAAATGGCTGTACGCTTTTTGTTAAAAATACGCTGCCGCCAATCACGCTGTGATGGCCAATTATTGTACGGCCTCCTAAAATGGTACTTCGGGCATAAATAACCACATTATCCTCCACTGTGGGATGTCGTTTTGTTTCAGACAATTCTTTACTAACCTGCGCGGCCCCTAATGTTACACCCTGGTATATGGTTACATATTTGCCAATAATACTGGTTGCGCCAATAACAATCCCTGTTCCGTGGTCGATACAAAAAGGCACACCAATTGTAGCTTTGGGATGTATATCAACCCCGGTTTTACCATGCGCGTGCTCAGATAATATCCTGGGCAAAATTGGTATAGCCAAACGGGTAAGCTGATGGGCTATCCGGTAAACCGCTATAGCATAAAAACCCGGATAAGATACGATTACCTCATGCACGCTGGTAGCGGCAGGGTCTTTATCATAAATCATGGAAGCATCCTGTCGCAGGTCCTGGTAAATTTCATTCAATGCATCATAAAATGAAATAACAGCCTCCTCAATATCAATATCTTTCGGATCAAGATAACTTAACAATATGTTTTCAAGGTCTATCTGGTTCTTTTTTAAATGACCGCCATATATGGAAAGTTTATTGGCATGGTTATTTGGAAACAGAAACTCAAAAAGATCAGACAGCCAGCCTACGCACTGCCTGATCTTTGGTGTTGCTTCCCATTCGGCTTTATGGGTTTCATAAAGCGTTTGTATAAAGCTGTCAAATTTATCGTCTTTCATATCCTCTATTATCGTTTAAGGCTATGGAGGGTGTTCACCAGCAAGTCAATTTCGGCACAGGTATTATAAAATGCCAAAGATGGCCTAACTGTTGCCTCTACACCAAAACGGCGTAATATTGGCTGCGCGCAGTGATGGCCAGAGCGTACGGCAATACCTTGTTTATTTAATGCCGCGCCTACCTCCTCGGTTTTGTAGCCGTCTAACACAAATGATAAAACACTTGCCTTATCAGGTGCTGTGCCTATCAAACGTATTCCTTTTACCTCCTTTAATAACTGGGTTGCGTAAACCAGCAGGTAATGTTCGTATTGTGCTATCAACGGCATGCCTAACCGGCTTACATAGTCAATGGCGGCACCAAGGCCAACAGCATCGGCAATATTGCCTGTTCCGGCTTCAAAACGACTGGGGGCATCATGGTATTGGGTATGCTCAAAAGTTACATCTTTGATCATGTTGCCGCCGCCCTGCCAGGGTTGGGTTTCATTTAACAGATCCTCTTTGCCGTAAAGTACACCTATACCGGTTGGGCCAAATACCTTGTGTCCCGAGAAAACAAACCAGTCGGCATCTAAAACCTGCACATCAACCGGCATGTGCGATACAGATTGAGCGCCATCTACCAATACTTTTGCCCCGGCCAAGTGTGCCAGTTGTACAATTTGCGCGGCAGGTGTTACTGTACCCAAAGCATTTGATACCTGGGTAAAAGACACCAGTTTGGTTTTTGGGCCGAGAAGTTTTACGTATTCGTCAATCAGTATTTGTCCGTCATCATCAACGGGGATAACTTTGATCTTTAAACCTTTTTTTGCTGCCAGCTGTTGCCACGGTACAATGTTGGCGTGGTGTTCTAACTGGCTTACAATGATCTCGTCGCCGGCGTTAAGGTTTTGTTCGCCCCAGCTTTTGGCTACCAGGTTAATGGCCTCGGTAGCACCACGAACAAATATGATCTCGTTGATTGAGTGTGCATTTAAAAAGGTCTGCACTTTTTTGCGTGCGCCTTCATATGCATCGGTTGCCCTTGCGGCCAACTCATGCGCCGCACGATGGATATTGGAATTTTCGTGCTCGTAAAAGTAACTGATGCGGTCAATTACCTGCCTGGGTTTTTGCGTGGTAGCGGCATTATCCAGCCATACCAATTGTTTTCCATTAACCTGCTCCTGGAGTATGGGAAAGTCGCGCCTCACAATGTTCACATCAAACGGCGGACTGATAATATGGCTAAGGCCCGCAGGCTTAACTTTTTCCGGCTCCGATTTAACTGCAGGTAGTCCATGATTATCTGATAAAAAATAAAACGGAATTTCTGTAGCAACAGGCGCGCCTGTAAACGGCAAAGCATTTGAGGGGCCTGATGTACGAATGTCGCTCAATATTTTCTTCAGATCGATATCAAAAGCTT
Organism: Mucilaginibacter cryoferens; assembly: GCF_014205845.1. GTDB lineage: Bacteria > Bacteroidota > Bacteroidia > Sphingobacteriales > Sphingobacteriaceae > Mucilaginibacter. The sequence continues at coordinate 236,553 of NZ_JACHCR010000006.1, forward strand.
GCTCCTGCTGGTATGGCAGCTGGAACAAGCCTTCGGGGGCAGGTGAAAGCTGTTCTACCGGGAAGCTTTGCTTTAAAGAAACATCAGGTATAAGATCGGTTTTCACCAGGTAAGAATCGTAACCGTAACCGGGTTTGGTGGGAAATTGCCCACCAAATGCTATAGGGTTACTATCCCGAACAGGTGCCGCTGGATGTGGGGAGCTGCTTAAGTTAGGGTCCGCAAAACTTGTTTGCGGATCTTTTAGGTTGACAACATTATTCTGATTAACTGCTGAGGGCGAAACACCACCACCTCCAATTGTACTTGAAGGAGCCGACACCGATGGCGCATTTATATGCGGAAACTGATTAAATAAAGCCGCATCAGCTACATTGCCCGACAAAGGAAATGCTTCAGGAGTTTGTTGAAGAGGTAATTGGCTTACAACATCCGCTGGTCCCGATTTAAAGAACTGGTTAGCCAGTTGCTCCAGTTCCTGCAGGTTGGGTAAGTTATCCTGATTAATATTTGTACTCATGGTAATTACCTAAATCAACATCCTCTAAAACAGCGATAGCATCATCAACCAATACGGCTAAAGAGCAATAAAGCGAAACCAGGTATGAGGCAATAGCTTTATTATTGATGCCCATAAAGCGTACAGATAACCCCGGTGACTGTTCTCCCGGTAAACCTGGCTGAAATAAGCCTACAACACCCTGGCGGCTTTCGCCTGTACGCAAAAGAATGATCTTTGATTTGTTATTTACGATGGGCAATTTATCAGACGGGATAAGCGGGATGCCCCTCCAGGTAATAAACTGGGAGCCGAATAACGAAACAGTTGGCGGCGGTACACCACGACGGGTACATTCCCTGCCAAAAGCGGCTATGGCTAAAGGATGTAACAGGAAAAAGCCCGGCTCTTTCCAAACTTTGGTAATCAGTTCGTCCAGATCATCAGGGGTAGGGGGGCCTAACCTGGTTTTAATTTTTTGCGATGCGGCAACGCTGCTTAACAACCCGTATTCGGTATTGTTGATCAGTTCGCTTTCCTGTCTTTCTTTAACAATCTCGATAGTAAGGCGTAACTGCTCGCTGATCTGGTTATAAGGTTTGCTGTACAGGTCAGATACCCGGGTGTGTACATCTAATACGGTGTTTACAGCGCTCAGGTTATACTCCCGTGGGTTTTCTTCATAATCAACAAATGTTGAGGGTAATTCGCGTTCGTCGCGGTTGGAGCAATCTACTTCTACATTGTTGGCATCTACAACCTTGTTTAAGCGGTAAACACCCGATTCAACCGGAACCCAGTTTAATAAGTGCGTAAGCCAGCGAGGCGTAATGGTTGACAGTTGTGGTACAGTGCGGGTTGCAACGGCTAACTGCCTGGCGGCTACATCACCAAGGGCGGTTTGTTTTGGTTTTTGATCTGGCATACGATAGAATGAAAAATGCTTTAAAATGCTTTAATATTTATGTGTTTAACTGTGAATACAATTATAATACATTAATTCTATAGAATTAGTATGGTATTTGAATTTAGAGATAAAATAATCTTTGATTATCTGGAGTTAATTAAAATTTAATATTGTTTTTTTTAAGGAAATATGCCTGAATTTCCGGAGACAATCACTGGGTTTCGTGGAGCGTTCTTAGCCAGCGACCTGTTGTTACCCAAGAAATTTTTGATAGCTGCTATCTTACCTGTGCGTACCAGGTACCCAATTAAGAGTGCTATTAACATGATCGTTATTTAACAATGCCCGCAAACCGTTGATAAAAAGCCGTAGGGCTATCTGCATGCTTTGGCTCATATTTGCCGGCTATAATGGGGATATAAATTACCCTTCTGCGGCTTTCTTCACCGGCAACTGTTGATTGGGCTACGCGGTGCCACAACCTACCGTCGTGAATGGTAAGATCGCCGGCGGTTGGCGTAATAGCTACTTCGTTTTCATCCGTATCGTGATCAAGGAAATATTTTTTACGAAAAAGCATCTGGTAAAGGCTCTGCTGGTGGGTGCCCGGTAAAATGCGCAATCCGCCGTTCTCTGGCTTAAGGGTACTTAGGTGGATGCCCACATTTAGCATAGGGTTTAAGCGCGAGCCATGGAAAATATCGCGCAAACCATCGGTATGCCAGCCCATTTTTGTAAAGCTGCTTTCGGGGCCATTTACATAGTGATTAAAAACCATCCCGTCTTTTTCATCGGTACCTAAACGTGCACCTTCGCCAATGAGATTGAGCAACACCTGGAAACGCGGATCTTTAGAAAACTCATCCAGCAAAGAATGGTTTTTGTTGATAAACGCAAAACGTTGTACAATAGGGGAACCGTCTACATCCTTACCATATTTTATAGGTACTCCATTCACTTTTTCCACCTTATTGGCTATCCAGTTTTGCTGTACCTGTTCAGATGCGTTTATGATATCGGCTACAGTTTCGGGCTTAATAAAGTTGGTGAAATGTATAAAGCCGTGTTGGTTAAAAAAAGCCTGTTGTTGCGGCGTAATTATACTGCCTAAAGTGAATTTTTGATATGAGTTTGCCATGAGATATGGTTATTAAAATGCGTAAAAAAGGTGTTAAAATGCAAGGTAGCGTGCTAAGCGGTATTTAAGATCGGGAGCGGGGCGTTGGGGAAATTAACAACAACAGCTACACATGGCCCTTTTTGGTAAGGGCATTCGCATGGTAAATGCAAAGGATATGTGTTGGTGGTAATTCAATGTATATAATATCTATCTATTTAATAGACTATGCAAATGTATAGAATTAATTTAACGAAACAAGTTTTTGTGATTTTTTTTATTTTTTGTATAAACCTGCTGTTATGTGCTCAATAAAAGCTTTCGGGCTGTGCTTTGCCGCCGTGGCAGATAGTTTGTTTAAGAAGCCCGGTACAATCTCTGCTTTCTTTAGCAACATGCCATTAATACCAATGCGTGCTACATCATCGGCCGTCATGTTAAATTTGGCGGCAAGTTCGGCAAGTGCATCCATGCCGGCGCTATGCGCAAAACCGGTGTCGGTAGGGCCGGGGCAAAGGCAGCTGACGGATACGGTTGTTGATTTCAACTCGTAACGCAATGCCCTGCTAAACGAAAGTACAAAAGATTTTGATGCGGCGTATATAGCCAGTGTGGGCACTGCCTGGTAAGCAGCCGTACTGCTCACATTTAAAATATAAGCTTGCTTTTGTGCTTTTAGGGTTGGTAGCAAATAATGAGATAGTTCTGCAACGGCAGTTATATTTACCTGTATCATGCTTGTTTGGCCAGCAATATCCAATTGCTCAAAGTTGCCCCAAATGCCAAAACCAGCATTGTTGATCAGTATACTTACCGGTACATCTAATGTTTTCACCCATCCTGCAATTTGGCTGGCAGTACCGCTAACAGCAAGATCGGCTACATAATAGGCTGCTTCAACATTATATTGGGATTTGATGAGTGCTGTTAAGTTTTCCAGTTCATTTGCAGATCGTGCAACCAGCAACAGACTATAACCTTTTTGGGCCAGTAACAATGCCATTGCTCTGCCTATGCCCTTACTTGCCCCCGTTATTAAAGCATAGTCGTTCATACTGTAATTGTTTTAGCCATTAAAAATACATTTATGTGCAAGTTTAATAAATACTCTACTAATTTTGTAGACTATTTAAAATGTTATTATGTTTGTACCGGATATGGAAAACACCCGGGTTTATTTACATGTAATTTTTAGTAATTGTTGTTGTTGCAGATAAAATAATCTGTATGTATCCTTATTGCAGCATCCTGCAGTTAACAACTATCAAATTAAATTTTCTTTATGTCTATTCCATTTATAACACGTTTAAGCAAGATCTTAACCGTTATTATTTACCTTTTCATTACTATGCCCGCACATGCTCAGTTATCGGCGGCGGTGCATTACAAAGCCGTTCACGCAGATACGTCAGATATAAATATTAATGATTACCGTCGGGATTTTTTAGCAAGCGAAAGTAAAGCAGCCCTTGCCCCGGTGAATGAAGTAAACGCTAATGCTGTTAAAATAAACTTTTTAGAAAGCCTGGAAACTCATTTAAGTAGCCGCCAGGAACGTAAACTGCTTATGGGCTATTTAAAAGACCTTTCGGCAAATAATAGCGAATTAAGCTACAATCAATCAAAAGTGAAGCTTTATTACCGGTTGGCCAATGTATTTGCCAGGCTAAGGTTATATCCGCTGGCCATGAAATGTTTTTTTAAAACCATTCGCCAAAACACCATATCCGAAGATGCATTGCTGGCTCGCCCTAACGTTGATTTGCCGGTGTTAGATGGTATAACTCAACAACCGTTAGATAACAGCAGCTACCTGGCCATTAATGCTAAAGACGATTCTCTTTTTATTAACAACCCCAGGCCGACCGATTTAAGTGACAAAACCGAAAAGAAAAGTAAAGCGATTACCTATAAGCATATTACTGAAACCTTTAACGACGGTAAAAATGCTGCTGCTTATGCCTTGTTATTTCAAGTGAAGCAGCCGGTGCCGGGAAAACCTAAAGTGTTTAAGCTGGCCAATACGGGGCATACGTTTATTACACTTATTAAATATAATACAGATTCGAGCTCTGTTTCTGTTTCGTTTGGCTTTTATCCGCAAAAAGATAACCTGATATTTTCGGCAACACCCTGGAACCCATCCTGCTCAGGAACGTTTAAGAATGATAATAACCACAATTGGGACGAAGTAGTGGGTCGCTTTATCTCTAAAAGACGGTTTGACCGGATCATGAAACTTATAAAGGATTATGATGGATTAGATTACCACCTATCCAAAAACAACTGCACCGATTTTGCCCTCAAGGCAGCATCTTTTGCCGGGTTTGGAGTGGCCGAAACTACGGCAAACTGGCCTTTAGGGCATGGAAATAACCCTGGTACAACAGGGCAGGGCATTTTATTGGGTACGGTTTATGGCACAAATGGCACGAGTGATCTCTTTGTAGATTATGATAGATCGTTACTGAAAAAATAATAATCTATAAAGTCTATAGAATTAATAGAATAATTATATATTTGTGACATAATACTCTTTGATACTTGTTTGAAAGAGGCAGAGGGGAGATTTTCCCAGGATTACAGCGGAAGAAAGAAATTTTTGAACCAGCTGCCTTTACAACAAGCTAAAGCTTTAATAAATTTAATAACAAATGAATAATTTTTACAACCAGCCTTCTCATACCTCCGGCTCTCTTTGTAGCGCTATTCTGGTTAGTTGTTGATTGTGCTTTCGCAATCTGCTATAACATAGGATACACTTACAAAATCATTTACTTTATGAAAAAAATTATACTAACGGCCATCAGCATTACCTTAAGCGGTACAGTTTTCTCGCAGATACTTGCGCCCGTAAAATGGTCATATGCTGCAAAAAAAATTGATAACGAACAAGCCGTGGTATTTATAAAGGCTACCATAGATAAAGGCTGGCATATTTACTCGCAGCATCTTGCCGATGGAGGGCCCATAAAAACGACATTGAAATTTGAAAAAAATAGCGACTACGTTTTAGTTGGCGACGCCACCGAACCTAAATCGGTTAGTAAGTACGAGAAATCATTCAGCATGAATGTACAGTACTTCGAGGAATCGGTGATATTTCAACAAAAGATAAAACTTAAAGCAGGACAGGCCAATGTAAACGGCACCGTAAATTATATGGTATGCAGCAATAAGCAATGCCTGCCACCCGAAGATGTAGAATTTAACATCCCCGTAAAATAAAATACTTAATACCTTATAATCCATGTAGTTGATAGCCACCAATTAACCTGCATGTAGTTTTTAAAATACCATGAAACAAAGTAAAAGTCAATTAAATAAAGCCCGCAAACAGAATGGTGGCATCCTTTTCTGTTGTTACTGCCATTGCTAAAAAGTACCCTTACATCCAGGTCTTAACATATTTAACAAGATATACATCCTGGCTGTACTAAGTGCGTTGCTTTGCTATGGTGGTAATTCAGGCGTGTGCTGTACAGTCCAGGATGTTTATCGTTTTAAAATATAAGTTTTTACTGAAAAACAGATAATTTAAAAATATTCTACTAAATCTATAGATTTTATTGTATTTATCATATTTATTGTTATCTTTACACCATTCTAATTAACCCCACCATTAATTAGTTGATTTATAAAGAATAAGGGAGAGGAAGTCTCGACGATCTTATAGCAACTTTTCAGAAAACTGGAATAAGTGCTCTACTTTTTCTGATAGCAATTATGCCGTCAGAATATAAATTAACTAAATGTCATGAACACCATTAACTACAATTATTCGCAGTTACAACCCGCAGCCATCAAGCGATGTTGTTGCTTGGTTCAGTATGCCTTTTGGTTTTAACAGCCCAATAGCTTAAAAATTTATAGTGTTTTTTCAGAGGCTTGTAAAGCCTCATGGATAGCCTATGCCCAAATCCCGGGTTTTACATCGATTAACAACAAATAAACTTATAAAAATGAAAACTACAAATTACTTAACCAAAACAAAACTGCTGTCGGCCGCTTTGCTGCTTAGTGGGGTTACCGTATTATCGGCCCGCGAAACGCCCAAGCCTAAATTTATTAAAGAAGGCAAATGGCGAGGCGAATTTACTGTAAGCGAATCAAAGGTGCCTTTTAATTTCGAGCTTAAAGGCAAGGATGCCGAGCACGCGGTTTTTACGCTCATTAATGGCTCCCGCAGGGATAATTTCCATGTGAAATCTATAGGTGCCGATTCTGTTTATATCAAAATGAACACCTATGATGCAGCACTGGTAGCCAAAATAGAAGATGATGGCTCACTAAGTGGTGAATACCGCAGCCTGGTACCGGGTTTCAGAGGCAACTCTTTACCATTTACTGCCGAATACGGTAAAACTTACCGTTTTGTAGAGCCGGGCAAAGATGTGGCTCCAAAAGCAGACCTAACCGGTAAATGGGAAATTAAAACTTACAGTAAAGAGGCCGTGCCAGCATCTATCGCTTTATTAAAGCAAAAAGGGAACAAGCTTACCGGCGTGGTAATGACAGTTGTTGGCGATACCCGCGAACTGGAAGGCACAGTACAAGGCGATGAATTTGCATTGAGCGGTTTTACCGGCCCAAGCCCGTTTATTATAAAAGGTAAGATTAATGCCGATGGCTCTATCTCAGGTGAGGAAGGTTTTGGTATCTATAAAAACCTCAAGTTTGATGCCGCCAAAAAAACTGAGGTAGAATTACCTGACCCTTATAAGCTTACGTTTTTAAAAGAAGGTTATAAAAAGCTCGACTTTTCTTTTCCGGGGATAGATGGTAAACAGGTATCATTAAGCGATGCCAAATACAAAGGCAAGGTAGTTATAGTAGAGATCATTGGTACCTGGTGCCCTAATTGTACCGATCAAACCGTATTTCTTTCACCATGGTTCAATAAAAACCACCAGCGTGGGGTAGAAGCTATCGCTTTAGGTTTTGAGCAGAAAGATAGCCTGGAATATGCCAAATACACTTTAGGTAAGCTGAAAGAAAAGTATGAGATCAATTACGACATCGCTTTTGGTGGCCTGGCCGATAAAAAGTTGGTGTCGCAGAAATTGCCTGCATTAAACAAATTCATTGCCTTCCCAACTACCATCATTATTGATAGAAAAGGCGATGTAAGAGAGATCTACACCGGTTATACAGGTACTGTAACAGGCAAATACCATGAGGATTACGAAAAGAAATTTAACAAGCTGTTAGACGAGCTGATTGCCGAACCTGCTCCGGAAACTGCCGCGGTTGTTGAACCGGTTGCTCATCAGGGAAATTAATATTAACTGACCTTATAAATAACTATCAAATGAAAACCATCAATTTAATCACTTCATTCAAATGCCTGTCTGTAGGCTTGTTGTTTAGTGGTGCGGCGGCATTAGCTGCGGATAAAAATCCGCCCGTAAAATTTATTAAGCAAGGCGTATGGCGCGGTGTATTTACCGTGGCCGAAACCAAGGTGCCTTTTAACTTTGAGTTAAAGGGAAAAGATGCAGAGCATGCTGTATTTACGCTGATTAATGGAAGTCGCCGGGACAACTTTCATGTAAAGCAAATAGGCAGAGATTCGGTATTTATTAAAATGAACACCTATGATGCCGCCTTGGTTGCCAAAGTAGAAGATGACGGAACACTAAGCGGCGAGTACCGCAGCCTTGTACCGGGTTTTAGGGGTAACTCCCTGCCTTTTACTGCCGAATATGGTAAAACTTACCGTTTTGTTGAACCAGGCAAAGATGTTGCACCAACGGCAAACTTAACCGGAAAATGGGAATTAAAAGTTTACTCTAAAGACCAGGTGCCCAACAAAATTGCTGTGTTGAAACAAACAGGTAATAAACTTACGGGTGTAATTATGCAGGTAACCGGCGATAGCCGCGAACTGGAAGGCACTGTTCAGGGCGACGAGTTTGAACTATCTGGATTTACCGGCCCAAGCCCTAAGATATACAAAGGCAAAATAAATGCCGATGGAACACTAAGTGGCGAAATTGGTTCGGGAATTTATGATAACACCAAGTTTGACGCGGTTAAGGATGATAAAGCGGAATTGCCTGATCCTTATAAACTAACCTACCTTAAAGAAGGTTACAAAAAGCTCGACTTTACTTTCCCTGATCTGAATGGTAAACAGGTGTCGCTTAGCGATGATAAGTATAAAGGCAAGGTAACTATTATTGAAATTGTAGGTACCTGGTGCCCTAACTGTACAGATCAAACGGTGTTTCTTTCGCCATGGTTTAATAAAAACCATAACCGTGGAGTAGAAGCTATAGCTATTGGATTTGAGCAAAAAGACAGCCTGGAATATGCCAAATACACTTTAGGCAAGCTGAGAGACAAATACAATATTCAGTATGATATTGTTTTCGGTGGCCTGGCTGATAAAAAGCTGGTTTCGCAGAAACTGCCTGCGCTAAACAAATTTGTAGCGTTCCCTACCACTATCATTATCGACAGAAAAGGTGATGTTCGTGAAATATACACCGGCTACACAGGTACCGTTACCGGCAAATATTACCAGGATTACGAAAAGAAATTTAACAAGCTACTGGATGAACTGATTGCCGAGCCGGCCCCGGCCAGCGCGGCCAATATTACAGGCGCTAATCAAAAAGAACTCAAAGGAAAATAAACTAAATTAAATCCCGGGAGGGTGTAAAAACCATCCCGGGTTAACTAAACACACACAACAAACCACCATGACAAAATTATCAGGCGCTGTATTACTTACAGCATTCGTATCGTTAACCGCGTTTACACCATCAGCTCTTAAAGGTGTTAAGCTAACCAAAGGCAGGGCTTTTAGCATCAAGGCCGTTGCATCAAACAACAAATTAAAAGTATCAACCTTTAAGGTAGATAATGAAAGCAGTAAACTTACCTGGGCCGCAAAAAAAGCTACAGGCGATCATAACGGCGAAGTAAAAGTAAGCAACGGCAACTTTGCCCTTGAAAATAACGCGCTTAAAGGCGGCAGCTTTGATATCGACCTGAATACCATTACCGATGCCGACCTTACAGACCAGGCATCAAACGATAAACTGGTTAGTACTTTAAAAAGTGAAACATTTTTCAATACCGGGAAATTTCCTAAAGCCAATTTTGTGATCTCATCGGCCACAAAAACTACAGGCAACCAATACGACGTTAAAGGTAAATTAACCATCAAAGGTATCACCAACGACGTAAGCTTCCCGGCAACAGTAACAGTAACCGGAAAGAAACTGGCGGCTACGGCAAAAATCACCATCGATCGTACCAAATACGATATCAAGTTTCGCTCTAAAAACTTTTTTGAAAACCTGGGCGATAAAGTGATCTATGATGATTTCGACTTGAACGTAAACCTTAACGCAGCCGCTCAATAAGGCCTGGAAGGGCTAACAAATTTTAAAGGTTTTATTAAAAATTAAAACCACCGATTAGGTGGATGGCCATTGTTTTGACTAAAAATAGCATTTAAAAACTCGCGTAAAGTTTGGAAACGGATCAGGAGCCGGGGTGCGCTGGGCGCCCTGGCAAATATCCGGACAGTTTTACAAGAGAGAAATGAATGCACACTGATATGAAAAAAGGAAATATACTTCTGGTTATTACAGCTATCAGCACATTGATAAGCTTTATGAGTTTTGTTGGCACTAAAGATGATGTGCAAACCAAAGAGCAATTGGGCGAAAAACTATTTTTCGATCCTATACTGTCTGGCGATAATACCATCAGCTGCTCATCATGCCATAAACCGGAGTTTGCATTTGCCGATACCACTAAATTTAGCATTGGTATAAACGGTAACCTTACTTCAAGAAATTCGCCGGGTTTAACTAACCTTTCCGGCCGGCCGCACCTTTTTTGGGATGGACGTGCCTCATCATTGGAAGAGCAGGCACTGGGACCCATAACATCGGCTACAGAAATGGGGCTTCCGATTGAGGATGCCGTAAAGAAATTAAATGATAATAAATACTACGCTGATGCATTTCAAAAGATATTTAAATCAACACCCACCAAAGATAATCTGTTGAAGGCCATTGCCTCTTTTGAGCGCACACTGGAGACCTCAAACAGCCCTTATGATCGTTATATCAATGGCGACGATAACGCTTTATCGGCTTCTGCCGCACGCGGCCGTTTATTGTTTATTGGTAAAGCCAATTGTAATACCTGCCACTCTGGCGAAGATTTTACAGCCGATAGGTTCAAAAGCATTGGGCTGTACAATGGTAAAGATCTGAATGACCCGGGCCGTTCAAAGATCACTAACAACAAAACGGAAGATGGCGAATTTAAAATTCCAAGCTTGCGCAATGTAGCTGTAACCGCTCCTTATATGCATAACGGAAAGTTTAAAACGCTGAAAAGTGTAGTTGAATACTATAACAACCCCTCTCTTGTTGTTAAGGATGGCATTAACCGCGATCTGTCGCTGGATAAGCCTTTGAATCTTAATGACGGAGAAATAAGCGATATAGTTGAATTTTTAAAAGCGCTTACCGACGATCGTTTTAAACAAAAACTCGCCTCAAACTAAAAATAATCCCCCTGTTAAATAATTAATTAATCACGGACAGCTGCTGTAAATGCGAGGTGTAAACACCCGCTATTGCCACCGCTTTGTCTAAAAACTATTGTAAAATGAAGAAAATTATACTCTTGCTTATATTTTTCAGCCTGGCATACGGGCAAAATATATTCGCACAAAAACGAACGGTAAGCGGAATTGTTACTGCTGCCGATGATAAGGCACCTTTGCCTGGCGTATCCATCCGCATTAAAGGATTGAATGAAGGTGCAGTTACCAAAGCCGATGGTACTTTTAGTATTGTAGTACGTAATGGTAAATACCTGGTGTTTTCCTTTTTAGGCTATGAAAGCCAGGAAGTAGAGATCGATGGGCACAAAGAGTTCAATGTTGTTTTGAAGCCAGCCGGTAACGATCTGAATGAGGTGCAAATAGTTGGCTCGCGCAACGCCAACCGTACCAAGCTTAACTCTGCTTCGGCTGTTGATGTTATAGACATTAAGCCATTGTTGGAATCTGCCCCGCAAACCAGCGTAACGCAGTTGCTGCAATACATTTCGCCGTCGTTTCACTCGGTTAACGGGAGTAACGCCGGAGATGCAGGTTCGGCGTTAAGCTTGGCACAACTTCGCGGATTGGGACCCGATCAGGTGCTGGTATTGGTAAATGGTAAACGCAGACACAAAAGCGCCAACGTAAATTATGGAGGCCTGGGCAATGGATCTACCGGGTACGATTTAAATTCTATCCCCGCCGGTTCAATTGACAGGATAGAGATTTTACGCGATGGTGCAGCGGCTCAGTATGGCTCTGATGCTATTGCCGGTGTTATCAATATTGTACTTAAGAAAAAAACGGATGACCTGTCGGTTAACACTTCGGGCAGCACCCGCAGGCGTGGTGATGGAGCTACTACCCGTACCAGCGTTAATTATGGTGTGGGTTTGGGGAACACAGGCGGCTACATTAATGCCACTGCTGAGTACGCAACACAAGCTATTGCGCTGCCCGCCGGAAGGGCCGATGCCGGATTATATAACGGACCTATTTATGGAGGCGGTGCCAATACCCGGGGATATGATGCTATTTATACCAAAGCTATTGATGATGCTATTTTAGCAAGCCGTGGTATTAATCGTCACTTCTTCGATCAGCGTGGTGGCGGGGCTAATCCGGGACAGGATGCGTTACTGTCTTTTAACGCGGGTTTTCCGTTAAATAAAACTACCGATATATACGCGTTTGGTGGTATCAGTAGTCGTAACTCGCAGTTTACAGCTGTTTATCGCTTGCCCGGATGGACATCACGCAATAACAACTTTATTTACCCTGATGGATTTTTACCGGATATGGAAAACAACATAGTAGATGGTTCCATTGCTGTGGGTATAAAAGGTAAAGTAGGCGATTGGAATGTAGACCTATCTAACGTATTCGGAAAAAATAGTTTTTCTAACAGGGTAGATAATTCTTTGAATGCCAGCCTTGGATTAAAAAGCCCGACCAGTTTTGATGCAGGCAGATATAACGCCGGGCAGAATACGACCGGACTTGATTTTAGCCGTTATTTCGAAAAGGTTTTAAAAGGTTTGAACGTTGCGTTTGGTGCACAACACCGCATAGAAAGCTTCCAGATCATCGCCGGCGAAGAAGGCTCTTATTCTAAGGCAGACCAACGTACTATTGTTGATGTGGATACTACCACAGGCGGTATTCCTTACCTGTCAAATGCCGGGGTAACGTCGCTAAATGGCCTCGCGGCGGGTTCGCAGATCCATTTGGGTTTCCGGCCAGAGAACGCGGTGAATGTAAGCCGCTCTATAACTGCCGGCTATGCCGATGTGGAATTGAATGTAACTAAGGCCTGGTTAATATCTGGTGCTGGTCGCGCGGAGTATTTTTCAGACTTTGGTAACGTATTTACCTGGAAAGCCGCTACCCGTTACAGCTTTGCAAGATGGTTAAACATCCGTGGATCTGCCAATACGGGCTTCCGGGCACCAGATCTGGCACAGTCTTATTACACCTCTATTTCTACCACGTTTCAGCAGGGTAAGGGGGTCGATATCTTAACCGCCTCCAATCAAAGCGCAGCAGCAAGAGCATTGGGGATACCTAAACTAACACCCGAAAAATCAAAAGGATATGCGCTGGGGCTTACCTCTGCACCCGGCAGCAATATAGAATTAACTGTGGATGCTTACCTGATCGACATTGATAACAGGGTTGGTAATACCGGCAACTTTACATCTACAGATGTTAACCTCCCGGCAGATGTTAAAACGCTTTTTCAGCAAACAGGCGCGGCCCAGGCAAATTTCTTTTATAATGAATTTAGCACCCGCACTAAAGGGGTAGAATTTACAGGCAGCTATAAGGTACTACTGGATAAAGGAAACCTCAACTTTTTGTTTGGCGGCAACTTCTCTAAAAATGAGGTGACTAAAGTTAATACCCCAAAAGGATTGGAAGCCTATAAAAATGTAATACTAAGTCCGGGTGAAAGGGCGAGGGTTACTACCAATATCCCGGCGCAAAAGATCAATCTGCAGGGTATTTACAGTGTAGATAAATTTACATTCTTACTGCGCACGGTATATTTTGGCAAGGTAACTACCGCGTCGCTAGTTAGCGCCGCCGATCCGCTTAACCCGGTTTACTTTTATCAAAACCTGAAACCTATCTGGGTAACAGACTTATCAGTAGGTTACAGGTTTACCGCCAAACTACAGGCCACCGCCGGCGTTAATAATGTTTTCAATATTCTTGGAGACTATACCGATCCATCCATTGCCGGTTTGCGTAACCCAACTGTTGTGGGTATACAAAACGGCAGCGCGGGCATCCAACCATTTATTAAGCTATCTGCTCATTTATAAGCCACATATCATGAACAAAAAAAATTATAACATCTATAAAGCGGTACTGAAACCGGCATCATATAAATTACAACTACTGTTTGCGGCAATATTGCTTTTGGCGGTATCCTGCAAAAAAACAGACTATCTGAACATTAACAATGCCAACAGGCCTGCACTTGTTGCGCATATAAGCTTTGTAAACGCAAGGCCGGTAAATGTGGGCCTCCAATTTTGGACGTATACCACACAGGTAACCAAAACGGCCGTTGCCATAAATACCAAAAGTGACTACCTGGATGCCCAGTATGGCGATGTACAGATCAATTTTACGGAAGGTACCAATACATCGTACAAGGCATCACGTGAGTTTGGTAACAGCGCTACGTTTACAACAACCGGCGGCCCCAACGGACCTATAGCTACCTATTATCATACCGTATTTGCTATAAAGAATACCAAGTCGACTACCGATTCGCTCATCCTGTTTTATGATGACCTGAGCGCCCCGGCTGCCGGCAAAGCCAAAATAAGGTTTGTACACCTGGCACCCGGTAATGCCGCTGTTGATTTTGGAATAGCCGGGCAAACTGCCTTGTTCACCAATACAGTTTATGGCCGTGCCGGTGGATCAATTCTGTCTGGAACGGGTGAAAGCGCATGGTCAATTGGCCCGTTTGTTAGTGTTGATGCGGGTACGGTGAACTTTGCTGTAACTAAAACTGCCGATCATTCGGCCCTTACTATTCTTAATAATAAGCTTAGTAGTGTAACACTTGCCGCAGGTAAAATTTACACCATTTATATTAACGGTACACCAGGCACTGCCGATGTTGGCGCAACTATTATAACGCATAATTAACAAGGATACCGCACAAATAGCAGTGATTTAATAGATGTGCTTATAAAGCTGTCCCGGTTTTGGCCGGGCGGCTTTATTTTTCAATTCGTCAAAACAATTTTAATAATATTATCATGAAAAATAACAGTCGTAGAAAATTTATAGAAAATACAATAAAGGCAACCGTTGCCGTAGCAGTAACCGGGCCGTTAATTTTAAAAAGCGAAACAACGTCGGCATCTTCAAAAATTGCCGCAATAGCAACTGGTGAAGTGCTGAAGTTTTCGCAGGTTCCGCTTGGCTTCGATTATAAAGCGTTGGAGCCTCATATAGACGCGCTCACGAATGAGATACATTATACCAAGCATCACGCTGCTTATATTAAAAATGTAAATGAGGCCATAATTGCCGAAAAACTAACTTTTACTACCGAGAAAGAGTTTTTCGATCATGCTTCACAGCTATCACCAAAGGCGCGTAATAATGGAGGAGGTGCCTGGAATCATAACTTTTTCTGGCAAAGTCTTACGCCAAGCTCAACCGGGCCAGATGGAAAGATCAAAGACGCTTTAAGCGCGGCATTTGGATCTTTTGATCAGTTTAAAGAACAATTTACCCAAGCAGCGTTAACACGTTTTGGATCGGGTTGGGTATGGCTGGTAAATGTTAACGGTAAATTAACCATTGCCTCCACAGCTAACCAGGATAACCCCTTGTTTGATAATGCTGCGGTAAAGGGTGTGCCTTTATTGGCATTGGACGTTTGGGAGCACGCCTATTATCTTAAATACCAAAACAGGCGCAATGAGTACGTTGCTGGCTGGTGGAATGTAATTAACTGGAACGAGGTTAATAAAAGACTGGTATAATGGGGCAAACAAATGAATTTATCGGTGCCGACTGGAAATGGTATCACCAGCTTCTTTTAAGAACGTTTATTATTTACGCGGTAATAACTGTTATCCCGCTTGCTCCATCTTTTTATAGCCAGGATTTTGATGCCGGTTTTTCGGTGGCTAATTATCCATGGCGATGGCTCGATGTTGTTAGCCAGAATAACCCCTGGTTCTTCGGCAGCCAGGGAGGTAAAAATTACAGCGGCTGGTTTGTTACTTTGTTCATCTGTTTTATTGCGGGCGCAGCCTGGTTATTGATTGAAAAGCAAATAAGTAAGAATAAAAACGCTTTGGAGAGCAGCACCGGCGATGGCCGTTTTTACAACTGGTTTTTTATTTTAGTACGATACCAGGTGGCTTTAAGAATGTCGTGGTTTGCTATTGCCAAAGTATTTCCGGTTCAAATGCCTTTTCCAACTATCAGTCAGCTAAACACCAATTTAGGCGATTTTACTCCCGGTAAACTCTATTGGCTCACTACGGGAGTGTCTCCGTTTTTTGAGGTTTTTGCCGGCATCTTTGAACTTGTTGCTACTATTCTTATTCTCTTCAGGCGTACGGCCACCCTTGGGGCGCTGATGATGATCGCTATTTTGCTTCCAATATGGTTTGTAAATATTGGTTACGATGCAGGGGTAGAGCTTGCAAGTTTGCACCTGTTACTATTGTCCCTGCTCTTGCTTGCAAAAGATGCCACTAAATTTTGGCAGTTGCTTATCGAACACAAAGCCGCGGCTATCAGCTATATCCGGCCTCCTGTTTTTTCGCGGCAATGGAAAAAGGTAGGGCGTATTGTGCTTAAAGTTGGTTTTATTTTTATTTTCCTGGTTTACCGGGGCTATCATTATGGTAAGCTTTACGCGGCAGGTAAAACATTTAAACTACCGCTTGATAGTGGTGTGGCAAGCTTTACAGGATTTTATAATGTAGCGGAGTTTAAGATAAACAACCAGGTTATTCCGTATGCTCCTTACGATTCTTTGCGGTGGCAAAATGTGGTGTTCGAAAAATTTAACACCATCAGCATTAAAGTGGCCAAACCTTTTAAGCTTAATACTCAAAATAAAATCCGAACCACAGAATATTACGGTAACATAGGCCGGCTGTTTTATGGATATGATGCTGATACAGTTAAACATGTGTTTACGTTAAAAAACCGTGCCGATACCAGCAAAAAGGTGTTGTTAACGTACACCATTCCAAAGCCAGGTAGTTTTATATTAAAGGGATTAAATGAGCGTAAAGATTCGGTTTATATCGTTTTAAATAGAATTGATAAGCAATACCCTCTTGCTGTAAAAAGAAATACAAAGGTTGCCGGAGATTAATTAGGTATAAACTATTGCTCCAGACCGATAGGTTAGCTAATATCGGCAGCCCTGCACCGCCATTGGCGGTGCAGGGCTGCCGATATGGAGTGATGAACCGATAGTAATGGTAAAAATTACAAGCCGGGTGATGTCATTAGTCGGCAGCGAGGGGCAAGTGGAAGCTATGCCGAATTAATTACGTTGAATTTAGTTTCCCTTGAACATATTAAGCATATAAGCAATAGCCGAAGTAGAGTGCAGCGCATTGGTTGATTCCATGGTTTGCCTGGCAATTTCCGAAGCTCTCCCGCGCATCTGGTTTTCGAAGTCTGCTATTGCCGAATGCACATCCATATAATGATCCGCATTCAAACAACGGCTTAATTCCAAAGCGTCTTGCATTGCCATATTAACGCCTTCGCCTGCATAAGGTGGCATTAGGTGTGCCGCATCGCCAATCATGGTGAGATTAGATTGGGGTTCCCAAGCCTGGTCAAATGGCATACAATATTGCGGACGTGGAACAAACGAAGAGCCCGCGTGTTCAAACAATTTGAGCCAAACTTTATCCCAGTCAGCAAATTCCTTTTTAAACCAGGCTGTTACCTGCGCATTATTCTTAAAATCTATCCCGCATTCATTAACCCAGTTTTCACCGGTTTTACAGCCTGTGTAAAATACCAAACTACCGTCGCCTTTTGAGCTGACAATCAGACTTCTTTCGTCGTTCCCTAAACCAAATATTTTCCCGCCATTGATCAGTTTATGTATTTCTGGTGTTTGATGCGCGGCATCATAAACCTGCCCCTCAACAATGGTTATTCCTGAATAAAAAGGCTTGATGGGGGTGATGTAGGAACGGATTTTTGAATTAGCACCATCTGCTGCTATAACTATATCTGCTGTAATCGATTCGCCATTTTGAAAAGCTAATTCCCATTGGTTATTGAGTTTATTAAGCGACATAATATAACTGTTCCAAACAACGGTATCGGGCTGTAAAGAGTCCAGCAAGATCATCTGCAAAGGGCCGCGATCAATTTCCGGGCGCGACGGATTATTGATCGCATCATCATGATCGTCGAAAACGACACGGGCATTTTTGTCGGTGATGCGCATCTTATCTGCACCGGGGCGATAGTTGGCCATAAAAGCCTCCATGAGCCCTGCTTCCTGAAGCGCTGCCAGACCAGATTCTTCATGCAGATCTAGTGTAGCACCCTTGGGGCGGGCATCTTTATTCAGGTCTCTTTCATAAACCTTTACATCGGCGCCGTTCATTTGTAAAAGCCTGGCAAGGGTTAAGCCACCCGGGCCGGCACCTATGATTGCTATTTTCTTATTTTCAATTACGTTCATTTTGTTTCTGTTTAGTGAATTATATTAACATCCCTTTAATCACGGCTTCGCAGCATGATGCAAGGGTTTGTTCGGTAATGATCTGCCTGGGTCTATCCATGTGGTCAAAATATTCAGTTACCAGATCGAACAGGGGAGAGAACAACAGCGCTCTGTATACATCGTGCGGAAAATCAGTAATAATACCCCTGACCTTGTTCAGTTCCAGGAAACTGCGGATAGGTTTGAAATAATCGCCCTCGGCTATGTTTTTTTGCTGGTAGGCCCTATTTAATAAGGGAGACGATTTTCCGTACAGGATCAGAGCAAACGCATGCCGGTTGGCACTTAAATATCGAAAACTATTCAGCCAGATCTTTTTAATGCCTTCGGCAAAATCCATTTCCGAATGAAAGTTTTCAAGCAATGCTTTTTCATAATCCCCTAAAACCTCTTCTATATATAGCTTGATCAGCAAATCTTCTTTGTTCTCATATTTAATGTATATGGTGCGTGGAGATATACCGGCAGCCTTAGCCAGTTTCTGCATGCTTAAATTTTCCAGCCCTTCTTCTGCGATTATTTGCAGCGCGATGGTTCTAATTGCCTGTTCTTTTGCTAAGTTTTTAGGTCGCATAAAATCTATTGATTAAATAACAAGACAAAGGTATCATTATTATTAAGTAAATGTTTATTTACTTAATAATAATGATACCTCTATAAGCCCTGTTGTACTTCTGCAACCTCTATTTTTCTTTGTGGCTCTGGCCGCTTCCTTAGTTCTATTCTGTTGTAGATTTCTGGAGGCTGCTGGCCTTATCTGCCTTCTGTACTGCACTGATGTATTTTTTGATCAACAGCACGGTACAGAAAATGCTAGGTTCACGGTTAGCCTCACCTTTAACCTGGAGCCTTTGTCCTCCATTTTGCTGGCGATGGTTATCTAGTGGTATGTTTAGTTTTACATAAACTACTGGGCTAATCAAAGTGTTGATAATGAGAATTTAATTTCTATTTGATGCCAAGGTTTAAAATAAGGGACAAGGTGTAAATTGAATTTCTTTTTTAATAAAGTTAGGTGAGCAATACAATGAAACATCAACGCAGGCTTTCCTATGAAGGATATTGAATTGATAAAGTTTGAGTAATAATTAATGGCTATTAAAAAAATAGTTTATCTATGGTCTTTATAGATATTAATTAATTTTTATGTTTGCTACACTAAGGGTAAATTCGTTTTTTAATCAAATGTTATGGCAGCGCTCGAAATGTTTTCTGATCAGGAATTGCTGGACCTATTGAGGTCGGGTGATCGGGCTGCGTATACGGAGATTTATACCCGGTATAAATTCATTTTGCATCATCATGCCTGGAATAAGGTGAGGAATAAAGAAGAGGCCCAGGATATTTTACAGGAAGTGTTTACCAATCTGTGGCTTAAACGCGAAAGCTTGCGGATAGATAGTAATTTATCGGGTTATCTTTATAGCGCGGTGCGTAACCGGATATTGGATTACTTTGCCCATCATGAAGTAAAGGTTAAATATGTAAATTCGGTTAAGCCCAACCTCAATCTGGATGTGGCTACCGATCACCGGGTGCGCGAAAACCAACTGAAAACACTCATTGAGCGGGAGATAGCCGAATTGCCGCCCAGAACACGGGAGGTTTTTGAGATGAGCCGCAACCAGCATCTGACGCATAGGAAGATAGCAGAACAATTGGGCACTTCTGAAGAAACAGTAAAAAAGCAAATGTCGCATGCATTGCGCGTGCTAAGGGTAAAACTCGGTATCTTCATTTACCTCTTTATCCTGTTCCATTACTGAGTATAAATTCCCTATTAAAAAATTTTCATTTTTTTTTATATCGAATACCCCTCTCTGCATCACCTTGCCGTCTTACTGTTATATAACGCATAATGGAAGTGCAAGACATCATCATCAAAGCTTTATTGGAAAAATACAAGGCGGGTACTATCACCGAGGGGGAAAAGGCTATTCTCGATAAATGGTACCTGCACGTTGCAGTAGATAACTCAGAGGAATTATCTGAAGAGGAAATACTACAAACGTTTGATACAGTTCTGACAAGTTTGGAAGAGGTTATAGCTGAAAAGAGAATCAGGCGTCTTTGGCCCCGCGTGGCTGCTGCTGCATCTATCTTATTAGTTATTTCTGTTACGGTTTATTTTACTATACATAAACCAGTTGCTCCTATACAAATAGCAGTTGTACCGCCAGAAGGGCTTACGCCTATGAATAAAGGCGTGGTGCTGAAGATGGCGGGTGGTAAACAATTTGTTTTAGGGCATGCTCAGGGAGCGTTGAGTACGGCCGACGGAACTAAAGTTAAGCAATCTGGTGAAGCATTGACGTATGAACAAGCTTCTGTTGAAGGAGTTCCCGTGGTCCATACCTTGACCAATAATAATGGTAATAAATATAGCCTCACTTTAGCAGATGGTACCGAGGTTTATTTGGACGCGGCTTCATCCATCACTTATCCGGTGGCTTTTAAAGGAAAGCAACGCAAGGTGAGCATAACAGGGCAAGTTTACTTTAAAGTTAAACACAACGCGGCTATGCCGTTCTATGTAATTGTAAAAGATGAGATCATCGAAGATATTGGTACCGAATTTAATATCAATGCCTATGAAAATGAAGCTACCTTAAAAACAACACTTATTGGGGGGGCTGTTAACGTAACACGTGATAAGGCAAGTGTTTTATTAAAACCGGGCGAGCAAACGGTAGGATTCGGAGTGGGACTTATCAAAAAAACTGTTGACCTGGAGGAGACCACCGCCTGGTTACAAGGCAAACTTATTTTTGATGATGAAACACTGGAAAGTATAATGAACCGCGTGGCGCGTATTTATGATGTCAATCTCGTTTGGGTGGACGAAACAGCGCGTAAGCTGAAATTCGGTGGGTCTATTAACCGTACCAAAAGCCTATCCTCCGTGCTGAATTTCTTCCGCGAAACAGGCAAAATAGATTTTATTGTAGAAGGCAAAACCGTGAAAATATTTAAGAAAAAGTAATAATAAACTAAACTATTGTTAAACACTTTAACCCCGGAATTATGAAAAAAGTTTTACGCAACTAAGTGACCCTCCCCAAGGTAAGCGGATAAAAAACGCATCCCGAATTGAGCCTCGGGACGCGTGATGTCCGGGTTACCCATTCCTGAACGGCCAGGCCGCAAGGGGATAGAAAATTTTGTCAGCAAACAAATATTTAAACCCGAACAATTCAAAAGTATGAATTTAAATACAATACGCATAAGCGGGAGGCACTTATATGTCCCGCGTAAAATCTTTTTAGTAATGAAGATCACTTCCTTCCTATTGCTGATCTCAGTTCTGACAGTGAGTGCCAATAGTTTCGCACAAAAAATCACTTTAAACGAAAAGAAAGCTAACCTTAAAGATGTACTGGTGAAGATACGCCAGCAAAGCGGCTATGATATTATTTATAGTAATGATATGCTGGAGAATGCAAAACTGGTAACTATCAGGTTAACTGATGCTTCGCTGGAGGATGCCTTAAAGGCCAGTTTAGAAAACCAGGAACTGACTTATAAAATAGCCGATGGCACCATTGTCATCAAAGCGAAAGACGTTTTATTGATAGATAAAGCGAAAGAGTTTTTTGCTGCGATTGATGTACACGGACGTGTGGTTGATGAGAAAGGAATGACTTTACCCGGCGCATCGGTAAAAGTAAAAGGCACAACATCTGGAACGGTTACCGATAACGACGGCAACTTCAAACTAAAAGTACAGGATGAAAAAGCTATTTTGGTTATTTCTTTTATAAGTTACGAATCGGTTGAAATAAATGCAACTTCTGGAAAAGATATGCTGGTGCGACTTCAACCTGTATCAGGTACATTAAATGATGTTGTGGTAGTAGGTTATGGAACACAAAAGAAAGTGAACCTAACGGGCTCTGTTGCAGTAGTAAAAGGAGCAGACCTGGAAAACAGACCAGTGATGAACGCCACTCAGCGACTAGAGGGGCTGGTGCCCGGTCTGAACGTATCTGTTGGCGGTAATACTCACCCCGGACAGAGTTACAATTTGAATGTGCGCGGAGTTGGAAACCTTAGCCGCACCGATGTTCCGTTTGTATTGGTTGATGGAACACCTCTTCCTTTAGATGATATCAACCCCAATGATATAGAATCAATATCGGTTCTTAAGGATGCTGCTGCCTCAGCAATTTATGGAGCAAGGGCGGCGTACGGTGTAATTTTAGTAACTACTAAAAAAGGCGCCGAAGGAAAAACAAAAATCACCTATTCAGATAATATAGGATTTACATCGCCAGCACACCTGCCAGATTTAGTTAACTCTTATCAATTTGCGCAATATTTTAATGCTGCCACTTATAATGCTACTGGTACCAAACAGTATTCGGATGCAAAGCTGGCTCAATTGCAGCAATATATTCAAAACCCGGCAGGCTTTCCTATATTGCCCGAGGCTAATGACAATTATCTTTCTAATTGGGAAAACACGGCCAACGGAGTTGCCAACACAAACTGGTTAGATTTTAACTACAAACCTTATGCATTGAGGCAAACTCATAACCTTAACATCAGCGGAGGGAATAAAGCAGTACGGTATTATATTTCAGGTGGTTATAATCAGGAAGGAGGGGCTTTACGTTATGCGGATATTAATTATAAACGTTACAACTTCAACTCTACTTTAAATGCCGATCTTACTTCATGGGCAAAAGTTTCGCTTAACTCTAAATTTACTCAAAGCACTTACGCTACCCCTTTCTCCGGTAATTTTGAAGCTTTGTTTTTTCATAATATGTTGCGCATGCGCCCCAACATCTCTCCATACGACTTAAGTGGTAACTTTAATGAGATTTCGAGTGTTCCTTATTTTCAATCGGGCTCAAAAAGTACAACCACCGAGAATGTATTCAGTATTTCGCCCAGTCTAAAGCTTCAACCACTAAAAAACTGGACGTTTAATATTGATCTTAATATCCTTAAAACCTATGACCAAAATTCATCGCTCCTTTTACCAGGTACAATCTATGGAATAGATGGCACACCAAAATTGGTTAACCGCTCAGAGTTTGGCATCCCTATCGGGGGAAGTTATGGTCGAACCACAACTTCCAATAATTATGTTTCGCCCAATATTTACACTTCTTATGATTTGAAGTTAGGCAGCCATCAAATTACTATTATGGGTGGTTACCAGCAGGAGCTGAATCAATTTAGCTCACTAGGCTCCAACGCCCAGGATTTAATTAGTTTTGCCACTCCTGGAATCTCGCTGACTACTACCCCAAGTGTTTCAAATGAAGCACGCAATGAATGGGCAACGCGGGGGTATTTCGGTCGTATCAATTACAACTACAAAAACAAGTTCCTGGTAGAAGTAAACGGTCGGTATGATGGATCATCACGCTTCGCTACTGGCAACCGCTGGGGTTTTTTCCCTTCTATGTCGGCAGGTTATAACCTGGCGGAAGAAAATTTTATTAAAAACTGGAGCAATCAAATCAATTTGTTAAAACTGAGAGGGTCTTACGGTGCTCTTGGTAACCAGGCAGGAGCTCCAATTTATTCATATGCTCAAACCATGTCTACATCAATACCCGGGCCCAGCGGGGCAGGGCCGCAATGGTATTTTCAGAATGGAAGAGAAGCCAATATACTGGCACCCGCGCCTTACAATCCAAGTTTAACATGGGAAAAAGTTTTAAGCAGCAATTTGGGACTCGATTTTGAATTATTTGGAAGCCACCTTACCGGAAGCATAGATGTTTATCAACGCAATACTAATAATATGCTGGGGCCCACTTTTGATATTGCCGATATGTTTGGCGGTACTGTTCCGGCAAGCAATAATGCCGACTTGCGCACACGAGGCTGGGAGTTGAGTCTAAACTGGAGGGGCAATATAGGAAAAGACATTAAATATAGGATAGGCGGTATATTGTCTGACTACAAATCAGTAGTTACTAAGTATCAAAATCCAACTCTCTTTAATCCTACCGGCAGTTATTATGTTGGAAAAACTATTGGTGAAATCTGGGGCTATAAGGCCGACGGCTTAATCCAGACACAAGCACAGGCAGATGCTTATAATAAGCAGGATCATTCTTATCTATCCCCGCTTGCCTGGAAGCCCGGAGATGTAAATTATCTTGATCTTAACCATGACGGGAAAATTAATAACGGGAACAATAAATTGGGCGATATGGGCGATTTGACAGTTATTGGTAATACCACACCGCGTTATGCTTATTCGTTTAATGGTAGTATAAGTTGGAAAGGCATAACATTTTCTACCTTGTTACAGGGAATAGGCAAGCAAAATTATGCCCCGGGGGTTGGTGATGTGTATTTTTGGGGCGCGGGGGCATTAGCCCAGGTTACGGTTTTTAAACAGCACTTAAACTACTGGACACCAGAAAATCCAGGTGCTTATTATCCTGCCCCATATGCGTCTCCGGCAGGTTCCCAGGCCAATTATGCTAACAAAACCCAACAGGTATCAGACCGTTATTTACAAAGCGCCGCTTACCTGAGAGTAAAAAACGTGGCGTTGAACTATTCGTTACCAAAATCCCTGATCAGCAGGTTGAAATTAAGTAACGTAGACGTTTTTGTAACAGGAGAAAACCTGCTGACGTTTACCAAATTGGCTAAAATGTTTGATCCGGAAGGGTTGGCTGGCTCACAAGGTACCGGCAAATCATATCCAGTTAGTAAAATCTACGCTTTCGGCCTCAATGTTTCACTTTAAACTCCGAATTAAATGAAAAAGTATATCATAAATAAGTGGTGGGTATTAGGTATTGTAGCCCTCACAGTCCTCTCGTGCAATAAGGATTTTCTGGACCGTAAGCCTTTAGATGCATTAAGTACAGCCAATCCTCTGGCAAGTACAAATGAGCTACGTCTTTACGTAAATCAATTTTATAACATTTTACCTGGCCAGCCTACAGTAGTTGGAGGGGCCGGAATTGCATTTAACGACGCTGGTACAGATAACCTGATCTTTTCTTCAGTTAACACCCGGCTAACCGGTCAATCGGCATTAAGTAATGCCACAAGCATTAGCGAAGATACCACAATCCGCAGTTTGAACTATTTTATTGCCAACTATAAAAATGCTAAAGGCGATGGGACCCTGATTAATCAATATTTGGGTGAAGTGAGGTTTTTCAGGGCGATGTGTTATTTCAATATGGTTAAAAAGTACGGAGATGTAACATGGGTAAATAAAGTTTTGCCTGATGACCCAGCTGTAATGCAGGTGCCACGTGATCCGCGACCATTGGTAATCGATTCTGTATTAGCCGACCTGGATGTAGCCGCGCAACTTTTACCGGTTGCTTCAAGTAGTGTGAGCATGCGGTTGCATAAAGATGTAGCGCTGGCATTTAAATCAAGAGTTGCTTTATACGAAGGCACCTGGCAAAAATACCATAAAGCTAAAGGAGATGCTTTTTATACTTCAGGTATAACCGATGCAAAAATTCAAAATTATTTAGAGCAGGCACGTGATGCAGCCCTATCAGTGATGAATGGTGGCCGCTGGAGAATTTACAATACCGCAAAACCTTTACAAGACTATTCAGATTTGTTTATCACCTACGATCTTTCTTCAAATCCTGAAGCACTGTTGTGGCGTAAGTACAACACTAATGATAACATTGGCCAAAGTATCTCCAAATACACTTCAACTGATGGAGCCGACATGGGCATCGTACTATCACTGGTAGACGATTATCTGACCCAGGACGGAAAACCTTTCTTAGGCACAGTTCGTAACAATGCTCAAAAAATATATGGTACAGAATTTGCCTCAAGTATAAGGGACCCTCGTTTATCACAAACGGTGTGTGTACCCGGACAGCCATTACGCCCGGTTAATATTCAGGTTCCGGCATATCCCCCAATTGATCAAACTGGTTTTAGTCGTAGTACTACAGGCTTCCCTTTACATAAATACCTGGAATATGCCAGCGCCGCCGCGGTATCTGACGATTACAAAAGCATGGCCCCGGCAATTGAGTTTCGTTATGCCGAAATATTACTCAATTATGCAGAGGCTATGGCCGAACTGGGGGGCGATCAGTCCTTAATCGCCAATGCGTTAAAACCCTTACGTGATCGTGTAGGTATGCCGGTTATTGATTTTACCAGAGAGTATAACACCGATGCCAATTATCCTTTCCGCAACCTAACACCTGTATTACAGGCTGTAAGAAGAGAACGCCGGGTTGAACTTGCCTGTGAAGGCTTTAGGGTTGATGATATTTTACGATGGGCTGCTGCAGACATACTATTAGCTGGCAAACGGCCATTAGGTGCTTTATTTGTAGGGAGCGATATGGCCACGCAAGATGTACCAGGCGGGTTTTATAATGGCTCATTATACTATGATACCGCGCCGGCAGGAAAAAGTGTTAACCTTTACCTTACCGGCGCCCAGGGTGACGCTACGCGGTATATTGATCCTTATAAAAACGTATTGCCGGGCGGTTACCTGTTTAATACAAATCGTGATTACCTTTTACCTATTCAACAGAGAATGCTACAACTAACTGGTAACAAATGGATTCAAAATCCAGGATGGTAATATTTGATAAATTAAATTATTAATTAAACTTTAATCTGATGAAAATTAAAATATATCATGCCAGCATATTTGTACTGGTTATACTGCTTTTCAATGCCTGCCGAAAGGAGAATCAACCGGTAAAACCCATTCCAAGTACTTATTTTTCGGCGGCGCTGCAAGATAATCCGGCAGCTTTTTCCAATACTAAAACTATTACTTATATTAACATAAATGCCGGAACTAATGGCTGGTACCTTACTCAAACGCCAGTTAATACCTGGTGCGTGCCCGATAAAAATTTTGGAGCGGGTGATTATAGCCTGAGAGTAACTATAAATGCGAATACCACAGGTACAGACCGGACTACGCAGCTTGTATTAACATCAACTAACAAGAGCCTGCCTCCTGTTACGGTTAGTTTAACACAATCTAAGTAAATAGCACCACCTGCGTCGGGGTTTTATTTAGCCGCAAGAAAACCAGCGCAGTATTTTAAACATGGTCTGCCATCTTGCCAATGTTTTTTAAAGAAATGAAATTTAATAGGGAGTACCTATCTCCCTATTAAATTTTCAATAGGTTAAATTACTCTTATGTACAATATAACAAGATAGTAGGGAACAATCAATATCAGTTAAACAAAAGCAATTAAAACCAGATAACATGAATTTCTTAACTTCTGTAAAGAATAAAATTTTATTAGCCTGCCTGTTTGTCCCCAATATGCTTTTGGCGCAGGAAGCGGGTAAGCACCCGGAAAGGCCTAATATAGTGATCATTATTTCTGATGATCACGCGTACCAGGCTATCAGCGCGTATGGAAGCAAGCTGATGCAAACACCCAATATTGACAGGATAGCCAGGGAGGGAGTTGTTTTTAATAAAGCATATGTAACCAATTCTATATGCGGGCCAAGCAGGGCTACAATTTTGACAGGCAAATACAGTAATAAGAATGGTTTTAAAGATAATGAGCATTCAAAGTTTGATGGATCGCAGGACTCATTTATAAAGCAATTGCAGGCATCCGGTTATTTAACGGCATGGATTGGTAAATGGCATCTGGAAAGCCAGCCGCAGGGGTTTAACTACTGGCAGATACTGCCTGCACAAGGGCAATATTACAACCCCGATTTTTTGATGATGGATGGTTCAAAGAAACAGATAGATGGCTATGCCAGTAATGTTATTGAAGATGTTACCGAAAACTGGCTGGATACCCGTGATACCACCAAACCGTTTTGCCTGGTGATAGGTCATAAGGCAACACATCGTACCTGGTTGCCAGACACAACCGATCTGGGGCGTTTTGATAACGTAACATTCCCTTTACCACATGATTTTTATGATAAATATGCAAACCGTGAAGCGGCCAAAGTACAGGATATGACCATTGCCAAAACAATGATTATGGGATATGATCTTAAAATGTTTACCAGCGATGAAGAAGAAGGCAAAGAGGGCACCATTAAAAGAATGAACACGGCGCAACGGAAAAGAATGGATGCCTATTATAAGCCCATATATGAAGATCTGAAGGCGAAAAATCTGTCTGGAAACGCTTTGACCGAATGGAAGTACCAACGCTACATGCGCGATTATTTAAGTACGGCAACCTCTCTGGATAGAAATATAGGCCGTACTTTAGATTATCTGGACAAGCATCATCTCAGTAAAAATACCATAGTGATCTATATGTCAGATCAGGGCTTTTACCTGGGCGAGCACGGCTGGTTTGATAAGCGCTGGATCTATGAAGAATCATTTCGTACACCAATGGTAATGCGTTATCCCGGTAAAATAAAACCCGGAACTAAATCAAGTGGTTTTGTATTGAACCTGGATATCGCACCTACGGTATTAGATGCCGCCGGTGTAGCCATACCCAAGGATATGCAGGGTGAATCGATGCTGCCTTTATTTGCAAAAAAGAAGGCTCAAGGTCGGGACGAGATCTATTACCATTATTATGAAAACGGAGAACATTCCGTATCTCCCCATTTCGGTATCAAGACGAAAAGGTATAAACTTATTCGTTTTTATGCCCGTGTAAACTCATGGGAATTGTATGATCTGCAAACCGACCCTCACGAAATGAATAATCTATACGGTAAAAAGGGGTATGAAAAAATTACTGCTGATCTGAGAATCCAGCTTAAAAAAATGATTGATAAATACGAGGATGATGATGCCGCTAAAATATTCTCAATAGCAATATAATACAGCAAGTAGACGTATGAAAAAAGAATTGGGGGCTGGTTGTTTATTATCACTGCTTTAGAAGTATTTACTTCATGTAAACAAAAAGCAGGCCCGTTAACCAATAAGGTATCCGCAGCAGTAACCTCATCAAGTAAAGCAATTTGTTGCGAGTCGAATATACCGTCACGTTTTCCCTCGCTGGCTGGTAATATGGTTGCCGCGGGTATAAATGATAAGTGGCACCAGTGGACTGCATTTAAATGAAATATTAGATGATGACTATCAAACTTATTTTACTACCAGTGGCATCGATACGTCAACAACAATTACATTGAATTTAAAAGGTGCAAAAACTTTTGACGTATTACTTTTACAGCAAAATATTAGTATCGACCAGCGTGTAGAGAAATTTACACTGGAATACCGTGATGGTGTTGAATGGAAACGGGTAACAGAAGGGACCACCATAGGCTACAAATGTATGTTGCGTTTGCCGGCAGTAACTGCCGGGAAGGTGAGATTGAAAATTGAGTCGGCGAGATCAAACCCGGAAGTATCAACATTTGGATTATATAAACCGTGCCGTGTGATCCTGTGAAAAATATTGCTGTGTTAGATAAGTAACATTAAATTCGAAGCTATGAAAATGAAATATTCTACAATAGTTATTGTCGCGGTATTGCTGTTGAATTTTGTTGGTGTTTTAACGGTAAAAGCGCAATCTAAACCTAATATTATTTTTATCCTTACCGATGACCTCGGTTACGGAGATGTAGGCGTTTTTTTTCAAAAACAACGACAAGAATCGGGAGACAGGAGTAAGCCCTACGAACTTACCCCCAATCTTGATAAAATGGCCGCCATGGGTGCCCGTTTTACCCAGCAATACGCAAATGCACCTGTTTGTGCACCATCACGGGCATCGCTCATCACGGGCGTAAACCAAGGGAATGCATCGGTGCGGGATAATCAATTTGATAAGGCTATTGAGAATAACCATACTGTACCTACTGTTTTAAAGCAAGCGGGATATCAAACCGTGGCCATTGGCAAATGGGGACTACAGGGCGTTAAGGAGGAAGGTCCAAACTGGCCCGCACACCCCTTAAAAAGAGGATTTGACCATTATTTTGGCTATATGCGACATGCAGATGGGCATGAACATTACCCCGTTGAGGGGTTATATAGAGGAAAAAAGGAAGTTTGGGACGACTATAAAGAAGTATCTGCCGGGTTGAATAAGTGCTACACCGCAGACCTTTGGACGGCAGCGGCAAAGAAATGGATAATAGATCATCAAACGGGTAAAGCTGCGGGTGAGCCTTTTTTTATGTATCTGGCTTACGACACGCCGCATGCCGTGATAGAATTGCCTACTCAGGCTTATCCTGCCGGTAATGGCCTAAAAGGTGGCCTGCAATGGCTTGGGGAGCCTGGGCATATGATCAATACTGCAAACGGGACTATTGATTCTTATCAATATCCTGAATACGCCAATGCTATGTATGACGATGACAATAATCCGGCTACACCAGAAATAGCGTGGCCCGAAACTTTTAAGCGCTATGCAACAGCAACGCGAAGGATTGATGACGCCGTTGGTGATATTATGCAGTTATTGAAAGATTTGAAGATAGCGGATAATACGCTGGTTGTTTTTACCTCTGATAATGGCCCGTCTATCGAATCGTATTTACCGGCTTCGTATAAGCCTAACCAACCAACATTTTTTGGAAGTAACGGGCCGTTTGATGGCATTAAAAGAGATTGCTGGGAAGGCGGGCTACGCATGCCAACTATAGCCGAATGGCCAGGACATATTGACCCGGGGAAGGTGATTAATACACCCAGCATGCTATCTGATTGGATGCCTACTTTTGCTGATATTGCTCATTTACAATCGCCTGCAAGAGCGGATGGCGTTTCATTGCTACCCTCATTAACCGGTAAAGGGAAACAACAAAACGGGTTGGTTTATGTAGAGTATTTTGAAGGGGGAAAAACTCCCGGCTTTAAAGAATTTGAAGCAAGCCGAAGAGAGCGCAAGCGCGATCAAATGCAGGTAATACGCCTGGATGATCTGGTGGGGGTACGGTACCAGGTTAAATCATCTGAAGATGATTTTGAAATATATAATGCCGTTACCGATCCAAAGGAAACTGACAACCTGGCCTTAAAACCCGGTTACGAAAGTATCCAGGTACAAATGAAAGCCAAAGTATTACAGGTACGCCATGCCGATGGCGAAGCGCCGCGTCCGTATGATAACGCGCTTATACCTGCAAATACAATTACAGGGGAATTAAAACCGGGCATAAACTGGAAATTTTATAAAGGCGATTTCCCCTGGGTGATCTCTGAACAGAATTTGACTGCCAATGAAAAAGGGGCAGGTAGCACTATAACAGGTAAAGAAGCCGGTAAAAAAGATGGCGTGGTATGCTACGATGGGTATGTAAAAGTACCGGCCGATGGCAAATATACCTTCTCCTTACAAACAACCGGAAAGGCATATTTACGTTTGCACGAGGCTACGTTAATTGACGAAGATTTTGGCTATGAGCCTAATACTAAAATTACACAGGATGTTTATTTAAAAGCGGGCTATCACAAGATAATGCTGAATTATTTACGAAAAGAGACGGAGCAGTCTGATGTTAAATTGGAATGGAAAAGCACTGATGGCGATTGGAAAGCCGTTGGCTTTGATATGTTTTACTAATAACGAAGAAGTATAATAAAAAGGAATGAGAACATGTTTTTTTACCTCGAAAGGCATATAATATAGAAGGGTATCCGCAATCAGAACTTGATTAAAAAAAAACTTAACGCAAAATCCCGATTATTATATGAGATAGTCACAATTTAATCTGACAGTTACGATAATTTAAAACACGTAACAGAGATTAGTATTATGACAACCCAAGCAAAGATCATCAAAAACAAGATGGGCATATTGGAGCTTGCCCAGCATTTAGGAAACGTATCGCAGGCCTGTAAAGTGATGGGCTATTCGCGAGATAGCTTTTACAGATTCAAGGAGCTTTACGATCAGGGAGGCGAACTCGCCCTTCAGGAAATCAGTCGACGAAAACCGATCTTAAAGAACCGTGTAGAAGAGCATGTAGAAAAAGCTGTTGTTGAGATGGCGATAGATCAGCCGGCCTTAGGTCAGTTGAGAGTATCCAACGAGCTTAAAAAGCAAGGTATATTGATATCTCCCGGAGGTGTAAGAAGTATTTGGTTAAGACACGATCTGCAAACTTTTAAGCTTCGTTTAAAGGCATTGGAGGCCAAGTCGGCACAGGAAGGATTGGTCTTAACCGAAGCACAAGTAGTTGCGCTGGAGAAGGCTAAGGAAGAAAAGAAAGCACATGGCGAAATAGAAACACACCATCCCGGCTATTTGGGTGCGCAGGACACTTACTATGTCGGTAACATTAAAGGTGTTGGCCATATTTATCAGCAAACATTTATCGATACTTACGCTAAAGTGGCCTTTACTAAGCTATATGACCGAAAGAATGCATTGGTGGCAGCAGAGATGCTTAATGACAAAGTGGTGCCGTTTTATGAGCAGCATGATCTGCGTC
>NZ_JACHCR010000007.1 GCF_014205845.1 Mucilaginibacter cryoferens
TTATTAACAAAGAAAAAGAAGCAAAAAGAAAGCTTCAACAATAATAATAATAACCTATATTATTTTGTTGAAGCTAATCTAAAGGCAATGACGGTTCTTTTTGTTCTACAATTTTATGGAACATTTTCAAACAGCGTCTAACAACTCCAACAAACATGAAAAAAATTCTATTCCTGCAATTGATGCTGCTTAGCATATTTGTTAAAGCCAACGCGCAAACCAAAGATACTTTAAGCAAAAGCCCCTTTAATTTCCATTTCCAGTTAACGGCTATCGATCAAAGTCACCCGGCATTTCATGCGTCATACAGTGGTACAAACAGTTTGCAGCCCGCTGCCGAAGAAGCGCTTTCCCTTACCACTACCCTGTTTGCAGGTGCCCGCTTATGGAAAGGCGCATCGGTTTATTTTAATCCAGAAATATCTGGCGGGCGAGGGTTTAGCAGTGCCCTGGGCGTTGCAGGGTTCCCTAATGGAGAAACCTTTCGTATTGGTAGCGCTGCCCCCGCCTTGTACCTGGCACGGCTATTTTACCGGCAATACATTGCTTTAGGTCCGGCGGTAGATACCGTGGCCGATGATATAAACCAGGTAAGCGAATTGGTGCCGCGAAAAAGAATAACCATTACCACCGGTAAATTTGCCATTGCCGATATGTTTGATAACAACAGTTACAGTCATGATCCGCGTACGCAATTCATGAACTGGTCTTTAATGAGTGCGGGAGCCTGGGATTACCCTGCCAATACCAGGGGTTATACTGAAGGCTTGGTAATAGAGTATGCGACACCCGATTGGGCAGTAAGGTTTGGAACCGTACTGGTGCCAACGTTTGCCAACGGGCCAACCCTCGACTACCATTATACCAAAGCACAGGGCGATGTTATTGAGATCCAGAAAAACATAACCCTGGGTAAGCGTAAAGGCATCATCCGGCTTTTAGGGTTCAGAAATGTATCTAAAGCCCCTAATTACCGTGATGTAATTAATGGCTATGTAAACCATACCGATTCGTTGGATGTGATAGATGGCCACAAATATGGTGGAGTTAAGTACGGCTTCGGCATAAATGGCGAGCAGGAACTAACAAAAGACCTCGGCCTGTTTTTTCGCGGAAGCTGGAACGATGGGCAAACGGCTACCTGGGCCTTTACCGAAATTGACCATAGCGGCAGTTTGGGATTAAACCTCGCGGGCAGCAAATGGCGGCGCCCGGATGATACGTTTGGAATAGCAGCGGTTGTAAACGGAATTTCAAAAGCCCATCAGGATTATTTAGCAGCCGGAGGCTATGGCTTTATTATTGGCGATGGTAAGCTTACCCATTACAAAACAGAGAACATATTAGAAGCCTATTACAGCGCCAAAGTGAACAATAACCTCAACCTCTCGCTTGGGTACCAGTTTATTCAAAATCCCGCCTACAATAGCGACCGTGGTTCCGTAAATGTATTTTCGGTAAGGGCACATATAGTTATTTAATTATTGAGGCAGTTTTCCTCCTAAAGCCTTTCCTGTTTGGAGAGGCTTTTACGTACCTACTGTTTTCCCAAAACCGGTGGGGTTGCACCTAACTCCGTATTCCGCTTATCTGCCGGAATTTTCAGAAAAGCCTTATAACTGGTATCCAGGTAGGCTGCCAGGTTAAAGGCGCTGCTGTAATAGTCTTTAGTTGATGGTGTGTAGAGGATCAAAAAGTCGTCCATATCTTTGCCTTTAAGGGGCAGGTATTTACTGATATTAGCAGAGTTAAACACTTTGGCTATTTCGTCTTGCTTTGCCTGATCTTGTAAAAAGGCAGCTTGTTTGGCCTTTCTTTTTTCATCCTTTTTAAAATAGTGAAGCCTTAATGCTACCCCGCCTTTATAATAACCATTTGCGTCTCGTTGATACACCACGGTTTGATTATGAAATTCGGGCGATTGAAACGAGCCTGTGTGGGTGGCCTCGGTAGCGGTAACATTTACCTCGTTGAGCATATTATGCTGTGGTACCAAAAAAATCTCCAATGGTTTGTTACCGGTAAGCAGTAGAGTATCTGCCCGGTAAAAACCGCCGCTAAAAACCAGTATTTCGCCCGTTTTACCCGCAATGCTAAACGTACCATCTTTTCCGGTGATTATAATCTTATGTGATACCAGGTTTTCAACTTTGATGCCTTGCAGCACCAAACGTGTTTTACTTTCAAACACAACGCCGCTTTGCGTACTTTGGCCAAATGCCAATACCGAAGCTGTGCTGCCCAGGATTAACAAAAAGAGATGTTTAAGCATGCTTAAAAATAAACATAAATTTCAACTGCAACTATTAGGCATTGCATTTTAACTTAAATTAACAATTGATTGTAATCGCATAAATGTCAGTTACTTAATTGAGTTTCTTTTTTAAATGGTAATTTATTAACCGCCTTTTGTTTTAAAAAAATATTATATTTGGTTAGCATTTTTATACCATTTATATCCTGATCTAATTTTGAACACACAGTTACACACTTCTGGAATAGTAGGCGGAAGCAAGTTGTTATCTGTTCAAAACCTTTATAACAGCTATGCTGCCATGCTGCTGGGCTATATATTTGAAGTTGTTAAAAATCGCCAGGTTGCCGAGCAATATTTGGTTACTGTTTTTAACGATGCCGCAAATGAGCTCGACGAATTTTATAAGCCAGGGGTAAATGCTTTTTGCCGTTTGCAATTGATGGCCCGCAAAAAGCTGGCTCCTTTTTTTGAAAATACTGATGGGTATAGCACCACGGGCGAGGTACCTGATAATACATCCCTCGGCAAAAATAAATTTATAAAACAAATGACCAACGAGCAGCAGCTGGTTTTTTGCGGTGCACATTGGCAGGGCAAAACAACCAGCAAAATTGCGGCAGAACTTGGCAGGCCCGATGATGATATCAGGAGGATATTAAAAGAATGTTTTACGATTATCCGGAGTAGTAAATGAAGATTGAGGATTACATAGAGAGTGGAATACTGGAAACCTTTGTAATGGGTGCTGCTTCTGATGATGAGGTAAAACAGTTGCTATACATGAAAGCCAGCTATCCCCAGGTAGATGAGGCTTTACAACAACTGGAAAAAGATATGGAACGCATAGCTATGAACATGGCTATTGCTCCACCGCCCAATACCTGGAATAAAATTGAGCAGGAAATAAACGACATTATTTTACGCGACAAAACCGAACCTCAAAAATTTAGCCCCAAACGCGAGCATGAGGAGTTTAACGGTAACAAAGCTTACAACAACCAGCATCAGTATATAGAAGTAGAGGCCGAATCGAGCCACATGAAAATTCACAAAAACTGGAAATGGGTTTTTGCAGCAATTTTTGTGTTGGGGAAAATATTTTTGGGCTGTGCTATTTATTTTTATCTCGAAAACAGGCAGGCCCAGCAACAATTACAGGAGTTGAAAACCGAGCTTAAACAAGTGAAAAAATAATACCTCGATTACAGGTATATACAATGTTGGTTGATGTAATATATTTGCATTTCCTTACCTTCATTATGAACCTTGTTAATACATTTGAGTACAAGTACGAAAGGCTTGAAAGCTCTGAATTGATCGCGATTGTACACAATTCGAGAAATTTTCAGCCCCTGGCCGTGGAAACCGCGTACATTGAACTGCAGCGCAGAATACTGCAGCCAGAGCAGCTTAAAGCTGTAAACGACGACTTTAACCTTTATTTAAAGCGCAAAGTTACCCAGCAAACATTAGAGCTAAGTACGCCCAGGCCTGCCCCGGTAAAAAAAGCACCCGTAAAACAGGAGTTTTTTTCGGCCTTGCGGGTTATCAATACCGTTACATTAACCGTACTGGCCGTGTACATTATTACGCTGATACAGGGCGATACGGTTGTTTTACACATGATAACTCAATCTTCATCCTACCGTCCATCTTTTATTTTTATTGTTGTGCCTTACCTTATGTTGCCTTTTGGTGCAATAGGCTTTGGGCTGCGCAGGCAACTGGGATGGATAATGCTGGCCTGGGCCGTAATGTACAACGCGCTTAAACAAGCCTACTTTTTTTCGAAAGATATAGAAGTTAAACTGAGTCCGCATTCGGGCGATATCATATCAACCGATGATATTATTCGCAATACCATAGTTATCAGCTTCTTCGTGCTGATATCGGTAATGGTTTGCCTCCCCGGCATCCGCGCCAAAATGAAAACCAGCGTAGTTACTATGCTCCTAACCATGATAGCCGCAGCTGGCTTTTTGGCTTTGCAGGTTACTAAAGTTATTTAGGGGCTGATGGTGGGTAGATATAAAGCAATAACGAGCTTTTATTTCTTACGCTTTCTTCACAACATCAATGCGCTGCCATAGTAGCACCTGCCACTGCCTCAACTTTGTTTTTGATAAACTTTTTTCCGATAAATAACACCAGCAAAGCTACCACCGATGATCCTGCCATTACTCCCGCCATTGGCAGGGTGCTTTGGCTTTTTATGAGCGTAACACCGTATGATGCCAATGCGCCTATAGCCATCTGCAACGCGCCCATTAAGGCCGATGCAGAACCTGCATTTTTGGTGAAAGGCGCTAATGATAATGCCGAAGTATTGGGGCTGGAAATGCCTACACAACATAAAACACCAAATATCATTACAATGGTGCCGGCCATGCCAAACCAGCCATTAAATGAGCCTATCAGGAACGCGGCCGAAATAATTACCATGCAAACCAGGGTAACATTTACTATCTGTTCGCTTTTAAAATATTTTATCAATTGACTATTAACCTGGCTGGCGCCTATAAAACCAACCGAAAGCCCCGCAAATATCCAGCTGAATGATTTTTGATCCATCTTAAATATCTCGATAAAAACAATAGGCGACGATGCCACATAGGCAAACAAACCGGCAAATATAAAGGCGCCGCTTACAGCGTATGTAAAAAACTGGGGCTCTTTAATTACTGTCAAAAAGTGGGTAATAATAGGGACGGGCTTTAAAGAGTACGATGGATCGGGCTGATAGCTTTCGGGTAAAAAGAAAATTACCGCAAGCAATATCAACGCTGCTATAACAGTAAGAATTAAAAATATCACCTGCCACTCAAAAGCCGCCGTTATATAGCTACCCACCGTAGGCGCTACCATTGGCGATGCTCCCAAAACCAGTATCAGCAAGGAAAATACTTTAGCATTATCTTCAACCGGAAACAGATCGCGTACCATGGCCATAGCAGCTACGCTGGCGGCGCAACCACCTATAGCCTCAAAAAAGCGCATGATGATAAGCATTTGCAGCGAGTTTGAAAAGTAGCACCCTATGGAGGTTACAATGTATAAAGCCAGGCCAAAGTACAGGGGCTTTTTACGCCCAAATCTATCCAACAATGGCCCGTACAACAACTGGCCGGCAGCTATGCCGATGAAAAAACTGGATAAGGATAATGCAACCTGGTCTGTACTGGTATGCAGGTATTTGGCTATGGCTTTAAAACCGGGCAAATACATATCTATAGAAAAAGGAGCCAAGGCTGTAAGTGAACCTAATATGAGGATGAGGAAAAAGTATCGTTTTTTAGTCATGTGTTGTACGTGAGGCAGACGGCCGGCAGGCCGCTATAGTTGTTTTTTGCGAAATGGAAAACCTGAAGGCAAAGATAATACTAACTACAGATAATGGTTGGCAGGCCATGGCTTAACTTTGTTTTATTGCCATAGGATAACACTTATGCCAAAAAGCATCAAACGTTTATCCCCTAAAACGTTTCTCCCAAATTAAGGTAAATGGCCGAATAGTTTTTGCTTTTACCATAATCGAGACTAATATTGGTACCCGATTTTTTATTGAATTTGAAGCGTAAACCAGTGCCTCCAGCGGGGTGCCAGTAAACAAACCTGTAGGTTTTAGGTTCGGTAACAGAGTTTACATTGGCAAATAAAACAAAGCCAAATAAACCATTACGGGTAATATCGCGGCGGTACTCGGTTTCAAAATAGGCCAGACGCTCGCCGCGGTAACGGTTTTGCTTAAATCCCCTCCCCGATCGTTGATAGGGTTCCCAACCGAGGCTTGGCAAATTAAGATAAGGCGTACCGGGTGTAAGGGATGTCCAATAATAGGTCCAGAAAGCGAGTACATTTTTGGGGCCGGCGCTGGTTAATGATATATATTTACGCAGATCAACATAAAGCGATTGCCAGTCGGTATTGCTGCCCAACAACCCGGTATTAAACCTGTACGATACATTTGCGTATACCCCCGGCAAGGGATCAATAGAGTTTTTGCGGGTATCATACAATAAATTGAGGGTAGCACCCGATGAAAAAGTATTTTCTCCGGCGGTAGTCCCGTATTTATAACCTGTAAAACTATGCAGGTTATCTTTGCCATTACTCTCAATATCGGTATAATAATCCGAATTATAACCCAGCCCTACATAAAAGTAAGGCTTTATCCGTTTAAACACCGTTTGGTAAAAGCGGACATAGTTATAATTCACCAAAAATTTATCACGCTCATGCATATTGCCGCCAAGCCCCCAGGTGTATTGCGGATAAACCAATACCCGTGTATCGCCCACAATATTCCATTGGTTATCCTTCAACCATATGCTCGACCGGATGGGCAAACCATACCTGCCCCTTAAATTAAAATAAGGAGTAAACACAATGCTCGATAAGTTGGTTGTGGCCTGGTCGCCCAGGTAAAAGCCGGCGGTAGTTGATGTAAAAAGAGCCCGCCCGCCACTTCGGCCATCCGAAGAGGATATAGGTAAAAACGAAAAGTAAAACTTCTTTTTTTCGATAGCGGATACCTTTCTGGGCTTAATATTAAATGCCGATCTAAACACGTCTATCAGATCGCGCTCGGCAACAGTAGTATCTTTACCAGCCTTTAAAGTATCAGTAGCGGGCACAGGCGTTTGCGCCATTACAGCATACGGAATTACCCAAAAAAATAATGCTATAAACACTTTACCCATTATACATTAAACGAAATATGTAAACATGCTGTTTGGTATTTGACCAATAAAACCACTCTTTTAACGAATAAATTGATAGTTAAGCATTTACCGGTCTTCTTTTTATTTTACACTCGTATGATATACCATCATCCGTTAAGGTAATAAAAAAAGCCCGCGATTCATTTTAATCGCGGGCTTTTTCAAGCAATTTAACTTCTATTAACCTTTATTGGTATTTTACAGTAGTTACTGTGGTAGTTTTACTATAAGGATGTGTATGATGGCGTGGATGCGCACGACGCCACGCTATACGGCGGGCACGTTCTTTTTTCTCCCTGGCCCGGCGGGTTTCGTTACCAATAATGTAACCGCCGCCGGCACCAATAGCACCACCAATTAAAGCACCGCCAACATTATGCCCAATAAGCCCTCCGGCAACAGCACCACCGGCACCGCCTATTATAGCGCCCTTACCTTGGTCGCTTATTCCTTTTTTACGTGTTTGGGCCTGGGTATTTGATGCAAACGTTAGCAGGATTGCAAAAAACAAACAGGCGAAGATCATTAGCTTTTTCATAAATAAAATGTATCTGATAAGTATCAATAGCAACACTTGTGCAAATAGCAGGCCAGTTATCAGTTTGCGGTGAGCGGTGGGCAGTTTGCAGTGGGCAGAAAATGGTTAACAATGGCAAGCAAATATGCTTAAAGTTGGGCGTACCCCTACGGGTCGGGCTATACGTTTATACGCCTGCAGGCATTACGCCCCTTGGCCGGTATTCACTGCTATCCCTTACGCGTTTAGCTAATTCAGCACAAACAAATTTGCTACATTTCCCTAACTTGTAGCCCTAATTTTAATGACCAATGACCAATGACCAATGACCAATGAACAATGAACAATGAACAATGAACAATGAACAATGAACTATTTAAAAAAACCTAATACATCTGCCGAAAACTGTACTGTTTTTGATGCACTATTATGATCGCCGGGTACGTAGCTTAGTTTGGATGTGGGGATCATTTTGTGGAGTTCGGTTTCCGATCCGTTATCATGGTCTTCGGCACCATCAATAAGCGGCACCTGAATTTTCACCTTAGCCAACTCCTGCGCGCTGGTTGATGGCTGGTATTTTTGTTGAAGAGCCAACGCGGGTACATCAAACGCGGGGTTACTGTGAATGTACTTTACCATGCCATCCACATCATGAAAAGAGGTATCGCCCATCAGCGCTTTGTAGGCATGTACGCGCCGTGGCCATTCGGGATTGGTATAGCCATCGCCCATGCCGCCCATTACCAGCTTTCGCACCCGTTTATCGAGCACCAACAAGCGCGACGCGATGATAGAACCACGGGAGTAGCCTACCACATTATATTTTTTGATACCCAGGCTGCTTACCAGGCCTATCACATCTTTAGCTTCGGCATCATTGGCGTAACCGGCATCGGTATGTGGCTTATCAGAGCGGCCATTACCACGCTGATCCAGTACAATAACCTTATAACCGGCGTCCAGCAAATCTTTATAAAGCGGTCCGCTTTTCCAACCCTCGCCGGTGCCCGAAAAGCCGTGGATGAGCACCACCGGGAAACCGTCACCTTTTACCTCGTAATATATCTTTACGCCATCTGGCGCGGTATAAAAGCTGCCGGTTACTGTTTGCCGGGCAAAACCATTGTGGCAAACTATCAACATTAATAATGCTGCCAAAACAGATGCGGTTATTTTTTTCATGCAGGCTATTACTTTACAAACTGGTTAATAATTAAAACCCCGGCCAAGCCGATCACCGAAACCAACGTTTCCATCATCGACCATGATTTGATGGTATCTTTTATACTTAAATTAAAATACTCTTTAAACAGCCAAAAACCCGAATCGTTAACGTGAGAAAACGCCAGGCTGCCCGCGCCAATAGATAATACCATTAAATTGGGATTAACATGGTTTTGTAAAACCAACGAGGCAACAATTCCGGCCGCTGTTAAACCCGCTACCGTTGCCGAGCCTAAACTTATCCGTATAATGGCGGCAATAACCCAACCCAGTACCAGGGGCGGCAGGTTAAAGGTTTGCAACTGGGTGGCAATCTGGTTACTAACGCCACTCGCGGTTAATACTTCTTTAAAAGCACCCGAGCCGGCAATTATAAGCAGTATCAAAGCAATGTCTTTTACGGCATCGGTAAAATTGCCGGCAAGCAGTTTCATGCTTTTACCTTGCTTAATGCCTAATGTATAGGTGGCCACCAATAGCGCTATCAGCATCACAATAGATGGATCGCCAATAAAAGTTATCAGCTTTAGCAAAGCCGCATTTTTAATACCCAGATATGGAAAAAAAGCGGTAAGCATCAGCAGCATAACCGGCAGTAAAGCGGTAAAAAAACTTGTAAATGCACCGGGAAGTTTATTGGCAGGTAACTCTTCGGCGCGGAACGTAGCCAATGGTTCGGAAGGTATTTTTTTTAGAAATTGCGCAAATACCGGCCCTGCAAGTATAATAGCCGGAATGGCAATCATTAGCCCGTAAATAAATGTTGTTGCCATATTTGCATGAAACAATACCACCAACGCAGATGGCGACGGATGCGGCGGCAAAAACCCATGAGTAACAGATAGCGATGCCAGCATGGGCAAGCCTATATACACCGCAGGTAATTTGTACTTATACACCACCGAAAATATAAGCGGCACCATTAAAACAAAGCCAATACCGTAAAACAATGGTATGCCAATAATAAAACCGGCAACAACCAAGGCCCATTGTATATGTTTTTCGCCAACAGCTTTAACCAGTACCTCGGCAATTTTTTGGGCCGCACCGCTTGCAGCAACCAGTTTGCCAAGCATGGCACCCAGGCAAATAATAATAAGCAGTTGCCCCATAATATCGCCCATGCCCTTTTGCACCGATGCCGTTACTTTATTTATAGGAATCCCCAGCATTAAACCGGCAGCAATAGATACAATAAGGAAAGCAATAAAAGGGTTTAACTTAACCCAGCTTACCAATAAAACAAGCAGGATGATACAAACAAGAATGATGAGTAGCGCCATTATATTAAACCGTAATTTACTTGTGCAGATGGGCTTTTAAAAGCCGTGAGTTACCCGCCTAAAGTAATAACAATATTTGAGTTTAGCATTTTTAGGGGCAAAAGCTTTTGATAGCAATTTGATAAATTATAGCAATAGCAATATTTAACTATTTGTTAAAACCCGGAAAAATAGAGGAAAATTGATCATTATTTTAAAATATGTTAATTAAAACAAGAATGTTACTCTAATTGGCTATATATTTCAAAAATTGTTAATAGAAAAAATGTTTACCTTTGCCTATCGGTTTTATCCGATAAATTATTAGCCTATACCATTATTCAATAATTACTCAATATAATTTACATTAATAATAATCAAATACATTTTCGGCCTTTTCACTTTTTAATGTTTTTTATGTCAAAGCGTATTTTAGTATTGGATGATAACCGCGACATTTTAGAAATAGTTCACGAAACACTTACCTACGAACAATTTGATGTACGCAGCACATCAAACAGCCAGGAAGTGTTACCGCTGATTGAAGAATTTGCTCCCCACCTAGTTATCCTGGATTATCGTGTTGCCGGCACAAACGGTGGCGAGATATGCAAAAGTATTAAGGTGCATCCTAAATTTGGTAATATCCCGGTTATTATATTTTCGGCCTACTTAAGTAATGATGATCACCTGCTTAACTATGGCTGCGACGACATCATCAATAAACCCTTCGATCTCACCGAACTGGTGGAAAAGGTAAACAACCTTATAAAGTAAACCTGCCTGGCTGGGGTATTTACCCGCGTTATCTCTCCATAGTAATAACTTACAATTCAATAATGTACTATTACAAAAAGCGTTTTTTACATATTGCTTTTAATAAGATTTACTAAGTATTAAAAAAAGCAGTTAAAAGCGACCAAAATTGCAATAAATATCAACTATCAAGCTCCAAAATATCTTTTTATCAATTCAATAAGCTAAAGATTAAAATACTGTTAATAGTTATATCTTTGTTTATACAAACAATAATTAAATACAATAACCCCTGATTGTATTATGGCAATATCAACAAACGCTGAAACAGGCTTAAAACCCGAACGCAAAAAAACGCCTGTGTGCCCCAGGTGTAAAGTAGAACTCGACGGTAGAGTTCCCCGGGGTTTCTTGGTTAAACATCTGTTATTCTTTCTGCCTCTAAAAAGATACATCTGCTACCGCTGCCAACGGAAGCGTTATATCTTAGCTTAATTTAATTATTAAATAAATAATTAAATTAAAAACACAAAAAACAAGACAGTAAGTACCTTTCTTATTTTTTATAACTACTATTTGCAAGTATATTGTAACTTGTTTGCCTTATCTTATTTTATGGCCGACGAACAGATCAATAGCACAAAAAACAGAACAGTATATTATTGCAATAAATGTGGTAGCCCTTTTCACTTTCAAATGCACCGAGGCTGGTTTTTTAAAAAGATTTTGTTTTTTTTGCCAATCAAAAAATATTTCTGCGCCAAATGCAAAAAGGCAAGCTATGTTTTTGCCAATCAAAAGGATAGTTAACGTTGGTTAATCCACTTATACAAACAAAACTAAATAGTACAACTGCACTATTTACATAACACTTTTACTTTATTTGGTACCGTTTACTTGTAGTTTATACAAAAAAATCAAATACATTTCTTGTATAAATGTAACGTTAACGGTTTTTTAAATTGCGGTGAGCAAACTTGGTATAACATTTGCTTATTTACACATAATACTTATAATCAGTAAAAGCAATTACTGGTTTTGGTACATATTTGAAGATACTAGAAGATACTAAAGAATAATACTATGAGACGGATATTGGCGGTTGATGACGACAACGATATATTAGAGATATTACAATATATACTCGAAGAATCGGGTTACGAGGTAGAAACACTATCAGACGGGCAT
Source organism: Mucilaginibacter cryoferens (assembly GCF_014205845.1). Taxonomy (GTDB): domain Bacteria; phylum Bacteroidota; class Bacteroidia; order Sphingobacteriales; family Sphingobacteriaceae; genus Mucilaginibacter. The sequence goes on from NZ_JACHCR010000007.1 coordinate 11,929, forward strand.
TGCCTGTTTGATAGCATCAGAAAACACCAACCCGATCTGATACTGCTTGATATTATGCTGGGTGGCTTAGATGGCCGCGAATTATGCAAACATCTGAAGGGGATGAAAGAAACACATGATATACCGGTGATCATGATATCGGCAAGTCATAGTGTACCAATCAAAGCGCAAAACCACACCGACGGTCCGGACGATTTTATAGCCAAACCTTTTGATCTTGACGTTTTATTGCAAAGCGTAAAAAGACAACTTAACCAAGCCGCGTAATTTACTGGTCTTACTAAATACATTTATCAAAGCCGATGACCTCACAGTCACCGGCTTTATTACATTAGGCTTTTAGTCTTACTCCATATTTATATTAAAGGCTTTATCTCTTTTAGCCCGGTTACGCAATTTAAAAAACACAATAAGGTTTAAAAAGTGCATGCCTCCCAAAATGAGTATTATCCAGCCCAGTTTATAGCTCAACACCTCTACCACCACCTGGGTATTGGGTATACTGCCGGTTTCTTTTAAAGCCAGGCTCATGTAACCTATGTTAATAAGGTAAAAGCCAACTACCAGCAGCTTATTTACAGAGTCGGCCAGTTCATTGTTGCCGTGAAAAATATCTACCAAAAAAATACGTCCGTTTTTAAACAGCACTTTAGCAACCCAAACGGTTAAAGCTATGCTTACCACCAGGTAAACAAGATAAGTTAAAATAAAGTAGTTCATGAGCGTTTGATTTTTATTTATGTATATTAATTATTGAATTTTCAGGAAATAATGAAATTTATAGCCAAAAAAATATTACTTGAATATTTTAAATATCGAACCAAAAAACCAACTCTCTTCGGCTTTTAGCATGGTATCTAACGTTTTGCTTACGTTTTTGGCCAGCTTATTAATATCGTTTACCGATGTTTTAAAAGTTTTATAAGCCGGATCTTTCTCATCGCCCTTAACTTCGGTTAATTGAGCCAATATTTTAATTACAGGATCAAGCTCGCGTTTTTTACGCTCTTCGGCCACACGGCGGGCAATGGCCCAGGTGTCTTTTTCGGCATAAAAAAACTCTTTACGCTCGCCGGTTTTATGCAGCTTTTCAACCAGGCCCCAGTCTATCAGATCGCGCAGGGTCATGTTGGCATTACCACGGGATATGCTAAGCTCGGCCATAACCTCTTCGGTTGTTAATGCCTCGGGCGAAACCAGCAGCAAAGCATGTACCTGCGCCATAGTGCGGTTTATCCCCCACTCAGATCCCAACTTCCCCCAGGCTTCAATAAACTTTAGCTTTCCTTCTGCCAATTCCATGTACAAATATAAACAACTTTTTAAACTTTCAAAAATAAATGAAAATTATTAATCTGCACATCTACCTCAACTCCTTATCAATTCGCTTATTCCACTCTTCCTGAGCGGCGGTGTTCATCCCGTGGCTGGTTTCCAGGTCGTATTGCTCTTCCAGCTGGTTCATTTCCCTAAACGAATCGAGGTATTGCACGTTGATGGGGCCGTCGTAGTTTTCAACGGTTAGCTTTTCTTTTAGTAGCTGCTGTTTAAAATGTTCCATTACCAGCTTTACAATATCGAAATGCCGCTGCTCGTGGTTAAGGCTGTAAGCGTTGCGCGATCCATCTTTTACCCAGCAGGCACTTTTGGGCAGGTATGGCTTTAGCGATAAATTAACGTTCACAATTCCTTTAATAACTTCTACCCGTTCGGCATAAGCAATACTCGGAAAAACTTCGGCTTCGTATTTACTCGTGGGTGGCTTTTGCTTAAAGTCGGCCCAGGTTAGCGGGCGTTTGGCCGAGTAGTATATGGTATCTCCTTCGGGCTGCTCGGTGTAATCGGTAAATATCAGCTTAACGCCTTTGGCTAGCTTTATATTGCTATCGGCCTGTTTGTTTATCCAGGTGTTAAAGTAAATCAATCCACCCTGTATGGTATTGCTCAGCAAACCTGCTATATCCATTTGCTGCACCGTGCTGCGGGTATAATTGCTGCCGCCGCCATAATCAACCAAATGCAAATCGCCTTCGTCTTTTTGCAACCAGAAAGAAAATACAACCATTAGCTTTCCGTTAATCCTTCCATCGGGTTGCAATGCCTCGTCTACCCTAAATCTTTTAATATGAATAATAACCGGGCGCAATGCTTTGTTAAGCGGCACGGCTTTACCAGTAAATTGTTTTATAGCAATAGCGGCTCCGTCTTTAATATCGAGTGTATATTTAGGTGTTGCGCTGGTTACCTGGCCAGCTGGTAAAAGCGAGGCCACTACAGAACCATTTTCACGCTCGTCTACAACGCCGGCTACATAAAATTCTTTTATCGCCGGCAAAAATTGCGGCTCATTTAAAACAATTGGCCTGTTTATTTTTTGTGCATTACAGACCAACGGAAACAACAAAATGCACAACCACCATCGCCTTTTTATCGGCACACAAACTATTAGTATTACAGCAAAAAACAAACATAAAATCAACAAAAGTATACCACTCATTACGTTCAAATCTTAAAAAAATGCTGTAATTTATACTATTTGGTTATTTTTGGCCACACCCCGAAAGGGTAAAGACAAGTGAACAATTTTAAAGTTTTCCACACACATATTATCTTTAGTAGTACCTTCGTTTAATTAAGTGTTTTCCACATTTGTTAACTACTTGTGTTAATTACCCTTTTTCGTTTCGCTATTTTAGCACCATCGTTAGTATGCGCTTTATGATCAAAAAAAGATACATCCCCCTGCTAATTCCTGTATTTATAGTTTCAACCGCTATTGCCCAGCAAACCCCTTCTTTCCAAATTTACCGCACTTATCATTCGGCTGTCGACCTGATGAGCAAGGGTAAATACGTGGCCGCTGCAGAGCAATTCCGCCTGGTTGAAACCTCCAGGCTTAAAACCACCACACAGCCGCAATTTGAATCAGATATATCGCTGGTTAAAGAAAACAGCCAGTACTATGAGGCTTATTGCGCACTTAATCTTAATAATGATGATGCAGAAAGCATGTTTCTGCGTTTTATTAAGGAACACCCCGAGAATCCGCTTACTAAACTGGCTTACTTCCAGATAGGTAAATCGTATTTTAAACAAGGCAACTACGAGAAAACCTTAGAGTGGTTTGAAAAAGTACAGGCCAACGATTTAAACGGGCACGATAATACCGAGTATAAATTCCGCAAAGGCTACGCCTACTTTTCTTTAGGCAACTTTAAAGATGCCCAAATGCTTTTTGCCGAAGTAAAAGCCAAAAAGACCGAATTTACCGAGGACGCTACCTACTATTTTGCCTACATAGCTTACCTCAATAAAGATTACCACCTTGCACTGGTAAACTTTGAGCGTTTAAAAAAATCTAAAAAATACGAGAACAGCTATCCTTACTACATTTCGGCGGTTTACTTTTTAGATAAACGCTATGATGATGTAATAAGCTACGCCGTACCTATTGTAAACAGCACCCATCAGCAGCACGAAACCGAGATGCTGCGCATTATTGCCGCATCATACTTCGCCAAAACCAATTTTGATAACGCGATGAAATACTACGGTCGTTTCCAGGGCCGCGACCAGGGGCGTACGCAAAACACACAGGATAGCTACCAAATTGGTTACACCTTATACAAGGTTGGCAATTATGGCCAGGCCGCCATCGAACTGGAGAAACTGGTGGAGCAAAAAGATGTATACAGCCAAAATGGTAACTATACACTGGGCGATGTTTTCTTAAAACTCAACAACAAACAAAGCGCCCGTAACGCCTTCCTTAACGCATCAAAGCTTGATTATGACAAGCAATTGCAAGAGGATGCCCTGTACGAATATGCCAAACTATCCTACGAGCTCGACTTTAATACCGAAGCACTTACGGCTACCCGCTTGTACTTAAAAAACTATCCCCGCGCCCGTCGCAATGACGAAATGAAGGTATTATTGGGCGAAGAGCTTTTAAACTCCCGCAATTATAAAGAAGCGGTTGATATACTGGAGCCCATCCCCAATAAATCAGAAAGCGCGCAGATAGCCTACCAAAAAGTTACCTACTACCGTGGTTTGGAGTTTTATAACGAACGGGCTTTTGAAAACGCCATTGGTATTTTCCTTCGCTCGTTAAAAAACCCGGTTGATGGTAAAACCGCGGCCCTTACCACCTATTGGATGGCCGAAGCCATGTACGAGGTACGTAAGTACTCCGAGTCTGTTGAAACATTTGAGCAGTTTTTAGCAATGCCGGAGGCCAAACAAACTGATGTGGCCAATTACGCCAATTACGCGCTTGCTTATGCTGCCTTTTATGGCGAACAGTATAAAAAAGCAGCCACTTACTTCGAAAAGTTTTTGGCTGGTGATGTAAAAGACGAGAGCACCCAAAACGATGCGGTAACCCGTATTGGCGATAGTTATTTTGTACTAAAGAGTTACGGTAAAGCACTGGAATACTACAACCGTATTATAGCCATGCACAACCAGGGCGAAGATTATGCCTTGTTTCAGCGTGGTATGATCCAGGGTTTACAGGGATCGCCGGATACCAAGATTAGTACATTGAATGATGTGCTCAACAAGTTCCCTAATTCTGACTACGCCGATGATGCATCCTTCGAGATAGCTTACACGTACTTCCTGAAAAATGACGGCGATAAAGCCAAAACCGATTTACAGGCCATGATTCAGAAATACCCGCGTAGCAGCTATATTCCGCGTGCGCTGGTTACCATTGGTTTAATTGATTACAATGCCGGCAACGATGATGTGGCTGTAGAATCGTTTAAAAAAGTGATCCAGGATTACTCATCTACAGATGAGGCTAAACAGGCGCTTAAACAGATAGAGAAAATATACACCGATAAAGGCGACGCGCAAACATTTATTACCTATGCTGCAACCACGCCAATTGGTAACTATACCGCTGCCGATCAGGAAAGCATTATGATAACCGCAGCCAATAACCTTTACCTTAAAGGCGACTGGCAGGGCGCGCTTGGTGCTGTAAATGCCTACTTTGATAAATTTCCGGGTAAGCAGATCTACGAAAAACAGGCAAGATTTATCAGAGCCCAGGCGCTCACTAACCTGAACAGAACCCAGGAAGCTGTGGTAGACTATAACCTGATATTAAATGACTGGACCAGCGCTTACAGCGAGAAATCACTGATAGCGATGTCTAAACTATACATTCAGCAAAAGAAGTATAACGAGGCTGTGGTATTCCTGAAAAGGTTGGAAACCAACTCGGAGTATAAAGCCGATTATACCTTTGCTATCAATAACCTGTTGCTGTGCTATGCAGAAATGCAAATGCCCGATGACGCACTTAACTATGTAAAACTGGTTAGAGAAAACGATAAAACGGCACAGGAAGATAAATTTCGCACCGGCTTGTATGCAGGTAAAGCTTACCTGCAAAGGGGCGATACCACAGCAGCTGTTAAAGAGCTAAACTACACCATTACCAATACCAAAACAGTTGCCGCTGCCGAAGCAAGGTACAACGTAGCTATGGTAGAGTATTTAAAAGGCAGGTACAAAACATCGCAAAAAATGTGTTTTGACCTGGCTAAAGAAATGCCTAACTACGATTACTGGATAGCTAAAACTTATATTCTGCTGGCCGACAACTACCGGGCTTTGAAAGACAATTTCCAGGCCAAGGCTACGCTGCAAAGTATAATTGATAACTATAAGGCCGATGATGAAATACTATCAACGGCCAAACAAAAACTGGATGCCATAACCGGTGGTAAAACAAGTAAAAGTGCTGCCCCGGTAGTGCCTGCTACTGACGATAACAAGCCAGCCCCTACCGATACCACCAAAACACCAGCTCAAAACTAACAGGATAACGAAGAATAATAAAAAGAAGACAAGCAATGAACTCAAGATACACCTATACGCTGCTTACCTTAATAATAGCATTATACTTTGGCCCTGCACAAGCACAAACAAAGAAACCCGCTAAAAAGGCAACAGTAAAAACAGCCAAAGCAAAAACACCGGCAAAAAAAACCAGCACCAAAAAGGCTAATGATGCAAGCACCTCAAAAAACCTTGGCGATGCAGCGGCAAAAGCGGCGCAGGATACCACCAAAAAAGGCGGTGCCAATGGCAATAACCCCGCAAATGAAGGTAGCCTATCTGAAGAGATAATAGTAACAACGGCCTACAAACCGGTACTGGCCGATGCGGTAAAAATTCGCCGCAACCCCGATCTGGAAGATAAAGTGCCATTTAAAGCGCCGCTGGCTTATACGCCTTTAGATAAAAAGCTTGACCAAGATTCGGAAATTAAACAGTTGGAAGCACAAAAAAGACCAACCGAACAAGACTCGGTATTACTTAACAACTATGTAAAAGCGGGCATTGGAAGTTTAAAAACTCTATATGGCGAAGCCTACTTCGGTAACGGTCGCGACCAGGCTTTACAGGTTGGTGGTTTTCTTAAACACTTTTCGCAATCTGGCTCATGGGAAAAACAAACCGAAAGTAAAGACCAGGTTGGTGTATTTATTAAAAGCATCAACTCAGAAAACACCATTAGCGGTCGTTTAGATTATAAACGTCAGGGTAATTATTTTTACGGTCACCCAGATTCTATTCCGCTTACCTTCACCCCTAAAAAACAATATTTTAATGATATCAGCGGCGAAGTTGAGCTGGCCAAAAACTTTAAAAACGTTGAAAATGATTTTACTTACGCGGTAAAATTAAAAGCCAATGCCTTTAGCAACGCTTACCAGGCACGCGAAAGCAATATCGTAATATCGGGCTTTGTAAACCAAACCATTAAACAGTTTTACGCGGGTTTAAGCGCTTCTGTTGATCTGAGCAACCCAAAAGATAGTGCTTACAAATTAAACAACAGCATTCTGCGGTTAAATCCCTACATCAAATTTCAGGGCCCTAACTATAAAATAGACGCGGGTATAAACATAGCCAAGGAGTTTGGCGATTTCGATCGCTTTTACGTTTTCCCGGCCGCTAAACTGGAGTACCAGGTGATCCCTAAATATGTGCGCCTGTTTGTAGAAGCCAAAGGCGATGTAAACCGCTCATCCATCCGCGATTTTGCCAACATTAACCCATACCTTGATCAAAACATCCAGATTAAAAACTCGGTTGATCAGTTAGATATCAGTGCAGGTTTAAAAGGAACCCTTGCACCGGGCTTAAGCTTTAAAGCATCTGTTTTCCGCAATAGCGTAAAAGATATGCCACTATTTGTGAGCAATCAAACCGCGCAGGGTTACAAGTTCCAAGTAATTTATGACAATGGGCGCTCGCGTGTAAACGGCTTTAACGGCGAGCTCGATTTTAAAGCTACCGACGACGTAAACATATTTGGCCGCGTAGAGTTTAAAGATTACTCCATGGCTACCGAAAAACAAGCATGGAACCTGCCTAAGTTTTTGTTAACCGCGGGTACAGCAATCCATATTAACAGCAAAGTGAGCATAACCGGATCATTATTGATTCGCGGTAACACCTACGACAGGCCTTATGGTATTGTTCCGGGCCCGTTGGGTACGCCTACAACAAGTACGGCATTACTTACCGCAAACCGTTCTATTGCATCTTTTGCAGATCTTAATGGTGGTGTAGAGTACCGTGTAACCCCGGTAATTACAGTATTTGCACAGGCAAATAACATTTTAAACTCAGGTTATCAAAACTGGATATACTATCCTAACTACGGATTTAATATCTTTGGCGGCGTTGGTTTCTCGTTTTAAGATTTTAAACACTGCAACAAACCGTATTTTTAACAAATGGATATAGCCAATTACTTAAGTGAACTGTTAGGTCGGCACGGCGAAATAAGCGTGCCGGGGCTGGGCTATTTTGTGCATGTACGTGTAAGCGCCCATTATAACGATGCAGAACGCAAGTTTTATCCACCCGGTTATAAAATTCAATTTGACCCCCAAAGTGTTGAGGGTGATGAAAAACTAACGCAATATATTGCCGAAAAGAAAAAGATCTCGCTGGCATCGTCAAAATACTTTACCGATAAATACATCACCTCTCTTAAGCAGGAAGTATCGTTACAGGAAGTAAACTTTGCAGACCTTGGCTGGTTTTTTATGGATAAAGGCCGGATAGCCTTTAAATCTAAAATAAGTAATACCGATAATGCTCTTTTTTATGGTTACGAGCCCATCAGCATAAAAAAATTAAACCAAACTGCCGAACCCGAAGTACAGCCCCAGGCACCTGCCCCGGTTTTAGCCTCGGCAACACCGGTAAGTATTGCAGATTCGGCACCGGCGGTTGTGGCCGAGCCTTTACCGCTGCCACCGCCTATCCGCGAGATCAGGGTACCGGCGCAAACTGTTGAGCAGCCCCAGGAGTACATTGATGAAGAACCCGCACAAAAGCGAGGCGTAAGCATTTGGATAATTGTGCTTATAATACTCATTGCTTTAAGTGCAGCCGGTTTTGGTGTTTATAAATATAAACCGCAATGGCTGCAATTGAGCAAAGGCGAAGAAATGCAGTTACCCCCACAACCAAAGGCAAGCCCGGTTATTAAACCAGATACAGACAGCCTTAAGACAGTTGCTAAACCGGCAGATTCGGTTAAGGCAATTTCTAAACCCGATTCGGCGTTAAAGAAAGCGGTACCTGTTGCAGATACCGTTGCAACACCAACATTTGTAATTTTTGTAGGTTCGTTTAAAACGCAATCAAAAAGCGCGGAGTTTTTAAAAGACCTGAAAGCTAAAGGTGTTGATGCAAGAATACTATCGGGACCCGGTACAGGTAGGCGCATTAAGGTTGTTGTAGGCAGCTTTGCCACATCGGCAGAAGCAGAAGCAGAAAGACATAAATTAATTGATTCTAAAAAGATAGACAAAGATTCATATTCGCAACAAATCACTAACCCTAAGAAATGACTTTATTATTAGTACAGCAAGTAGCAGATACCGCAAAGCACTTAATAGATACCGCTAACCATGTAGCCGGGCAAACCGCCGCGCTACCTACAGAAGAATTACGTTTTGGCGACCTGCTGATAAAAGGCGGCTGGGTAATGGTACCTATAGGTATATTGGCAGTACTTGGCCTGGTTATATTTTTTGAACGCTATTTTACCATTCGTAAAGCATCACGTAACGAATCGAACCTGATGGTACAGGTACGTTCGAGCATCCACTCGGGCAACCTCGAATCGGCTATCGCTATTTGCCGTAACAGCAATACGCCGTTAGGCAGAATGCTGCAAAAAGGAATGCTGCGCATTGGTAGGCCTATAAAAGATATTGAAGGCGCTATTGAAAACATTGGCAAGCTGGAAGTATCTAAACTGGAAAAAAACATTGGTATTTTGGGTATAGTAGCCGGTATTGCACCCATGTTTGGTTTCCTGGGTACTATTGCCGGGGTAATCAAAATATTTTATGATATCTCCAAAACCGATAACATCAGCATGGGTGTTATATCGGGTGGTTTATATGTAAAAATGGTAACATCGGCAGCTGGCTTATTTGTTGGTATAGTGGCCTATGTTTGCTACCACATTTTAAATATGATGGTTGATAAAGTGATTCTTAAACTTGAAACTGATGCCATTGAATTTATTGACCTGTTAGAGGAGCCAAGCAAATGAATTTAAGAAAAAGACATAAGAGCGCATCGGCAGAGGTACATACATCGGCCATGAACGATATCATGTTCTTCCTGCTTTTGTTTTTCCTTATTGCCTCAACAGTTACCAACCCTAACGTGGTGAAGCTGGTTTTACCAAAATCATCAAGCGGGCAATCAATCTCCAAAAAAACAATAAACGTAGCCATCACCAAAGATCTGGTGTATACGGTTGAGAAAAAGGTAGTACCGGTAGATCAGTTGATGACCAACCTATCAACCTATAAATCACTATCGAAAGAATTAACCATTGTATTATCGGTTGATAAAACAGTAGCTATACAGGATGTGGTACAGGTTTTAGATATAGCACAAAAATTAAACATAAAACTGGTTTTAGCAACGGAACCGAAAGGGTAGAGCGTATCAAGTAGTTAGTATCAAGTAGCAAGTTTTTTTTCGGTGATTCCGGGTCAATTCATAAAGCTGTCTTGATTCTTGATACTAACTATTTGATACTAAAAAGACAAAGTGTTTTAAAAAGTAATAAAAAGCAAAAAGGTAGCAGTAAAAAGTCTTGATACTTGATACTAACTACCTGATACTAAGATGGACTACAGGGAAGAACAAAATAACTATCCGAAGGCGTTTTTGGCAACAGGCATTATTATGGTTGTGCTTATGGCGGCATGTTATTTTATTGTGTTTCAAAATCCGCCCAAAACCGAGGATGGTACGGGTGGTATACTGGTAAATTACGGCACTACCGACGAAGGTATGGGTAACGATTATATGAGTACCGAAGAGCCTTCGGTTGCCGAAAAGGCCAACCATACCAAACCGGATAAGGTTACCCCTGCCCCACCTACCGACGAAAAACCACAACCACAGGCAAGCGAAAAAACGGTAGTTACCCAAAATACAGAGGATGCGCCAGAAGTGGCCGCGCCTACCAAAAAGCCAACAACAGCTGTTGCTACAGCACAACCTACCAAAACAGTAGCCAAACCTGTAGTAAACCAAAACGCGTTATACAAAGGCAAAGCCACCACCGGCACGGGCGAAGGCGATGGAACCGGTAACAAACCCGGTAACCAGGGCAAACCAACCGGCAGCACCCTAACCAATAATTACAACGGAACAGGATCTGGCAACGGCGGTAACCTTAACATGTCACAACGCAACTTTGTAAGTCGCCCGTCTGTTAGTGACGATAACCGCCAAAGCGGCAAAATAATGGTTGATATACGGGTTGATAAAGATGGTAACGTGGTTTATGCACGTGCAGGCGCGCGCGGCACAACCATATCTGATGCTGGCTTACTCCAAAAATGCGAGGATGCCGTACTCCACTCCAAATTAAACTCACTCGATTCGGCGCCTGATACACAACAGGGTACCGTGGTGTTTGTGTTTAAGGTAAATTAATTTCAGTTTGCAGTTTTGAGTTTGCAGTTTGCACGCTTAAGTTATAGCTTTGATTTTAATTACTGCTAACCGGATACCGTGCCTTGCCAACAGCGGGCCTCCAACCGCGAACTGAATAAATGAACTACGCAGAAACCATCCAATACCTATACACCCAGCTCCCTATGTTTACGCGGGATGGGGCATCGGCTTATAAGGCCAACCTGGATAACACCATTGAGCTTTGTAACCGCCTGGATAATCCACAGCATAAATTTAAGAGCGTACACATTGCTGGTACCAACGGCAAGGGTTCTACATCGCACATGCTGGCAGCCGTATTGCAAACAGCAGGTTATAAAACCGGCTTATACACCTCACCCCACCTTAAAGACTTTCGCGAACGTATCCGTATTAACGGGCAAATGATAAGCGAACAATCTGTTATTGATTTTGTGGGGGCTCATCAGCCGGATTTTGACGAGATTCAGCCCTCATTTTTTGAAATGACGGTGGGCCTGGCCTTTGATATCTTCGCGAAAGAAAAGGTAGACATAGCCATTATTGAAGTAGGACTGGGCGGCAGGCTCGACTCTACCAACATTATACATCCCCTCCTATCCATAATTACCAACATCGGCTGGGACCACATGAACCTGCTGGGCAACACCCTACCACTGATAGCCGGCGAAAAAGCAGGCATCATTAAACCCGACATCCCGGTTATTATAGGCGAAAATCAACCCGAAACGGCACAGGTATTTATTGATAAGGCCGCCTCAGTTGGTACCGCTATTTCGTTTGCATCGGATGTGTGGGAAATTGAAAATTCAAAATTCAAAATTCAAAATTCAAAATTACTTGACTTAACCATAGCCAAAAACCTGTCACTTGTTGATCAGAACTCAGCACTCAACTTAAAACTCGATCTTACCGGTTCTTATCAGCTTAAAAATGTAAAAACGGTATTGTCGGCGGTAGAAGCGTTGCGTTTGCAAGGCTTTAATATTACCGATGATGCGGTTATAGCTGCATTATCGCAGGTAAAAACCCTCACCGGCTTGCATGGTCGCTGGGAAACTTTAACCCATCATCCGCTTACTATTTGCGATACCGGGCATAACCCCGATGGCATACAGGAAGTACTGAAAAACATTGCCTCGGTTAATTACAAGCACCTCCATTTTGTTATAGGGATGGTGAACGACAAAGATATTACCAAGGTACTGGCCATGTTACCCAGCAATGCCACCTACTATTTTTGCAAGCCCGATATCCCGAGAGGCCTGGAGGCCGAAAGCTTACAGCTTAGCGCAGAAAGCTTTGGTTTGCAGGGCGAAGCTTATACTTCGGTAAAAGAGGCGTTGCAGGCAGCTCAAGCTAATGCAGACGAAAACGACCTGGTTTTTGTAGGTGGCAGTACTTTTGTGGTTGCGGAAGTTGTTTAGTGTTGAAGATTACGGGAGTCTGGTAATTTTAAACCAGCAATGCGGTGTTCCATTGAGTTCAAAATTTTCTATATAGATCAAACCCGATTTTTGCAATGCTTTTTGGGAGGCGATATTGTCAACATCGGCCATGCCATAAATTTCATCGAGTTCGAGCCCATCAAAACCATATTTGATGGAGGCTATCGCAGCTTCGGTAGCATAGCCTTTGCCCCAGTAACGCTTAATTAAACGATAGCCTACATCGTGAAAGTTGCGGTGCCCATTCCTGGTATCGGTCATAAACTTCAATCCGGCCCACCCCATAAAGTTGCCGGTAGCTTTATCAATAACCGCCCAGCGGCCAATATTAAAGTCGATGTATTGCTGCCTGATTACGGATATAGTTTCCCGGCTTTCTTCAATAGTTTTAACGGGCTGATTACCCAAAAAACGGTGTACTTCAGCATCAGAGTCAAGCTCAAACATGCCCTCCGCATCTGTAGGTAATAATTCACGTAAAATCAAACGCCCGGTCTCTATATAAGCTTCCATCGCCATAATTGTGCTATTTTGATTATAGGCGTAAATTTATTACATTTTCATAAAGCCATCTAAAAACTCTGATTAAAATTCTATTTTTACGAACATCAAAAACATTGAATCCTTACCTTTTATAGATATGACATACGTACCATCTGCAGACAGATACAAAAAAATGCAATACCGCCGTTGTGGTAACAGCGGCATTAAGTTACCGGCAATTTCGCTGGGCTTGTGGCACAATTTCGGGCATGTTGATGTAACCGAAAACTACCGCAAAATTTTACACCTTGCCTTCGATAGTGGTATTACCCATTTCGATCTGGCCAACAACTACGGGCCGCCTCCGGGCTCGGCCGAAGAAAATTTTGGTCGTATTTTAAAAGAAGATTTCCGTGGCTACCGCGATGAGATGATCATCAGCAGCAAAGCCGGCTATACCATGTGGGATGGCCCTTACGGTGATTGGGGTTCAAAAAAATACCTGGTTGCCAGTTTAGATCAAAGTTTACAGCGTATGGGTTTAGAGTATGTTGATATTTTTTATCACCACCGCCCAGATCCAGAAACACCGCTTGAAGAAACTATGGCCGCGCTTGATCTCATCGTTCGCCAGGGCAAAGCTTTGTACGCAGGCGTATCCAACTATCCCGCCGATCTTGCTGCAAAAGCCATTAAAATATTAAAGGAATTGGGTACACCATGCCTTATCCATCAACCGAAATACTCCATGTTTGAGCGTTGGGCCGAGGGCGGTTTAATGGATGTACTGGGCAACGAAGGTGTTGGCTGTATTCCGTTTTCGCCATTGGCGCAAGGTTTATTAACCAACAAATACCTGCACGGTATTCCTGAGGACTCGAGAGCGGCAAAAGCAACCGGCTTTTTACAGGTTGCCCAAATAACAGACGAGCGCCTGAGCCAGATAAAACGCCTTAACGATCTGGCCCTGCAACGCGGCCAAACACTGGCGCAAATGGCACTGGCCTGGTTGCTGAAAGACAACCGCGTTACATCGGTATTGATAGGCGCAAGCCGCGCCGAGCAGCTGGCCGATTCTTTAAAAGCACTGGATAATATTGTTTTCTCTGCCGATGAACTGGCGCAGATAGAAACGATATTGGCCTAGCCCTCCGGCCCCCTAAAGGGGGAGTTGGAACCCGACATTAACATTAATACACAATAATTAAACAAAATTAAGTCTCTTAAAAATCTCCCCTTTAGGGGAGATTTAGAGGGGCAGAGACGCAAAGGGGGGCTTCTTATGATAAACTGGGGCATAATTGGTTGCGGCGATGTTACCGAACTGAAAAGCGGACCGGCATTTAAAAAAGTGGCCGATAGCAACCTTATCGCAGTAATGCGTCGCGACGCGGTCAAAGCTGCCGACTATGCCAATAGGCACAACGTAAGCGAATGGTACAGCGATGCGAATAAAATGATGGCCGAGGCTGATATCAATGCTATCTACATAGCTACTCCTCCGTCATCTCATTTGGAGTATGCTTTATCGGCACTGCAAAAAGGGTTTAATGTATATGTAGAAAAACCGGTTACCCGCAACGCCGGCGAAGCCAGGGCAATGGCGGCGGCTGTAAAGCAAAGTAATGCTAAACTAACCGTAGCGCATTACCGCAGGGCGGTACCCATGTTTTTGGCAGTGAAAGATCTGCTGGAGAAACAAAAAATAGGCGAGGTACGTACCGTGCAAATCAGGATGTGGCAAAGCCGTAAACCTAAGCTTATTGCCGATACAAAAACCAACTGGCGAATACTACCGGAGTTCTCGGGTGGTGGTTATTTTCACGACCTGGCCCCCCACCAGCTGGACCTGATGTTGTTTTACTTTGGCGAGCCCGAGAAATACCATGGTTATTCGCTTAATCAATCGGCATCAACATCTGCAGATGACCATGTTTGTGGCGAAATAGTATTTAAAAACAAAGTAGTGATTAATGGTTCCTGGTGCTTTAATGTGGCCGAAAGTTTAACTGTAGATACCTGCGAGATCATCGGCACAAAAGGGAAAATAACGTTTCCATTTTTTGGCAATTATGTGAGTTGGAAAACCGATACCGAAGAGGAAACCATAACCTTTCAGCATCCGCAACATATACAGCAGCCCATGATAGAAAAAATTGTGGCATACTTTAAAAACGAAGGCCCAAACCCCTGCACCATTGACGAAGCGGTAACGTTAATGGACATTATGGACTCTTTTGCAAAAACTATTTGAGCAATAAATCCTTTATAAAGCAGTTTTGATTTAAAAAAGTATTAGCTCTCCTTAAAAACACATGAAACATTTTTTTATACTGATCATCGCATTAACAGCTTCCACACTAACCGCAACCGCACAAAAATATGATGTGCCTATGCACTACGAGCTACAAACAGATGCCGACTTTGCCATGTACGAACCACAGGTAGTAACAACCGCCGATTGGCTGCAACAAACCGGATGGAAAGATAAACGCGAAAAAAGGCAGGCGGCCCGGTTATTTATTTTAGCCTGGGCACAGGGTACACGCAGTGTTCCTATAGTTATCAACAAATCGGTTAATAATCTTACAGATCAAAACCCCGAGTTGTTGTTTACCTACACCTCGCAATTTGCCAAATACGCCATACAACACAAAAGCGATTTCGACAAAAATACCGCCAACCTGGTAGCGCTAAGGGCAATGCTAGCAAAATACAGCATCGAAGAATCGCACAGGCGGGATGAAGATGTAGAGAAACTAATTGAAATTAATAAAGAAGGTAACCTGGCCAGCTGGATAGCTACCGATTTT
Source organism: Mucilaginibacter cryoferens (assembly GCF_014205845.1). Taxonomy (GTDB): domain Bacteria; phylum Bacteroidota; class Bacteroidia; order Sphingobacteriales; family Sphingobacteriaceae; genus Mucilaginibacter. The sequence continues at coordinate 27,689 of NZ_JACHCR010000007.1, forward strand.
AAATAAAGCTGGTAACCAACAAGGCCATCTGTTTATTAACGGATGGCCTTGTTGGTTATTAACTTTCCTTTTATCCGCTTTGCACACCCCTTATAAACGTCCGATAGGCCGGTCATTACTCCTAACCACCCACCGCCTCCAACGCATCTATATCAACAGAATTAATGAGCTTTAAATGGGTACTTATTTTTGCTACGTCCCAATTCCACCAGGCAATTTTCAGCAGGCGTTCAATAACGGCATCAGAAAATCGTTTACGAATCACCTGGGCAGGGTTGCCGCCTACAACAGCATAAGCAGGCACATCTTTGGTAACTACGGCCTGCGAGGCTATAATTGCTCCGTCGCCTATCTGGATGCCGGGCATTATGGTGGCGTTATAGCCTATCCAAACATCGTTGCCGATAATGGTATCGCCTTTATGGGGATATTTGGCGGTTAGATTTGCCACTTCGTTTATCTTTTCCCATCCATTACCAAAAATGGCGAAGGGATAGGTAGAAATTGGGGAAATTTCATGATTAGCCCCGTTCATGATAAACTTTACACCCGATGCTATGGCGCAAAACTTGCCAATGGCGAGTTTATCGCCAATAAAATCAAAGTGGTACAAAACATTCCGTTCAAAATTAAACGGATCATCAAAGTCGTCATAGTAGGTAAAATCGCCTACCTCGATATTGGGGTTGGTAATGATATTCTTGAGAAAAACCAGTTTTTGGTGATGCGGCATAGGATAACGCTCGGTAGCATCGGGACCAATATTTGTCATAACAGTAAAGTTTTAATTATAGTTAACCGCCTATAAATGAATCACAAGGCCTGTGGAAATAGCGTTGCGGTAAATGAATTAAAATGAACAGGCCGTTATTATACTATCATTGGAGTAAGTTTTTCTTTTTGTGGCTGGCGCAAATTTACTGTATGTGGCCACAAAATAAAAGTACAAATTTTGTTACCCAATAATTGTTATCTTCAAACATCCGAAACAGATATCCGTTACCCATCTGAAAATACAGATGCAACAATATACTTTATGCCAACAAAAAAAATCATAGCGCCTTTCTACGAACGACTTGCACTTACTTTAATCGGTTTTCTTGCCCTCGGTTACCTCATTGTTATAGGCAAAGATGTGCTCGATCCGCTGATCTTTGGATTTTTATTTGCCATATTACTGCTTCCGGTATCTAATTTTTTAGAGAAAAAGGTACGTTTGCCACGCAGTATGTCGTCATTGGCATCCATCCTTTTATTGATAGCATTGGTTGGCGGCATATTATACCTGGTGGGCTCGCAGATCTCGTCGCTTAAAAACGACTGGCCGCAACTCCAGAAACAAGTAGCCCAATCTATACACGACTTGCAGGATTGGGTTCAATCGGCATTACATATCAACGCAGAAAGTCAGATAAAATATGTAAATGATGCTTCCAAAAAAATCATGGAATCGGGCAGCGATGTGGTGGGTACAACCTTCGGAGCAATTTCATCCCTGATGATATTTTATGTATTCATACTCATTTTTACATTTTTCATCTTGCTTTACAGGCGTTTGCTGCTCCGCTTCATCATCTGGGTTTTCCGTGACGAGAACTCGCACGTGGTAATGGATATTGTGGAGAATATCCAATCTATATTAAGGCAATATATTCTGGGCCTTTTATTAGAGATGGTGATAGTAGCCAGTGTAGCCATTGCAGCCTTTTGGTGGATAGGCATTAAATACGCGGCGTTGTTGGGCATCATTGTAGGCTTGTTTAATATTATCCCTTACATCGGTATTTTTACCGCCTTACTGCTTAGCACCATTATTACGTTTGCCACCGGCAATATCAGCAAAACACTGAGTGTGGCCGTAGGGGTAATTATTATCCACGCTATTGATGCCAACTTTTTGCTCCCAACCATCGTGGGCTCCAAAGTAAGGCTTAACGCACTTATTTCTTTCATCGGCATTATTCTTGGCGAAATGATCTGGGGACTATCGGGCATGTTTTTATCTATCCCAGTAATGGCCATATTTAAAATCATATTTGATCGTATCGAAAGCCTCAAACCATGGGGCTACCTATTGGGTGGTGACTATGAATCTAATAAAAAAGCAGCAAAAAAACTGGAAGTGGAATAATATTAATTGAAATATTATTCTTTTGATATATTAAAGTTTAGACATTTATTTTAGATTTGTACTATATATACCCCTATAAATAATGCAAATTGTTGATAATACCCCGCGTCCTGTTTACAGGTGCAAAAAGTGCAGGCAAATTTTAGATAGCAGGCGAAAACGAAGCATCTTCCTTAAAACATTTCTTTTTTGGCTTCCTATAAAAAAGTTTTTTTGCGAAGGCTGCCTCACCAACAGATATCATATTTAAAACATCCTTTTTATTTTGCTTAGTTGATGCGTATATCATTACTTTAGTAGTTTAACAATTGCTGTAACTTGCAGTTGAAAATCTACCAGTAATGAATCGCAAATACAGTTCAATAATTATTGTAATATGTGTTTTACTGCCTTTTTTTACAAAGGCACAAGTTAAAAACACGCCCGCTTTCAGGCTTGTTCCTTTGGGTGTGCTGGGCGGTATAGACGAAAGCAACCTATCGGCATATATGCTGGCTGCAAGCGGTACAAATAACTATATCTGTTTAGATGCCGGTACCCTGCACTATGGCATTAAAAAAGCTGTAGAAAATAAAGCCTTTGATGTGCCTGCCGAAAAAGTATTAAGGCAATATATCAAAGGTTACTTTATATCTCATGCCCATCTGGATCACCTTGCAGGCTTGGTTATTAACGCGCCAGATGACAGCACCAAAAACATTTACGGTTTGCAAAGTACGCTCGAAACGCTCAAAACCCACTACTTTACATGGGAAAGCTGGGCCAACTTTGCCGATCAAGGCGAAGCTCCTGCATTAAAAAAATTCCATTACCAGGCACTTACTCCAGGTAGCGAAACTGCCATCGAAAATACAGATCTAAAGGTTCAGGCTTTTCCGTTAAGTCACTCCAACCTTACCAGTACTGCTTTTTTGGTGCGTAGTAATAATGCTTACGTTTTGTACCTGGGCGATACGGGCCCCGATGAAGTAGAGAAAAGTAACAACCTGCAAAAACTATGGGAGGCTATTACCCCATTGGTTAAAAACAAACAGCTAAAAGCAATTTTAATAGAAGTATCATTCCCCAGCCAACAGCCGGATAAAACATTATTTGGGCACCTCACCCCACATTGGCTAATGGCCGAAATGGATAAGCTGGCCGCCTTAACCGGCACCAATGCTGTAAAGGACTTAAACATTGTTGTTACTCATTTAAAACCACCGGCAAACAGCATCGGCAAAATAAAAACCGAGCTTAAGGCCGATAATAAATTACAGTTAAACCTCATATACCCAGAGCAAGGCAAACCACTTGCTTTTTAATATAAGCCAAACCTAGTTACATGAAAAACATTTTAAAAACCTGTTTATTATTATGCTTACTATTAAGCATTGCGCCGGTATTTGCCCAACAGGGTAAGGTAATTGAAGAGCAAACCGTTAAAAGCAAAATTTTAAAATGCAACGTAAAATATACCATTTACCTGCCTGCCGACTACGAAACAGCCAATCGCAGCTATCCTGTTGTATACCTTTTGCATGGTTACACTGATGATAATACAGGCTGGCTGCAATTTGGCGAAATAAACCGCTATGCCGATAAAGCCATTGCCGATGGCACCATACCACCGATGATCATCGTGATGCCTAACGCCGACTCGAGCTGGTATATTAACTCTTATGATGGCAAAGAAAAGTACGAGGACTTTTTTATTAAAGAGTTTATGCCACATGTTGAACAAGCTTACCGCATAAAAACAGAGAAGCAATACCGCGGTGTTGCCGGCCTTTCTATGGGTGGCTATGGCACACTTATTTATGCCATTAAATACCCGCAGCTATTTTCGGCAGCAGCGGCCTTGAGCGCAGCCGTGTTTCCAGACGACCAGATGGTTGGTCAGCCGGATGCAAATTATGATACCGTTTTTGGCCAGCTATTTGGTCGCGGGTTAAAAGGCAAAGACCGCCTGAGCAAAGCCTGGCAGGCCAATTCTGTTTTAGAACTGGTACAAAACAAAACCACCGACGATTTAAGCAAAGTACGTTACTGGATTGATTGCGGCGACGACGACTTTTTAACCAAAGGCAATTGCCTGCTACACATAGCCCTTACCGAAAAGAAAGTACCGCACGAATACCGCGTACGCGATGGTGCCCACAACTGGACCTACTGGCGAACCGGCATCACCAACGCGCTTATTTTTATGGGCGATAGCTTTAGGCAGAAGTAGACTTCCGGATGTGCAGATTTTAAATGTGCAGATGATTATGTAATTGCGCTGCAAAGTTTAAGATAGCATCTTGCTACTTGACACTAACTACTTGATACTAATAGAAAATGGCAAAAGATTTTGATCTACCTGTTGATACTTCCCTTCTGAAACAATTATATGAAGGAGAAACCGCTATTGGCCAATTTCTGACAGCTTTTTTTAGCGATAAAAGCAATCATTCGAGCATATGCCAGGGGCTTGCATCTTATTTTTATGACGACGGAGGATCACCCGAAGTAAGGGAATTTGAAATAACAAATGCCTCTTTCAACCCAGGAAACTTAACCGGCTCGTTTAAATGTGTTTTTAAAGTGTATTTCTTTTTTACCTGCAGCGATGTTAAAAATCAGAAGAATGAAAATATTACCTGGCAATTCAGCATCAACAAAAATAAGCTGAGCATCGCCTTTGTGGGCGAAGAACCATGGGTATGGAATTAACTAAAGATGTGCAGATGTGCAAATTACAGAAGTGCAAATAAAACAGCACATTCAACTATCTGCACATCTGTAATCTAAAATTTGCGCATCATCTTAATACTTAAAAAATGAAAAATCTCTTTTTGATCCTCTTCCTATTCACCGCCGGCGCATCCTTCGCGCAGCATATCCCTGTGGGTAAGGTTATAGAAGAGCAAAACGTTAAGAGCGATATTTTAAACTACAATGTAAAATACGCCATTTACCTGCCTGCCGATTATGAAACATCAAACCGCAGCTATCCGGTGGTGTATTTGTTGCACGGCTATGGCGACGACCAAACCGGCTGGTTACAATTTGGTGAGGTGAACCGCTATGCAGATAAAGCCATTGCCGAAGGCAAAATTCCACCGATGATTATTGTGATGCCCGATGCAAAAACCACCTGGTACATCAACTCTTACGATGGTAAAAGAAACTATGAAGATTTCTTCTTCAAGGAATTTATCCCCACTATTGAAAAGGATTACCGGATTAAAGCCAGCAAACAATATCGTGCGGTTGCAGGCCTTTCTATGGGTGGTTTTGGCACGCTTAATTATAGCATTAAGCATCCCGATATGTTTGTGGCAGCAGCAGCTTTAAGCGCGGCTGTGCGCACCGACGAAGATTTTGTAGGCGTAACCGATGCCCGCTGGGCAGAAGCATACAGCAAAGTTTTCGGCCCTAACCTTAAGGGACAGGAACGACTGAATGCTACCTGGAAAAACAATTCTATATTGGGTTTGGTACAAGGCAAAACCACCGATGAGCTTAACGAGGTACGTTACTGGATTGATTGCGGCGACGATGATGCCCTAAGTAAAGGCAACTCCATGCTACACATAGCCCTCACAGAAAAGAAAGTGCCACACGAGTTCCGCATCCGCGATGGCGCCCACACCTGGACGTACTGGCGCACCGGCATTGTTGACGCGCTGGAGTTTATAGGAGATAGCTTTAGGCAAAAGTAGATGTGCAAATTTCAGATTTCAAATGTGCAGATGAGGAAAATAGATCCGTAGATATGCAGATTTCAAATGTGCAGATGATGGAAATAGATTGATGGATCGCAAATGTGGAAATGACAGAGATTTCTTGACAGGAAAGTCTTTTCATTTTCAAATTCTCAAATCTTCAAATTCTCAAATCAAAACATCATCTGCGCATCTAAAAAGCTGTCTAAAAATACAAAAACAGATCGTCATTGCGAGTGACAACCGGGGGTAACCCAGAAAAAACAGTAATGACATCTTAAAAAAAAACCGTCCTTGCGAGGAGGTACGACGAAGCAATCCCCGACTTACAGGGCGGATTTGCATAGCAACTCTGGAAGTCGGGGATTGCTTCGTACCTCGCAATGACGGCGGCGATGGTGTTGTGCTTGAAAAAATTCATACTGATAATCAACACTTTAAAAGCATGTCATTATAAGGTACGAAGCAATCTCTATGCTGCACAGAGCAGATTTGCATTTCCGACCTGCCTGTGTAGAGATTGCTTCGTACCTCGCAATAACGCTTGGATATATGCCTCATTAGAACTATAAAAGCATCAATAAATCAAATTTAGACAGACATCTATAATCTACTGATCGCTCAACAGATCGATGCAATTCTTTTTTAGCGCTTCCAGCCTCGCGGATAACGAGTTTAGTGCTTTATCGTCTTTTAAATTGCGATAGAGTACTTTAATAATCGCGAGGGTATTATCATCAGGGTCGCAGGCCTGGGCTTTTTCGAGGTGGGGCAGCGCAGCCTTTGCTTTGGCCATGTAGGCTGCATCTACCACTGTTTGTTTCCCTGTAATATCTTTTATATACAGATAGCCTAAGGCGCGGTGTACCACATAATAGTCAGGCTGGGCGGCGGCTACTATTTTATAATATTGAATTGCCTTTATACTCTGACTGTCTTCCTCGTAAAGCTGTGCCAAAATATTATAAAAACAGATGCGGATTTTAGGTTTTAGCTTTGCTGTATCGGGCAATATCTTTTCGGCCAGGTACATGGCGCTGTCTTTATTGGCGTTTAAGCGGGCTTCACTCAACTCCACATATTTGTTGTATACATCATCGGCAGTTTGCGCTTTGGCAAACATACTTATCGCGGTTATAAATACTAATAGAAGCGCTTTCTTCAACATCATCACCTTATCAACCTTCGGCTTTTACACTAAACAAAAACACAGCCGACTCCCCTAATATAATCTGGTCGCCTTCACTCATGGGATGGCCTATCTGGGTAGAGTTTAGTTTGATAAGTTTACCATCGGCAGCAATACTAATTTTGGTTTTATTACGGGGAGGTACACCGCCATCATCGGCAAATATCATAAAGCACTCATTATCCTTATTCCATTCTATATGGGCATGCTGCCTGCTGATAAACTTGTTGCTTTCATCATTGCTTACAGCCGGGAATACCAGCCTATTGATCCGGTACGATCCGTTATCTGTTACCGATTTTTTATCCCGGCCAATATTGATCTTTCCATCTGTGGCCTTAATCTGGTACTCCTCCTGTTCGGCCTCACCATTCAAAATGCGAATGTAGGCAACCGCCGATGATACATTGTGCGCAACCTGCCTGCGGGTATGCATTAAAAAGGCGGCATCAAGCTCGGGTATTTTAGATGCCTCGGCAGGTACGGTATCGTCAAAAACAACTTCAATAGTCCAGTCGTCGGGCAGGTTAATGGCGTAGTCATCGGCAATCCGCTGAATTTCGTCCCTGAATTTTTCTTTATCATGCGCATAAACGGCACCTTCATAAAGAAGCTTATCCTCAGTGGTTGAGCTAATATATAATAGCAGCTCCTTGATATGACTGCCCTCGCCTCCCTCTACTTTTTGCAGGGCCTCTTTTATAAAACGCAATAAAGCATCCCTTAAACTTTTTACATCCATTGGGCGCCTTTCGCCGCCATTTTTACTGAAAAAATTAAATGCCATTTTTTTTAATTTATAAATCTTGAGTCAGGAGTCTTAAGCCGAACGCTGATAAACCAACACTTTTGACTTCAGACTCAGAACTTCAGACTTCATTGAACATCCTCCGGGCTTGCCGAAGTTATACTTTTCATATAGCCCTTATCTAAAAGAAAAGGGATCACATGCTTACCGGCCAAACGCACCGCATCCGATGATCCGCGGGTCGATTCTACACGGATACAAACAACCATTTTGCCTTTTCCGTTTGCCTCCGGAGCAAAAAATACGTACCAGCCGTCGTTTACACTTTTATTTTTAACAATGCGCTCTGGCGTACCGCTTTTACCGGCAACGGCAATGCCCAATATAGGTACTTTAGGCGCGCTTTGGGCAATCATATATTGCGTAAGTAAACCGGCATATTCGGATTTTTCGGCCAGGGTTATGCCACCCTTAACGGGCATTTTTGTTTTGCCAATGTTTAATACAAAACGGTTAGCCAGCAAAACACCATTATTGGCTACACCCGATACCAGCCGGGCTACAGATGCCGGCGTAGCAATCAGCTCGCCTTGTCCCCAGGCCATACCCGAAATGCCTTTTGCCCTTGTTTTATGGATATTATTAGGGTCGTACCGCGGCCGGGTATTAAACTCGGTTTTGCGCCACAGGGTACGCCATTTTTCTTCCTGGGCATCATTATCCACTGGCTTGTTATAGTAATAGCCCCCCACCCCATGCAAAAACATGCCTGTTTTCATGTACAGGTTTACCATATACTCTTCCAGGTGCTGCTGGTTAGCTATTTTAATAAAATATACGTTGTTTGATTTTGCTATTGCCCGGGCCATGGTTATCTCCCCGGTTTCATCCGGCTCAATACCTTTGGTACGGATGCGCTCCTCTGTACTTACATGGTAGGTAACATCGGCGGCAGCCATCCCCAGCTTATTAAAAGCCGACATAGCAGTTAATACTTTGGCCGTTGAACCTGGCTGCGATGCGTAAGTAAAGCCCAGATCGGTAGTGGTCATCCAGGTAGATAGTTTATTTTGATCAGCCTGCGACATGGTTAACTGATCCCAGTTATGTACCGGCGGCAACGGGTATTGTGCCGATACCAGTACATCGCCGGTATTGGCTTCCATTACCACTACCGATACCCTGTTATCAAACAACGATGTATCGGTAGCTATCGACTGCTGAATTTTAGTTTGCAGATCGGCATCCATCGTAAGTTTTACATCGCGGTTACGGTTTTTAAACGCAGCTACTTCGGGGCCATTAATATCTGCCAGCAACAGTGGGGCCAACTCACTGTAATCTTTTTTAGCCACGGTCATTTCTTTTACACCACGGGGCAAAAACCGGTCTTCCTGGTAATGAGATGCTTTTACGTTATAACTACTGATAGGCATTTTAAAGCCGCGAAGCTCGGCGGCATGTTCATACTCGGCAAAGTAGCCATTTGTACTGCCATTAAATACGCCGGTATTAACATCGCCCGTCCAAAAAAACATTTGCTCCTCAAAGGGATAAAAACGCTCCAGCCGCTTATGCACCGCCGAATCGAGGTTATAATCTTTGATCCCGGATGCCGAAAGTTTTAGCTGTTGCTTTTGGATCAACTCTGGCTTACTGGTAGCCAGTATCAACCCATTTCTATCCAATAACGAGCCTGCCTGCAATTTATTCATCAGTATGGCAATCCTTGGGTTATAGCTAAACATCCGCAGCCCGCTTTTATCTGCAACCAAAGCGGGTTTAACCACCCATTGCTTATTATCGGCGCTGTAGCGCGATACATTTACAACTAATAATACCACAGCCGCCAAGGCTGCTGCCAGTGCAGGCACCAGGTTTTTATCTTGCTGTTTGGTAATATAACTCATTTGCACCTGCGTACCTTTTACCAAGGATACTGATAACAAAAACCCGGTAGCCAATAAATTTATAACCAGCGACGAGCCTCCGTAACTTTCAAACGGTAGCGATACCCCAGATAACGGTAAAGCACCGATAGAGCCGCCCGCTATCAGCAAAAACTGCACAAAGGTACATACCCCAATACCGGCGCTGAGGTAAAACAGCAAGGGTGTACCCGTTTGCCGCCCTATAATTATCGACCGGTGTAAAAACACCAGGAATAATATAAATACGGCCGCCATACCCGCCCAGCCAAATTCTTCGCCTATAGATGGCAATATCATATCGGTATGGGCTTCGGGAATGGTTTTGGCAAAGCCCTGGCCTACCCCTTCGCCGGTAAGGCCGCCGCTAGCCATGGCCCAAAGGCCGTTGGCTACCTGGTCGCCACCATAAACTTCGTTATTCCAGGGGTCCTGCCAAATGGCTTTACGCTCTACCAACCGCTCAACCGGACCAGGAATAATTTTATCCAGGCCCGGAATTTTATCGATAGTTAGAAACGCGCTCACCACTATCAGCGCCATAAGGGCCGATTCGCTCAGATACTTTGGCTTCCAGAAACCAACCATGCCTAAAATGCCAAAGGTAACCCCGGCGCTTAACCAAACATTATCAAAAAACCAGGTGATAAGTACAAACAGCACCACAAAACCGGCCATCGGCAAAAAATCGCCACGCGAAAACGAGAACAGGATGATGAATGTAAAGCAGATAACCATTGCCGGGCCCAGATCGCCCAATATTAAAAACAACAGCAAAGTCATCAGGGTAGCTATCAGCGCCGAAGAAAAGAACGATAAACGCTTGCTCCAGCTGGCATACTGGCTTATAAATTTTTCATTGGCGGCAAAAAATCCGGCCAGGAAAATGATCACCAGGTATTTCACAATTTCACTTGGCTGAAAACCCAACAGGTTAACTTTTACCCCGCTGCCTTCGGGCCCGGTACCAAACAAAATGGTGCTGAACAGAATGCCCATAGCCGCCACAACCCAGGGCCAGCCATTTGCGGCGCTCCGGGTATTTTTAAATATCAGCAGGCGATATAAACCAGAATCGGCAGTAAGCTTACGCAGATTGATCAACAGCATAATGCAAATTGCAAAAATGCCTATGCCCAGATAAATGAGGGTATCTTTGGCTAAAAACCTATCGCGCAACGGGTCTTGTAAACTTAACAGCGTAAGAAAAGAGATACCCGTAAGTATCATTACCAGTGGCAATATAATTTGATCGGCCTGCGGATAGCGGAAACTTAGCAGGATGTGTATAAGGATAAAACCTGCAAAAAAACTTGCGGCTATTATCCAGTACCAGGTGTTAAAATCGTCGATAGTACGCACTATAAAGGCGCCCTCCTTTTTGAGGATATTAAAATCGCGGGTTGATAATAGCTTAATACTGTGGGGTGCCTGAATAAAGTTGATCTTTTTATCGCCATCCAAATCAACTACACCCTGCGAACGGCCAAACTCAAAACCCGGCTGCAGGGGCAGCAACTCAAATGCTTTATCGGTTGGTAAGTTTTTAAACGCGTAATTACCATTGGCATCCGTGCGGGCAAACGCTGTGAGCGATTGCAGTTGGCGTTTTTTATCGCCATTTAATACGTATATTTTTTTTGCATTAGGCGAATTTTCAGTTATGGTATTTTTGGCTGTTGTCTCCTCGTCAGAAAAAATACTATCCCTCGGCAGTATCATATTCAGCCTAACCAAAACGCCGGCTACGGGTTCATTTTTATGCGTTATTTTACCGCCGATGTTGTATTGGCCCAAAGCCACATCTGTTTGTGCAGGTATTTCGGGAGGATGATTTTTTTCCTGGCTAAAACGGATAGAGTCATCGCCGGTATAACCCAAAAGCTCGCGGGAGGTTACCACCCTTTGCCTAAACAATTCGCCGCCCTGCTCAATGGCTTCATCGGCGTTAACATAATATCTACGTTTATTTAAATCACCCGCGTTTTCAAATTTCCCTGCGCTGCCCGCCTTACCGGCAATAACAGATTCGATGTAATCAACGTCTTTCGGATCGTCAAAATAGTAGCCTTTTTTCAACAATGCAGCTACACTTTTGGCCGGATTGGGAGCATTAAGGTTTACTATGGTGCCATCATTAAGCCGTTTATCAACATCGGTAAACTTTTGCTGCAAAACGGTATAAAGCTTTACAAATAATATAGCCAGCAAAATGCCTGTCAGCAATAAAAACAGCCGTTCTAAGCCTCTGCCCGGAGTTTTGGGTGTGCCCTTATCCATTATCTTTTGATGACTTTGGGTAACGAATCTATTTTGAACATACCGCCAAACAACCTGCCCGAAACATATTTTTTATCGGGGAAAAGGTACGAGGTTTGAACCGGTACGGCACAATTATTAAAGTGCACATTTTTTAATACCAGCGCATCGTTGTGTGTAGCTATGCCTACTTTAAAACCATCAAAGGCTACACTATCCAGCACCACATATTTGCTTTTGGGCGATAGCACAATAGCCGCCCCTTTATAGCCAGAATCCGGCTTAAACTCAATTTTGCCTTTTGCTTTAATATACAGGCTATCCCTGCCAATGTAAATGGAATCGCTCAAAATAATAGGTTCCTTAAAATCGGCTGCCGAAAGTACAAGCGTATTACCTTTTAACTTATTAAGGGTATCCTGTAATTTTATCTCCCCGGCACTTTTAGGTTTGGCTACAACAACTGCTGCCACTTTAACAGGTGCCTGCTTTGATTGCTGATTAAGCCAGTATTGCCAAATAAAGCCGCCCAAAAACAACAGCGCCACAACAGCAAGTATGGCAATAGTGCCGGTACTGCTTTTAGGTTTTATAGGTTCTGCTGTTTCAATACCAGGTTGTTTTGCCTGCGGTTTTGGGTTGATGATGGCTTCTGCAACTTTTACAGTTACAGCGGGGCGTGTAGCGTTATGCTGGCGGGGTGCCTTATCATTATGTACCAATACTACGGTAACATTATCCTTACCTCCTTTGCTGTTGGCTGCATTTATCAGTTTCGCGCCTTTATCTTCTAACGTTCCGTCGCCGGTTAATATACCTTTTATCAGGTTTTTATCAACCAGATCGGTCAGGCCGTCGCTGCAAACCAGCAGCATATCGCCGGGTAAAAATGGCGAGTGCCCGGTTTCCACAAAATCGGCATCTTTAGCTATATTAGGATCAAAACCAAGGGCTTTGTTGATCTCGTTGCGTTTAGGGTGTTCCATAGCCGCTTCTTCTGATAACCTGCCCGAATCTTCCAGGAAACCTACAAAAGAATGATCTTTAGAGATTTTGATAAGCGAATTATCGCGTAGCAGGTACAAACGGGTATCGCCTACGTGGGCATAATAAAACTGGTTATTCTCCAGGTCTATAACGGCCAGTGTAAGCACACAGGCCATATTTTGCAGTTCTTTATCAGTCAGCTTTTTATCGTATATCTGCTTATTGGCATTAACAAAAGTATTTACCAGCAAGGGACTAACATCGCCGGCTATGTACGATAGATCTTTAATGATGCATTCACGGGCCATTTCGGCAGCCACCTCGCCACCAACATAGCCGCCAACACCATCAATTACACAGGCTATAATAAAATTGCCATCGCCAGATTTTTGTGCAATAAAGGTATCCTCGTTATTATCCCTCTGTTTGCCGGTATCTGTTATACCGAAATAATTATTTGCCATGACTTGATCTTTTAATATCGATAAAGTGGGCCAGCAATAGTAAAACGCATACCGCCAATAAGCCTATTGATAATATTTGTGACATTATGCCTCGGGTTTAAATATGTTGATACCTATGATACCATTCAGCAATATTTTTGAGTTAAAAGGCAGCTCCACCCATTGCGGCGAGTTTACATCGCTACGGGTAACCTCCTGCTCGTTAATCATGGTAAGCTCGCCAAATGAGGATAAGTAAAGCTTGCCATCCGCCTTATTCATCCGGATGCGCAGGTGTGGCGTATTTACCCAATCACTCGGGATTTTGAACACTGTTGCATCGTTGCGGGTTTCCTCGTTGCCAGATACCACAATATCCTCGTTCTTCATCAAAAATTCCACTTTGCGGCCCACAAATTGCTTATCGGGCATAATGGTATCCAAACGGGCCAGTACATTTTGCCCGGCTTTTACCACTTCTTTTTCGTCGTAATGCAACTCGTTGGAGTAAGGCAACTCGTAGTAGCCTTCACTGTAATAAGTAAACCCCTTCAAAATATCATTGCTGATATCCAAAGTTTGGGCTATCCCGGTTTGGCGCGGAATGAAAGTAACCCGCAGGTTTTCTTCCTTTTTATTAGTGCCCGGCAGCAGCTTGCCTATAAAACCTTTGTCGCCTTTTTTATAATCGGGGTGCGATACCAGCCTGAATACCCATTTGGAGCTTGATGGCTCTACTTTTTTACCCACCTCCTGGTGTTCGCGCAGCAGCTCATAAAACTTTTTTACAGATTCGTGTACAATGATGCCAAACAAACCCGAGCGGTTATTGATAAACTCCTGGTAATCTTCTTCGTTAAAGCTGATGATAAATTCGTGATAAAAAACCACCCTATCGGCAAAAGAAAGCTGACCGATGGATTCTTTAAATTTCTCGATAATGTACATGTAAACATCATCGGGAGTAAGGGTTTTATTATTTACAGCGGCCACGGCGGCAGCTTTTCCATTCGGCAGAAACCAGTCCTGCAGACCTATTTTTTGCCAAAATGTAGATTTAGATTCCATTAAGCAGACTTTTAGATATTAACTATATCATTAACTAAAAACTCAATTTTGATGTATCGGCATTTTTTATGCTATCGCGATAAAACTGCGGATCGACTTTAGATTTATGCTTTACGCCACGCAATATCGAGTCGGCCAAAGAGTCAACTTCTGGCGGGATACTCGAGGCATCGTTATTAACGGGTGGCGTGTGTACCTGCGTATCCTGATTAGCACTATTATCGGGCTTAAACTGCTTACTACCAGAACTTAAACTGTCGCGTGGTGGCGGAGTTGATTTAAAAAGCGTATTGTAAATTCCGCGCCGGTGTTTAATTACCATCACCGACGAAAACCCGGTAAGTACCACAAGAAAGATCATTAATGCTACAAATACCGGCTTAGAGATACGTACCCCATATTTGCCAGTTACAACAGGTGTTTCGGGTGGGTTGTTTGCAACATGTACGCCCCTCGCGCTTTCGGTTTCCTGGTAGTATAATAAAAGCCCCTGTAGCCGTTCATTTTCTTTCAACAATACCGAAGCGTTCCAGGAGTCGTCTACCTTGTTGCTACTTACAGCCGAAATACTGCTGTGTACCAGCACATCCTGTAATTCGATACCACTGGTGTAGCGGTTTTCCGGTTCTTTCTCCAAACATTTGGAAACGATTTTTAGCAGCCACGCGGGCACCAGCATTTCGTGCTCCTTCTTTTCATCGGTCCAGCTGGCGGGCAGGTTCTTTTTGCGCAGTTCCATTACATCGGGCACCGGTGTTTCCATATGGGCCAGCATCACCGCGTTACGGGCGGTTTCGCCGTTATCGCGCAGTGGGAAAGGTACCTGGCCGGCAATCAATTCATACAAGATGATGCCATAGCTGTACACATCGGTCTGAAAATACATCAGCCCCTCGTTTTGCTCGGGCGCCATAAATTCTATTGCCCCGGCATGCCTTATACTGGTACGGCGCTGATCATCCGACATAGCCGAGAGGCCAAAATCCAGCAGCACATAGTTCCCCGTATGGATATTAAACTTTACGTTATTGCTTTTAATATCACCGTGTTTTACCGATACCTTATGGCAATGCGACAGCGCGTTGGCCAGCTGATCGGCCAGTTTAATAATCTCCTTAATGGTAAAAATGGCCTCGTGGGGAGCTTTCAGCAAGTCCTCCAGGTCGGGGCCGTCTATATATTCCATCTCTATAAAAGGGAACGAGCCACTTTCGGTGATGCCCGAATTGAGGATCTTAACCACATTAGGGTTAGGTTCTTCGTTTACCTTTTTTAGCTTTTCAACCTCGTTCTGAAAATTTCTGAAATTTTTATCGTCCGTACTTTCGGTATGAATGGGGGTCGGCAATAACTTTACCGCGGTAATAATGGGGCCATAACGCCTGCCTTTATAAACTGAGCCTTGTCCGCCCGTTCGCAAAGCGCCCATATTCTCCAAACCTTCAGTTATTGTAAATACTTTGCTCATTGAGTTAATGCAGTGCTGTAAGGTTAAAATAACATTTGTTAAACTTTACTATCTCAACATAACGCACACTTTGTTGTTTGGTTATAAAAATAGGAAAATTTATGTGCAGATTTCAGATGTGCAAATTATAGATGTGCAGATTTCAAATTAGAAAAGTAATTTTCAAAATTCTGTAATCTGTATAATCCCGGTTCAGGCATCATCTGCACATCTGAAGTTTGAAATCTGCACATCATTCTACCTTAATTTCATCTACCATCAGCCATGCCTTTGCCCCGGCAATATATTCGCCGGGCGGGATGATGCCTTTGTTGACGCCTTTTACCCGGATGTATCGGGCGTTTATGGGTTTTATGCTGGCTCTAACTTCATTAATTCCGTTTTGGTTAAACGCGGATTGACGGTAAACTTCGGCGTAGGTTTTACCGTCTTCGGATACCTCAAAGGTGAGCAGCCTTGGCTCCCACATTTTTTGCCAGTGGTATTTTAAAATATTGATACCCAGCTGCGATATCTGCTGCACCGATCCAATATCTATCACAGCATCCAAGTCATCGCCGTTGAAACCATACCATTGCCCATCGTTATATAGTTTGCTGCCAGATACTCCATTCACCAGGCCAAAAGTATTACCGGGATTATAGGTTCCCTGGGGTTGATTAGCAAGTGTTACGGCTTTACCAGTGGCCTTGTTAATAGTAAAACTCTTTTCATATACCCTACCCATCAATTTCCCGTTGCTGAACACCGCCGCTTTTATGATGCCCGATTGGGCAACGGTTAAAGCGCTTTTGTACCTTTTGCTTTTTAAGCCGGGAACAGATCCATTGGTAGTATAAAATATTTTACCATTGGGCAATGTTGTGTTTAGGCCGAGTGAAACTTGATGATTGGGCGTTTGACTTATACTATCCGTTATCTCATCAAAAGTATTCGCACTGTTGATATCCTGTATTTTAAGCAATGGCTGTTGGTATCTCAACCGCTGCAAAAAGCCACCATAATCCTTATTCTCCTTTGCCGACCATGACACCTCGGCCAAAGCCAGCATCCGTGGAAATAGTTGCCGCTCGGCCTGGGCAGGGCTGGCCATATATTCGCTCCAGGCATTGGCCTGCACGCCTTTAATGTATTTAGCCTCATCGCCAGATAACTCTTTGGTGATAGGTTCGTAATTATACAGCTTGCTAAGCGGCGTATAACCGCCACCGGCTATAGGTTCTGCGGGGTATAACGACTGATAATAATCCAGGTAAACGTATTTCTCGGGCGTCATGATGGCATCGTGGTGTTGTTTGGCTGCCGCAATGCCGCCCTCTTCACCCGTCCAGCTCATTACCGTTGCACCGGGAGTTAGGCCGCCTTCTAAGATCTCGTCCCAACCGATAATCTGGCGGCCTTTGCTGTTGAGGTATTTTTCCATCCTGCCAATAAAATAGCTTTGCAGTTCGTGCTCATCCTTCAAATGTTCATCCTTAATCCGTTTCTGACATTTGGGGCAGGTTTTCCATTTGTTTTTGGGGCATTCGTCGCCGCCAATGTGGATGTATTTGGATGGGAACAGCGGCAGCACCTCGTCCAGTACGTTTTGTAAAAAGGTAAACGTTTCATCGTTGCCGGCGCAATACACATCGTCAAAAATACCCCAAAAGGTAGCGGTTTTATACGGGCCTCCAGTACAACCCAACTGCGGATACGCGGCTAATGCGGCCAGCGCGTGCCCAGGCATTTCAATTTCGGGAATAATGTTGATATGCCTTGCTGTGGCGTATTTTACTACAGCTTTTACCTCTTCCTGGGTGTAATAACCGCCGTAGCGCTTACCGTCAAAACGGTGCGGGCTATCCCGCTTATGGCCGATGATGGTTTCATCCCGATAGGCCGAAATACTTTGTAACAGTGGGTATTTTTTTATTTCTATACGCCAGCCCTGATCGTCGGTAAGGTGCCAGTGAAAGGTATTTATCTTGTACAGGGCCAGCAGATCTATCCATTTTTTGATGGTTTTTACAGCAAAAAAATGGCGGCTTACATCCAGGTGCATACCCCGGTAAGCAAAGCGGGGATGATCTTCAACGGTACAACCCTGAACAGTAATTTTCCCGTTGGATGAACGTAATAACTGAATAAGCGATTGCAGGCCATAAAACACACCGGCTTCATCGTGCCCTGTTATTTTGATATTTTTATGGGTGATTGTAAGCCGGTATCCCTCCTTTTGATCAATGGCGGCAGAATCGATACCCAGGTTGACCAAAGGTATCACCATCCTGTTATTTACAGACAAACTATACCCGGAAAGCAACCTGAAGTACTTATTGAAAAAGCTCAGATTGTTAATATTGATGCCACCTCCAACAGCTATACCCGTAGCCGGCGAAAAGGTAAATACCTCATTGCTTTTAACGATCTTGTAAGGCTGCGGAATAATACCCTGCTCTTTAATTTGTGCCGACGCATTGCCGATGAGCAACATCAAACACAAGGCATTGAAAAAGGATTTACGAGAGTTTAACAGCTTTACCATCAGAGTAGATTTATAATGCCGAATATAACGCTATTCCCGAAAAACACAGTATGCTACAGACTGCCAATAGCCTTGCGGTAATTATTTAAGGCTATAACAATGGAGTTGACTATTTCATTCTGCCCCTGGTCGGAGTTGAGGTAAGCTTCCTCTTCCGGGTTGTTAATAAAGCCGGTTTCTATCAATACGGCAGGCATAGCGCTATGGGCCAGCACCAATACGCCTTGCTCCTTTACACCTTCACTTGCGCGGCCATTGGTTTCGGTAAATTCGGTATTTACCAGGTCGCCGAAGAGGATACTTTGCTTGCGGTATTTTTGGATATATGCATTTAGAATGATAGCGTTTGACGGATCGGTTTGATCGTAACTCTCATAGTTTTGCTTATAATCCTTTTCCTGAAAAATGGATGAGTTTTCCCTCACGGCCTCTTCCTGTTCCTTCAACCGGTGGAAACCATAAACCAGCAGCAATACGCCTTTTCGCTTATGCGCTATGGCGGCGGTACCCTCTGGCGATGAGTTACAGTGGATAGAAATAAACAGGTTACCATGCGCCTGGTTAGCTATGTTTGATCGTTGGTTAAGGGGGATGAAAGTATCATCTATACGGGTCATGAGGGTGGCGAGGCCCTTGGTAGTGCTCCCCGTATCTATGGCCAGTTTCAGTTTTTTGGCAATAGCCAGGGTTACATTTTTTTCTACTGAGTATGAGCCACGGGCACCGGGGTCTTTACCCCCATGGCCGGCATCTATAATAACAGTTTTAAACCGGAAGCTCGACCCAACCGGAATAGTATCCCTTTTAGGGCTGAAGGAACAAAGAGCAAGGAACAAAAACAACAGCCCTGCATTAGCGGCCATTACAGCAAAAAGCTTTTTGGATGGGATCATTTTTTTACCGCCTTTTTACTGCATTTAGGGCATAAACCGGTGGCGTAAAGCGTAAAACTCTGCGGCTCGAAACCGGCGGGCAGGTTGATGCCCGGCAAACTTAATTCATTGAGGCAGTACACGTTTTTGCACTCGGTACAGTTAAAGTGCAGGTGCTCATCGTGGTGGTGGCTTTCGTCGCAGTTGGATGAGCAGAGGGCATAATTGGCCGTGCCATTGAGATCGAACACCTTGTGGATAATACCCTTTTCTTCAAAGGCGTTGAGGATACGGTACAGAGTTACCCGGTCGATATCATTCATAACGCTCTCTAAATCAGGCTGAGAGGTAGCAGTATTGCGCGACGACATCATCGACAGCACCCTTAACCTTGGGGCAGTTTTTTTTAAATGATGCCTGTTCAGCAGATCTTCGAAATGAAAACTATTGCGGGTTTGTGTCATTATAGCCTTTGGGAGGATAGTACCGTTTATAAGCATGCAAATATATACAACGTTGCATTAAGGACGAAATTGTAAACCCGCTATACAGGTGTTCGCTTTTTTGTGCAGGTGCGTTCGGGGGATGCGGATAAAAATACAACATACTGATAATCAAAACATTAAGTGTTCGGCTAAAATAAAAGCAAAACAAAATACACCTGATAATCAATACGTTAATTTCTACAGGGTGTTCGGGCCATCATGCCCCGAACACCTGCTTTTGAAAAAATCCGAACACTGTTTGTTTCGGTTCAATCGCCATCATTTTATCTCGTGTAACCTGGTTGATGATTTTTCGACTCCTTTAAAATTCATGCGCAGAAAAAAGCCGCATTGGCTGTGGGCACGCACATTGGAAATAACAAACAAAAAGAAGGCAATAAAAAGTATCTTTTTCATAAATAACAATGACGATAACACCACAAATGGATAATTTAAAGATACATATGTATCTTTAATCTGGTAAAAAATAAGCCAATAATTATCCGGCATGAAAAACTCAGCTATTACCGATCAGTTATTTGCGCAAGCTGTTGAGGCCATTGACCGGGGCGATGTTATTTTGTTGAATAACCTGCTCGCTCAAAATCTCCGACTTGTAAGCCAACCGCTGCACTATCCCGAACCCGGCTATTTTCAAAACCCTTACCTGTTATGGTTTGTGGCCGATAACCCCATTCGTGTTGATAAGCTGCCAGCCAATATAGTTGAGGTAACGCTACTGATCATCGGCTTTGTAAAGAACCACGCTGCCGATACCGCGCAACACCAGTTTGATTATGCCCTCGGGCTGGTGGCAACCGGGCGTATCCCTAAAGAATGTGGTGTACAAATAGCCATGATGGATGTGTTGATTGATGCCGGCGCCAAACCCGGTAGCGGCCTGGGCGCCCTGGCTAATGGCAACCGCGACGCAGCCACGCACCTCATTAACCGTGGCGGCAGGCTCACTTTAGCTACCGCCGTTGGCCTTGAGCGGATGGACGACATTATTCATTTAACCGCCAATGCCGATAAGCACCAACTGTTATTGGCGCTCACCGTGGCCGCCTTTTACGGTAAACCGCAAATGATAACCTACCTGTTAAACTCAGGAGCCAACCCTAATGGCTACCCCGAAAACAATACGGGCTTCCATAGCCACGCAACGCCGTTGCACCAGGCCGTAGCCTCGGGTTCGCTGGCGTGTGTAAAGCTATTGGCAGAAGCAGGTGCCGGGTTAAATGTACCCGATAAGATATACGAGGGTACCCCGCTGGGTTGGGCCACACATTTGGCCAATGACAGCCGGGATGAAGATGCCAAAATGAATTTTATGCTGATTGCCACTTATTTAACAGACGGGCAGAACCTGGAATAGCGTAGCGCTTGTTTACAATTACAGTAATCATAAGCCATACTACACCATTTATTAAGCCAAAGTTAATAAGCTCTCTTTTAACTAAAATATAGTTAATTTTCGCTGTGTGCTCCATTTTTACTATTATCTTTATCGCACCTGATTTAGATATATTTTTATGCCTTTCCCAATTAAAAAAGTGCTCGTTAAAACGCTTAAAATTACCGGCATTACCCTGGTAAGCCTGCTTGCGTTAATGTTTTTGTTGCCTTACCTGTTTCCGCAAACGGTTACCAATAAAATAAAACAATGGGCAGGTAGCAGTATCAACGGCAAGCTCAATTTTTCGGGAACAAGCCTCTCGTTCTTTAAAAAATTTCCGGCGCTTACGCTTACCCTTAACGATTTTTCGCTCAACGGCAGCGCGCCTTTTCAGAACGATACCCTGGTGGCCGCCAAAGAGGTTTCGCTGGCTATTGATCTTTCTTCGGTGTTTAAAAGCAAGATCAACATTAACCGTATCTACCTCAGTAAGGCCACTATTAATATACAGGTTGATAGCGCCGGCCATGCCAACTACAATGTATATAAAGCTAAAGCGGCCCAGCCTGCACAGTCGGCAGATACAGCCAGTGCATCTTTAGGTATCGAGCAAATTTTAATAGAGAAAAGTCACCTGGTTTATGACGATAGATCCATCCCCCTGCTGGTTAATGCCCGCGATTTTAACTACAAAGGCAGCGGCGACCTAAGTAAAGATATTTTTGACCTGTATACCCATACCGAAATAGGCTCCATCGATCTTACCTACGGCGGCCAGCCCTATATATACCATAAAAAAGTAAATGCCGACCTGGTTACCAGTATCAATACCAAATCGCTGGCCTTTGTGTTTCAAAAAAACAACCTCATGATAAATGAACTGCCTGTAGACTTTATAGGTAAGTTTGGTTTCCTGAAAGATGGTTATGATATGGATTTCAGGATAAAGAGCGACCAGGAGGATCTGAGCGATATTTTTACAGCATTACCCGCCAAGTACGCCGCCTACGCCGATGATACCCAAATTAACGGCACCGGCAACATCACGATGTCGCTTATAGGCAAGTATATTGCCGCAACCAAAACCATGCCCAACCTGGATTTCACTATGAAAATCCGCAACGGTTATATCGCCAATAAAAAAACACCCGAGCCTGTAAAAAACCTTTACCTCAATATGGAGGCTAAGGTGCCCGGCTGTAATCCCGATAGTTTAAACCTTAATATCGATTCGGTTTATTTTAATATTGGCAAAGATTATTTTGGATCGGTGATCAAAGTAAAAGGCGTTAAATCGCCGCAGATCTTCGCCAAAATAAATACCGAGATCGACCTCGAAAAATGGAACAGGGCATTTGGGGTTAAAGCATTTGATGTAAAAGGCCGTTACTCGCTGCACATGATAGCCGAAGGTAAATATGCCACCGGGATAAAAAAGACAGGCATCAGGCACCATGTAGATACCGTGATAACCAGCATCCCTAAGTTTACGCTGCACTCGGGTTTCCGCGATGGGTATTTTAAATATGCCAAGCTACCCGAGGCCATGAAAAACGTAAGCTTTAACCTGGATGCCAGCTGCCCCGATCAAAACCCGGCACATGCTACCATGGCCTTAACAAACCTTAACATCAACGCGCTTAATAACTACATTAAAGGCTATTTAAAACTAAGTAATACCGCCGGTGCCCTCATAGATGCCGACCTGAAAGCTAAATTTAATTTAGCCGACATCAAGCAGTTTTATCCGGTTGATAGTATAGACCTGCGCGGCAACCTGGATGCCGATGTGCAAACCAAAGGCCGCTATATTCCGGCCCACCGGATATTTCCGGTTACCAACGCGCAGATAGAACTGCATGGTGGTTATATTCAAACCAAATACTATCCGCATCCGGTACAAAATATAGAGGTTAGTACAGCCATCAGCAACAACACAGGCTCGTTAAAAGGATTAAAAGTAAACATCAAACCAGTATCGTTTACCTTCGAGGGGCAGCCCTTTATGCTCAAAGCAAACCTTAAAAACTTCGATAACCTCGATTATAGCATCAAATCGCAGGGTTCGCTGGATATTGGTAAAATTTACAAGGTATTTGCCATGGCCGGTTACAATGTAAAAGGACTCATCACCACTAACCTATCCTTAAAAGGTAAGCAAAGCGATGCTACCGCAGGTAGGTACGATCAGCTGGCCAACTCGGGCACCATGAAGGTGAAAGATCTTACCCTTACTTCGGAGTTGTTTCCAAAACCATTCTTCATAAAAACAGGCCTGTTTAGCTTTAACCAGGATAAAATGAAATTCGACCAATTTACCGCCAACTACGGCAAATCGGTTATTGTGCTTAACGGCGCGCTCTCCAACGTGATAGATTATGCCGTTAAACCCAACTCGCCATTAAAAGGAGAGTTTAATTTAAGCAGCGGACTTATTATAGCCGATGATTTTATGGCTTTTGCAGCCGGTCCATCAACACCTAAAGCAGCCAAATCCGGCGTTATCCTGGTACCGGCCAACCTCGATCTTAACTTTACCGCCGCCGTAAAAAAAGTTAAATACAATGGCCTGGATATTAACGATGCCAAAGGACAAATGAGCGTAAGCAACGGGCAAATAATTTTAAAACAAACCGGTTTTACCCTCATAGGCGCACCTGTAATAATGGATGCCACTTACGGCAGCATCAGCCCGCAAAAGGCTTATTTTGATTACCATATTAACGCACAGGATTTTGATATTAAAAGGGCTTACAAAGAGGTAAAGCTTTTTCATGATATGGCCACATCTGCAGCAAGCGCCGAAGGGATTGTATCTTTAGATTATCAACTAAGTGGTAAACTCAACGGCGATATGAAACCTGTTTACCCATCTTTAAAAGGTGGTGGCGTACTGTCGGTTAAAAAAGTTAAAATAAAAGGCTTTAAACTCTTTAGCGCCGTTGGCAAAACTACCGGCCGCGATAGCCTTGGCGGTAAAAACGATGTAAGCAAAGTAGATATTAAAACAACCATTGCCAACAATATTATCACCATTCAACGCACTAAAATGAAAATGGCCGGCTTCCGTCCGCGCTTTGAAGGCCAGGTAAGTTTTGATGGTAAACTAAACCTGCAATTTCGCCTTGGCCTGCCGCCGCTTGGCATCTTCGGCATACCCATGACAGTTACCGGCACACAGGAAAAACCAATAGTAAAACTGGGCAGAGGTAAAAAAGAAGATGAGCTGAAAGAAACGGAGGAGTAGATTTCAGATGTGCAAATTGCAGATGTGCAGATGGTTTTAATAAGCTGTTAGCAGCCTGGAGAAATAAAATATCGGGATGATGGGGGGATGATGGAAACTAACCAAGGTTAATACTCACCCGAACATCGCTACGCTCGTTCACCCTCTCTCTTCGGCTGCGCCGGAAAGAGGGAGTTGAATGTTTCTCTGTACATTTTTTATTTTTAAATTGCCAACACCCTCTTTACAACGAAGTTGAAGAGGGTGCCGCGCGCAGCACCGGCGGGTGAGTCTTAGCCAGCATACAGAGCCACGTATAAGTTACCGTTTATGCTATGGGAAGATCTGCCCTCTATGCCTATTCGCTCTGTATAGTAGGCAAATAGATCCTTCGTACCTCAGGATGGCAAACTTAAATAATATCATCCCCCCTTCAGAGTTTCGCGAAATTTTACAACTTAGCGTGACAAGTTAAAAAACGCTTGTCATTTCCCTCTTCAGAATTTCGTGAAATTTTATAACTCAGGGTAAAAGAGTGATTTACCAAATGTGCTATGGCAGCACCGAAGTACCTTATCTTGTACCATCGGGGTGAATCCTCACCAGCGTTCAAACGATGTGCAGCGCTTACGGCCGTTTCTTCGAATCAATTTTTGCCTGCAATTCCATTGTTAGGTTGGAGAAAGAATAGCCGTCCAGGTCGTCGTCTATGGATAATACACAGCCCGATTGCTTCAACTCGTTAGCCAGATCGGGGCCCAAAGCCTTCAGGATGGCTGTTGATATTGCCTTTTTATTAAACTGCTTTCCAAAATCTGTTATCGACGCCATTTTTTTCTTTAAAGGTAGGTTTATTTACTTGCAAAAAAAGGAGAGTGCAGACAAAGTATACCCGATGGATTCCGTGGAAGGACAGCGGGCAAAAGCTTCTCCCCGCGAGTTTTTCCACAAGCTGCCTATGGGGTGTTTGCGGCACACCTAATAACCGGCTCTGTATGTTGGCTAATACTCGCCCGGTCTACGCTTCGCTGGACCACCCTCTCTCCGGCTTACGGTGGCCGTTGCACAACTAAGGACTTTTTTTCCGATGCCTGTGTCCTCACAGGCATCTTCCCGAATATAGCGCTGATTTACCCACCCTAAACGTGGAGCATTCGGAATTGCGGTCTGTGAAGACACCATAGCCGTTAACTTAAGAAAAATTTAGCCTTAGGCTTCTTAAAATCCCCTCTTGAGAGGGGGCGCGGTAGCAAAGAGCGTGAGCAGGGGTGTGTTATACAAGCGATAGGCCGCACGCAGAATGACACACCCCCCCACCCCTCTCAAGAGGGGAATCACACATTCCCCTGCTTTTTGAAGCGTTTTGCTCTTAAGTTAACGGCTATGGTGAAGACACAGACCGCGGGTGCAAAAGACGCTGATTCTGATAACATCGAGTTGTGCAACGCTCACCTTACGCCGCATAGAGGGTAAACACATTTTTATAGTTTTTTTGCCCCTCTATGCAACGAAGTTGGAGAGAGGGGCAGACAGGCGTAGCCTCGTCGGGGTGAGTCTTAGCCTTGGTTAGTTTACATCATTCACTTTCAGCGTTTCGTGAAATTTTACAAACGCTGAGTCTGACAAGCCCCTCCATGCCGTTTATATTTGAACCCAGCACATAGGTAACAAACGAAGCATCCGTACGTAGACTTTACAGAACGAAGAAACATCACCCACGATACAATTACTATATTGCGCTCAGAATTTTAGGTATGAAAAACATCTTCGACAGTTTTATTCAAAAAAAGGGCTTTGTTGTTCTTGATGGGGCCATGGCAACTGAGTTAGAGGCTCGTGGTGCAGATTTGAACCATAGCTTATGGTCGGCAAAACTATTAAAAGATAACCCCGGGCTGATAAAACAGGTACACTATGATTATTTAATAGCCGGTGCCGATGTAATTACAACCGCCAGTTACCAGGCCAGTTTTGAGGGTTTTGCAAAGCACCATTATACTGCTACAGAAGCTATTGAGCTAATGCAATTGAGTGTGCAACTGGCCTTTGAAGCACGTGAAGAAGCGCTGAAAACACAGCCCCGTGAAGATAAACCACTTGTAGCCGCCTCCGTTGGGCCGCATGGGGCATCGCTGGCCGATGGCTCGGAGTATCGTGGTAATTATGGGGTAAGTATTGATGACCTGAAATCATTTCACCGCCGCAGGATGGAAATATTAATAAATACCGGGGCCGACGTATTAGCCTGCGAAACCATCCCATGCCTGGATGAAGCCATCGCTTTGCAGCAATTACTGGCAGAGTTTCCGGGCGTACAGGCCTGGATTAGCTTTAGTTGCAAAGATGGCAAGCATTTGAGCAGCGGCGAAGAATTTGCCGAAGCCGTAACGTTGTTAAATCAATCGCCTCAGGTAGTTGCTATTGGTGTAAACTGTACAGCGCCGCAACACATTGCATCGTTGGTACAAATAGCCGCCGAACATACTGATAAGCACATACTGGTTTATCCCAACAAAGGTGAGGTTTGGGATGCCACAACTAAATGCTGGCTGCCGGCCGGTGCTCATAACTCGCACTTTGCCCACGATGCCCAAACATGGTTTTCGGCAGGCGCAAAAATAATTGGCGGCTGCTGTAGAACTACACCCGAAGATATCAGGCAGTTGCAGCAACTGAAATAAGCGGCATGCGTAGTTGGCTTCATAAACAGATTATCATTGCGAGTGACAACCAGTTCGACTGGAAAAAACATTGATGACATCCTAAAAAAGATCGTCATTGCGAGCGACAACCAGTTCGACTGGAAAAAACATTGATGACACCCTAAAAAAGATCGTCATTGCGAGTGACAACCGGGGGTAACCCAGAAAAAACAGTAATGACATCTTAAAAGAGACCGTCCTTGCGAGGAGGTACGACGAAGCAATCCCCAAATTACAGGGCGGATTTGCATAGCGACTCTGTAAGTCGGGGATTGCTTCGTACCTCGCAATGACGGCGGCGATGGTGTTGTGCTTGAACACACACACACTGATAATCAATACTTTAAAAGCATGTCATTATAAGGAGGTACGACGAAGCAATCCCCAAAATACAGGGCGGTTTTGCACAGCAACTCTGTAAGTCGGGGATTGCTTCGTGCCTCGCAATGACGGTGGCGAGGGTGTGGTGTTTAAAAAAATGGATGCTGATATCAATGCTTTAAAAACATGTCATTATAAGGAGGTACGACGAAGCAATCCCCAAAATACAGGGCCGATTTGCACAGCTACTCTGTAAGTCGGGGATTGCTTCGTGCAATGACGGTAGTAAGGGTGTTGTGTTAAAAAAAAAACATAATGATAATCAATACTTTACAATCACGTCATTATAAGTGAGAACCGGGGTAAACCTGGAAAAAACGGGAATGATATGGTTGCAAATGAGCGGTTGTGGACGAAATAATACTGGGTGCCTCTTTAAAAAAGTGGAGGGAATGTGCTATTCCCCTCTCGAGAGGGGCGGGGGATGTGTTTATGCACGCGCAATAAAACGCGGAAAAACACACCCCGCCCACCACACTTCCCATCCCGCCCCCTCTCGAGAGGGGAATAAAATAGTGAAGACGCCTATTACATCTCGCGCATTAGAAATTTTTAAAAAAACACTTAATAATCAATAGTTTATAAATACACCATTAAAAATAACAGCCAAAATTAACCGGGTTGTTATTCCCAATGACAGTGGCGAGGGTGCTATGTATTTAAACACAATCAGGCACCTAAAACGGAAATATCACCTTAAAACTAACATTCCTTCCCATGTTGTAAATGCCAAGATGCCCGTTTGGCGAAGCCTTATAATATTCAAAATACTTTAGCCGGTTGAGGTTTGATTGATAAGCGGTATCAAACAAATTATCTACCTGTAAAAAAAGTTCGCAAAACGTTTTTGCCGATTTACGCTTGATAGTTGCACCCGCGCCAATATTTATAAGCGTATAGCCGGGCGTTGCTGTTTCTGTATTATCCAACGCGTAAAAGCGGTTTTGGGCAGCATATGCGTCGGCCTCCGTTTTAAACCAAATCTTCGAAAACACACCGTAGGTTTGTTGCAAAGTAACTTTTACCTCGCTGCGGATGTGCAGTGGCGGAATAAAGGGCAGGTACTTTGCCGCTCCGCCAGATTTTTCTATCAGCTGCTGATTTTGGTTAATACCGGTTACATAGGCCAGGCTGTTATTAAATGCCAGCCATTTTAAGCTATGCGGATGCAGGTTAACGGTAAACTCGGCACCGTACAACCGGGCTTTTGATTGCTGATACTGATAGGTACTGTTGCCCGGCACAATTACCACGGGGTTACCGGCAGCGTCTGTTAGTTTGGCCTGGTAAATGTAATTATCAATGTGGTTGTTAAAAAATTCGGCAATCAGGTCGGCATCTTTCAGGTAGGCAATAATGCCCAGGTCTTCCTGCAGACTAAACTCGGGGTTAAAACTCCTGTCGCCCAGGTAAACGATATGTGCACCCGGATCGAGCCCGTTCGATCCTATTTCCGTTATATTAGGCGCACGGTAGCCCCGGGCAATATTGGCCTTAAGCAGCAGCCTATCGCTCATATTATAAGTAAGCCCCAAACTTCCCGAAATCCCTTTGTAAACATGCCTAAACGCCGGAAACTGCAAATGGGCACCGGCGGTATCTGGCAGTTTAACCTGCTGCTCAAAACCATTTGCTGCATTTGGCCCCACGTAAAAATCATTCCAGTGAATATGCCGGTTGTCGTACCTGATGCCCCCCGAAAGATCTAGCTTACCAAAGCTTTTTTTGGCAAAAAAGAACGTACCGGCATCAAACAAATCATAATCGGGTATAGGGAAATCGGTGGCGGCTTTGCTGCGGTTGGCCTGGTACATGCCATTAACACCTATCGTACTTTCTATGCCGGCAAAGGCGGGCAAATTATATTTAAAATCGTAATTGAAGGTATTGAGTACTACATATAGCCCGGCTTGTTGGGCCAACGTGGGATGATCATATTCTCTGCGGATGCTTTGTTGCAGCCCCAGCGCAGCATCCAGGCTGCCATCACCCAACTTTACCTCGTTGTGCGTATAAATGCGGTAATGCTGTATGCGCTGGTGCAGCGGGGTTATAGCGTATGATGTTAATTCGCCATTACTAACAGCCGGCCTGTTTTTAATATCATCGGTAGCAATTTCATTTACCTGTTTGGTAAACTGCCGGGTAAGCGAATCGCGGCTACCATCCGGAATTTCCTGCTGGTTATCATACAGTGTTGCCGCTATTTGCGAGTACCCCCACTTTTTATCAACCCTAACCATGCCCGATAAATTATACTCTCTGAAACCCGTATTATAAACCAACCCATCAACTTTATTGTGGTAATCATGAGCAGCTTTAGCAGTGGCCCTGAAGGCGTATTTCCAGTCGTTTTTTTTGTAGCCTAAACCCAGCGAGGTGCCTATCATACCGTTATTGGTATGGTAATCGGCCACGTAATCTCCGGTTAATACACCATCTGCCCCACTTGGGATAGCCGGTATCAGGTTAATAACCCCGGCTATGGCATCAGAGCCGTAGGTTAAGCTGGCCGGGCCTTTAATCACCTCTGCCCTGCCTATGCCATACTGGTCTATTTCAATACCATGCTCATCGCCCCATTGCTGTCCCTCCTGCCTGATGCCATCGTACAGGGTTAATACCCGGTTATATCCCAGTCCCCTGATAAATGGTTTGGATATATTGGGCCCCGTAGTAACCGCGTTAACGCCCGGCACCCCCTTTACAATAGCATCAATAATGTTGTTGTTTACATTCTCGTTCATCTCTTTTTTTGTCATCACCGCAATAGGTACCGGGTTACGGCGCAGCTGGGTAGCCCGGGATACGCCGGTGACCACCACCTCGTTCAATTTGGAATAGTTCTCTTTGAGGTTACTGTTTAAAACGGTAGTTTGTTGCCTGGTAATAGATATCCTGATCTTTTCTGACAGATAGCCAATAGCCGAGAAAGATACCTCGTAATTACCCGGCGCTATATTTTGCAGCATATAATATCCATTTTCATTAGCTGTGCCACCTATGGTTGTGCCCGTTAGGGTAATAACGCCATAAGCAAGCGGCTCGCCGCCGGTGGTAAGGCGCCCCTTTAACAAACCATTTTGCGCCATTACAGCGGCAGTTGACATAGACAGTAACAGAAGTAAGTATAATGTTTTCATTTGAATGCAAGTTGATTTTATTTAACATTGCAAATCAAATAAAAATAATTAGTCTTAACTAATTTTATTTATAAAACATAACTAATTATAATACAAACTCACATCATAGGCTTTGGCCTTAAACAATGGCACATGAATAATAAACTTATTGGTAAGTAAAGGCGCTAATTTGATGGGGCTTGGATCTTAAACCCTGACTGGTTGCCGGGTACACCGTTAAAACACCTACTGTGCTACCCGTTAAAATACGGGTTGTAACAGGTACGTTTAAACCAGATGTATTGTTTAATTTGGCAATTGCAGATATACTTAGTAGTTAAATTCTATTATACCCAATTGCAGTATTTCTCAGACCTAAACATTTTCACTATATATTACTTTAATTAGCAATGGATACACGAGATATAACCTCAAATATATTGGTAATAGATGATGCCGAGCTTGACAATGTAATTTTTGAAAAAGTTGTAAAAAGAGTACTATCAAACTCCAGGATAGATGCCTGTATTAATGGCCAAAAAGCTATTGATAAGCTTATTGAGATTAGCAATACAGCCCCACATCTTTTTCCGGATTATATTTTTTTAGATCTAACCATGCCGGAGATGAATGGCTGGCAGTTTTTAGATGAGTTGATGAGATTAGATATCGATCCGTTGAGACTGAGCAAAATATATGTGCTATCTTCATCTATATCAAATAGAGATATAAACCGGTCGCTCAGCAACCCCATGGTAGTTGATTATATTTCAAAACCAATAAACCGGCAAAAGATACAAACCATTTTTGAAGTTTGCCAGGCCTCCTGAATTTTTGAAAAGTATGCCCGCTAAACATCAGTTAAGTTGAAACTTACTTTTAACAACAATAAAAGAAACCTATCTATCCTGGTCTTTTTTACCTGGAAGAAACCGTACTGCTGCTAAGCACACCAGACCACTGCACAAGAATATTACTGCCGATATAATTAAGGCCACAATTATTAAATTAGCTTGTTTACAATTTAGTACGGTAATATTATTCAAGGAAAATATCCGGTATATACTACATGGATATTTCTACTAAAACAAATTACGATAGAGCCAGAACCCCTTTGTTTATACTACTAACATACGCTTTTAACTAAAAAAAACAAGCTAAGTGCCGATGAATAGTCATAATTTGTAGACCAAATGGCTATGCAACTCAATTTAGGTGAATTTTTATTAAAATTTCACGTGGCTGAGCACTAAAATACGGGCATCACGACGCGGGTGCGCCGGATTTAAAAAAAATTGACATGCCATTTTAAGCCCCCTTTTGATGGACAAAACAACACAACAGGTAAACACAACGCATTTTACATACGCCTTAGTATCTATCTGATAAAATATAATTACTACTTTAAAAAGATATTGAATATTTATAGCGAATATCTTTTTAAAGCTCAAACATTGTTAAGCTATGCCAAATACCTCGTTCACCTTATTTAAACTGAGCGGTTTCCGGATGTACCCTTTTAAAAACGGGTACGAAAGAGATTTATCATAATCAGACTTAAACAAAGAACTGGTTAGTATGTAAACCTTACTTTGTTCTAAACAATCAACATTAAGTTTAATGTACTCGTTTAAAAACTCCCATCCATTCATTGTTGGCATTGTAATATCAACAAAAATATACTCGGGCATGGCTGTTTTATCTTCAGATTTAAGCTTTCTTAACTTATCAATAGCGGTTTTACCATTTAAGCAAGTGGTAATATTGCTATCTTTCTCTGCTCTTTTAAGCAATAACTTAAATATCCAGTTATCAATAATGGCATCATCAATAACCAGAATTTTAGAAGGGGGATAATTGGGGGTAGGGGTCATAATATGAGATTTTTATAGGTTAAATAGCGATCATCAACAATGTTAAATTGCCAATACATTTAGGTTTTGTTTCCCTTTAGCGATAGCCGGTTTAAAAGTATGGTTAATACACCGTAAATGCACCCGGTATTTTAACCCGTAACACGGTAGGTGTTTTAACGGGTTCTAAAGTACAAAAAACATTTTCTATCCTAAAACAACATTTCTTTTATTCGAAAAGAAATAAACAGAACCTTTAGCGATTTATTCCGTTTAACAAATAACACTTACGAGATGAGCTATAGCAGCATTGTATTCAATTTTCTTAAGCATAATACCCAGCAAATTCTCGACGATTTACGATTTTCGAAAGAAGTATGCATTGAACGCGGCCTGCAAGATAAAGTAAACGAGATTAACCTCGCCATTGAACAAAATAAAGAATTAGCCTACTATATAGAGCAACAACTTATTGACGTTTACGAATCGGAAAGCGAAGCGGCTTTAATGGACCTGGCACTTTACAACACCTTTAACCAACAGGTAGCCAAAACAAACGCCATTGATATTGAAGAGCGGGTTGCAAAATAAACCAGATAGCTACCAGTTAAATTGTCCCGCCTCTTACTAACCTATAATATCTATTCCTGCCTTCAACTCAGCCTATAATTTACGTTGCAGTTGAATGTGATTCAGGATATACTCACCTATTTTTTTGCCTTGTACCGAACTGGTTTCAACAGTAGCCCGGTAATGAATACCACCATAAAACCGGCTGATTGTGGTTTCGTCAGAAGCCTTGAAAAACGACTCGAAGCTACGTTGTATACCCAGATATCTCATTTCAGTAGTATCAACAAAAGCAAAATGGTCGCCAAATATTTTTGTTAAAACTACCGATGTCGCTTTGCTTATGGTTGGATGCCCTGCAGTATATTCGGGATAAGGGGGTGTTTGTAAAAATGGGAGCCAATCTTTATCAATCAGCCTGTTAACTTCATTTACAGGCCTTGCCGTATTATATTTATATTTCAGGTACCAGCTACATACAAACGCATCGTAAATTGTAATTGATGCCATGGCATATGCCTGCGCCGATTCTAAAGCCCCAAACCGGCTTTTTTTGCAGGCAATACTTGTAATACCCATCCAATGTCCTCCTGGTGTCAGCTTCTTTTCTGCATACGTTAAATGCCCCCTATGAGCCATAACAAATGGGTTATCGTCCCAAAATCTCGCAATTTGCTTTTGTTCTGCACTGAGGTTTTTATTTGCCTTATACACATCCTCAATTTGTTTAACATAAGAACTCTTTGGATCATCACTATAGTGGAATGGGATGGGTGGAGGAAACTGTGCCGATGAATCTACCGCGAATGTAACCAGCTTATCCCAGTAAACTTCAACTCCATCCAGGTAATCGGGCGGCGTAGGATGCCATTGCCCAGGCTCCAAATTTCCCAGGAACTTCGTCGCGGCGCGGGTCGACGCATAATTATCAGATTTTGACCTGTTTAATATATATGTTGCCACTTCGCTGCCAAACTGCATCGATCTATCGTACACATCGCGTTCCAAACCATCTTTATATTTTAAATAAACGTTTCCTTCATATTTTTTTAGTGTATCAATTGAAAATGTCAGTTTTTCGGCTACCAAAAAAAAGCATGGGTGGCGGCCAAAGAAAAATCATATTTTTTTTCTTTGATGGGCTCAGGGCCATTTCCAAAATTTTTCAATTGAGCGGTTATCGAAAGAACTTTAGGGTTTTTAAATTTCAAGGCTTCATAACTCGCCAGCGATGTGTAGGCGTATATTCTGGAAGCTACCGGTGGTGTAAAGCCATCATAGATAATAACCTGGTTTAATACATCCAGGTTCTCATGAATAATACGCGTCTCGTCTATTTTCTCAGAAACATTGGCATTATTACAGGCAGGTAAACACGCGGCTACAGCAATTAATAATAAAAGAATAAATTTCAAGGACTTCATGGAAACGGTTATAGATTGGATTCCAAATGTATAGTCCGGGGAGTTGCTATTACATGGATAAAACAGGATTTCCCATGTACTTTTTTTCATAACCGGCCATTTATCACCGTGCTATTCGCCCAATTAAAGATCAGCCACAATAGATATACCGGTTTTTAACCTAAAATGCTGCGGAGATACTTTTGTGAACTTCTTAAACGTGCGACTAAAGTAAAACTCGTCTTTAAAATTTAATGCATAAGCAATCTCCTTTATGCTTTTACGGGATAGATGCAGTGCTTTCTTTGCTTCCGTAATAATTCGTTCGCCAATAATTATGGATGGCGTTTTTTTAAAATAGGCTTTACAACGCTTGGTAAAAGTATTTGGCGACATGGATAGCATAACGGCATAATCGCACGGCCGGCGATGGGTGAGGTAATGCAAATCCAGTAAAACTTTAAAATGCTCCATCTGATCATCGGTTGCAGCAATCATTTTAGGGGCATCCCGATCCCTTATTTTTATACTGCTTGCTTTGGCCAGCAGCAATTGAAGGTACGACCGGAGTACGATCTCTTCGGGTGGAAAACGCCTGATCTCGGATTCCATCTGATCCAGCAAACTTTCAAAAATCAGCGATTCGCTCAGTGTTAGTTTAACTGAAGGATCGATATAAATATTATTAAACAACAGTCCGTTACAGGCAACCTGCGCTTTATGGTATTCGATACAGTAAAAATCTCCGTGAAAGGTTAATAATCTATAATCTAATACATCTACACTTTCAACATAAATGGTTTGTAGTGGCGTTGCAAATAATATTACGGGGCCCGTGAAGGTAAAAGATGTAAAATCGGCTTTAAAAGAGCCCTTGCCACTTTTAACAAATATCACCACGTATCTATCCAGCTGTTGCGGAGCATTCAAAAAATCCAAGCCGTATTGATGTAAATCAATTAGTAATTGATCGTCATTTAAATGTGTATGCTCAATGGATGTCATTCTAACTCAATGGTTGATGATTTAATTAAAAGCCATAATTACCGCTTGCTAACTTATGAAACTAAGGAGCGAACATAATGCATAGTAGTTGTTACCGCAAATTATGGTTCCGATATTAATTGGGTATATACAATGTCAAATGGTTTATTTCTAAATAAAACCTCCATAAAACTGCATTGAAGGCTGTGGCATGGGAAAGCAAAAGTAGCATTTAAAATGCTGAGTCATTTACAGCACTCAGGAAAATCACTTTTTTTAATTATTTAAGATCTTAACCATAGCGATGGGTTTCAAACCCATCGCTATTTGCCAATATTTAATGATAATGCCAGTTTTGGGAGTTGTTTTTCCGTTCCTATATTGCCTAAAAGCAATTTCCCTGGGTGTGTTGATACCCGCCGGTGTTTAAATAATCTCAATTTTGGAGAGCCGCTCCTCTTATACGCATACCGCTAAACCGTATAAACCAGCGTATTTTCACTTCATAACGGAAAGCACCGCCGAAACCGGCAGATAGGATGCTAATAGCCTGTTGATGATATGGCTAAAGAAAGTCACTTTTTTTTTTGAAAGTATTAATCACCTCATCTGTATTTAATACAGTAGCAAACTCATTGTTTATTTGCGCTAAAGCCGTTAAATGAATGGTTTCTGCATCATAACGTTCGCCCTTAATTCCTGTTTTTGCAAAAGCAGCAGAGGCATCGGCTACCACAAAGGTGGTGTACCCCAAATTACCAGCCATTCTTGCTGTGGTAGATACGCAATGTTCGGTAGTAAGGCCTGCAATAACTACCGTATCGATGCCTGCCGCATCCAGTCTTTGTTGCAGATCGGTGCCGATAAAGGAGCTGTTTACTGTTTTTTTGATCACCGCCTCACCAGGTAAAGGTTTTACAATTTCTTTGTGTGCATTGCCGGGGTTATTTTCGGCCAGCGGAGAGTTCTGGTTGATGGAGCAATGTTGAATATGAAATAGCGGTAGCTTGTTTGCCCGCCAATGATCAAGCAGTTTACGCGCGTTTACTTCTGCATCCGGATTATTGCGCTCGCCGCCCCAGTAAGGGATGTTATCAAATCCTTGCTGTATATCTATTAATATCAATGCGGGGCAAATGTTGTTCAGTGTTTTCATACCTCAAAATTGCAGCTTTACCGGGGCTGTAATTTTGCTGTGGGGTTTTATTTGTTTGTTTTTATAACACAGGTTCGCTGCGGGCGCTTTTGGGTGAAGCACCAAACTTTTGCTTATAAATTTTTGAAAAATGTGAAATATTTTCGAACCCGCTGCTATAGGCCACCAGCGATACCGGATCATTCGAATGCTTTAACTGGTACTCTGCATACTCTAGTCTGCGATTTATCTGCCACTTTATAGGCGTTGTATTAAAACGATCTGTAAATTCTTTTTTAAAAGCGCTTACACTTCGCCCGGTAAGCTTAGCCATATCTGGTATAGAGAGCTGCCTGTTAAAATTAGTTTCCATAAAGTAAGCAAGGTCGATTTTTTTTTGGCTCACCAGGTCTTTCAGAAACGAAACAAAAGTTTTTGACTGGTCGCCAGATAATATCTGCAATAACACCTGGTGAGATGCAAATTTAACAATGCACCTGGAATAATTCTGGGGGTGTAAAATTTGCTGAATAACCTGGGTTATGTTGGCTTTTATAAATTCGGTAGTTTTAAAGGTAAATGGCGGCAGATCTGCACTTAACTTTTCCCGCTTGAACTCCGGAACATGGCTATCTAAAAAGTAATCTACAAACTCGTTTTCCATAAAAATGAGCAGGCTTGTATAATCATCAGAAGGAAACAACTGATAATTACCCCGCCTCCTGAACTGGATATCGCCGGCCACCAGGTGCTGTGCATAGCCGGCATACCTCACATCAATGGTACCTGTTAAGATCATCTCCAGGCAATGTGCCGTTTGCAGGGTGTCATCGCATCTGAAAGGCCGCTTCTTATCAATAAAAATAGCACACATATCAGACAACCGTAACCTGATATGCGAATGATGGTCAAGCAGATCTATTGGAGTTTGTATCATTTTTAAGATTAAGTTGCACTAAGCTACATTTTGTGTTGCTATATTATTAGCTTTTGGGTTAATTGTAACAAACGAATGATAAACACAGTAGCTCATTTAACCCGCAAAGGGTTGTCCATAATGTTTAATACGAAACTTGCCTTTGTTTTAAGTTCAAGATTTATCTTAGCTGTATAAAGTATAATATTTGAATTTTATTTATTTGGGTAGATAACACTCAAAGTCGACCCTTGCCAACTTTATAGAGGTGCTGTGCGCTTTGTTAAAAACAATTAAAATACTAAGCATAATTCATTTACTCCATAAGCCTACACCTACTTTACCCGTTTTTGGTTGCTTAGACCGAGAAAGGTAAGGTAAGCTATGCTTATGCCTGTCCATCGCAGAGGCCATTCACACACCAGGAAGATAGGTGTTACTGCACTAAAAGCTACACGAACAATCACGCCAGGCTTCATTGCGCTCAATCAGTGCTACGCACACATTTCACTCCATTGCTTAGGCCATCGCTCTAAAGGCTAAGATTTCCCTTTACACACCCAACGCACTACCAAATGGTAAAGAATATCTTCGCCATTGGCCCTTACTCAAGCAGCCTGTCATGCTCGTTGTGGGTAGCAATGTCGTGCATCCACATTCGCTGTCTATGACTTTATATACCTTTCGCTTATGCTGCGCTTACACTTGGTTTGGCAACCAGGTGACGCTTGCAACGCTCAATACATATAAAGTCAAACGCTCACTATAATTTTTGCTCACCTACGTCTCGTAGAGGACTTCACAACTGTCATGGCGTTTGATAGGCCAAAGCACAGCCCTAAAAAGTCAAACGCAACGCCAGTTTCTTGTGTGAAGCATTCTTTGTGGCCGCACTCCGTGCTGCCTCCACAAAGGTCCTCTCCTCTATTCGCAGGCGGTTCGCAGATTTTTAATATTAAATAAGTTAGTAAGGTTTCTTTAAATAAAAAGACAAGTAGTTTTATTACAGTTTTATTATTATAATTTAGTAATCGATTATTTATTGAAACTTTATGTCACAAGATAAGACCTACCTGTTGTTATGCAAGTCGCTCAGGGAAGCGGAATTATACGCAGTAGCCAAATTATATCTGAAGGAAGTTGAATCTATAGAAAATATCATTGTAACTAACGGACCTTGGGACTCTGGACTAGATATGATGTCGGCAACTAAACCAGAAGCACAGTATCAAGCTACAGTTGAAGAAAAGGGGTTTGAAAGAAAACTATATTCAGATTTAGAAAAAGCCAAAAATAATGTCCAAAATCACGGTCTACCAAGTCGTGTTAAATATTTCTACTCTCACCCCATTTCTATAACTTCAATTCATAAGTTTAAACGGGAAGCAAAAGAAAAGTATAATATAATTTTAGATATCATTGAGGCAACCCATATATCGCAAATAGCACAGGAATATAGAGTTATAGGAAAATTGTTATTTGATATTTCAAAATTATCAGACATAAACGTCAATAACGATTATTTTGACAATGTTAAAGTTAAGGCTTATTATGATTTGATGTCATTTGGAAAGACAACTGATATCAAATTTAATATTATTAAATCCTTTGTGTTAAATTACCTATTTAACAATTTAACGGTTACAAAAGATGAACTGTTAGAGGAGACCAACAATCATTTCAAATCTAATTTAGAATTGTCATATTTTGATTATTTTTTGGGAAAGCTAAGTACTGAAAAAAGAGTAATACTTAATAAAGGATTTCCTTCCCTGTCCCAGACGGAAAGAGATCGCATTACAATTGTACTTCAAAATTATCAGGTAGAAGAAGCCCTTTTACTTAGTGACATCAGTAATGCGCTTAGGCCGTATGGCTTGGAAAATAATACTGAAGAAATTGTCATTCAGCTAAGTGAATTATATGAAAGTTCGTATTCAATTAATTTAAGTGAGTTTACAAGAAAGGACACAAATTTAAATGACGTAAAAGCCGTAACCAATAAATTAAAGAACTTATTGTCGAGTTTAACCGAAAACGATCCGGCTGTCGACCTTGATAAATTGACTATTCAGCTAACAAAAATATCTGATTCAAGTGACATCCTTCCAAGAATTGCTGCTGGACAAGTCTATTCTAAAGTAAGCGACCCAGATCGTTTACAAGATTATATAAAACAAAACATCAATAATAAAACTATCTTCTTAGACGCGAATGTCATGCTTAATTTACTGCTGGCACATTACGAAGACGCGCCTGAATACAATAATTATTTTTATAAAGTTGCAAACCAGTTTCTAAAGTTTTCAAAAGCTAATGGGTTAATTTTAAAGACCATTAGAGTTTACGCAATAGAAACAACTCGAATATTCAAAGATGCAGTGTCATTAATTCCGATAACAAAATCAAAACTTTTTCATGCGTTAGGGACTAGCAGTAACCCATTATATCGTTTCTATCAGCACCTGCATGATTATAATTTATTACGTAGAGATGGAATGTCCTTTGAAGAATTTATGGCCGACTTTAAATTTACAATACGTTCTCGAATCGACGATAATTATAAGTCCCAAATGGAGTATCTTTTAGATTCATTAAATGTTGAAATTGAAGATTTTCCTCCATACGAGTTAGGAATTACCATTGAAATTATCAATTCAGAATTGAGATCATCCCAGAGAGTTAAAAGCAATTTCGCGATAAGTAACGACGCAATCATGTTTCGCAGATTGGGTGATCGCGATTCTGAATTAAATCCCGTCGACCCCATTTTTTGTACTTGGGATTTGTCATTGTTGAGGGTTAGAACAAGATATTTTGAACAGTTCTCGAATTGTACAAAATGGTTCATGTTTACTCCAGCAAGACTTATGGATCATTTTTCAATGATGAACTTCCAAATTAAACCGGGAATGGTTTCAAGTGAAGTGCTTTCTATTTTAGACAATGCGGAGGGAATGCAGCAAATGACTCATACTCTATTAGATTCGATCATGGTTTTAATTAATACACAAAACGTTACGGGATTAAAGTATACCAACATGCTTGCTGAAATGCGCGAAAAAGACATTCTTCAAGTTAATTCAATTCAAGAAAGCGTTGTTGATACTTCTAATGAGGTGCTTCCTACAGATATAATTTTTAGGCATTTATTTGATACATATATAATTCATAAAGAAGAAAGGCAATCTGCCGAATTTAAAATTTTGCTGACAAGAGATCAATACTTTAATGAGATGTCAGAAATACTATTGACAGAAAAGAAATACGTTTTAGACTATGGTAAAGTAAGTGAAGACTTGATCACAAAAATTGATAATGTTATCGAAAAATCTAAACAGCAATTTATTTAGTGTACGAACACGACATGTGCCTTAATGATAAGCGGAATACTATTGATAAACCTCAATAAATCTTTTTAGCCTGTAAAGTATAAGAATTGTAACTGCCTTTGTCTTAGACGCTGCTATGTCCATATTTTCTATTCTAATTTATCTGCCGAAATTATTTTTATAGGGACAGTTACAAGTTTTTGAAAAATATTAGAAAAGGTCACCTAACTATGTGAATTAGTATAAGGTTAGTGTTGATTTTGGAAAGGAGAGTGAGGAAATAATTATTCAGCAAAGTTAGGCGTGAAGTTGAACGCATGGTAAGTATTTTCCGGCATAAACACATGCCCTGCGCACTGCCTTTCATTTATTCCGTTCCTCCTTGCATTTAGTTCAATCCATAAACCTGTAGATGCACCATAATTATTTATTCACTTAACAATAAGAATATGGAATCAAGACAGGAACTACAGCTAAATTTGAAAGCAAAACGTGCGCAAAGTGCGCCAAATATTAACCAAAATGATCAAATACGAAACAGAAAGAAAACTAATGACTCATACAAAGGACGATCAAATTTAAACAGTTAACAGCATGACTAACTGCATTTAGAGCCCAAATAAGCCGTTTTAAACATAAAATAGCCTCTTAGATAACTCCAAGAGGCTATAGTAGCTGTGATCCCATCTGGATTCGAACCAGAGACCTACAGATTAGAAATCTGTTGCTCTATCCAGCTGAGCTATAGGACCATCTGCAATAAATAACGCTTTCCCACATATACTCGAACCTATTCAGTCGAACTACGCAGCAAATGTATTTTTTCGCGGTGCAAAGATGCAAAATTATGCTGAAATATCAATCAAAAATTTACAATTTGATTAAGGGATACTTCTTTTGATGTATTTTTTGTACAAGTACTCGGCGTATCCAACACTAATATAGTCGGGAAATTTCCACTTTGGGTAATAACGACGCTGGATATATTTTACCACACTGAAAAATATAATGGCCACGATAAGAAAAATAGCCAAAAAGAGCAGTATTGCCCCAAACGCAATAAGATAATTCATTTTAATTAATAGTTTACACCTGTTACGCAAATAGGTTGTAAAGGGTTTAGTTTTTTAAAACATAGTCCGCTGTTTTTTTTGTCAGGTCACTTTTTTTTAAACTAAAAGCCATCCTGCTGCGTTTTATACCTAAACACACCTATAAAACTAATGGCTCTTCAAATTTTATTTGCAAACCAACCTCTCACCCCTCAACCTGCCAAATACTTAAACAACTACCATCGCCCGGCACCGGGGCGATATTTATTACTGGCCCTTTTACTGGCACTTCCTTTTTTTTCTATGGCCGATGGCTTTAAGTTTAAACTTAAAAACACCTCACAAACCAACGTAGCCGTATTTTATAAACTCAACAAAAAATCGGGCAGTGTAAAGTTAAAGGCGCTGCTTAATCTTAAACCCGGAGAACAGAGGGTAAAAGAAATTAGCGTTGGCAAGGGCGACACCATTGCTTTTTACGGGCAAGATGCGGAAGATAATACCT
This sequence comes from Mucilaginibacter cryoferens, assembly GCF_014205845.1. Taxonomy (GTDB): domain Bacteria; phylum Bacteroidota; class Bacteroidia; order Sphingobacteriales; family Sphingobacteriaceae; genus Mucilaginibacter. The sequence continues at coordinate 70,063 of NZ_JACHCR010000007.1, forward strand.
CTGTTATGATACGCAAGGATTTTGCCTTTTTAAAGGCCAACAGTAAAGATGGTTGCTACATTCCTATTATCATCCCCGAAAAGCAGAGCAGTAACTTTGAATCGCTTGAAGGTTTGAGCGTAAAGTTGGAACATAATAAGGTGCTTAACTTTTTGCTGAAGATAGACTCGTCATCTATGAGCAGCCTGTCTATGCTGGAAAATAATTTTCAGAACATTTACCCCCTGGGCACTTTTATATTTGTTGATACCAAAACAAACAGGCTGCTGCTACCTCCTTTAGAGCCTTCGTTTTGGAACAGCAGCGAAAACTACCTTACCATACAGGATAGCCTTTACGCTATGGTTAATGCAGACAGGCGTGGGCAGGCCAATGTACAGGTAGCTTCTTTTGTTGCCAAAATGTTCGATTCGTTAAGGGTTAACAATACTGCCGAACTGGAGTTTAAAGCCCGGCTTTCGTTACAACGCTGGAAACCAACACCAACAGCAACCATTTACCAGGTATTTAATGATAAGGCCGTACAGGGCTTTCTGCAAAACTGCTATGCCCAGATAGACAATCCCGACCAGCAATACCAGCGCTACCGGCTCTATTTTTTATCCTCGTACGAAAAAATTGACGACCTGGAGATATATGGTAAACAGTTTTACAACTTCGGCAACGAAGTTGATCTGGGGCTGGGCAATATAGCGCAGGTTTTTAGCACAAGCATCGGGCTAATGTATACCAAAAATAAAACGCTTAGCAATTACTACTCTGTACAGGGTGCCGTTTTACGTACCAAGGCTTATGATTTTACCTCGCTGCTGTTCAACAGCTTTAAAAACAATGTAAAAAATAAGATAATTGCCAACGCCTATACCAACCAAAGCAAAATAAGCATGGCCATTGTAGATGAGTATAAAAGCCTTGTGGCTTACAACCCCGATCCGGTACAGCTAAGCTTACAGGCTATTGACGCCAAAGACGCAAACCCATCAATAATGCCCATTCAAACTACCGTAAATAATTTATCACCATATACTTACCTACCAGCAGATACCTCTAAACAAGCATCGGCAACAGCCAATAATTATAAAATAAACACCTATAACAATAAGGTTAAATTTTTCAACTCGCACCTTAAACAAATTAATGAGTTATTTAAACAGCTGGACTTAAGTAATATCGAACTGGTTAAAATATCGCAATCTAATCCCGATAAAGCATTTAGCAGTACGGTAAACTCGCCGGGGTTATTAAAAGAAATTGAAGTGAACAGTCAGATTGTGCATAAGGAATAAAAAAAATTGGGTAAAAATAAAAGCCCCTTGCACTCGCTGCTTGGGGCTTTAAACCTAAACCTTATCACAATTAATAAGTGTGAACCACTTACCTTATGAGCTGCAAATATAGCCGTATTTATTAAACGTCGCAACACAGAAGTGTAAAAACGACACACTCCTTTTACTTCTTTTAGAAATACTGAACTACATTGAAAGTATTGATCATAAAAAGGAAGTAATAATAAGCCCTATTAATGTAGCACTTATAGCGGTAACTACCCCGAAATGCTATGGCTTTTGCGTGCCAGAGGTACGCCAATTAACGTTCCGTACCTCTGGCACGGAGCTGCATCTTGCTTTTTTGCTACAAAGCGGTTCCCCCGCTGGGGGAAGAAACCCTTAACTTAATGATATTGCTCGTAGAGGCTACCAATTTGTAGTAATATTTATCTAACATTCTTTTTTGCCCCGTACGAGTTACTTTTCCAAACATTAAAAACGTCAAAAAAGTGTAAAAACGATTTCCCTGAATGGGAACCCGGTACTTTGTTCATTTCCATACCTATTATCTATATTTGATTAACCCAATTAACCATCATGCACACAACAAAAAATCTCTTCCCGATAAATGAGGACCATAGTCGGCGTAAATTTATTTTCAACTTAAGTAAGGTGGCCGCTGTTACCGCGTTGTTAACTACGCCCTTTGGAGGCCGGGCGGCCAGCTTCTTTGAAGTACAGGATGATGTAACCGTTGGGCAAATCATCGATAAATTTATTAGCCAGATTCCGGGCGCGCCTTTCCCTAAAACGGTAGATACCTTAAAAGCCGGTAGTTTAGATATTAAGGTTACCGGTATTGTTACCACCATGTTTGCTACTATTGAGGTAATAAAACAAGCCATCGCCCTAAACGCCAATTTTATTATAGCGCACGAACCCACCTTTTATAACCATGCCGACGAAACCGACTGGCTTGCCGGCGATGATGTATACCAATACAAAACCAAGCTACTTAACGAGCATAATATAGCCGTATGGCGCAATCACGATTATATCCACAGCCTTAAGCCGGATGGTGTGGGCATGGGCGTATTAACCCAGCTTAACTGGGCAGCCTATTACAAACCCCAACTAGGCAATGTATTGATGCTCCCTACTACCAGCCTGGGGGCGTTAATTGAATATTTAAAAACAAAATTATCCATCAACAAAGTGCGCTATATTGGCAACCCGACGCAAAGCTGCCAAAAAGTGGTGTTTATACCCGGCGCGGCAGGTGGCCGCATGCAAATAACCCAAGCCAGCAAAATTAAACCCGATGTACTGATAGTTGGCGAAATACAGGAATGGGAAACGGCCGAATACGTACGCGACGCGCAGGCTAAGGGCGATAATCTGGCGCTGATTGTATTGGGCCATATTGCCAGCGAAGAGCCCGGTTCTGAGTTTATGGCTGGCTGGTTAAAGCAACATTTTGCCGCTGTTAAGTCGGTACATATCCCGGCAAAAAATTCGCTGGCTTTTATGTAATCTAAAATGATTTAGTGTAATTATATACAAGTATTGCTAATAGGTGTTGCTAAATAATTTAACATTACGTACAATTGCAAAAAACTAATTGCAATGGTCTAAACCTCAGTTATATGTTAATTTTACATTTATTATAATACCCCGGTGCGTTAAAAATGTGTTATTAATAGTACTGCTTAAAACCATTAACGTTAGCTTTTATGTAAAAAGAATGTGTAATTATGGTAAAAATGGCAATTTTTATGATTTAGATTACAAAGTGTTTTTTTTACAATAAGTTAATCATACTTTTAACCCAATTTTTCTAATAAAACTTAATTTATGATCATAATTGCTGACGGTGGCTCAACTAAAACAAACTGGTGTCTGGTTACCGAAGAAGGTAAAAAAGTGTACTTCAACACTGAAGGTTATAACCCCTATTTTTCGAGCACCGAGTACATCATTCAATCGTTAAACGAAAGTTTGCCAACCGACCTTGATAAAAACGATATAACCGAAGTTAATTACTACGGTGCGGGTTGTTCTACCCCCGATATGCGTAACATTGTTAAAGAAGCCATGGAAGCGGTGTTCACCAAATCGAAGGTAAACATTGGTCACGACCTGCTTGCGGCGGCACGCGCGCTGCTAGGCAATACAGAAGGCTTTGCGGCTATTTTGGGTACTGGTACAAATACCTGTATTTACGATGGTAAAGATGTTGTTCAAAACATCGATTCTGGTGCTTACATCCTGGGCGATGAAGGCAGCGGCTGCTACATTGGCAAAAAATTACTAACCGACTATTTGCGCGGTTACATGCCAGAGCCGGTACGCAACCTGTTTTGGGAAACTTTTAAACTTACGCCCGATGATATCAACGAGCAGGTTTATACCCAGCCACGTGCCAACCGTTTTTGCGCAAGTTTCAGCAAGTTTGTGTACGATAACAATGTACACATTGAGTACTCACGCAATTTAGTGCGTACCTCGTTCGAAGATTTTTTCCGTAACCTGGTTACCCACTACCCCGACTATCAAAAATATACTTTTAACTGCATAGGCTCTGTAGGTTACAATTTCCGTAACGTATTAGAAGAAGTAGTTACCGAACACGGAATGGTTGTAGGTAACATCATCCGCTCGCCTATAGATAACCTGGTAAAATTCCATTTGGAGTTATCGCCAAGTTCTTTGTAAGAGCAAGGATTTTTGGAACAAAGAATAAGGACCGAAAAAAGGGCTGGAAAATTAACTTTTCCAGCCCTTTATATTTTTATTGATTTTGTATTCCTGTGTATCGATCATTCTTTTAAATCTATACTCCTTACTCACAAAATCCTCTTATCTCTTTTCAAAAGTCCTTATTCCTTGTTCCAAAAATCCTTGCTCCAAATTTAAAATCTATACTCCTTACTCACACAATCCTCTTATCTCTTTTCAAAAGTCCTTATTCTTTGTTCCAAAAATCCTTGCTCCAAAATCTACCCCAAACTCATTTCGCCCTGAAATATCTTACCGTATTTGCGTTTATCAAACTTGTATAGTTTGGCGGCGCGGTACGATACCCCTTTTTGCTTTTCGTCGAGCTCTTTTAAAAAGCCGTAGCTAAGCATTTTTTTGCGAAAGTTTCTTTTATCCAGCTTTTTGTTGAGTACGGCTTCGTACAACGATTGCAATTGGGTAAGCGTAAACTTCTCTGGCAATAATTCAAACGCTATGGGCTGGTAGTGTAGCCTGCGGCGGATTTTGTTAAAGCCGGTATTAAATATCTCGCTATGGTCAAAAGCCAGCTTGGGCAAATCGTTTACCGAATGCCAGATGGCGTTTTTAGCGTATTGTGTTATAGGCCGCAATTCTTTTTGCCCGTTAATGCGGATGAGCGCATAATAGGCAACCGTAATTACACGCCCCTGCGGGTGCCGGTTAACCTCGCCAAAGGTGTGAAATTGCTGCATATGCAGGTCTCGCAGGCCGGTGAGTTCGTAAAGGATGCGTTCGGCGGCATCGTCAATACTTTCGTCCTGCTCAACAATATAGCCGGGTAGTGCAAACCAGTCTTTATATGGCTCTTCGTTACGCTCAATTAGTAAAATCTTAAGTTCGCCGGCATCAAAACCAAAAATTACGCAGTCAATAGAGAATACGGAATCAAACTTAGGCAGCATTAGTTCCAAAATAGTTGTTGAGATTTAGTTTATAGTTTAAATATATGACCTTAATTCTTATTCCAAAAAAAAACAAATAAATTTAATGGTGTAATTTACACACTGTATCTTCGTAGCACAAATTTAGTGGTGTAAATAATGCATAAAATTTCAAAACTCGCTGTTTTAACTTCTGGTGGCGATGCCCCGGGTATGAACCCGTGCATTCGCGCAGTAGTACGTACGGCTTTATATAACGGCCTTGAGGTTGTAGGTGTTCGCCAGGGTTATAAAGGCCTTATCGAGAACGACATGTACGATATGGACAGGCGTTCGGTAAGCAATATCCTTAATTTAGGAGGTACCATTTTAAAAACCGCCCGCTGTTTATCTTTTAAAGACGACGAAGGCATGGCCACGGCTTACAAAAATTTAAAGGCGCATGGCATTGATGCCCTGGTTGTAATTGGCGGCGATGGTACGTTTACAGGCGCACTCCGTTTTTCAAAAAAATATCCTGATATCGCCGTTATGGGCGTTCCGGGTACTATTGATAACGACCTGTGCGGCTCAACCTACACTTTAGGTTTTGATACGGCCACCAACACTGTTATACAGGCTATAGATAAAATACGCGATACCGCCGATGCGCACGATCGTTTGTTCTTTATCGAAGTAATGGGTCGCGATTCTGGCGCTATTGCCCTGCGTGCAGGCATTTCTTGCGGTGCCGAGGCCATTTTACTGCCCGAAAAACAAACCGCTATTGAAGATTTGATCCAAAATCTCAAAACCGGCCACATGAACAAAAAATCGTCCAGCATTGTAATTGTTGCCGAGGGTGATAAAAACGGCGGCGTTTACGACGTAGCCAAAGCAGTACAAAAAGAAGTTAACAACTACGACATTAAAGTAACTATATTAGGCCACTTGCAAAGAGGGGGCAGCCCATCCAGTTTTGATAGGATTTTGGGCAGCCGTTTAGGCTTTGCAGCAGTTAACGCTTTAATAGCCGGCGAAACGCAAAAAATGGTAGGTTTGCAAGCCAATCATATTTTGCTCACCAGTTTAGAAGATGCGCTTAACAACCACGAGTTTAAGCTGGAGGCAGATCTTTTACAAATGGCAGATATATTATCGATATAATTAATGATTGCAGTAGTATATAGTGGTTCGTATTTTGCACATTGGCGCCTGGCCGATAAAGGAAGAACTGTTGCTTCCTTTAAAACCAATGGCATCAATCCCTACTTTAACGACGAAAAACATATACTGCAACTCCTCAATAAAAATATCAACCTCATCCATCACGCCGAAGAAATAAAACGCATTTACTTTTTTGGCGCGGGTGCATCATCAGATGAGCGCAAAGCAGTGGTGTACAACGCCCTCTCCGCATTTTTCAAATTCGGAAAAGTAACTGTCGATCATGATATTGCGGCGGCGGCTATTGCCTGCTGCAAAAATTCGCCGGGCATTGTAAGTATCTGCGGTAGCGGCACCAACGCGGCCTGGTACGATGGTAAAAAGGTAGCCTCCAACAACTACGGCCTGGGCTATATACTGGCCGATGAGGGCAGCAGCAACTGGCTGGGCAGGCAACTAATTAAAGGTTTCATGAACGAGACCCTGCCGGCTGGTATCCGCAAAAAGTTTATCCATAAATACGATGCCGACCGTAAAACGCTTTTAGAGAAGGTTTATCGCCAAAAACAACCGGCATTATTCCTCAGTTCGTTTGCCGATTTTTATCTCGAAAACCGCACCGACAATCATCTCCAAAGCGTCATAAAAAAAGGATTTAGCAGCCTAATTTCTACATATTTAATACCTTTACACAAGCAACATCCAGATGCCTCCATACATTTTGTGGGCACGGTTGCTGCCAACTTTCAGGAACTTTTATATGATTGCGCTGCCGATTCTGGTTTGCAGATAACCAACATAATTAAAGAACCCATAAATAATTTATTAACCTACTATTCTAATAAAAATTAAAAATCATGAAAATAGGAATTAACGGTTTCGGCCGTATTGGCCGCCTGGCATTCAGAGCAGCAATTGAAAGATCCGACATTGAAGTTGTTGGTATTAACGACCTGGTTGAGCCAGATTACATGGCTTACATGTTAAAATACGATTCAACCCACGGACAGTTCAAAGGCACTATTGCTGTTGAAGGCGGACATTTGGTTGTAAACGGTAAAACTATCCGTGTAACTGCCGAAAAAGATCCTGCAAACCTTAAATGGGGCGAAATAGGCGCTGAAGTTATCATCGAATCAACAGGTTTGTTTTTAACCCAGGAAACTGCACAAAAACACATAGACGCCGGTGCTAAAAAAGTAGTAATGAGCGCGCCAGCTAAAGATGATACCCCTACATTTGTAATGGGTGTTAACCATAAAGAATTGAAAGCCGATCAAACTATCGTTTCAAACGCTTCATGTACTACCAACTGTTTAGCTCCTATCGCTAAAGTATTGGATGATAACTTTGGTATTGAAGAAGGTTTAATGACCACTATTCACGCTGTTACAGCTACTCAAAAAACAGTTGACGGCCCATCGGCTAAAGACTGGAGAGGTGGCCGTGGTGCTTACCAAAACATCATCCCTTCATCAACAGGTGCTGCTAAAGCGGTTGGTTTAGTTTTACCTCAGTTAAAAGGTAAATTAACAGGTATGTCATTACGCGTACCGGTTGCAGACGTTTCTGTAGTTGATTTAACTGTACGTTTGAAAAAAGGTGCTTCATACGAAGCTATCAAAGCCGCTATGAAAGCTGCTTCTGAAGGCGAACTTAAAGGTATTTTAGGTTACACCGAAGACGAAGTAGTATCTGAAGACTTTAAAGGCGACGCACGCACTTCAATCTTTGATGCAAAAGCAGGTATCGGCTTAAACGATAACTTCGTTAAGGTTATTTCTTGGTACGATAACGAGTGGGGTTACTCAAACAAACTGATCGACCTTGTTCAGGAATTAGGTAAATTCTAATTTTTAGATCATTCTAATTTATACCCAACGCCCTGGCAATAGCCGGGGCGTTTTGGTTTAAAAAACAGGCCATTGATAGTGGTATACCGGGTGAATCTGACGGGGAATTGCATTATTTAAGTTTGTTATCCTGATTACGAAGGATCTATTCGCCTACTATACAGAGCGAATAAGTATAGCGGATAATAGATTCTTCGTGCCTAAGAATGACAAGTTGTAGATTTCCAAACTTGCGAAGTTTTAAAAACTTCGCAAGTTTTTCGCCGCTTTGTCATTTCCCCTTCGGAGTCTCCGGATTTTAGAACTCAGCAAACATGACCGAAAAACTGGTATGTTATGAGTAGTATAGCCATCGCAAGCTGTGCAGGGTTGGCATAAACCCATCTCCCGCCACGCTCCTATCGCTACCCTACTCCGTTTTCAAACTTTTAACCGGGTTCATCAGCGCGGCTTTTACCGTTAATAACGATACCGTAACAAAAGCGATAATAAAAACCACTATAAAAGGTATCGCAAATAAAATCCAATTGATGTTGAGCCTGAACGAGTAGGTTTGCAGCCATTTGTTAATGGCGTACCATGCCAGCGGTGCCGATACTACAAAAGCCACTACTACCAACACGGCAAAATCTTTATAAAGCAATTGTAAAATATTGCTCACGGTAGCGCCCAGTACCTTCCGGATGCCTATCTCTTTGGTGCGCTGCACAATGGTGTACGATACAAGGCCAAATAAACCCAGACAGGCAACAAAAATGGCTATAAATGTAAATATGCCAAACACCTGGCCAAAGCGCTTGTCGGCCTGGTATTGTTTGTTAAAATGCTGATCCAGAAAAAAATAATCAAACTGATCATTGGGGAAATAGGTTTTCCAGTCTGTTTTTAAAACAGCTAATGTATGCTGAATATCGGCGCTGCCAACTTTAATAGATACCTGGTTACGCAAATCGGGAATGCACCTAAAAATCAAGGCATCGTAATCATCCCGTAACGACTGCTGGTGGAAGTTTTCGACAACGCCAACAATGGTATACGTTTTGTCCCAAAAGTCAATTTGCTTGCCTACGGCCTGCTCGGGCTTATCAAACCCCATTTGGTGAATAGCCTTTTCGTTAAACACTACCGAAGCCGTATCAGTAGTAAACTGGGGCGAAAACGCACGACCGGCAAGTACCTTCATATTATAAAAGGTCAAATATTCCTGGTCGCCGCCAATAACGCGGTATTGCTTGCCTTGCGACTGATCGGCACCATGAGGCTTAATGCCGCCCGCGTTCCATGCCACCGGTTCGCCCGGTACGGTGGTAGATACTGTCATCCCTTTAATAGCCGGGTTGGTAAGGATGTTGTTTTTAAAAGCCTTCATATTACGGTAAAAGGAATCAATTTTAGCTATCGGCGGCTTCACCACAATAGTTTGATCAATGTTAATACCCAGGCTCTGATTTTGCATATATTGAATTTGCCTGAATACCGTTAACGATCCTATCAGCAGGAAAATTGACGCTGCAAACTGGAAAACTACCATCCCCTTTCGCAAAATTATGCCCCGTGGCGATGCCGATAGTTTACCCTTCATCACCTCAACCGGCTTAAAAGATGATAACACCATGGCCGGGTAAAAGCCCGAAAAGAACGAACCTACCAGCAATATGCCCACTACCGTAATCCAAAACACCGGGCTTAAAAACAAGCTAAAGCTGATATGCAGGCCCGATATATTGGCAAAAACAGGCAGAAAAACAACAATAAGTATTACCGCAAACAACAGCGCAAGCAGGTTAAGCAGCCCCGCCTCCAGCATAAACTGTACAATAAGCTGCCGCTTTGCCGACCCTAAAGTTTTACGTACGCCAACCTCTTTAGCCCGTCCTATCCCTTTGGCAGTAGCCAGGTTAATATAGTTTATCCACGCTATTATGATCACAAATATGGCTATACCCAGCAGCAGGTAAACAGAAGTGCCATCGCCGTTGGGCTGTAGTTCATACATCAGGTTAGAGTACAGGTGAATGCTGCTTACCGATTGCAGCGTATAAATACCGCTCTCGCCCGAACCCTTAAATTTATCGTAGGCCCTTTTTACAATGGGGATAAATTTAGCTTCCAAAGCCTTAGGGTTAACACCTGGCTTAAGCAGCAAATAGGTAGTACAGCCGTCATTTTGCCAGCGGGTATCAATATCGGGCGCATAAATTTTTGCCAGGGTTGCCCACGACTGCAAAAAATCGAGCTTCATGTGTGTATTTTCGGGCATATCTTCCATTACACCCGTAACCTTCATCCCCTTATCATTATAAGTAGTAACCATTTGACCAACCGGGTTTTGGTTGTTAAACAGCTTTTTAGCCACACTTTGAGATATTACTACCGTGTTAGGCTCGGCCAGGGCGGTTTTAGGATCGCCGCTTAGTAACTTGTACGAGAATATATTGAAGAAAGAATTACCCACAAAGTAATTATTGGCAACGGTCATTTTCTGATCCTTGTAACTCAGCAAAATATCGCCCGCGGGCGATATTTTTACCATATCTTCAATTTCGGGCAAGTCGTTCTTAAACTCCGTTCCCGGTGCAAAGGCACCACCGGCCCAGCGGGTACTTAATTTGCCGTTATTAAAACGGTCCTGATTAATGCGGTAAATGCGGTCCTTCTTCGCCTGAAAATTATCAAAACTCAGTTCAAACGTAACATACTGCAAAATTAAAAGGCACGCAGCCATACCAATAGCCAGCCCCACAATATTTATAAACGAAAAGGCTTTGTTTTTAGCGAGGTTTCTGAAAGCAACCAGCAAGTAATTTTTAAGCATAATCAGCAGTTTTTAGGCTATTGATGTTGCCATTACTATGCCGATATTTTAAAAGCTTAAAAATCAAATACTTATAAAATAATAACAGTACGAAAACGTTCGGATATGATACAGTATAGTACGCGTGCGAACGGGGCAATGCCTGCGGCCCAGGCTGTACATTCATACTGCACAGGCCTTATCCACGTTGGCCGGTATCCATTTCCATCCCTATTGCGAACCAAGCGTTAAACCTTTTGCTGGCGCACGCGTTTCGCGTGTGCCACCGCTGACAGGTATGCGCCATACTACAACAGACTGTAGAATTTCAACGACTAACCAAGTCGAGACACACGCGATACGTATGCGCCAGAATTGGATTTGCATATTTAATACTTGCATATGAGCAGACAAGCGAAAAGGTTCGCGGGAGCAGAAAACACTTTATCTAACATTAATTTCAGACTGTAAATAGTAAATTGTGTTAACAAATGCTGCCATTGTTAACAACTATTAGTTGTAAATTACTAATAAAATTGGTAATTTTATTCTATAGGCAAACCAACTACATATATATACAAAGTGGCAAATTCAAAACAAACATCTGCTAAAGTGGCATCGATTGCTTCAAAAATTTTAAGTAACCCTAAATCAACTAAGGCAGCGAAAAGCGTCGCTGCTTCTGATTTAGCGCAAACTAGGAAAAAATAGTTCAATCAAAATAGAGCTATGAATTTTATTAAAATCTTTTGACTGCCCCTCGAAAACGAGGGGCTTTATTACTTTCCTGTGCATCATAAACGAAATCTTAAATAAAACCTAAATAACTAATCATGATTGCTAAAAATTTGCCTGTAATGCAATTGGTTAAATTCAGACGATTATCTGAAAGAAGCCGATTAACTTTCACAAATAATTTAAAAATACCTAAAAAACCTAAGTCAGAAAGTGGGGGTGGAAATTACTGGGTAAGAAGTGTAAGTGGAATAAGTAATGCCTTCAAGAACAAGGATAATAAATTCATTCAAGAAAAGATTGAAGCCGTGACAAGCGTATACGATTCAGCAAAATTGGATGGTACGATAACTATGTACAAAAGAAATCTTGAAATACTCCACAATTATATTGATTTTGATTTTTCGACTTGGTGCCCGCCAGGAGATTTACAATTTCTTGCAAATCCGCAATTAACATTAATTGTTAATGACCTATCTATACAAATTATTCCTAACCATATTTTTTCTTATGAACATAAAGGGGAGCAAAAGATGGGTGGCATTTGGTTTGTTTGTTGGTTAGACGGTTTTAAGCAAGATGATTTAGGCATCTTTTCAGAAGCTTTATTTAGATATTTATCCTTTCTATATTCAAGAGAATACAAAATTGACCCTAATTATTGCTCTATTGTAGATATTTTAACTATGGAACGTTTAAGTTATCAACAAGTTTTAGAGGGTAAAATTGCTCCATTGCTTGAGCATACCATTAATACACTTAATAAATATCTATAGATAGTCCTTTTTAAAACACAAAATCCAGGATCAATAAATGTCCGGGATTTGCATATTCAACACCTTGCAGACGAGTAGACAAGCCAAGATGCGGGGGAGCGAAAAACTTTCGGTAGCTAGCCCAATACTACGGCGCTTCAAATGAATATTATTGAATTTCCTCATATTTTGCACGAGGCTTTCATTATATTTGTATATTTTCACGTATTGTGATAATCACATATAACCAATTAATACCTTCAAACCTTTATCACTATGAAAGTCGACGAACAGTTGCTCTTAAAGGACATCGAAACAAGTAGAAATACGCTTCAAACCGATAAACTCGACATGTCATTTGGTGAAATAATGAGTATGTATGAAAAAGACGAGATCATAATCAACCCCGAATTTCAAAGACTTTACCGCTGGACTGGCTATCAGAAAACCAGATTTATCGAGTCTATAATAATAGGTATCCCAATTCCTCCAATTTTCGTTGCTGAAGACAAAAATGGACGATGGGAACTAGTTGATGGTTTACAACGATTGTCAACAATGCTTTCTTTCTTTGGCATTCTCAAAACGCTGCCCGAAAAAAATGATTGGACTCTTAATGATGGTGATTTAATACGATCTCTTGAAAATTATAAATGTTCAGAATTACCCATAAAAATTCAGCTAAACATAAAAAGGGCATCATGTCGGGTAGAAATTATAAAATGGAATAGTCAGTATGATTTGCGTTTCGAACTATTTAATAGATTAAATACTGGCGGGTCACCCTTGACCAATCAAGAAATTAGAAACTCTCTTTATCGCGCTCTTTCTTCTGAGTTTAATTCATTTTTGAAAAAATTATCCCAAAATGAGAAGTTCATCAAACTAATTGATGTTAGCCGTGAGCAGATGGATGAGTTATATCTTGAAGAACTCGTCCTCAGATTTATGTCTTTATATCGTAATGGTAACAATGTAAAAAGCAGCATAGCTCAGCATATGACTGAGTTCATGAGGCAGGCCGTTGAGAATAAAAAATTTAATTATACAATGTATGAGCAGATATTTGACAAGACTATCGATATACTATCACCGTTAGGTTCCAAAATCTTTCGAGCCAAGAGTCATGTTTTCTCAACGGCAGTTTATGACACAACTATGATTGGTATTGCTGAAAACATCCACCTATATGGTGGTGCCAAACTTGAAAAAATTAAGTCTAAAATCGAAGTGGTGAAGAGTGATGAAAAATATCAAGCAATGACAAGATCAGGTGGAAATAACTCGGTGCAAAGAGTAATAAAAAGATTAGGCTTCTCTAAAGAGATTTTTGGTAAATTATGATGGTTACGAAGGAAATATCAGAAGATATAAATTGGAGAATGTCTGAATTGGCTTCGTTAAAGAGCATTCCTATACGCTATCAATTATTACCTCATCATCAAAAAATGATTATCAAATACACGATTCCTTCCATTTATTCGCTCTGGGAGGGATTTGTTAAAAACTCTTTTAAATGCTACGTAAATAAAATAAATGCGCTGAACTTATCAATTCGTGATGTTCATATTAATTTGATAGTTCATGGAATATCATCGATAGACAAACTACGTCTTGAAAATCCTCGAAACTCTTTTAAATCAAAAAAGGAATTTACCGAATGTTATTTAGATATAATTTCCAAACCATTTAGAATGACAGAGATAATGCCTACGCAATCAAATGTCAACTTTGAAGTAATTAATCAAATTTTGTCAATTTTTAATCTTGAATTGTTACCAAAAAGTTTTGATAAACCATTAGAAAAGTTGGTTAACTTTAGAAATAGTATTGCTCATGGCGAAATTTCACTACCCGTTAAGCTTGAAGATATCGTAACTTTTACTCAACTATTGAATGATTTAATGATTGAAATCTGTTTAAGAATTGAAAATGGTGAGAAATTATCCACATTTAAAATACTGGTTTCCAGCTAGTAATCTCATTTTAACTTATTCAACCCCTTTAGCGCAAGTGTTGTGTGGCTGCCTGCGGGTTAGCACACTTGTGACTTTATAACAAAGTATGTTGCAAAGCACAGGTCAGCCACCGCTCAAAAGCCATGATACAAGACCTGCGCCAAAGATGGGACTTCATTGCAAAAGACATTGCGAAGCACAGGTCAGCCACCGCTCAAAGGCCCTGGCACAAGACCTGCGCTAAAGCCAGTAAACAATAAGAAGTAAAAACCTTTAGTCTTATCCAAAAGTCCTTACTCCTTACTCCAAAAATCCCTTACTCCCAAAAATCTACCAGGGCGTTTCGCCGTAATCGCTAACGTATTTACCTGTAGGGCCATCCTTATCCAATAGTGCATATTGTACAATTGGTGCCGCACCATCCTCTACAGGTTTAGGGCCCTGGTTGCCGTTAAATTCGGTATTGGTATAGCCGGGATTTACCATATTTACTTTTACCTGGCCTTTCAGTTCAAAGGCCAGCGCCACAGTATAACCGTTCAAAGCCGTTTTCGACGGACCATAAGCTGCCGACTTAAAATGGTAATACTCCCAGTTAGGGTTGTTATGATAGGTAAGCGAACCCAGATCTGACGTTACATTCACAATTCTTGGGTTTTCGGCTTTTTTAAGCAGATCAATGAAGATCCTTACCGTGCGGATAACGCCGAAAAAGTTCACCTCAAAAACCTGTTTCATGATATCGTCGCTAACCGTTGTTGCCGGTTGCGGGAACGCGCCGGGGATACCCGCGTTGTTGATCAGTACATCTAAATGATTTATTTTTTGGGCAAGCTCATCATGCGCCTGCTGTACAGATTGCTCGCTTGCCACATCAATCAGCAATAGCTCTACATCGGTAAAGCCTTCTGCTTTTAGCTGTTCTACAGCCTTATCGCCATTGGCTTTATCCCTTGCGCCTAAAAATATATGGCAACCAGCCTGTGCCATTTGGCGGGCGGTTTCGAAGCCGATACCCTTATTGGCACCGGTTATTAATACTGTCTGTTTATTCATAAAACAAAGCTATAGCAGCACAGTTTTAATTTCACTGCACATTGCAGGGCATTAGCTGTACATTTCCCGGATTTGCAGTCTATAGTTTATGGGCGTTGCTTCGGCAAGGCGTTTAAAAAAGCGGTTAAAGTAGGCCGCATCTTCAAAACCCAGCTCATCGGCAATTTGCTTTACAGATAGATCTGTATGTAAAAGGCGGCGCTTGGCTTCTACAATAAGGCGCTGATGAATGTGGGTAATAGCCGTTTTACCACTTTGTTGCTTAATAACTTCGGTAAGGTAACCGGGAGTTATATTTAACTTTTCGGCATAAGCGGCAACATCGTGCCGGGTGCTGTAATACTCGCCAATTAAGGCCTGGAAGCTTTTAAGCAGGCAGTAGTTTGGCGTTATACAGGTTTCACTAAACTGCTCGTTATACAACCGGCTCAGGTATATAACCAGTACCCGCAGCCACGAGGTAAGCATTTGGTTACGCCAGCTGCCGTCGGCCTTAAATTCATCCAGCATTTTGCGCATGGTATCTTCCACAAAAACCATATCCTTTTTACTCAGCAGCAACTCATGCGCGGCCGATGGGTTTTGGATTATAGGCAGCAGCTGTAAAACGCGGTTCTCTTCCAGCTGCAAAAACTCGGCTGTAAAGCTGGCCATCAATCCCTCCATAGGGCCCGCGTGCTCTTTAAGGTGCACCTGTTGCGGTACCGTAAAGTAAAAGGTGTCGGGTTTAATAGTGTATGGCATAAAATCAATCCAGTGGCGGTTGCTGCCGCTTTTTACCAGCACAAACAGGTAATAATCTTTACGGTGCGGGATCAAAAAAGCCGGATCGAGCCTCAACTGCCCACAATGGTTATCAACCTCGCGCACCTCAATCATGCTGTTGCCAGCGCTGGTGCTTTGCGTCATGGTATAAGTGGGGATGGCAGGCTTATCGGCAGTTAAAACGGGCATATAGTAAAGTAACAAATAAATTGCTTGTGGTTTTCTCCGGAGAATGTAAACATCTGTATATGGCAATGCCTTCGGCCCGGGCTGTACATTTATACAACACAGGCCTTAGCCACGTTGGCCGGTATCCATTTCCATCCCTATTGCAAAACAAACAATACACGTAAAATAAAGCCCGTCAGCTTACCGGCACCACTGTATTTGCCACCGATGTGCGGGAAATCTATTTCAAATTATTTAACAGCTTTGGTATAAATGGCAAAGCCTTTCTCCCGGGTATTTAATGGGGTCATCCACTTCACATCTTTGCGCTTTACCATATCATTCAAGGTGTTTGCCGGCACAGCTTTTTTATGGTCAACAGATACCGAATCTGTGGCAGAGCCCAGTTTTATCCATCCGCTGTTATTGGCTATGTAATAGTTATCTTCAATATTTAAAAACACCTTTTGGTTGCCTGCTTTTGCAAGTAACAACTTTTCGTCAAAGTTTTTTTGCTCCTTAACTTTGGCAAAGTTTTGCAATACATTGTTATAAGTTAAATAATTTCCCACGTTAGCGCTATTGGAAACTTCCGAAAAAGGTATCCCAGCGCCAGGTAGCCGGCTTAATCCAAAATACATAATAGTTTGAGTACCTCCGGGCAGGTTGCCCCAGTTTTCGCGTTGTGTAAAGCTGGCAAAGCCGCCTTTTGTTATTTTTAAGCTAAACTTAATAGGCCCTGTTTTACTGTACTCCAGTTTTATTTTATAGTACCCATTTTTATCCGTAACCCCTAATAGCTGGTTATCATCATTAAATATTTTGGCCGCCTCTACCGGCAGCATAGTTTTAGCATCAACAATTAAACCCGCGAAATTTATTGGACGGATAACCGTGCCCTGTCCATATACCTGCGGAATTGTAATTAACGTATAAGCTATAATAAGTCCGATAATATACTTTTTCATGGTTAAATATATAGTGCAATTTAATTAACATACTTCAAAAGTGGTGTTGCTATTGTTATATTTTATATGGTACAATATCCGGCGCCCGATGATGCCGATTCCTTAGCTGTTGGGCCATTTAATTTCTCCACAAAGCGCGTATCCCGCTGGGTCATTTATAGCCAATTAATCTTTTAGTGTATCAAAGGGATAAGGCTTTACAGGCACTTTTCCCTCCGCTTAAGTCATTAGCCAAACACTCTCTAAAATATTTTGCCGCTAAAAGAGTTATAATTACATCCTGATTGACAACTAATAAGCAGGATTTTTTATTTTTGCGCGTATACTCTCCATGAAAAACAAACTTCCATTATTCCTTGTTCTTGGTTTAGTTGCTATCAACCTGCTCAGTAACTCGTGCAAAAAGGATAATAATAGCAATATTCCGCACCTGCTTACCAGCGGCGTATGGCAGGTGGCATCTATACAAGTTTATAATTACCTGGGCAATACACAGGTTGGCAACCCCGATACGCTGAACGACTCGTGCCAGAAAACGCAATTCTTTACTTTTAATACCGACAATACCTGTTCTTATACCAACTTCGATTGCCTCGACCAAACCACCAAAGGCACCTGGACGTTAACCCCCAACAGACTATACTTCTCTTCAGATATGGTGGCTAAGGATACCATAGCAGGTGGCAAGCAAAGCACCGAAATGCCTTTTAGCAATACGCAGATAGTTAACCTGGGTACATACTCGCTGGTATTACAAACGGGCGATGTGGAGCCCAATTATTCGGCAACAAAAAAGCGGCGTGTAGTACGTTATGGATTTATAAGGCAAAAAAGCACAACAATTACTAATTAAAATACGTAAAATTTTATATTTGAAGTATAATTGAACAGTTTGTTATTTAATTACAGGGGGCATGCATAAAACCATTACAAAAACAAGTCGCCTGGCTTCATCACCTTTGAAAAAGCATAAATTTTAATGAAGAAACGAATTGCCATTTTTGCTTCGGGCTCGGGCTCAAACGCTCAAAAAATTATGGAGCATTTTAAACGCAATGCCGAAGCCGAAGTTGTACTGATACTTACCAACAACCCGCAGGCATATGTATTGCAACGTGCCGACAATTTTGAAGTTCCATCGCACATATTTACCCGTCACGAATTTTTTGAGACCGAGGATGTGATCCGCCTGTTGAAAAACCTCCAGGTTGATCTTATTGTACTGGCCGGTTTTTTATGGTTGGTACCAGGTTCGTTGTTAAAGGCGTTCCCCAACAAAATCATCAACCTGCACCCTTCCCTGCTGCCCAAATACGGTGGCAAAGGGATGTACGGCGATAATGTACATAAAGCCATTTTAGCGGCCGGAGAAGAAGAAGGCGGTATTACCATCCACTTTGTAAATGAGCAGTTTGACGAAGGCGAAGTTATTCACCAGTCGAAATTTAAAATTGAACCCGGCGATAACCTGGAGATGATAAAATTTAAAGGTCAGCAACTGGAGCACCTTCATTTCCCTAAAGTGGTTGAAGGCCTGTTGAAGAAGATGAAAAGCTAATAAAGAGGGGCTACCCCTGTCCTTTTAAGCTTATTTTAGAAGTGGTCTAAAAAAATCTAACAAAATATTGCGAGTTGTGAAATCCGTGACCTTCGACCGGAAAATGACATCTAAAATTGTCATCCTGGAGGCACGAAGGATCTATTCGTCTGCTGTACGCGCGAAGAACCATGGCGGATAATAGATTCTTCGTAATCAGAATGACAAGCGTTTTCTAACTTGTAATGGGTAGCAATGAGGGATTCACCTATCCTTCTAAAAATTAGCTATTAACGATACACCATAAGTACGTGGGTTACCTAAGTGCGTTGCGCCAAAATCATAAGCATAGTCAATAGCTTTTTTATTGGCAATATTGCTTTCCCACAAAAACAAGCTATAGTTTTTGGTATCGATGCCTACCCTCGCGTTAAATTTACTGTAGCCTTTTTGCTCAATGGTGTTTGCCAGGTCAAAGTACTGATCGCCAAGGTAGCGCCATTCGCCGCGGGCTACCAGTCTCATTTTTTGTGAGGTACCAAGCGCGTAGCCATATTGCAGGGCCAGCATACTGGTTACATTGGGTGTATAAATTTGTTTGTTGCCTTTTAAATCAACTATCGCGCCGTTATTGCCGATAGCCAGATCGGTGTAACGGGCATGGGTGTAGCCAAAATTATAATCAAATTCGAGGCCCTTAACCGGCGTAGCGTTCAACTCCAGTTCGGCACCTTTACTGCTTAACTTACCTGCATTTTTTGTAACAGTAATAGCATCCGGCAATATCAGGGTTGGCACTTGCGCATCTGTTACCCTTGTATAAAACACGGCTATGTTGGCTCGTAATTTATTATCGAAAAAGTTATTTTTTGATCCTACCTCATAGTTATTGCTGTACTCGGGTTTAAAAGTATACAGCGGCGGCGATGATGGATCTGAGCCCAACTCGGTAATACCGCCGGCTCTAAAACCACGACTGTAAGTGGCATAAAGGTTGTTATTGGCCGATAAATGATAAGCTAAATTAAGTTTTGGCGAGAGTGCTTTAAAATTCGCCGAAGATGAAGTATCTGAACGGGTAACAGTGGCATCACCACCATTTGGCTGAAACTCGCCTTTTATACTTTCTTTTTTATGTTCATGATCGTAACGCAAACCTGCGGTAATATCAAACTCATCACTAACTGTGTAGGTTGCCTGGCCATAAACAGCTACGCCGAAGTTTCTGTCGATATTGGTATTGATGCTGGTAAAATTACTTATCGGCGATCCTACCGCTGCTGCATCGGCACCAAAATAGGTTCCCTGTTTGTTAGGTGCATAGTGGTAAAAACCATAAGCGCCTGCGGTCCATTTTAATTTTGATGTAGATGAGGCCGGTGAGGTAAAGCGAAACTCCTGAATGCCGGTACGCACTTTATTCCAGTCGCCACCATAGTTGTTTACTACAGATACGGCATCGATAGGCGAAAAATCGCCATCAATAGGCGTAGTATAATACCGGTTGTTAACCTGGTATGATGACTGCGAGGTAAAGTCAAAATCGCGGCCCGAGTAGTTGACAGCCAATGAAGCATGAAAGGTATTATCAATCATTTTGGTGGTAGCATTCTGATCTACCTGGTAAGGCTTGCTCAACGCATCGGCCGGCGAACCGGCGAGCGCAAATGCCCCGTTATTGCGGTTGTTATAATTTTTAACATTCAGCGTAAAAGCCAGCTTTGAGGTGGCCAAAAATTTGAGGTAATAGTTGCCTAAAAAAAAGTGTTGTTTATCAAAGTGGGTATTGTTAAACGTATTGGTATAAAAACCATTAAAGCCCGAGTAAACACCGGCCACGCCTAAAAACAATTTATCTTTTATCAGTGGTGCTTTTATGCCCAATGTAAAACGCTCTTGCCCATAGTTACCAAAATCCAGCCCGGCAAAACCGCTTAAGGTGTTGGAGGGTTGTTTGGTAATGATATTGATAACGCCACCGGTGGCGTTACGGCCATACAAAGTTCCCTGCGGACCGCGCAGCACCTCTACCCTATCCACATCAAGCAATTGAGGGATGTAAGTATCCAAACCGTATTGATTTACCCCATCAACATAAGTAGCCACCGCCGGATCATACGATGTGGTAACAATGCCCCTGATACCGCTTACCGTACGCCCATCGCCAGGCCCTGCCGAGTTAAGGTTGGGGGCGATGGCGGTCAGATCTTTCAAGTCCCAAATGCCGTAATCTTTTAATTGCTTGGCCGATAGCGTGGAGATACTAAAAGGCACCTTTTGGGCATCCTCTTCGTATTTTTGGGCAGTAACGGTAACCTCATCCAACTGCCTGCTATCGTCCTTTAGCTGTATGGTAACAAACTGCGACGCCCCAGTCAATACAATCGATTGATTTTTAGAAGCATAACCCACCGCGCTGATATGGATGATGTAATTACCCGGGATAAGATTACTAAGCGAAAACTTACCTTCCTTATCGGCAATAGTATGGTAATTGGTATTAAGCAGGTAAACGGTTGCCCGGGGAATGCCCTGGCTTTTTTGGTCGGTAACGGTACCTGATAGGCTGGCTACAGTTTGCGCTTTAACCGAAATAAAAAGTATAAACAATACAAAAAGAGCAAGTGTTTTTTTCATTTAATTGGTGTAATTGGTATGTGTAGTTTTAACACGTAGATATAATTGCCAATTATAACAAACGGTAAACAATTAACTACATACCCAACACAAATATTACTTAATAATAGCTTATTCGTTTAACATAAACTTGCCTACACCATCGGCTGGCTTCCAATTGTTGCTCGGCTCATAATAATGCCACAGCAGGGCCGGTACTTTTTTGATAAGCAAACCGGCCTCGTTACCGGCTCCCCAGCTTTGATCGGTATTATGGTTGGTGATAATCGAAAACACATAATCGCCATGCGGGGCGTTAACCAGTACAGTTTCGGACCGCGATTCATCAACAGCGCCCTGTTTAGATATAGTGTGTACATAGGGTGGTATCTGCGATAGCGCGTGCTCATCCCAATAAATGCGCCCCATATTGCGATACATGCGTTCGCTGGCCGCAGGGCTTATAGCCGTTCCCTGCCTTATCATGGTAAACAGGCGGCACATCTCGTAAGGTGTACTTACTCCCCAACCATAAATTTTGCGGATAGCCTCGCGCCCTGCCACCCGCGAGTTTACCCGCATCACTTTAAAACCGTTTTGTTGCAGCCAGTTGTTAATATAATCGCCGCCAACCAGTTTTTGCAGCCACAGGCTGGCTGTATTATCGCTCATGGTTATCATCAGCATGGCTACTTTACTCAATTGCACGGTATCCTTATCTTTAAAAGAGCCCAGAATATCCTCACCTCCATATAAAAGCGAATCGCGGTAAACCAGTTTTTGGTTATAATGCAGCTCACCCTTTTCTATCTTATCCATCACCCCACACTGAATGCTTACCTTAATCATACTGGCCGTAGGGAACAATGTATCGGCATTAATAGCAACCGTTTCACCGGTTTTAAGATTTTGCGCGTAGATGCCAACCTGCCCGTGAAAACCTTTTATGGTTTCCTGTAATTGGGTAGTAAGCTTTTTATCGGTTTGGGCAAAGGCGGCGGTAGTGATGAGCGTGAAGATGGCGAGGAGTTTGAGTTTCATGGCGGTATGCTGTTGAAAGACTAAGTTATTAAAATGGGGTTTAAATATTTAGATTTGTTGTTTCTTAAATACATGAATAAAAACGTCATTGCGAGGCACGAAGCAATCCTCAACTTAAAGAGTTGAATTGCATGCCCGATCTACCTATCGGGGATTGCTTGACACCTCGCAATGATACAATTTTAAGCTATTGACTATCAGTTTTTTAAATTCCTAATGCACGAGATACAATTAGAGTCTTCACCGTTTTGTTCCCCTCTCGAGAGGGGGCGGGATGGGAAGCGCGGTGGCAGGGGTGTGTTTTTCCGCGTTTCATTGCGCGTACATAAACACACCCCTCCGCCCCTCTCGAGAGGGGAATCGCACATTCCCACCACTTTTTTAGAGAGGCCCCCATTATTATTTCGTCCACAACTACCCATTTGCAACCACGTCATTACTGTTTTTTCCAGGTATCACTGGTGGGTACCCGTAATGACGGTGCAGAGAAAGGGGTATAAAATTATATGAAATACCTGCGCTGGCTTCTATTTCCCTTCTCGCTCATTTATGGCCTGGTGGTTATTATCCGTAACCGGTGTTATGATGCAGGATTTTTTAAAAGCACCTCATTTGATCTGCCTGTTATAGTGGTGGGCAACCTTGATGTTGGCGGCGCAGGTAAAAGCCCCATGACAGAGTACCTTATCCGCCTGTTTAAAGACCAGTATAAGCTGGCTACACTTAGCCGGGGCTATGGCCGCAAAACCAAAGGATTTTTATTAGCCGATACCCCTCCAAATGCTTCGGCTATTGGCGATGAGCCAGCCCAGTTTAAAAGCAAGTTTCCGGATATTACCGTGGCTGTATGCGAGAAGCGGGTTGAAGGCATTGAAAGGTTAAAATATAAAAATCGCCCCATTATTTTAGATGATGCCTATCAGCACCGTGCACTTAAACCGGGCTTCAGTATTTTATTGTTTGACTATGGCAGGCTAAGCGAGCCGCGTTTATTGCTGCCTGCCGGTAACCTGCGAGAATCATTCAATGGGCGTAAAAGGGCCGATATGATCATTATAAGCAAATGCCCGACGACATTAGAGGACAACGAACGGGCAAGGATTATTAAACGTATAAAACCATTCGCTCATCAGCAGGTATTTTTTACAGCTATAACCTATTTGCCCCTGCATAATATGGATGGCGCAACTGTTTACCAAAACATTGATGAGCATACCACCGTGTTTGTACTTACAGGCATTGCCAATCCCGCACCTTTATTAGCGCACTTAAAAAAGCTTAGCGGCCATGTTAATCATCACAATTATCCCGACCATCATCAGTTTAGCTTAAAAAATATCAGTAAACTTGCCGATGATTTTTTTGCCTGCACATCACAAAAAAAACTGATCATCACAACAGAAAAGGATGCGCAGCGTTTAGGGGAACAGGAATTGCAACCGGCCATAAAAAAACTGCCCGTTTTGGTATTGCCAATAGGTATTAGCTTTTTAAACAACGGCAAACAGCAGTTTGATAATTTAGTAACCGAATATGTTAGACAACATTGAAAGCACCGCCCGGTATATTAAAAACCGTATAGGCGATTTTGAACCCGAAGTGGGTATAATTTTAGGCACAGGTCTGGGTGGCCTGGTTAAGGAAATAGTAGTTGAAAAACAACTGATGTACTCCAACATCCCCGATTTTCCTATCTCTACCTTAGAGTTTCACTCGGGCAAATTAATATTTGGTACGCTTGGTGGCGTAAAGGTGGTAGCTATGCAGGGCCGTTTGCATTATTACGAGGGCTACAATATGCAACAGATCACCTTCCCCGTTAGGGTAATGAAATACCTGGGTATTAAAACCCTGTATGTTTCAAATGCCAGCGGATCATTAAACTCCAACTTTAAAAAGGGCGACCTAATGGTTATTGCCGATCATATTAACCTGCAACCGCAAAACCCGCTTGTTGGGCGTAATTATGAGGAACTTGGCCCCCGTTTTCCGGATATGAGCCAGCCATACAAGCGTACATTAATTGATAAAGCTTTAAGTATTGCTGCGGCAAACAATATTACCTGCCATAAAGGAGTTTATGTTGCTGTAACCGGCCCCAATTTAGAAACCAAGGCCGAGTACACTTATTTAAAAATAATTGGCGGCGACGCTGTTGGCATGAGTACCGTACCCGAAGTTATTGTTGCAAACCATATGGGCATACCCGTTTTTGCCATATCGGTATTAACAGACGAGGGCTTTACCGATGTGCTGGAGCCGGTATCATTAGAAGAAATTATAAGAGTTGCCGAGGAGGCCGAACCAAAGCTTACCCTCATCCTCAAAAATCTGATAGCAGGTAATTAATGCGTAAAAAGGCTAAATATATTTTATTGTTGCTGATGTGCCTTGGTGTACAATCAGCTTTTGCGCAATACGGGCAAATAAACCATGCAAAGCCGCTCTCTACCCGGGATACGGCCCGTACCGAGAAAAAAGTTACCGATGATGAATTGTTGGATAGCTTGCGCAAAAAGGAAGACAATAAAAGAGACTCGGTGGTATTTAGCGCCAAGTTTATACGCGTTACTATGGAGCGTTTTTTGAGCGACAGTACCCAAACCTTCGCGCTTGATACGGGCCTGTATAATTTCGAAAACAACTATAGTCCGCTGCTCGACCCCAAACATCCGCGCATTAGCCTGGGTTACGACGGGGTATCGCAACGGTCGTTGCTTTTTGAACCCGACCAAACAATTGGTTTTTCAACGGGGCTGCACGCGTTAGATGTGTACGCCCTAAAGCCCCAGGATATTAAATATTATAATGCCAGGGTGGCTTTTAGCAACCTATCGCTATTTAATGCTTTCGGCAGTTCGGCCGAGCAGGTGTTTAAAATAATACACACCCAAAATATAAAGCCAAACTGGAATGTGGGTTTTAACCTCAATTTTAACGGTTCGCGGGGTTTTTACAGCACAAGCAACGTTTTACAGCAAAATGTAAGCGATGTAAACGCGGCATTGTTTACCTGGTATCAATCAAAAAGCAAACGGTACAACCTGCTGGCCAATGTTATATACAACAATTTAAAGGCACCCGAAACAGGCTCTATCCTAAACGATTCGGTTTATACCAAGCCCAATAGCCTGTTTTTCAAAAACTCGGCGAACGTTCGCCTGCCCTACAGTTACGAAAACTGGGGCGATAAAAGTCTGTACATTAAACAGTTTTATTACCTGGGCCGTATTGATAGCCTGAGCAAAGGGAAAGCAAACGCCAAAATATTACCAACCCAAAGGGTAGCCTATACCCTGTTTGCGCAAAGCAGCAAGTATAACTACCTGCAAACTAACCAGCCCGATACCTACAACGTATTCCCAGATTATTACTACAGCAGTAACCGATCGCGCGATTCGCTGGTAGTTACGCATATTCAAAATGAGTTCTCGTACAGCTTTTATCTGCGCAGTAAATCGGTAAAATTTGTGAAGAACGAGGTTAAACTTGACTTGGGCCTGGTACATGACCTGTATAACTATGCCCAATATGTAAGCGATACCACCCTTAACCAATATGGTTATCAGTACCTTCATCAAAACAAGGTTCAAAACAACACATTTCAGGATATTACGCTTAAAGCCAAGTTAGGCTATCGCTTTAGCGACCGTATTGGCCTTGATGCCGACTTTAGGCAAATTGCCCAGGGCCGGGATTTTGGCGATTACTATTATGGTGCCCGCCTTACCCTGGCTGGTGGTAACAAAGCCGGCAAAATTATCCTGGAAGCTTACTCTCAAAACAGTACTCCGCCCCTTATTTATACCAACTGGATAAGCAACCACTATATTTTCCATAACAGTTTTGATAAACAAAAAACTACCAGCGCATCGTTCAACTATATCAATAATCCTTTACAGCTTGATATAAAGGCCGAATACTTTTTAATAACCGGTTACCTGTACTTTACCGCGCAGCCAGGCGGTATTGATGCTCATCCGGCTCAGTTAAGTAACGATATTAACCTGCTTAAGGTAAGCATAGGTAAAAACCTTACCTACCATAACCTGCATTTTGATAACTATATTGTTTACCAAAAAACAGATTATCAATCAGTGTTGCGCACGCCAGAGTTGTATACCTACAGTAATTTGTATGTTAGCAAAACGTTTTTTGATGTACTTAAATCAAACTTTGGGGTAAGTGTAAGGTACAACACGCCTTACGTGGCGCCATCATACGCGGTAGGCATCGGTCAGTTTTATAACGGACCAGATATTACCTTCTCATCGTACCCCGTAGCATCGGTATATTTTAAAGCCACACTACAACGCACCAACCTGTTCCTGATGTATGATTACGCCAACCAGGGCCTGCAAAGCAGGGGCTATTACACCGTAAACCGCTACCCCCAACAAGATCACCTGCTAAAATTTGGCGTAAGCTGGACGTTTTATAATTAATTGGGTTGCGGGTTGCCGGGGTCGGGTTGCCTGTTGTCAGTTTCGCAATTGTAAAAAATCACACTTGCCAGTCAGGATAATTATATCCGCCCCCCCTAACCAGAACCTCGCAACAAACTGCCTAAACTTGCCAAGTAATTATACCCGATCCAGGAAACCCGAAACCCGCACCCGATCAAGTTTTCTGTTTCTTCTTCCTCGCTGCCGGGAACAATACGTTATTTAAGATCAGCCTGTAGCCTGCCGAATTGGGGTGCAGTTTCAGGTCTGTTGGCGGGTCGCCTACGGCGTGTTGATAGTCTTCGGGATCGTGGCCGCCGTAGAAGGTCCATTGGCCTTTGCCGTATTCGCCGTGGATGTAGCGGGCCTCGTTTCCGGTTTTCATTTCGCCCATAATGGTAACGCCGGGCTTTAGCATGTTTTTGTTATAGGCGGTAGTTAAACCCATAAAGCCTTTTATAACCTTATCATGATCCTGGGTGAGCATACTGGGTACCACATCCCATTTGGCCGAAAAATCAAACAGTGTAAAAAAATCGCGCGAGCGTTCTACCTGCCGGGTAGTAGTTACATCAATATTGCTAAACTGGTGCGATACGGGGTTCATATCCAGCGTAAAGTTCTGAAATGCGAACGTTTGGGTAAAATCAAGCTTCGATTGAGCGTCCGGGTCGGCGGCATCGCCATCAAACATTCGTTCGCAAATATCTGTATTTGCCGATGCCAGGGCAATATCAAACGTATCGGTACCAGAGCACATGGCAAACAAAAAGCCCCCACCGGCACAAAAGTCGCGGATGTTTTTGGCTACGGCCAGTTTCATTTGCGATACCTTTTTGAAGCCCAGTTTGTGTGCCAGCGCCTCCTGCCCTTTTACATCATCGTTATACCATTGCGCAAAACGGAAAGCGCCGTAAAACTTGCTGTACTGACCAGTAAAATCCTCGTGGTGCAGGTGCAGCCAATCGTACTTAGGCAAATCGCCTTTAATCACTTCCTCATCATAAACCACATCGTAAGGGATCTCGGCATATTTTAAAACCAGCGTTACGGCATCATCCCAGGGCAGTTTATTTTTTGGCGAATAAACAGCCATCTTGGGTGCCTTCTCCAACTTTACCATGTCCATATTTACCGATGGATCACTTACCTCTGCAACAATCTGATCCACCTTGGCATCGGCCAGCACCTGGTAGCTTACCCCCCTAATTTTGCACTCCTCCTCCATCTTTTGGTTATACTTCATCATAAAACTACCGCCACGGTAGTTAAGCAGCCAATCAACTTCCTCGCCGTTTTTTAAAGCGAGGAAAGCGATACCATACGATTTAAGGTGATCCTTTTGCTCATCATCCATAGGAATAAGAATAGAGGCAGCCCTTGTTAAGATAGGTAAAAGGGTAAAGGCAAAAAGTAACAAAACAGGTGAAAGGCGAAAGGTGAAAGGTGAAAGGTATTTATGCTGATGTTTAATCACTATTCGAAATTATTTAGATGATGTGGATTATCAAATGTAACGAATAAACAGGGAATGTATTACGATATGATTTCCATCTTTTATCCTTGAGATTTTAGCTTTTAATCGCATTACCCTTTACCTTTCGCCTTTAACCTTTTGCCTCTAAAATCCTTTTCCCTTTCACCTCAAATCATTACCTTTGCCAACTGTTTTTAAAAAAACAAAGAAATGAGCAAAGCAATAATCAAAACTGAAAAAGGCGACATGACCGTAGAATTTTACGACAATGATGCCCCAAATACCGTAGCTAACTTCAAAAAATTAGCCAAATCAAACTTTTATGATAACGTTATATTTCACCGCGTTATCCCTAACTTTATGGTACAAGGCGGCGATCCAACCGGTACAGGTGCTGGTGGCGCAGGCTACAAAATTGATTGCGAATTAACCGGCGAAAATCAATACCACGATCGTGGTGTGTTGTCAATGGCTCACGCAGGTCGTAACACCGGCAGCTCACAATTCTTTATTTGCCATAGCCGTGCAAATACCGCTCACTTAGATCGTAACCACACTGTGTTTGGTAAAGTTATCGAAAACGTTGATGTAGTTGACGCAATTCGCCAGGGCGATAAAATTTTAACAATCGAAGTAATAGAAGATTAAGTTATTGGTTGATTAGGTGAGTGGTTGATTAGGTTTTAATTAACTCAACCACTCACCTGGTCAACCTGATCAACCAATAAAACAAATGAATTTACAAGGAATTGTAGCCGTATCGGGCAAACCGGGTTTATGGCGGGCTTTGGCACAAAACAAAACCGGTTATGTACTGGAGAGTCTTGATGCTCAAAAAAACAAGCTGGTAGCCAACCTTTCAACAGCTAAATTAGCTGCGCTGAGCGAGATCACCATTTTTGGTGTAGATGACGACATTAGGTTAACAGACGTTTTTGAGCAAATGAAAGCTGCTGCAAACGTTCCGGATGCCAAAGCCGATGGCAAAAAAATGCGCGCCTTCTTTTACGAAGTAGCACCAGAGCACGACGAGGAGAAAGTATACGCCTCGGATATGAAAAAGATCCTTACCTGGTTCCATCTACTTAAAGAGTTACCGTTGTTTAACGAGGCCGATCCAACCCAGGCACCTGCGCCAGAAGCACCTGTTGCCGAAGAACCTGTTGTTGAAACTGTTGCTGCAGAAGCCGAGCCGGTTGCCGAAGTTCCAAAAGCAAAAGCCAAAAAAGCACCTGCTAAAAAAGCATAAGTATTTTACTACAAAGTACAAAAGCCCTGGTTTGCCGGGGCTTTTCTTATTAGTTCTATTTTATAGTGTTGTTAGTGTTGTCATTGACACCTACGCTTCCACAGCATCATAAACGATAACCTTTTCCCAAAGATGGCTGCAGTTTTTAATAAACTCCAGGTGGATGGGGTGAGTTTGGTAAGTAGCCTGCCCTGCAAGATCGCTGAAGAACATCAGTTCGGATACTGCCCAGCTGTTATCCACAACATCGCGTTTTTCGGTACTGGCTACTACACCAACACGCAGTTTGCGTACGGTCTCTATTTTTGATAGGGTTTTAACACCGGCAACCAGCTTATCCCGGTCTTCAACCGAGCCCGGGTTTTTAAGCCAGAAAAACACGTGATGTATTACCGGCCATTCTTCTTTTACATGTGCCATTGGCATTGCTGATGCGGCAACCGCCCCTGCAGCTACAGTAACGGTTGTGGTTATAAATTTTCTTCTGTTAGAGGTGCTCATGATAGGTTATATAATGAGCGTTAAAATAGGAAAATTAAATTCATCATCATCCAAACAAATAAAGAAAACCCATGAATATAAAAGGCAACATATTCAAAAGAACCACTAAGCCTATATTCTGCTTTTCAGGCTCCCTTTTAGAGTACCTCGATACAAACACAATAAAAATCAGATAATAAATAACTAAAATGGCTGCGATAGCACCAATCCCAAATATACCCAGGCCCACGTTACGAGTACCAATAATGTATGCTGGCCATGCAACACTTACAAGCAATTCCAACATTGAAATAACAGAAATAATATTTAAAGCCTTGGTTTTGTTCATAAGGTGATAAGTATGTTAAGCATTGATATGAAGTGCGACTTCATCCATATTATTGAGCAATGCATCCTTCATAAAAGCTATTCTCTTTGCTAAAAGATTCGCTAACTCAATTTTGGGCTCTGCATCAAAAGGATAACAATCCTCAACCGATTTCCGCGCTCTAACATTAACAATCCAATCCGCGGCTAATTTTATATAATCTTCCACAACTTCAACCGTTGATTTGGTGCCGTAAATATCCAGATACATCGAAGGGATATCGCCAACTATAATCCATAGAAAACGATCCCCGGCACTTTGCGTATTTTCTATTTCAAAGAGAAAAATAGAAAATATTTCGCCAAGGTTATAATAAAGAAAACAATCTTTTATTTCGGCACACCATTTAAAGCCGAGTAAATAATCTTCGGCTTTTCTATGAGCAGCATCTAATTCTGAATAAAAATCAACTTCTGGGTGGATATTTTTAAAGTTGATAGGGTAAGACATAGCTTCTACTACTACCTACGCGCAATCTACCTGCTTACACTTCTCATCTGCAAATTCGGGCTCAAAGGTACTATGGTTAATCTCCATGTGTTCCAGTCGATGGCGCAGATCGTGTTTAATGGCATCAAAATCGGCTATAGCTTCGGGTTTTATTACCAGGTGAGCGGTTAAGGCATTTTCGGTGGTGCTAAGCGCCCATACGTGCATGTGGTGCACATCAACAACGCCTTTGCCTTTCATCAGCTCGGCTTTAATTTTTTCGAGGTCCATTTCGGCAGGTACACCGTCCATTTCCAGGCGCAGACTATCTTTTAAAAGGCTCCAGGTGCCACGTAATATCACAACGGCAATAATAATACTCACTACGCTATCTATCCAGTAAATTTTGGTAAAATAGATGATAACGCCCGATATTACTACACCAAAAGATACAATAGCATCAACAGCCATGTGCAGGTAAGCACCTTTTACGTTAAGGTCGGTATCTTTATCTTTTACAAACAACCAGGCAGTAAAGCCGTTAATACCAATACCTATAAAAGCCACCCAGGCCATGGTACCTCCCGAAACAATTTCGGGGTTCATGAAACGCATAATGGCTTCGTAAACAATAAATCCGACCGCAACAAAAAGAATCACCGCGTTAAAAAAGGATACTATAATGGTCGACCGTTTATAGCCGTATGTATATTTACTATTGGCGCTTACTTTAGTCAGTTTAAAAGCCAGTAAAGCCAAAGCCAACGAGGCAACATCGCTCAGGTTATGCCCGGCATCGGTTAATAATGATAAAGAGTGAGTGAAAAAACCGGCCAGGGCCTCAACAACCACAAATATCGAGTTTAAAATAATCCCGATAATGAACGCGGTGTTCAAATGATCTAATTTAGGCGCATGATCATGATGATGATGCCCGCCGTGCGAATGTGAATGATCGTGACCCATGGCGCAAAGGTAGGGGAATAATTTGAAGATGTGTTAATTTGAAGATTTGAAAATGACCCACTTAATCATAAATTCATTTCTGTAGCCATTGCCCATCTTCAAATTAACACATCTTCAAATTAGTCACTCGTGATGATATGGCTCACCTTTCATTATGGTGTAAGCCCGGTATAACTGTTCTACAAAAAACAGGCGCACCATCTGGTGCGAAAACGTCATTCTCGATAGCGAGATCTTATCATTAGCACGTTGATATACCGATGTATCAAACCCATAAGGGCCGCCAATAATAAAGATAAGGTTTGCCGATGTACTGATCTCTTTTTTGTTGATATACGCCGCAAACTGGGTAGATGTATATTCGCTGCCTTTCTCATCCATCAAAATAACAAAATCCAGCGGGGTTATTTTTTTAAGGATCAACTCGGCCTCTTTTGATTTTTGCTGATCGGCGGTAAGTGCTTTGGTATTTTTCAGCTCGTTGATCTCAACCAATTCCAGTTTGGTGTAATGCTTCAGGCGCTTTACATATTTATCTATGCCCTCTTTTAGGTAAGCATCCTCTGTTTTGCCAACGGTTAAAAATGTGATCTTCATATCTGAAACAAATAAACGTTTATTTAAAATATATGTGTTTATTTAGCCCAAATTTTTGTTACAAAAAATGGAACAGCACATTATCACAAATTACACCCAACGCGCCGATGCAGCACAGCAGGAGGCTATCAAATATAAAAAGCTGGCCAATACTTATTCGCTTATGCGGCTCAGCATTTTTGCCTTAATAGTTGTTGCTATAAGTGTTGCCGTACACGAAGACAACTTTACCATAGTAGCTGCTGCTTTTGTGGTATTGGTTTTCGCTTTTGCCTGGCTGGTATCGCGCCAAAGCAGGTTCGAAAAGCAGAAACAATATTATGACGACTTGCAAAAGGTAAACCTTAACGAAATTGCCAGCATACAAACCCGTGCCAATATTTATAACGATGGCGCCCGCTTTGCCAACGAGAAACATTTTTACACCGCCGATCTGGATATTTTTGGCAGTGCCACGCTTTATCAGCTGGTAAACCGTACTGCTACCTCAACGGGCAACAGTAAGCTTGCCAGCTGGTTTGATAAACCCGCACCCCAGGAAGTTATTTTGCCCCGGCAACAGGCGATAAAAGAAATAGCCGACAAAGACGATTGGAAACTGGAAATACAAACCCGCCTGGTATTTGCCATTCAACAGGATGTAAATCAGCTTAAAAACCTGTTCAAATACCTGCACCTGCCCCTTGATATGCCCGGCGAAAAATGGCTTGCACTATACGCCAAACTGGCGCCGTATTTATTTACTGCTACGCTGATACTGGCCTGGTTTATTCCGGAAGCCAAACTGGCGGCCATTGCAATAGGCATTGTTAATATGGGCATTGTATTCTCTAAAGCCATGTACATTAGCAAGGCCGATATGATAGCCGGTAAAATTGGGAGTACTTTGGCCAATTATGCCGATGTATTTAAACACATTGAAGACGAACAATGGCAGGCAACCTACAATAGCTCACTGGCCCAGGCATTAAAAACCAGCCAAACATCCAACAAAATAAAAGAACTGGCCAACCTTATTAATAAGCTTAATTATCATTTAAATATGATAGTTGGCTTTGTACTTAACCTGTTTTTTTTGTGGGACATCAGGCAGGTTATAGCCATTGAAAACTGGAAACGCCAGAACAACCAAAGCCTGGAAGCCGCCTTTGATGTAATTGCCGAGTTTGAGTCGCTGGTAAGTTTAGCCGGCCTGGCTGTTAACTACCCCAACTGGGCTTTCCCTCAAATTGACGATAAACCGGGATATACCCTTATAGCCCAATCACTGGCCCACCCGCTTATTGATGCCGCCAAACGTATAGAAAATGATTACGAACTGGAAGACACGCACAAGGTAGATATCATCACAGGATCTAATATGGCCGGCAAGAGCACCTTTTTACGCACCATAGGTATAAATACCGTACTGGCGCTTTGCGGCGCTCCTGTGTGCGCCAAAAGCATGCGTGTATCAGTTATCACCATGATCAGCTATATGCGTATCAAAGATTCATTAAACGAAAGCACCTCCACCTTTAAGGCCGAGCTCGATCGCCTGCAAATGCTGCTGGCCGCGGTAGAGAACGAACCCAAGATATTTTTCCTGATAGATGAGATGCTGCGCGGCACCAACTCGGTTGATAAATACCTTGGCTCTAAAGCCGTGATAGAGCAACTGATTCGTAAAAATGCGGTAGGTATGGTAGCCACCCACGATCTGCAAATTGCCCGGCTGGAAGACAAATACCCCAACTATGTGCGCAACTTCTACTTTGACATACAGGTAAAAAACGGCGAAATGCTGTTTGACTACAAGATAAAACATGGCGAGTGCAAAACCTTTAATGCCTCGTTATTGCTTAAACAGATAGGGATTGATGTGGAGGAAGAATAGTAGCGGGTAGTTAGTATCAAGTAACAAGACACGAGTACCCCTGGTTGTCACTCGCAATGACGATCTTTTTTTAAGATGCCATTACCATTTTTCCAGGTTATCACCACAACCTCAATGTAACAAAAAAAGAGCCGGAAGATCAACTCTCCCGGCTCTGCTATTTTCAAAAATACTTATTACTAACTACTTGATACTATCTTCCCCCTGCTGGTGCAGCGCCCTGGCCTCCACCCTGATCGCCTTGTTTAAGGTCGTCGTTGTTTACACCCTTTTTCTGTTGCGGATTACTGAAGCTTAGTTTACCAAAGCTGTAGCTAAACGTTAAACCAAACGAACGGAAAGGGAACGCGGTTGAGCTGGTTTGTACCAACGTTGGGCTCTTGATGCTTTGATCAAAATGTTTATCCCTGGCAAATGGCTGCACGGTGTTAAAGCCGATAGCCAATTTTTTATCAAGGAATTGTTTTTTGATACCAAACGCGTAGATACCAAACGCAGGGTTAGTACCCTGGATGGTTCTGCGTGATGAATTGGTAAATCCAAACAACTCTGCCAAAACATTGTGGCTGAACTGGTAAGACGCGCTTCCGAAAGCCGAGTACTGTAGGTAAGTACCTGTTGCCGATGAATTATCAACAAACACACCCTGCGGACTTGGGCTGTACGTGAAAGCATTGATGCTTGCACGTATAGTTAACGCCTTAACAGGGTTTATAGATCCAAAGAAACTTGCACCAAATGAATTGTTACGCCCCACGTTTGAGTAGGTAGTACGGGTGCCTTGTATAGTATCCTTACCAATAGCCTCAGTTATTGGTGAAGCAATACCTTCAATCAGGTTATTGGTTTTTTTGTAGTATACAGAAAAGTTTAACACCGATGATTTTACAAATGTGTTATAGTTCAACTCCACAGTTTGTGATGTTTCCGGAGATAAATTAGGGTTACCCACGGTTTGGCTTTGAACATTACTACGGTTGATGAACGGGTTTAAAAACTGTAAGCTTGGCCTTTGGATACGTTTGCTATATGATAGCTTTATGGTTTGTGAGCCAAATTGCTTTTGAATAGTTAAGCTTGGTATATAAGTGGTATAGCTTGAAGTAAAAGCTTGCAGATCTTGAAAACCGGCGCTGCCTGCATCAAGGAAAGGATTTTGCGGATCGCCTTTTATACGGGTATTTTCAACACGCCCACCTGCCAGTATCGAATAGCTTTTTGGCAATGTAAATGTTAATACTGTATAAGCGGCATATACATTTTGATTATAATCGTACAAGTTAGAGTTTATATCATCCCTAACCGGATTGTTACCAGCGTCGTCTGTGTTAAACACATCGTAATTACTATTAATGCGGCGTTGTATCGTTTTACCACCGGCTTCAACTTTTAAAACTTTATTTACAGGCAAAGTATAATCGGCCTGGAAAGTGTATTCGTTGTTTTTGCCGTTGTTATCGCCGGCCTGACTTGGGTTTACAGCTGTAAATAAGTTGGTATAATCGGTAGTTACAATGCTATGGCTCCACTGCCCCGAAAAGATCAGCTCGTGACCTTCTTTTTTAAATTTGTGGGTGTAATCAACACTCCAGTCAAAACCTTCAAAATGATTATGTGAGGTAGTGATACCGGTATAGCTCAACGGAACACCATTAAGCGTTCTGTTATAGTTACCGCTTCCGTCGGTGTTAAAGCCACCATCGTTAAGTCTGAAGGTACTGTTAATGCTATTAAAGGCATTAAACTCGTAACCTGCCGTTACAGAACCAATAGCGCCATGCCTTTTAATACGGCTTGTGGTATTGTTATGGTTATGCAGGTTAGCTGCTTTTATAGTATCGCCTTTGGCATTGATGCTTTGAGGCGTGTTGATCAACTGATCGAAAGTAGTAAGGGATGTTTGCGGCCAGGTTAAGTTACCACCGGCGTTAATACCCAAGCTAAAACGATTTTTGTTATAGTTTAAGTTGATGTTACCATTGTTTTGGCGGGTACCTACACCACCACTTACCGAACCGCTAAAGCCCGATACATTTTTTTGTTTGGTGATGATGTTGATGATACCACCAGAACCTTCTGCATCGTATTTTGCCGATGGAGAAGTTACCACCTCGATGCTTTTGATCTGATCGGCAGGGATGGTTTTCAATACATCAGATAAACTGGCCGATGTAGCGCCGGATGGTTTACCATTGATTAAAACTTTAACATTCTGATCTCCGCGGATAGATACGTTACCGTTAATATCTACGTTTACCAAAGGTACTTTTTGTAGTACATCTGTAGCGTTACCACCGGCAGCAGTAAGGTCTTTTTCGGCATTATAAACAATTTTATCAATCTTGTTTTCAATAAGCGGTGCCTGGCCAACAACGTTAACAGTTGCCAATGACTTTGCTCCCGGCGATATAAAAACATTACCCAGCTTATTATCTGGCTTTGATGCAGTTGTAGTAACCGGATCTATAGTTTTTGATGGATAGCCGATAAAGGAAATAACCAGTTTATAGGCTCCTGGTTTTATATTGTCAATTTTAAAGTTTCCTTTTTCGTCGGTTAACACACCGTTTATGGGCGATTTACCGCCGCTGCGGTAAAGGCCAACGGTAGTATAATCCATTGGTTTTTTTGTAGCCGAATCGATAACGGTACCCGAAATACGACCAACAATATTTGGTCCGCCGCCGCCCACACCAAACTGGGCCTTAGCCGAAAGTGCAAAACAGAAAAATGCTATAAGTATGTAAAAACGTTTCATTTAGTTTTATTTTGGTAATTGGAGGCGAAAATACTTCAAATGTTACAGGCTAAACCTTTATTTTTTTGCTAAAACACAAATTGTAATGTACATGTTACACTAAGATGATATAACAACCTGCCTTGTTTACTAAGCTTTATAAACTATCCGTTTTGATAGTTTTAAACAAGGCATTTCAATTAACCGATAAAACAACCAGGCAAATAAAATACTTACCCCAATGCCGGTTAAAAACTCTATTCCTTTAAAAAACAACAGCTTAGGCAGATGCGTGCCGAGATAAACCACCAGGTGGCTGCCTATCATATCATGTGTTAAATAAAGTGAAAAGGAAATCCGGGAGAAGAACGATATAAACGGGTGTTTTTTTAATGGCAACAATAACAAACCCAGGGAAAATAGTGCAGCCAAAGTTTGCGGTATACCAACAGCATAATAGCTGCATACAGCTATTAATACTCCTAAAATAAGCGTTCCTTTTAAGCTTTTACCCTTTACCAGGTATAGGTAATACAAAACACCCAACGCAAATACCGGGAAGCTATTTACCAGGCTTGCACCCGGTACTTTTATAAATACAGCTAAAACACTTAGCACCAATAAAAGCCATTGCCCCCAATTGCGGGTAAATAAAGGAAAACATAAAGCTACAAACAGGTAAAACTGAAACTCGATGCCCAGCGTCCAATAAACCGGGCTAAGGTATGGTTGCCCCAAAAAGCTGTTCAGGTAAGCTAAATGGCAAAGCGCGTTTATCCAATCGGGCTTGTAATGCTGCACCCACAAGAAATTTACAATAATAGCGATACAAATAGAAATGATATACGGCGGCTCTATACGGATAATACGCTTCAGAACAAAACGCCCGCTTAATCGCCAGGTATAATTTTCGGGTATGGCCCAACAGATGATAAAGCCCGAGAGCAAGAAAAACATGTACACCCCCAGCCAGCCATAATTTAAAACAGGCAGCGTTTTACCACCCAAATGAAACAACGCGACAGCCAATGAAGCTATCGCCCTTATATAATCAACCTGTTGTATGTGTGGTTTTTGTTTTATGCTGATAGCGGCCATAGTTAACCGGTGAGGTTATTATCCCGGTTGGCGCTAAGATATTGTTTTTTAGGGATGCTGATGGAATTGATGGCCTCCATAAAAAATGCTATCGGGCCTTTTTACACTATCAACACTAAACTAACCCTATCCCTACATTATACTCCCGCTGAACAACCAACAGGCAACTGGCGCAAAGGCATCCCTCATAAAGTTCGCTCACATACTGCACTTCGTTAAGGGTAAGCTGCACGGTACTGCACTGGCACTTGGTGAATGAATTGGCTTTACATTCAAAAGGGGCCTCACAGCGTTCGCAACGGATGATCTCGTGTTTTGGGTGCATGTATTCTGGTTAATGGCTTATGGTTGATAGTTCATAGCCATAACTTTTACTGAAACGAAAGTAGGCAATGTTGATATCATTAATAAAATATAAATGTCATTAAATATAAATCCTACCTGATACCCCGATAAAAATCCTTCATCGGAGTATCCTTTATCTAAAAAGTCATGAATCAAAAAGTCCCATGAACCTTAGTTCATGGGACTTAACAGACTTTTCAGTCCTTGATCCTTTATCTTTCTATCCTTGCTCCAAAAACTTATGCAGAACAGGTAACGCAACCTTCTTCCATAGAGCAGCTTGGGCCTTCTGGTACGTTATCAACCATTTGGTCTACATGTTCTGGAATAACCGGCTCCATGTTAGATCCTCCCTGGTTTTCAACCGTAAACTTAACAGCTTGCGAAGCTGCTTGTGTACGCAGGTAGTACATACCTGTTTTTAAGCCTTTTTTCCATGCGTAGAAATGCATTGAAGTAAGTTTTGATGCGTTTGGCGCATTGATGAACAGGTTTAATGATTGCGATTGGCAAACATAAGCACCTCTATCGGCAGCCATATCAATAATGTTACGCATTTTTATTTCCCAAACTGTTTTGTACAGTTCTTTAATATCGGCAGGTATTTCTGCAATATCCTGTACAGATCCGTTTGCTGTGATGATCTTATCTTTCATAGCCGGGGTCCATAAACCAAGGTTAACCAAATCGCGCAATAAATATTTGTTTACTACAATAAACTCACCACTTAATACACGGCGGGTGTAAATGTTTGAGGTATATGGCTCAAAGCACTCGTTGTTACCTAATATTTGTGATGTTGACGCGGTTGGCATTGGTGCTACTAATAGTGAGTTACGTACACCGTGGTTCATTACATCCAGGCGCAGGTTTTCCCAATCCCAACGGGTGCTGGCCGGAGATACATTCCAAAGATCGAACTGGAATTTACCTTTTGACAATGGCGAGCCCTGAAAGGTTTCGTAAGCACCATCTTTTATAGCCAGGTCTTTTGAAGCCGTCATGGCAGCAAAATAAATGGTTTCAAATATCTCTTTGTTCAGTTGTTTTGCCTCATCGCTTTCAAACGGCATACGTAGCTGAATAAAAGTATCGGCCAAACCCTGTACACCTAAACCAATTGGGCGGTGACGTAAGTTCGAATACTCGGCTTCTTTAATAGGGTAGTAGTTATGATCGATGATCTTGTTAAGGTTTAAAGTAGCCTGGTAAGTAACATCGTATAATTTGTTATGATCAAATGCACCGTTGATAATGTAGCGTGGCAACGCTAATGAAGCAAGATTACAAACCGCCACCTCGTTAGCATCGGTATACTCCATAATTTCGGTACAAAGATTTGAACTTTTAATAGTACCTAAATTTTGCTGGTTTGATTTGCTGTTGGCCGCATCTTTATATAACAGGTATGGTGTACCGGTTTCTACCTGGGCATCCAATACGGCAAACCACAATTCCTGCGCTTTGATGGTACGGCGTGCACGGCCTTCTCTTTCGTAACGGGTGTATAGTTCAACAAATTCGGCTCCAAAGCAATCGGCTAATCCTGGTGCCTCATGCGGGCAAAACAGGCTCCACTCTTCGTTGGCTTCAACACGTTGCATAAACAAGTCAGATACCCAAAGGGCGTAAAACAAGTCGCGGGCACGCATTTCTTCTTTACCGTGGTTTTTACGCAGATCTAAAAATTGGAAGATATCTGCATGCCATGGCTCTAAATAAATAGCGAAAGCACCTTTACGCTTGCCGCCACCCTGATCAACATAACGCGCAGTATCATTAAATACACGCAGCATTGGGATAATACCGTTACTGGTGCCGTTTGTACCGCTGATGTATGAACCTGTAGCCCTTACGTTGTGGATGCTTAAACCAATACCACCTGCGCTTTGCGAAATTTTTGCAGTTTGCTTTAAAGTATCGTAAATACCATCAATGCTATCATCTTTCATGGTTAACAAAAAGCACGATGACATTTGTGGTTTTGGAGTACCGGCATTAAATAATGTAGGGGTAGCGTGTGTAAACCAACGCTCGCTCATCAAATGGTAAGTTTTGATAGCACTTTCAATATCCTCTTTGTGTATCCCAACAGATACACGCATAAATAAATGCTGAGGGCGTTCGGCTATTTTACCGTCAACCTTAAGCAGGTACGATTTTTCGAGCGTTTTAAAACCAAAGTAATCAAAACCAAAGTCGCGGTCATATATAATGCTGCTATCTAAAAGCTCGGCATTTTTTTGGATAACTTCCCATACATCATCTGCAATAAGGGAGGCATCTTTATTTGTTTTAGGGTCAATATATTCATGCAGTATACGCATGGTTTCAGAGAACGATTTGATGGTATTTTTATGCAGGTTTGATACCGCTATCCGCGATGCCAGCAAAGCATAATCGGGGTGCTTAGTGGTTAATGATGCCGCTGTTTCGGCAGCAAGGTTATCCAGTTCTGATGTGGTTACGCCATCAAACAAACCTTCAATTACCTTTTTTGCTACATCAATTGGGTCAACCAGTTGAAACCCGTAGCACAATTTCTCAATACGTGCCGTGATCTTGTCGAATTTTACCGACTCTTTTCTACCGTCTCTTTTTACTACAAGCATGATTATTGGTATTTAGTAGTTGATATCGGGCAGCAAAACCCTTACCAACTTATGTTTATGTTATATATGTTATTTTCTAGTATTTAGTAGCTAGTATCAAGTAGCAAGACTTTTTTACTAACCGATGGTTCAGGGCTCTACAAATAATAGCATCTTGATACTTGATACTAACTACTTGATACTGGCCTAAAAATCTTCGTCGAGCGAAAACGCTTTGCTTTCGGCGCTATTTAGCACACCGCTTTTCTGGTAATCGCCAACGCGCTTTTCAAAAAAGTTGGTTTTCCCTTGCAGCGATATCATTTCCATAAAGTCGAAAGGGTTGCTTGCGCCATAATGTTTTTCGTAACCCAGTTCGCCTAACCATCTATCGGCAACAAACTCTATGTACTGGCCCATCATTTTGGCGTTCATACCAATCAGGTTAACCGGCAAAGCATCAGTAACAAATTCTTTTTCTATCTCAACCGCGTCTGTGATGATCTTGAGAACGGCATCAGAACTTAGGCGTTTGCTCAGCATTTTGTAAAGCAAGCAGGCAAACTCACAGTGCGAACCTTCATCACGGGAAATCAACTCGTTGCTAAAGGTTAAGCCCGGCATCAGGCCACGTTTTTTTAGCCAGAAGATAGAACAGAAGCTACCCGAGAAGAAAATGCCTTCAACAGCGGCAAATGCTACCAAACGCTCGGCAAAATTACCGTTGTTTATCCAGCGTAGTGCCCACTCTGCCTTTTTAGTTACGCAGGGAATGGTATCAATGGCGTGAAAAAGGCGATCTTTTTCAACAGCATCTTTTATATAAGTATCTATTAATAACGCGTAGGTTTCTGAGTGGATGTTTTCCATCATGATCTGGAAACCATAAAAACAACGGGCCTCAGGCAACTGCACTTCGCTCATGAAATTTACAGCCAGATTTTCATTCACAATACCATCACTGGCAGCAAAGAAAGCCAGTATGTGCGAAATGAAATGCTTCTCGCCCGGGTTCAGATTTTCCCAGTGCTTCAGATCGTCCGAAAGATCGATCTCCTCGGCAGTCCAGAAACTGGCTTCAGCCTTTTTATACATTTCCCAAATAGCCGGATACTTAATGGGTAGTATCACAAACCTGTCTTTATTCTCTCTCAGTAATAGTTCGTCTTCCTGTATCATTTGGTCCCTGTTTTTTTTCGTTTTATCCCTTACGTAGCGCCATCAGACACCAATGCGAGCCTTATTAAAAATAAAGCTTTCAAGTTATTGCAATTTAGCGTTGCCAATTGCAATATTTAATATGTAAATTCCTGACAGCTAAGTGTTTGCAGTTTGGATATCGAATGTATCCGGCTGTCTGTTGAATACCTTTTTATTACCTTGTTGAACAAAGTTAATGTTTGCATTGGTATGCTGTTAGTGTTAGTTTTTAACAAAGGGTCGAGTTATTAACACTTTGTGCGTTTACTTCTGAAGCTTTGTGGTGA
The DNA here is from genome assembly GCF_014205845.1 of Mucilaginibacter cryoferens. Lineage (GTDB taxonomy): Bacteria > Bacteroidota > Bacteroidia > Sphingobacteriales > Sphingobacteriaceae > Mucilaginibacter. Next base: position 112,550 of record NZ_JACHCR010000007.1, read on the forward strand.
AACATAAAATTAATGAACTTGATTACAGCTAATTAAAAATGGCGGCAAAAATTGATGCCGTAAAAACTTGCCAAATACAATAATTTAACATTATAAATTACTTGACTTAACACCGACAATTATTGAAGAATGCATAATGGCTCTGCTAAAGGCCTATGATAATGTCGAAATCCGGCTAAAAAAGTCGGCTCAAAACCGGGATGTGGAAAAACAAAATATTCCGGCAAATAAAAACCCACCAGAATATTCCTATAATGTTTAAGAATTATTTTACGTCGTCGGCCGATACAAATTTCATCGACACCGAGTTTACACAATGACGGGTATTTTTAGGAGTAAGGTATTCGCCCTCAAAAACGTGCCCTAAATGTGCGCCGCAATTGGCACAAACAATTTCAACCCGGCGGCCATCAGCATCAGATACCCGTTTTACCGCACCCGGTATCTCATCATCAAAACTTGGCCAGCCGCAGTGCGATTCAAATTTCGATTCGGAAGTGTACAACGGCGTATCGCAGCGCTTACAAACGTACAAGCCCTGGGCATGGTTATTAAGCAACCCACCGGTAAACGGCCGCTCGGTACCTTTATGTAGTATAATATATTCTTCTTCGGGTGTTAACTTGTTGTATTCCATTATTAATTATTGAATTATTGATTGACTGAATTATCGAATGAGAAAATCACCTTCTCGGCTACATAAATATACGACAATTTGAGGGGATTGATTGTTTTGACAGGGTATGTTTACATTGGATTGACGGGGCTGTAGGGTTTACCTGAACCTTGATTTATGGGATTAACGAATTTGGTAATTTAGTAAACCAAAAAGCGGACGAGGGCCTTTAATAAACCTATTTGAGGACGAGACAACATCATCAAACCATATCAAACAAAAAATCCCGGCCAACTGACCAGGATTTAAATATATTTTCCAAATTCCCCCTTCAGGGGGTTAGGGGGCTTTTATGCCAACTTAGCCAATTCTTCTGCCATAGCAGCGCCAATTTCGGCAGGCGATTCTACAACGCGGATACCGCATTCGCGCATGATCTTCATTTTGGCAATTGCTGTATCATCAACACCACCAACAATAGCACCTGCGTGGCCCATTCTACGGCCCGGAGGCGCAGTTTGGCCGGCAATAAAGCCTACTACCGGTTTAGTACCAAATTCTTTGATCCAGCGGGCAGCATCAGCTTCCATACCACCGCCAATTTCACCTATCATGATAATACCGTGTGTATCCGGATCATTCATCAACAGCTCAACAGCTTCTTTGGTTGGGGTACCGATGATCGGGTCGCCACCAATGCCAATTGCGGTAGTGATACCTAACCCTGCTTTAACCACCTGGTCAACAGCTTCGTAAGTTAAAGTTCCGGATTTTGAAACTACACCAACATTACCTTTTTTAAAGATAAAGCCTGGCATAATACCAATTTTGCTCTCATCGGCAGTAATAATGCCCGGGCAGTTAGGCCCAATAAGGCGCGCATCCTTATCAGTTAAATATTCTTTAACCGCAATCATATCCTTTGTAGGGATACCTTCGGTAATACAAACAATAACCTTGATACCGGCCTCAGCAGCTTCCATAATGGCATCGGCGCCAAAAGCAGGAGGTACAAAAATGATAGATACATCGGCACCTGTTTGGTCAACAGCGTCTTTAACGGTGTTAAAAACAGGCCTGTCTAAATGACTTTGGCCACCTTTACCTGGTGTAACGCCACCAACAAGCTGAGTACCATAAGCAATCATTTGCTCGGCATGGTAGCTACCTTCTTTACCGGTGAAACCTTGTACAATAACTTTTGAATCTTTATTTACGAGAACGCTCATTGGTTTTTTTCGTTTTAGTACGGCAAAGCTAAAGTTTTTGCGCGAATGTCAAACCTTTAGCACTGCTAATTTTATATGTTAACATAAAAGTGACTTTAACGTATTAATCTTTTGCTTTTTTATAACATTATTGGGGCGTTTCCCGCCGGTATAAGCGGGCCGGGTTATCCGCTCATACTGCACAAGCCTTATCCATATTGGCCGGTATTCGCTACTACCCCCAACGCAAAGCAAATGTAAAGTTACCTCCATTATAAATAGTGTTTGTGATTAGCAGTCCCGGTAGCTTTTGGGCTTACCGGCATTATCAAACGTTTGCGCTGTATATTGACACCCAAAAGCATAACGCCTATCTTAGGCAAAACATATAAGCACTTTAAAACATGTTCAAAAACATCTCGTTTGCCATTATAACACTACTGCTTTTATCCGGCCAAAATGCTGTTTGGGCACAGCATCAGATACCTCCCGCCGAGATCAAAAATAAGATGCAATGGTTTGCTGATGCCAAACTGGGTATTTTTATCCATTATGGTATTTACTCGGTTAAAGGGATAGATGAGAGCTGGAGTTTTCACAATAAAAAGATAAGTTACCCCGATTATATGAGCCAGCTGCAGGGCTTAACGGCAAGTAACTACAAGCCCGCCCAACTTGCCGAACTTATACAGCAAAGCGGCGCACGGTACGCGGTAATGACCACCAAACACCACGATGGCGTGGCCCTTTGGGACAGCAAAAAAGGTCCGTTGAACGTGGTTAAGAAAACCCCGGCCAAAAGAGACCTTTTAAAACCCCTTTATGATGCCCTGCGCCAACGCGGTGTAAAGGTAGGAGCATATTTCTCGCTCATTGATTGGAGCCACCCGGATTATCCCGGCTTTTTAAAAGACAGCAGCCGGTACGATATCAAAACACAACCGGCCAAATGGTCGGCATTTTTAACGTTTATGAACGGGCAACTTAATGAGCTGGCTACGCAATACAACCCCGACCTGTGGTGGTTTGACGGCGACTGGGAGCACAGCGCCGCAGAATGGGATGCACCGGGGATAAGAAAGGCGCTTTTGAGTCATAACCCAAACACTATCATCAACGGGCGGCTTCAGGGCTACGGCGACTATGACACCCCGGAGCAAAACTTCCCGGTTTCGCGCCCCGGCTACAATTGGTGGGAATTGTGCATGACCGTTAACGATAACTGGGGTTACCAGCCACAGGATAAAAACTTTAAAACACCCTACGAGATCATCAGCATTTTTACCGATGCGGTAAGCTATGGCGGTAACCTCCTGCTTGACATTGGCCCGAAGGGCGACGGAAGCATCCCCGATGAAGAAGTGAACATACTTAAAGAATTGGGTGCATGGAACAAAAAGAATGGCGAAGGCGTGTTCAATACCATTGCCGGGATGCCACAGGGCCATTACTATGGCGCAAGTACGATGTCTAAAGATTCGTCTGTTGTATATCTTTTTGTACCTGCAAAAACAAGCGCGCCGCTGTTGATAAAGGGATTAAAAAATAAGATCAAAAAAGCTACCGTTTTAGGCGATAACACCCCGTTAACAGCCAAAATAGTAGGTAAAATTTCATGGAGTGCTGTTCCCGGCCTGGTGTATATAACCGTTCCCGAAGATAAACAGGATAAATACATGTCGGTAGTTAAGATAGAATTAGAGGGCAAACTCGACCTTTACCACGGTAAGGGAGGTTTTCTCACTAACGAATAACATTTTGGGCGGGGTGAAGGTTTAAATAACAAAAACCACCACCCCGCTTTAATCATTCGCTTTTCTTCTTTTTGGCAAATGGATCATCAACTTATTTTCCAGCTGTCTGATTTTAATACTGCCTACTTAAAACTTAAAGAATTTGGGGTTCCCTCCTCCATATGGATCATCAACTTATTTTCCAGCTGTCTGATTTTAATACTGCCTACTTAAAACTTAAAGAATTTGGGGTTCCCTCCTCCATTCAGCCATTCGCTATTCGTCAAAATAACATTGGGCGTTTTTATATCAAACTCATATTAACTTAGCTGCTTTACCCGTAGAGGTTATCTGTCATCAATATCAAAGGCTACACCCCAATTATACCTGCACAAACAACATCCCTGCTTTCCTTAAAGCTGCATTGTCTACAATCTGCAAATAACTACCGACCAACACCCTATTTTTAACGATGGAGCCCCCTCCCTGAGTTTACAAAAACTTCCATCCCGATGATTTAACTACTCGTCGATTATTTACCGCCCGTGGTCTATCGCGTTTTAGCAGGCGATCTAAGTATTTTTTATTTGTACCATGAAACTAAAAGTATACCTCCTGCTATTATCTATTTTGCCATTTACTACAGTAAAAGCCGCCAATGTAATTACCGAAGGTACCTCGGGTATAACTGGAACCATTATCGACTCGTTAAGCCAAAAACCGGTAGATTATGCCACCGTGGCCATATTTGACCAGGCAAGCGGCAAGCTTATAAACGGTACTGTAACCGCTACCGACGGCAAATTCACCATCGCTAAAATTCCAGCCGGCACATATCAGTTAAAGATCAGCTTTTTAAGCTATACCAGTAAAACCATATCCAAACTTAAAATAACCGATGGCAGCACATTAAAGCTGGGCAAAATTTCGCTGAGTCCCGATAGCAGATTATTAAAGGAGGTACTGGTTACCGGCAAAAAAGCTTTGGTTGAAGAAAAAATAGATCGCACCGTATATAACGCCGAAAACGACCTCACAACCCGCGGCGGCGATGCTACCGATGTAATGAAACGCGTACCCATGGTATCTGTAGATCTGGACGGCAATGTAAGTGTGAGAGGAAGCTCTAACATTAAAGTGCTGATAAACGGTAAACCATCGGCCATGGCTTCGGCAAGTATCTCTGATGCGCTAAAACAAATCCCTGCCGATTTGATCAAAAGCGTTGAAGTTATCACTTCACCATCTGCAAAATATGATGCTGAGGGCTCTGGTGGTATTCTCAACATTATACTTAAGCAGAATACATTGCAAGGAATGTCGCTAAACCTTAACTCAACAGCGGGTACAAGAGGTGCTGGCTTAGGCCTTAACGGCAGTTATAAAACCGGAAAATTAAACTTTTCTTTAGGCGGGTTTGGTCGTGGTGGGTATAATATACCGGGCGAGTTTAACAATAGCCAAACGGTAACCGATGTTGCAACCAATGATGCCTCTTTAACTACCCAATCGGCCAGTACGCATAACAAGTATTTGTTTGCAAGGTATAACGCGGGGTTAGATTATGACATCAGCGAACATAACTCATTAAGTTTGGGTGTTGTTTTTGGTGCCAACAACCACCCTACTGTTCAGGATAACTTTTTCACTCAAAACTATTTAAATAACACATTAACCAGTTCATCATTACAAAAAAACAATATCACCAATAATTCAAACTCGGTTGATGCAACAATAACCTACACCCTTACGGGTAAAAAGCCCGAACGCGAGTTTAGCTTCCTTACCGAATACAGCCAAAATAACCGGTACAATAATTTTGAGAGTATTTTTCTTAACCAAGGCGATGGCCTGGCCACAGGTGGTTTAAAAAACGATAACAAAAGCGTTAATAAAGAATTTACGTTAGAGGCCGACTACCAAACCCCGCTTGGCAAAAATCAATTATTGGAGTTTGGCGCCAAAGATATTATCCGTACGGTAACCAGTAATTACTCTTATTTATCAGCTGCCGACGGCTCGCTTACCTATGTACCGGTTTCGTCGGCAAGTTTATCAAACGCGTTTAATTACAAGCAAAACGTTGCAGCGGGTTACTTGTCATATACCTTTAATCCTTTTAAAAACTACACTATTAAAGCTGGCGCCCGTTACGAGTATACAACCATTAATGCCGATTTTGAAAGCGGTTCGGCCGTTAATATTCCCGATTATGGTATACTGGTACCCAGCCTCAACATATCTAAAAAGTTTGATAACGGCGATATGATCAAACTGGGTTATAACCGTCGTATCCAGCGCCCATCTATAGAGTTTTTAAATCCCAATATCCAGGCATCCAACCCTCTAAATATATCCAGCGGTAACCCGGAGTTACAGCCAGAGTTTACCAATAATTTTGAACTGGCCTACAGCACCAATATAAAAAGCAACCACTTCAACATCTCGGCATTTATGCGCAACACCAACGATGCCATACAAACCATCCGTACAACCAGCGGCGATACCATAAAAACCAACTATCAAAACCTGGGGAAACAGAATGCGTATGGCATGAGCTTATCGGTCAACCTATCGCTCACCAGTAAACTGAGCCTCAACGGCGGCTTAGATCTCTATTACCTGGATGTAGACAACCAGGACCCCGATCCGCTTTTCCGTGCATCCAACCATGGCTGGGTGGCCAACTACCGCATGTTTGGCAGTTACGATCTTTCCGATAATTATTCTATCCAGGCATTTGCGTTCCGCCGCTCGCGCCAGATACAGTTGCAAGGTTACCAGGGTAGTTTCAGCGTGTACAACCTCAGCTTTAACAGAAAGTTTGCCAATAAAAAGGGCAGTATTGGCATTGGCGGCGATAACTTTTTAACCAACGCCTTGCACATTCCTACGGTTGTAAACTCGGGCAATATCAACCAAAACGCGGTAAACGTAATGCACAACCGCAGTATCGAGATCACCTTTAGCTATAAGTTTGGAGGCCTATCTGTAGAGAAGCCTAAAAAGCCCAAAAAGAAAATTGATAATGATGATTTGAAACAGGATAGCGGCAGCCAAAGTAATAACTAACAGACCAGAGCCTTTTATTTTTCAGAAACTGTTTAAAAACAGTTTCTGAAAAATAAAGCACAAAAACACGGTCATTCCCTTTACTTGCTACCCGCTATCAAAAAAGTATTAAATGAATCGGCCTTTAGCAGCGGACTAATTGTTTTATTACCCAGCTTTATGTTTACTACCTTATCTGTTTCAGCATCATTTTGCACTACCACTACTATGCTGTTGTCGGGATTTTTGAAGGCGAGCAAATTATTAAAAGCGCCATTTACGGTTAACAATTTAGCACCGGCCTTAACGTAATGACTCAGGTGTTTAAGCAGATAATACTCGTAGTTAAATTTATAGGTGCGGTTGGTGGTATCTACACTTACCAACGAGTTTTGGCGCCATCCCCAGTGGCTGATACCGCCCTCCTTTAGCGAGATATTCCAGTACATGTAGGCGTTGGCACCGCTGTTAAAATAGTGTTTCATTAAATCCCAGGTGTAGCGGCAGTATTTCCAGTCGTTTTGGCCATCGCCGCACTCCTGTTCGCTTTGGTATAGGGTAAGGTTGGGGTAACGCTCATGTATGCCCGCTATGGCCCCTTTACCGGCCCATTGAAAGCCCACACCCTTAATATATCCGGCACTTTGGGGGCTGGTTAGTAAAGTATCTGTAAGCTTCTCGTTGGCGCGCTCTACGGTACCAAAAAACACATCTACGCCCCGTTGCTGCATTTGCGGCCCCAGATAGCTTACAAATTTGGCCAAGCCATGAGCCGTCCAAGTGCAGCTTGGAAATACCTGGGCCGAGTTAAATTCGTTTTGGGGCATTACCATGCCTATGCTGATCCCTTGCTGCTTATAGGCATCAATAAATTTACCGAAGTATTGCGCATAGGTTTTAAAATGCTCATCGTCCTGAATAAACATATCTGTACCTTCCTTACCTATCTGGTCGGCCTTCAAACCGTTCTCGGCGTTTGAAAAATCCATGCCGGTGAGTTTTATGCCACGCTCCTCGTACTTTTTTATCATCTCTTTGGTGGGGATCATGGCGGCCGCGTAATGTTTATTCTTTTTCATCCACTGCGGCGGGCTCCAGGGCGATGCCCACAGCTTTAATTGGGGGTTATATTTTTGAGCGCTTTTAATGAAGGGCACCAGGGTATTTAAATCATGCGCTATGCTAAAGTTATGGAGGGCGAAGTCGCCATCGGTTTCATCATAAGAATACCAGTTGAGCGAAAAATCGTTTGCACCAACCGGCATACGGCAAATAGTAAAATTTGCGCCAACGCCAGGAGCAAATAATTCGCGCATTATAACTTGCCTGTCTTTTTCGGTAAGCAATTGCAGCGAAGTATAACCCAGCTCGCTAAAGCATCCGCCAAAACCATTAACTGTTTGCTTTGGGCTGCGGGGCAAAATCTCCACATCGGCGCCCCTGCTTTTATCCGCAGCATTTTTAAAACCATTAACTACCCAGTGACTATTTTCTGTACTGAAAACCCAGGTTACTTTTTGCGCAATCGATTGTAGAGTTATCCCTGAAATTATAATTGATAGGACGATTTTTTTCATGATGACCTGCATTTGGTTATATAACAATAAACTACCAGTCGCCGCTAAAGCGATAGCCTGTTTTGTAATTGGTTTACAATGGAATAGATACCATATTGTGTTTTATTGACACAATAATAAATATTTTTTTTCAGGTTCCCATAAAAACCCAACAATTTATTATTGAACAATTGAAAGTAATTTTATAATTTGCAAGCTTACTCCTATAAGGAGTAAGCTTGCTTAATAAACCAAACCACTATGTTTTATCTATTGATTGCCGCTGCTTTATTATTTTTTATCGCCCATGTAACTTTGCTATTTATGGCATTTCCAAAATCGCAACTAAATAGCACCCGCTATTTGTATTCGCATGTAACGTTATGGCTCACTGGCCTTGTGGTATTTTGCCTGGCTTTGTTATATAGTGGCAACGGACAATCAGGCTTTTTAGATTACTTTGATACCCAGGCTAAAAAAGGGTTGATCCTCGCTTTTACCGTGGCACTATCGTTAACGGCCCACACCATTGTGCGTACATTGATATTGCCTATGATGCGCAAAAATCAAAAGTAAGTTAAGACAAAAGACTAACAGACAAAGGAGCAAGGATTTTTGGTTGTATTATTACAAAGCCAAGGCATTAAAAGTATTCGCAATAAAAAGCGTTATCTCTATTTAAACGAGAAGTAAGGATATCTATAAAATAGGGTCCTGCCTCTTATCCCAAAAGAAAAGCACCTCTATTTGAGTTGCTTTTACATCGTAAAACATTGAACAATTTTTATGAATAAAACCTTTTCGGATATTTGGGGGCTTGCTTTATACTTTGAAATATTTCTGGCGAGAGACTAATTGCTTCCAACACTTTAAGGATTCTATCGTCAAACTCCACAACCATTTTATCGTTAAATCGCTCTTCTATCTAAGATCGCGTCGAAAGAATCAATTGCATTTAGAGAAAAAACAATTGTATAAATCATTTAGCAGAACTCAATCGTTTCTTAAATTCTTCTAAATTGACTGTACGGCCTGCCAAAATATCGACTTGACCTTTAGCGATACCATGTAATACATCTTCGGGCAACGTCTCTTCCTCCTTCTCTTCAAAAGGAATTTTCAATGCCTCAAAAAAAGTTTTTATTACCTTTTCCTGATTTTTTGAAGGATATACTACATACGCTGCCATATGTTACAATTACGACAAATTGCCTTTATAACAAAAAAACACCACCCTTAACGGATGGTGTTTTTTTATGCTTCCCACACCTTTCAGTGGGCCGGGCGTCTATCAAACTTTGATTTCAACTTCAACACCGCTTGGCAACTCTAGCTTCATCAGGGCATCTACAGTTTTCGAGTTCGAGCTGTAAATGTCTAATAAGCGCTTGTATGAGCATAATTGAAATTGCTCACGTGCCTTTTTGTTTACGTGTGGTGAACGTAAAACGGTAAAAATTTTCTTTTCTGTTGGTAACGGAAGTGGTCCGCTAACTACAGCGCCTGTTGGCTTTACTGTTTTTACGATTTTCTCAGCAGATTTATCTACCAGGTTGTAATCGTAAGATTTTAATTTGATCCTGATTCTTTGGCTCATGTTGTTGTTTAATTTGATTACCCTAAGAGCTATTTATTAGAGTAATTATTGATTTATTGAATTATCGAATTACTGAATTAGCTTTCTTGTGTTTTAATTCACTCAATCACTAATTCAATAATTCAAAATTGTTTACGCGTTTGCAGCAGCTTTTTTGCCTTTTACTTTGGCAACTACTTCTTCCTGTACGTTACGTGGTGCTTCAGCATAGTGATCAAACTCCATGGTTGAAGTAGCACGGCCTGAAGTGATGGTACGTAACTGGGTTACATAACCAAACATTTCTGAAAGTGGTACAGTAGCTTTAATTACCTGTGCACCTGCACGTGAATCCATACCTAACAGCTGGCCACGACGACGGTTCATGTCACCGATTACATCACCCATGTTTTCTTCAGGGGTAAGTATTTCGATTTTCATGATAGGCTCTAACAATACTGGTTTACATCTTGGCAATGCCTCACGGTAAGCCATCTTAGCTGCTAACTCGAAAGATAGCGCATCTGAATCGACCGCGTGGAACGAACCATCAATTAAACGTACTTTTAAGCTGGTTAACGGGAAGCCGGCTAATACACCGTTTGCCATTGAAGCTGCAAAGCCTTTTTCAACAGATGGAATAAACTCACGAGGGATTGAACCACCGCTAATTTCGTTCACAAACTGTAAACCTTCTTTACCTTCATCGTTTGGTGAAAGTATAACCTGGATATCGGCAAATTTACCACGACCACCGGTTTGTTTCTTGTAAGTTTCGCGGTGTTGAACGGTACCAGTAATTGCTTCTTTGTAAGCAACTTGTGGCGCGCCCTGGTTAACCTCTACTTTAAACTCACGTTTCAAACGATCCATGATGATATCTAAGTGAAGCTCACCCATACCGCTAATAACGGTTTGGCCGGTTTCTTCGTCAGATTTTACGTGGAATGTAGGATCTTCTTCAGATAATTTACCTAAAGCGATACCTAATTTATCAACATCAGCTTGAGTTTTAGGCTCAATAGCTAAACCGATAACCGGATCAGGGAAGTTCATTGACTCCAGGATGATCGGGTGTTTTTCGTCGCAAAGGGTATCACCTGTTTTAATATCTTTAAAGCCTACTACCGCAGCAATATCACCTGCACCTACGTTAGGGATAGGGTTTTGCTTGTTAGCATGCATCTGGAAGATACGGGAGATACGCTCTTTGTTATCAGAACGCATGTTGTGTACATATGAACCAGCTTCTAAGTTACCAGAGTATACGCGGATAAAGCACAAACGACCTACGAAAGGATCTGTTGCAATTTTAAACGCCAATGCTGCAAATGGCTCTTTTTCTGATGGTTTACGTAAAATTTCTTCGCCAGTGTCTGGGTGGTGACCGATGATACCTTCAACATCCATAGGTGAAGGCAATAATTCCATCACGTAATCAAGCATGGTTTGTACACCTTTGTTTTTGAAAGATGAACCACAAACCATAGGAACAATTTTAGCATCTAAAACCGCTTTACGTAAAGCATCAAGTACTTCGCGCTCAGTGATGGTTTCAGGAGCATCAAAAAATTTCTCCATCAGGCTCTCATCGTAATCAGCTACTGACTCCAATAATTTCTCTCTCCACTCTGTAGCTTCCTCGATCATATCCTCCGGGATAGGCACTTCGGTAAAGGTCATCCCTTTATCGTGCTCATTCCAAACAATACCTTTCCAGTTAATCAAATCAACTACACCTTTAAAGTGCTCTTCAGCACCAATAGGTAACTGCAATGGTACAGCGTTGCTACCCAACATGCTTTTTACCTGTTTTACAACATTTAAAAAGTCGGCACCAGAACGGTCCATTTTGTTAACGAAACCTATACGGGCAACGTTATAGTTGTTTGCAAGTCTCCAGTTAGTTTCTGATTGAGGCTCAACACCATCAACAGCGCTAAAAAGGAATACCAAACCATCCAATACACGCAGTGAGCGGTTTACCTCAACGGTAAAATCCACGTGACCCGGTGTATCAATAATGTTGATATGGTATTTTTGTCCCCTGTAGTTCCAATCTACTGTAGTTGCAGCAGATGTAATGGTAATACCGCGTTCCTGCTCTTGCGCCATCCAGTCCATTGTTGCAGCACCTTCGTGCACTTCACCAATTTTATGGCTTACGCCCGAGTAATAAAGGATACGCTCGGTAGTAGTGGTTTTACCGGCATCAATGTGAGCGGCAATACCTATATTTCTTGTAAATCTTAGATCTCTTGACATGATAATTATTGAGTTATTGAATTAGTGAATTAGTGAATGAAAAAATAAATTACTTTAATGGTTTCAAATCACTGATCCTATTATCCAGTAATTTTATTAATGAACTTGCAAAGTTGTGAATTACTGATTAGCCTAATGTTACTAAATCAATAATTCACTAACTCACTAATTCAATAATTAAAATCTAAAGTGTGAGAACGCTTTGTTGGCTTCAGCCATTTTATGCGTATCTTCTTTCTTTTTCACTGCTGCACCTTCACCTTTAGCTGCTGATATGATCTCACCGGCTAATTTCTCCATCATGGTTTTTTCACCACGACGACGAGCATAGCTGATTAACCATTTCATACCTAAAGCGATCTTACGCTCAGGACGAACTTCGGTTGGCACCTGGAAGTTAGCACCACCTACACGACGGCTTTTAACTTCTACAGCTGGCATTACATTGTTTAAAGCCTTTTTCCAGGTTTCTAAACCGCTTTCGCTGGTTTTCTTTTCAACAATATCAACTGCGTTATAAAATATAGCGTACGCGGTAGATTTTTTACCATCGTACATCATGTTATTTACAAACCTTGTAACCAGGGTATCATTGAACCTTGGATCAGGAAGGATAATTCTCTTTTTTGGTTTTGACTTTCTCATTGCTTTCTATCCTCCTTAATTATTTTTTCTTCTTAGCTGGTGCGCCCTTGGTAGGTGCAGCTGCCTGACCTGGTTTAGGACGTTTTGTTCCGTATTTACTACGACGTTGGTTACGACCGGCAACACCTGATGTATCTAATGCACCACGAATGATGTGGTAACGTACACCTGGTAAATCCTTAACACGACCACCGCGGATCAAAACAATAGAGTGCTCCTGTAAGTTGTGACCTTCACCTGGGATGTAAGCATTTACTTCTTTACCGTTGGTTAAGCGCACACGGGCAACTTTACGCATTGCTGAGTTTGGTTTTTTAGGGGTAGTGGTATACACGCGTGTGCATACTCCTCTTCGCTGTGGACAGCTGTCCAACGCTGGTGACTTACTCTTGTCAACCAGAGCTACTCTACCTTTTCTAACTAATTGCTGAATAGTAGGCATTTTTTCCTTTTTGTATTTACTGTTTTATCCTTATTTTAAGGACTGCAAAGGTACCAACTATTTTTTGATTTTCAAGGGATTAGAGTGAAAAAGTTTTGTAAGGGGTTGGTTTGGTGGATGGACGGGCGAATTGGAAGGTAAATTATTGTAAATTTTGATGTTATGAGTGAAAAGACACCTGGCTACCGCTTCATCGTAATTACGGGGCACAAAGCAGTCCCCGATATGCAGAGGCCTTTCGTAAGTTGACTTTTATGGTTAAAATATTATAAAATAACGGAGCGAGAAAAAAGGTCCTTTACCCTTACTCCAAAAGTCCTTTATAATATCTTCAATAAAGATCGTCGTGCGTACCAATATCCAAAAGCAATATAATTTCTAAATCAGGATTGGTGAGATCTTTATCGATAACAAAAATAATTCTGCAATCGTATCCACAGGAACAGGCGAGGTAAGCAGCAAGCTTTCCGCTCAATTTATGCGTCCTAAGCGCCGGATCACAAGCATCAGATTGTAGTTTGCCAAGCGCTTTGGCAATAGCGTTTTTTAATGCATTATTTTTGGCAGTAAACTTTTGATAAGATTTTTCAAAGGCTTTTGATAACACTAATTTCCTTCCCGATTGCATAGCAAAAACTTACAGCGCATTAAGTTTAGCAATAACCTCATCGGCCGAAAGGGGGCTATTGTGGCCAGCCCGGTATTCTTTTACAGATCTTTTGGCTGTTTTAGCTATCCCCTCTCTACGTGCTTCTATTTGTCGCTTTTGCAAAATTTCGAGCAACAGTTCCCTGGATGCAAAATCCAATTGCATAATATCGTCAAGGGTTGAATTAATAGTTACCATGATTAAGCCGTTTAAACAAAAATACTAAAATGTAGGGTGATTATGCAATACTTTCTAAATACAAAAGAAGTCTTTCATCCTAATAATGGCAATGCCTGCGGCCAGGGCTGTATGCTCATACGCCTGCAGGCATTATGCTCAACGGCCGGTATCCGCGTCCATCCCTATTGCGGGCAACTTAAATAAACATGTTACTTGCTATCCAACTCGGGTGGCGGCCGCAATTCAACTTTAATTTTGTTTATTCCACTCCCATAATACTGTTCACCGCGAAAATATCTAACATCGTAGTTGTCAAAAAAATGATTGAACAGGGCATTATGAACTCTACACTCATTTTGATTACTCCATGGAACCTGAAGACCCTGTACATAGGACAAGCAAATTCTTACAGGAACAAATTTGTAATCCGGAAACTGTGCTTCAATTTCAAACTGGAGATAATTGAACTTTTCTTCAAATTCTCTATAAGGCGATTCGGTGATCACGTTTATTGCCTTATACTCAACAGGCCTATCGTACCAGATATCTTTGATACCTGTTTCGTCGACCCCGTAAATGGTATAATATGATCCAATAAGGCTAACCGAAAAAATTATCTTTTTTGTTCTGCTTAGCGCCGCATCCTGAAATCGCTCTAAAATTAACTCGCCGCTAAATGCAAGTTCATTAGGGTAACTACAGTTATATACCCTCTTCTTTGCCGTACTTTTTAATTTTTTCAAAAATGCCTTCCATGGCTCGTTAAAGCGCTTGTTATCAGTCACGTTTTTTTCAATAACAGCGTCGATCTTTTTTATACCAGGATATTCATTATAGTTAGGATCATCTTTAGGTATTCCAATGGGATAATGAGTTTTAATAGTTTCACCTATCTCATTGAACAAGCTATTATAAGGATTGACTAAGGTGAAATAAGTAATCATATCGATTTAAACTTACAAGCAAGATACATTAATAATCTAAACACCTATAAACAAACAAAGCGGTGATCACTCACCGCTTTGCCATCAATCACTCACAAACAATCACTCAACAACACTCTTTTATAAATTAGTAATGGTCGTACCCATTATGGTAGTTACCGTGGTTTCCACCGTTATCATATCCGTTATGATACCCACGATGGTATCCTCTTCCATATCCATCGCGTACCATGCAACCTGATGATACTGAAACTACAAATGCTGATATTAATAGTGCGAATGCAACAAATCTCTTTTTCATGATGCTTAATTTTAATGGTACATGTTATTTAAACAACGTACATATATAGGATGCTTTTTTTGGCAAAAGGATTAACCGGCATGTATTTTAATTTTAAGCAGCCTATAAAAAAGCCTTCAACTTTTAACAGTTAAAGGCATTTAAATTATGGCGCTGCCTATTTTAGGGGCGCCGGCGGATGTGGCATATCGCGCGGTGGCGCGCAGCCTGTGGTTAATGTGGCAAGTAGCAATAATCGGAGTGGTTTTATTTCACCCTGCTATGTTTACAGTAAAAACAGCACTTACCGGGTAATTGTTTTAAAACCATTATCTTAGTTTTTTCCAATCCAATCATCATGAAAAAGTTATCCTTACTGATCGTTCCGCTCTGCATTCTTGTTAGTTGTAAACCAAAGCCTGCGGGCGATAGCGCAGCCTTATCCGGCGATGCGGCATTCCAAAAAATTGCCGATGAGTACCTTGAAGGCTACCTGGCCTGGCGACCGGCCAACGGTGTTGCCCTTGGTTACCACCAATACGATGGCAAGGTTACAGATATCAGCAAGGCCTCCATTGATAAAGAACTGGCACGCCTTAAGGATTATGATGCCAAACTAAGCAGTGCAGACACGGCTTCTTTTAGTCCGAAAACATTTTATGATTACCGTATTCTGCGCTCGGCTGTAAAGCAAGAGATCTGGACGTTTGAAGATTTGGGTACCTATACTAAAAACCCCATGACCTATGCAGGTGCCGTTGACGTAAGCATTTATGTAAAACGCAATTTTTCACCTATAGAAAACCGGGTAAAATCCATCATCGCTATAGAAAAACTGGCGCCCAAATTAATGGCCGATGCCAAGCTTAACCTTAACGACACCTTAGCCAAACCGTATGTAGAAACCGCTATTCAGATAGCCCAGGGATCGGCCGAGTTTTTAGGTGGCGACCTGAAAGTTGCTCTTAAGGATGTGAAGAACGATACGTTGATGAAAACCTTTAACACCGTAAACACGGCAGCCATAGCGGCAGTTAACGACTTTGCCGATTATCTGAAAAAACAAAAACTCCCTAAAGCCAATAACAAATATGCCATAGGCACAGCAGCTTATCAAAAAATGCTGCTGTACAGCGAGGGTATCAAATTATCGCCAGATAGAATATTAGAAATTGGTTTGAGTGAGTTGGAGAAGGAGCAGGAAACTTTCAACGCGGCCGCCAAGATCATCAACCCCAATAAAAAACCGGTTGATGTATACCACGACCTGCAAAAAGACCACCCTACGGCCGAAAGCCTGATCCCTGATGCCAAGAAGAACCTGGAGCAGATCCGCCAGTTTTTGATCGATAAAAACATTGTGACCATCCCATCGCAGGTACGGGTTAAGGTAGAAGAAACCCCGCAATATGCCCGTGCCACAGGTACAGCTTCGATGGATACGCCCGGCCCGTTTGAGACTACCGCTACCGAGGCTTACTATTACATTACCCCGGTTGACCCAAAATGGACAGCCCAGCAAAAAGAAGACTGGCTGAAACAGTTTGACTACTACACTACCGATAACGTAACCATCCACGAGGCCTATCCCGGCCACTACACCCAGTTTTTGCATTTGAATGCATCATCGGCAACCAAAATTGAAAAGATATTTGGCAGCTACGCCTATATTGAAGGCTGGGCGCACTACTGCGAAAAAATGATGGCAGACGAAGGCTACGGCCATAATGGCGATCCGGTAAGGGCTGCTAAATATCGTTTGGCGCAATCGGGCGATGCCTTATTAAGGCTTTGCCGTTTGTGCGTATCTATCAAAACCCACACACAGGGCATGAATGTAGATGATGCCACCAAATTTTTTATGGCCAACTGGTACCAGGGCGATAAACCATCGAGACAGGAAGCCCTGCGCGGTACCTTTGATCCCGGTTACCTGTTTTACACTATTGGCAAGCTGGAAATATTAAAGCTACGCGAAGACTACAAAAAACAGGAAGGCGCCAACTTCTCCCTCAAAAAATTCCACGACGAAGTACTTGACCACGGGATGCCGCAAATTGGTATGTTGCGCGAAATTATGCTGAAAGATAAGAGCACCTGGGGAGACGCGCTTTAAGGAGCAGAAAGACCTTTTAATTAAAATAAAAATGCCATCGTTTAGCGGTGGCATTTTTATTTTAACAATTTTTTCACTCCCCCTTCAGGGGGGCGGGGGGGCTCTACACCACCATATTGACAATCCTACCTTTAACCACAATCACCTTTTTAGGGGCTTTGCCATCAAGATATTTTTGTACATCGGCGTTGGCCAATACAGTTTCTTCTATTTCTTTAATTTCCAGGCTCAACGGGATGTTAAGATTCATTTTCATTTTGCCGTTGATAGATATCGGATAAGCAAAATCATCCTCAATTAAATAAGCGCTGTTAAATTTAGGGAACGGCGCGTATGATAATGTACCGGCCGGGTTACCCAATAATGTCCAAAGTTCTTCGCAAATGTGAGGAGCATACGATGACAGGATGATCACCATATCCTGTAATATAGCGCGGTTATTACATTTCAGGTCGGTAAGTTCGTTTACGGCTATCATAAAGCTGGATACCGACGTATTGAACGAGAAACGCTCAACATCTTCCTCTACCTTACGGATGATCTTGTGTAACGATTTTAATTCCGCTTTTGACGGCTCGACTCCGGATACGTTAAACTCCCATGCATCATTGTGGAACAATCTCCAAAATTTACGCAAAAATTTAAACACCCCCTCAATACCATTGGTATTCCATGGCTTGCTCTGCTCCAACGGACCAAGGAACATTTCGTACATCCGCAAGGTATCGGCACCGTAACGTTGGGCTATATCGTCGGGGTTAACCACGTTGTAATAACGTTTCGACATTTTCTCGACCTCAACACCACAAATGTATTTGCCATTCTCTAAAATAAACTCAGCATCGGCAAATTCCGGTCTCCATTCTTTAAACTTGTTAATGTTCATCACCTCGTTCTCTACAATGTTTACATCAACATGCAAAGGAGAGGTTTTGTATTCTTTAATTAAACCATGAGATACAAATGTGTTGGTGCCGCGGCCTTCTTCATCTATTAAACGATAAACAAAGTTACTGCGGCCCTGTATCATCCCCTGGTTAATCAGCTTTTTGAAAGGCTCTTCCTCTCCTACTTTACCAATATCCTTCAAAAACTTGTTCCAGAAACGACTGTACAACAGGTGGCCGGTAGCATGCTCAGATCCACCGATATATAAATCCACATCTTTCCAGTAAGCAATAGCCTCCGGCGATGCAAATTCCTTATCATTTTGCGCATCCATATAGCGGAACCAATACCAGCTACTGCCAGCCCAACCAGGCATAGTCGAGAGTTCATAAGCATAGCCAGCCCCCTCTAAATCTCCCCCGGTAGGGGAGACTTTAGCTGCATCTGTTTCTTCTCCTGATATTTTGGTTTTGTCTCTTTCAGGAAGACTATCCAATTTTAATTTTATTGACAAAGCAACCGATTGAACATCTTTTAATACTTCATCGTTTGAAAATCTTATTACCTCAAAACCGAAATGATTTAGCACTTCTGTTCTTGCGTCATCAGCTTCTTTGTTGGATGTATGATGATGGCCGTCTAATTCAATTACCAGGCCTTTTTGCAGAGAAACAAAATCAGCAATAAACTGCCCGATAATGTGTTGTCTTCTTATTTTATACCCAAGCTTTTCGCTTCTTAGAAATTGCCATAACATTTCTTCAGCCTCAGTAGGTTGATTTCTGTTATCACGACTAAAGTCTTTGACCTGTTCGTAATAAACAGGATCTGCGGTTTCCCTATAACTTCCGGCCTTGTGTGATTGGGAGGTCTCCCCTACCGGGGGAGATTTAGAGGGGGCTCCTTCTGGTTTGTAGCTCCATCCCTCGGCACGACCTAAAGGCGGTTCACCGCTTTCCGTCGGCAAATATTTATCAACCTCTGGCAATAGCAAAGGCAAATGATCTTCTTCAATTAAATGCGGCAAGCCATCTTTAAAGTAAACGGGCACCGGTTCGCCCCAGTAGCGTTGGCGGCCAAATATGGCATCACGCATCCTGAAGTTGATCTTAGCCTTACCGGCACCTATTTCTTCCAGTTTAGCTATCACGGCTGCGGTACCTGCTTTATAATCCAACCCGTTCATAAACTCCGAGTTGATGTATTTACCTTCCTTGGTAGGATCGGCCTCGGTTTCGATGCTTTGAATATCGATGATAGGTACTATAGGCAGGTTAAAGTGCTTGGCAAACAAATAATCACGCTGATCGCCCGATGGTACGGCCATTACAGCACCGGTACCATAGCCTGCCAACACGTAATCGGCAATCCATATCTGGATCTTTTCACCATTCAGCGGGTTAAGCACAAAACTACCGGTAAAAGCGCCGGATACTGTTTTGGCATCAGCCATCCTATCCAGTTCAGATTTCTTTTTGGTTACGGCGATGTAAGCATCTATATCTGCCTTTTGCTCAGGCGTGGTTAAACTGGCTACCAACTCATGCTCCGGTGCTATCACCAAAAATGTAACACCAAAAATGGTATCAACACGGGTGGTGAAAACTTCTATGTAGTTAGTGATGAGTTGTGAGAGGTGAGTGGTTTTGTCTATTGGAAACCTCACACTTGCACCAGTACTTTTACCAATCCAATTGCGTTGCATTTCTTTCAACGGCTCGGGCCAGTCAATAGTATCTAAACCTTGCAGTAAGCGTTCGGCATATGCGGTTATGCGCATGCTCCATTGCATCATTTTCTTTTGCTCAACAGGATAGCCGCCGCGCTCGCTAAAGCCGTCCTTTACCTCGTCGTTTGCCAACACGGTACCTAAAGCGGGACACCAATTTACGGTACTCTCGCGCAGGTAGGTAAGGCGATATTTTAATAGTTCGGACTGCTGCACAGGGTTGCTTAACGCATTCCATTCATCAGCAGTAAAACTTAATATTTCTTCGTCGCATACGGCGTTGATACCGGCCGATCCGTTTTGTTCAAAATGTGCAACCAGATTGGTAATGCTTTCGGCTTTGGCAGCATCTTTATTGTACCAGCTGTTAAACAACTGCATAAAAATCCACTGTGTCCATTTATAATAATCGGGCGAACTGGTACGCACCTCGCGGCTCCAATCAAAAGAGAAACCGATCTGATCAAGCTGGCGGCGGTAGGTAGCAATATTATCTTCGGTAGTAACCGCGGGATGCTGCCCGGTTTGTATGGCATACTGCTCGGCCGGTAAGCCAAAGCTATCGTAGCCCATAGGGTGTAGCACGTTAAAACCTTTTAAGCGCTTGTAACGCGCAAAAATATCAGAAGCAATATACCCCAGCGGGTGGCCAACATGCAGCCCCGCGCCCGATGGGTAAGGGAACATATCCAACACATAATACTTGGGTTTGGTGCTTTTATCTTCGGCTTTAAACGTATTGTTCTGGGCCCAAAACTGCTGCCACTTTTGCTCTATATCTTTAAATTGATAGTCCATTTTATTGTTTACACGTATGAGGTTGCGAAATTAAGAAAATCTCTATTAGTATGGTAGTTTATTGACGATTAGTTAATTGGTGGTGGGGAGCGGGTGCGAGATGCCGACAAATCTGGCAACCTGCCCCAAAACGCACCCTTGTTCCTCCGAGCCTCGCACCTAAAACCCGCTCCGCGAACCTGGCAACCCACTCCATCTCCTCCCCATCAAACTCATTCCCAATACATAACTATTGATAATTTAATCCAACTTATTTCTAAATTACTCGTAATAAACCTAACTTTGAGATAGTTATTTAAAACTTAAACATGAAACACAATTACAAACTGATCATTATAGCTCTTGCAGGCATAGTTTTAACCTATGCTGGTTGTAGCAAATTAAAAGATGATGGCACTGCCAATACCAGTACAGTAAGCACCAAGGTGGTAAACACCCAACTGGCCACAACCCTTAGCGAAGCACTTTACGGCTCCGAAGGCGGTTTCAGTATTTCTGACGGGTTGGATTACCCCACCAATATAGATTTTAAAGTAAAGGGCAAAGCCAAAATTCAATCAATCAGCAATTTTGGTTGCGGGTTTAAAATTGACACCACATTTTCGGCAAGCCTGGGCGATAGCGATACCTCCAAACTGAATATCTGGGAAAAAATAAACTACCAGGTAGCATGTACCAGCAACAAAATATCGAGCGTAAGCATTGCCGATAGCCTAAACTTAACCATAGTTGGTGGCGGCAGTAACATTACCGAAAAATATGGCAAAAACTTTTTGTTAAAAAGTCTTAATCCCGGTGTAAGCAATACCAAACTTCAGTTAGATGGTAAGTTAAACCTATCGGTTAACGGTAGCTACAAAGAAGGCACCGCAACAAAAGCTATTAGCGCAACCTTTAGCTTTAATCTTTCTACCCTCGTTATTGATCGCACTGCCGATGCGGATATTATAAGTGGTAACGCCACTTTCTCGTCAAAAGGCACCTATGATAAAGGCACCTGGAATTATACCGGTACCATTAAATTTATTGGTAGCCACAAAGCAACAGTAACCATTAACGGCGATGTTTACACCATCAATGTTAAAACCGGACAGGTATTATAACAACCTCCGTTTGCAAATAAAAAAGCGCTTGCCTTAGTGGGCAAGCGCTTTTTTATTTGGATCATTGGATTTTGGGAGCAAAGAACGAAGATTTTACCCTGCGTTTCTTCGGGCAAAAGATTTTTCCTGAAATAAAACTGATTGATTATTAAAGGAAGAGCAATAGGCGATCTCTCCGGTATACCGCCACCATTTGTATACGGGCAATACCCCGCAAATAATTCCCCGCTTTGTGTAGCGCAAATTCCCCGTTTTGTTATTTTAAGGATCAAGGGCGATTAACTAAAAATTAATTAGCTATCCATCTGTGAGTATTGCAAAAGTTTTTAAAAAATGGAAGACCAAGTGGAATGTTTATTGCCTGTTTGCGGTCAATAAACAATTTATCTAAATCTTTATTCTATGAAATTAACCTTACGCAACGCACTGCCCATGTTAATGGTTGTTGCTATCTCCTATTCTGCCTGCAAAAAGTCCGAAAACAAGCCATCCACCTCCACTACTACTACCAACGCCAGTGTTGAAGTAGCAAGTTCTGCAATTGCCAAAAATCTTGCTCAATCACTGGCTGGTTCATTTGGTGGTGCAAGTGTTAAAGATGGTGTAAATCCATCTGCTAACTTTTCGACATCAACAAAACTTAAAATACAAAGCAATGATTACCATTGTGGTTTTTATGTTGACAGCAGCTTAAACCTTAATTTTAACCAGGGTGATACCTTAAAAGCACTTAAAACAGGTGGCGTTAGCTACTTTTTTGTGTGCAACAACAGTAAAACCATCGGATACGATCTGGTTGACTCTGTAAAAACAGTTGGTAGCGGTCCGGGGTATTCATTTACTTATGCTATTGTTCAAAATTATAGCGTAAGAGGCTTAAATACCAATAACTCTAATTTTTCGCTAAATGGTACAATGAAAGCGTTTACCGATAATGAGTACACCAAATACAAAACATTTAGCGCGGTGCATAACACTTATAAATTTACAAACCTGTATGTACATGGCGATGATAATTTTGATATCACCAGCGGTGATGCCACTTTTGAATCAACCGGAAAAACCAATGGTGGTGGCTGGGATTACAGCGGTACCCTACATTTTTTGGGTAACCACAAAGTACAGATGACATTTTTAAACCACCAATACCTGGTTGATATGATCACCGGCGAAGTAAAGCCTAACTAATACCGTTTAAATAATTAAGGGAAAGCCTTTGCCAATTCTGTGGCAAGGGCTTTTTTTGTTGATATCCAAAATCAAAATTTTGTACCTTAACAAAACAGGTTTCTAAAAACCGTATACTTGTTAACCATGAAACGCCTATTATCAAACCTTACTTTCCAGGTGCTTATTGCTATTGCGCTGGGTATTGTTGTTGGCCTAAACTTTAAAGGGTTTGCCCCAACTGCCGAACTCATCAGCAAAACTTTTATCAGCCTTATTACCATGCTGATAGCGCCCATTATTTTTTTCACCATTGTGCTGGGCATAGCCGGTATGAGCGATATGAAAAAGGTTGGGCGTGTTGGTGGTAAGGCCTTGCTTTATTTTGAGATAGTTACCTTATTTGCCTTAATTATTGGTGTTGCCGTAGCCAATATTATAAAGCCCGGTGCCGGCTTTGTTAACCACACCGTTGCCGATACCACTGGCAAGCTTGCAGTATATGAAAAAGCCGCCGCCGAAATGCATTGGGGCGATTTTATAGCTCACATTGTGCCCAACAATGTATTTGATGCTTTTGCCAAAGGCGATATTTTACAGATCCTGTTTTTTGCCATATTGTTTGGCGTGGGGCTTAGCCGCATGGGCGAAACCGGGCAAACAGTTATCAGTTTGTTTGATAAACTCTCTAAAGTGTTCTTCAACATTATGAAGACTGTGATGAAAGTGGCCCCGCTGGGCGCTTTTGGCGGGATGGCATTTACCATCAGCAAATACGGGGTAAAAACGCTACAACCACTGGCTGTATTAATGGGCTCTGTTTATCTTACCATGTTCCTGTTTATTTTTGTGGTGCTCAATATCATTTGCCGCATCTACAAATTCAGTTTATGGGAGTATCTTAAGTACATTAAAGAAGAGATACTTATTGTGCTGGGTACATCGTCGTCAGAATCGGCCCTGCCGGCTATGATGGAAAAACTGGAAAAATTTGGCTGCTCTAAATCGGTTGTTGGCCTGGTTATCCCTACAGGTTATTCATTTAACCTCGATGGCACCACCATTTACCTATCCATGTGTGTTATATTTTTGGCGCAGGTATTTAATGTGCCACTATCTATTGCGCAGCAGCTAACCATTATCGGCATCCTCATGATCACTTCCAAAGGGGCGGCCGGTGTTACCGGCAGCGGCTTTATTGTGCTAAGCAGTACGCTTACCGCTATAAAAATAATCCCGGTAGAAGGCCTGGCTATATTGATTGGCGTAGATAGGTTTATGTCTGAAGCGCGAGCCATTACCAACGTAATAGGCAACGGTGTGGCTACTATTGTAATTGCCAAAAGCGAGGGAGAGTTTAAGCCCCCCGGCCCCTTGAAGGGGAACTCTTTGAGTTGAATCATTTAAATTTTATAAATGCTCATAATTTTAACAATTTTTAAAGCAATTGTATGCCTCGTAGGCTTTAGCTTTACGGCATATCATTTTATATCCGGCTTAAAGGGTGATAAGTTGAAGCTAAAACGCGCAGGTTTAATATTTCTTTGTACATGGGCATTGATAATTTCTATCACTGCCATTGAGTTTGCAATAATCAAATTTTAGCAGGTGACTCAATAATTACCAGAATTACTTATCTTGTCTATCAATCGTAAACGGAAAATATTAATTGACAAATACTTGCCATATGTGATTGCTAATTTATAACTTGCAGTAAATGACGGAATATATAGCACTAATTAAGGACTGGATTATCGACTTAGGCGAAAAGCATGAGGTTGACCCGTTGTTAATTGGCTGTCTTTATTTAATCAGCAAGGTTTGTTTTTTCACATCTCTGGGCTGGGCGCTCAAAAACTTCAGGGCAAAAAAGCCAATTCTCACTCCCCTGCTATTGGCATCTGTTAGCTTTAGCCTGCCTTACCTTTATATCATTATAGCGGGGCGTAATATTTCAGTTTGGATTTATCTATTTATAGGTTTTATGTTTGTTTATGGGGCGTTTTCTATATGGAAGAAGATTACCGCGAAGATTACTGCGGTTTAATGTCGATAAATAAATTACCATTTGCCCAACAGTTGTCGAATAACATCAAATAGCTCCATTTTTGTAAGCTGCAAATGTCAGTTTATCAAATGTTTCCTTTTTATAAACTGCTGTTTTAATCTTCTTGGGGGTTTGGGTGTTAAAAGATTCGCCGGCATCACGGTGTAAAACAAATTGCTAGGTCAACAGATCATATTTAAAGGTGACAACCTGCGACCACCGATCAATACTCCCCCCGTAATGTTCTACTGAAAAATAGTGCCCTTTAACTACTATTTCCTGTAAAGGGTCGCCCATCACGCCCCCACATTCTTTACATAAAACCACATTGTCATTTCTGCCATAAAGCGATAAACTCCCATCCGCCTTACCCAGCAAAATAAGCAACGGGCGGGCTGCCTGGCCATCTTTCTCTTCCTTATTGCTTGCCAGTATCAATATTACATCGGTATATCCATCCTGGTTAAAATCACCTTGACCCCTTTCCAGAATGGTATAACCTTTGGGAATAAATGGCTTTAATTGGGCAGGATCAATCTTTTTTGTTTGCGCAAAAAGAGCAGTATTTAAAGACAGGGAAATTAACAAAGCGATTTTTATTTTCATAAAATGTCACAAATAGTTATGATCTGAAAGTTAGATATAAATTCTGGAAACCAGCAAATGGTTTTAATAATGCGCTACCAATCACACATCAACATTTTGACACTCCCCCCATTCCCCATCCTCCCCAAAATCCTTATCTTTGCCCCAATTAATTGACGACCCATTATGCTTAAAGGATTTTTTAATGTCCCGGCTCCTGTAAACGAGCCGGTTTTAAACTATGGCCCCAGAAGTTTAGAGCGTGTAGCCCTTAAGGCCGCTTTAGAGGAGGCCCGCGCACAGCAGTTAGATATACCTATGTACATTGGCGGCCAGGAAGTACGTACCGGCACAAAGCTGGAAATTCGTCCGCCACATGATCATAAACACCTGTTAGCTACCTTTAGCGAAGGTGATGCCAGCCATGTAACCGCCGCTATTGATGCAGCCCTTGCCGCTAAAGCCGACTGGGAAAACCTGCCCTGGGAACAACGTGCTGCCATATTTTTAAAAGCTGCCGACCTGATTGCAGGCCCGTACCGTGCTGCTATTAACGCGGCTACCATGCTTGGTCAGTCAAAAAACGCTTACCAGGCCGAGATCGATTCGGCATGCGAGCTGATAGATTTTCTGCGTTTTAACGTAGAGTATATGACCGAGATCTACAAACAACAGCCTCCTGTATCTGGCAAAGGCGTTTGGAACCGTTTAGAGCAACGCCCGCTTGAAGGCTTTGTGTTTGCGTTAACTCCATTCAACTTTACAGCTATTGCCGGTAATTTACCTGCATCTGCCGCCATGATGGGCAACGTTGTAGTTTGGAAACCTGCTTACCCGCAGATATACGCTGCCAACGTGATCATGAAAATATTTAAGGAAGCCGGTGTACCAGATGGAGTTATCAATCTTATTTATGTTGATGGCCCTGTTGCAGGCGAGGTGATCTTTAATCATCCCGATTTTGCAGGTATCCACTTTACAGGCTCTACCAAAGTTTTCCAAAACATCTGGCAAACTATTGGTACCAACATTCATAAATACAAAACCTACCCACGCATTGTAGGCGAAACCGGTGGTAAAGATTTTGTACTTGCCCACCCAAGCGCCAATGCCGATGTGGTAAGCACAGCTTTAGTGCGTGGTGCTTTTGAATACCAGGGGCAAAAATGTTCTGCCGCATCAAGAGCTTATATCCCGGCCTCATTATGGCCTGCGGTAAAAGAAAATATGCAGCGTGATATTACCTCCTTTAAAATAGGCCCGGTAGAAGATTTTGAAAACTTTGTTAACGCCGTTATCACCGAGGTATCTTTTGATAAACTGGCCAAATACATTGATGCAGCCAAAACAGACAAAGGGGTTGAAATTGTTGCGGGCGGCAGCTACGATAAAACCAAAGGCTGGTTTGTTGAGCCAACCGTGCTTAAAGTAGATGACCCTTACTATGTAACCATGTGCGAGGAGCTTTTTGGCCCCGTACTAACCATTTACGTGTACGAGGATGATAAATTTGACGAGGTGCTTAACATTGTAGATAAAACATCCATCTACGCGCTTACAGGCTCTATCATATCTCAGGACCGTTACGCTATTGCCAAAGCTACCGAGCGTTTACGCAATGCCGCAGGCAACTTCTACATCAACGATAAACCTACAGGTGCCGTTGTTGGTCAGCAGCCATTTGGTGGTGCCAGGGGATCTGGAACCAATGACAAGGCGGGCTCTATGATCAACCTTTTACGCTGGGTATCGCCACGTACCATCAAAGAAACCTTTGATCCACCAACCGATTACAGGTACCCGTTTTTGGCTAAAGAGCTTTAAGCCCCACCCAAACCCTCCCCTGAAGGGGAGGGCTTAAAAAAACAAAAGCGATGAGTTAATATTCATCGCTTTTGTTTTTTAAGATACTTCTTTTTAAAGTCTCCTCCTTCAGGGGGAGATTTAGAGGGGGCTTCCTATTCAAATTTAAACACATCGCCCAAATTGGCATTGTCGCTGGTGCTTACTTTCATATCGTTTATTTTGCCAGTAGCTAAACTGTACACCCAACCATGAACAGCTAACTCCTGGCCGTTTTTCCAGGCGTTTTGCACAATGGTGGTTTTGCATAGGTTATACACGTTCTCTACCACGTTTAACTCCACAAGCCTGTTGGTACGGGCTTGCTGATCGACAATGGCCTCCAACTCGGCAGAGTGCAGGCGGTACACATCTTTAATGTGGCGCAGCCAGTTGTCAATTAAACCAAATTCATGATTACTCATGGCCGCAATTACACCACCGCAACCGTAGTGGCCGGTTACTATTACGTGTCTTACCTTCAGTACATTTACGGCATAATCCAGTACCGATAGCATATTCATATCGGAGTGTACAACCATGTTGGCAATGTTACGGTGTACAAATATTTCGCCGGGAGCGGTATTGGTGATCTGGTTAGCGGGTACACGGCTATCGGCACAGCCTATCCAAAGTATCGGCGGCGTTTGGCCGTTGGCCAGTTTATCAAAAAATTGCGGGTCGTCGGCCAAAGCATCAGCAATAAACTGCTCGTTACCATCTAGAAGACTTTGATACGTGATATGACTGGTATCGTGTAATAACTTTTTTGCGCACATGTTTTTTTGTTTTAATTAGAAAGATATTTTATATCGATTTGTTTTTATCGGCCCTCAAATAAACGTGAAATTTTATGCAGTGCCACAGGCGATAGATCATAGTACAATATCGTTAACAAAATTAATGGGATGAAGTAAAATATTGCAAAATCGTACAAATTAAATAAAAACCCACCTGCTATGGCTCCAATAAAGTAAAAGGACAAAACAGTAAGCCTAATGATGATCTTATTACGGATCACCTTTGTTTTCTCTACATTGGGATGCATCCACTCAGAAACATCGCCGCCCAGGTCTGTAAACAAACCGGTTAAGTGGGTTGATTTAATGAGCCCGCCCGATATGGTAGATACCATGCTGTTTTGCAATCCCATCGAAAATATAATGACACCTATCACAATTTCGCGTTCCAGATTGGTTTCGTTGTAAAAGTTGTGCCCGTAAATTGCCACAAACAAGAGTAATATAATCTCGATGATAATTGGAGTAGCATGCGCCTTATACTTGCTTTTATGCACCAGCGAGTGCACAATAAAGTTAGATGAAAAAGCACCTGCAAAAAACAAAAACAGCCATACTACAAATACGATGATCTCATGAAAGTTTTGCGCCACAATGTGTTTGGCCAAATTTGCCACATGTCCGGTGATATTGGAGGTAAAAGCCAAAAAAGCAACCATCCCCGCAACATTGGTTACGCCCGATACAAAAGCAGTAGACGATGCAAGTAATAAATTTTCTTTAAGGGTACGATCGCCTTTTGATTGCCTTAGCATAGGTAAACGTTGTTTATAAGCAACGCCTAAAAATAATATAATATTTGTTGTATTAAGTAAACTGAAGATAAAAGACTTATTAAGTTATAGAAAACCTGTAAAAAGCCTCACCCAAACCCTCTCCAAAGGAGAGGGTTTGGGTGAGGCAAAAAACCCCGGCCATATCAAGAACCGGGGTTAACCAAACATAAATAAACCTCCCTGCGCCAATCAAACACAGGGGATTATCTTAATCAAACAAAATATTAATGCGAAGCCACAGCCTCAACGCCGTCCAACTCGTACACATAACCTAAATTATGCGGACTGCTGCTGCTAACTTTAATATCCTTAACCAAACCGGTGCCCAGGTCAATCACCCATCCATGTACTTCCAGGTCATTGCGTTCCATCCAGGCGTTTTGAATGATGGAAGTTTTGCAAATATTGTATACCTGCTCGCTTACGTTAAGCTCCACCAGGCGGTTTAACCGCTGTTTTTCGTCGGTAATACGGTCAAGCTCGTGACTGTGCAAACGATATACATCTTTAATATGGCGCAACCAGTTATCAATTAGCCCAAATTGCTTGTTACTCATGGCGGCAGCTACACCACCGCAACCGTAGTGGCCGGCTACTATCACATGCTTTACCTTAAGCACGTTTACTGCGTAATCCAACACGCTCAGCATGTTCATATCCGAGTGTACACATACGTTGGCAATGTTACGGTGTACAAACACCTCACCTGCCTTGGTACCGGTAACTTCGTTTGCCGGCACGCGGCTATCAGAGCAACCTATCCATAATACCTGTGGCTGCTGACCTTTGGCCAGGTTGGTAAAAAAGTCGCCATCTTCTTTAAGTTTTTTATCAACCCATTCGGCATTACCGCGAATTAAGGCTTTGTAACTGTCGGCCTGGGCCAGTTTTATATTGGTGGTATCAATTACCGGTTTTTCGTTTTTTTTATTTTCTATAAGTGCCATAATATTTTTCTTTTATATTATTAAGTTTAAACTGATATGATGGGTATCTACAACCTGGTGGCTCCCAAAGCAACCAACCGAAAAATACCCAAAACTTTGTTAATGATTATTTTAAGCGTTTGATGATGGGTAGTCTTTAGCCCTAAGTCCGCAGTCTTAAGTCGATAGTTAAGCTTATTCCTTTTTTGACTTAAGACTGCGAACTAAGGACTTAAGACTCCCGACTTAAGACTTAGTACTATTAACTTTAATTAGGGTTATATATTAGCTCTTTTAAAGGCGGTACATCGTACTTATCCTTTACTTCTACTAATTGCACAATAATGCCTTTGGTATAGGCATTATGCTTGTAATTGTGAATGATCTCCAACACATCCGGATCTATGTAACGCGAGCTCGACCCATCTATAATTACATCTGTACCGCTTGGCAAGCTGGTTAGTGTTACCTGTATAGCCGCCTTATTTAAAAAGGAAACCTCTTCGGCCAGTTTAATATTGATGGTTTTTTTATCGCCATTTTTGGTGATCTGATAAAAATAGGGGTTGCGCAGATTGTTACGTAGAATGTAAAACACCCCCACCATCATACCAATACCAACGCCTATTAACAGATCTGTTAACACAACGGCCACTATGGTTACCACAAACGGAATAAACTGGTTTAAGCCTTGGTGCCACATGTGTTTAAACAATGCTATGCGAGCCAGTTTATAACCAGTCATCAACAAGATGGCTGCCAAACAAGATAATGGGATGAGGTTGATCAGCATCGGGATAAACAACAACGATACCAGCAACAAAACACCATGAACCACTGCGCTGGTTTTGGTACGGGCGCCCGAATTTACGTTGGCCGATGAGCGAACGATAACCGCCGTCATAGGTAAGCCACCTAACAACCCGCTGGTAATATTGCCAATTCCCTGGGCAACCAGTTCGCGATTGGTTGGCGAAACACGTTTGATGGGATCAATTTTATCAACTGCCTCTAAACTCAATAATGTTTCCAGGCTGGCCACTACCGCTATGGTAAAGGCCGATATCCACACTTGTTTATTACCAATGCTGCCAAAATCGGCAGTTTTAAATAAGGCAAAAAACTCGCTGCTGCTATTTACAACCGGGATACGTACATACTGTTTATCGAGCAGGGCAAAACCGGTACCGGCGAAAGCTGCGCTCAATCCAATACCCGCCAATACAACCAATAAAGGCGCGGGCACCATGGCTAGTTTTTTAAACTTTGGCCAATAAATCATAAACGCCAAAGAAACTATGCTGATAATTACAGCACCATAGTTTATCTTATGCAACGCGCCAAGCACACCAGAAAAGCTATTGTGTTCATCCGCCTGGCTGAAACCCTCATCGCCTTCAAAGTCGGCATCGTAGCCTACCGCATGAGGAAATTGTTTCATGATAAGTATGATACCTATAGCGGCCAGCATCCCTTCAATTACCGACGAAGGAAAATAGTTGGCAATTGTACCGGCCTTTAAAAAGCCAAGCAACATCTGGAAAATACCCGCCAACACAAGGGCCAGCAAAAATGTTTCGTACGAACCCAGGCTGGTGATGGCATTTAATACAATAACGGTTAAACCAGCCGCCGGACCAGCCACACTGAGCTGCGAACCACTTAACGACCCCACCACTATACCACCTATAATACCGGTTAATACACCTGCAAACAACGGCGCACCTGAGGCCAGGGCTATGCCCAAACATAAAGGTAAGGCCACCAGAAATACTACAAGGCTGGCCGGAAGATCGCGTTTTAAGTTTTTAGGTAAAAAATATTTTTTTAGGTTAAGATCGCCCACGGCAAACCCACCTTGCTTAATTGACATAAGAATTGTGTTTGAATAAAAATTTAAATGAATTGTAAAGCGTTACAGTCCGGATAGGGAATATCCGGTTAAATCATTTAAACGTTGGGAGGCGGGGTAGGCACTATCGGGTGGTAGGCCTGTTTGTACAAAGCATGCTCCTTGTTATGGAGTACTGTGGTTTCTACAACAAATGTGATAAAATCAACACTATGAAAATAGTACTGGTCAAAAACCTTTTTCTCTTTAAAGAGATCTTTATCAGGCGTATCTTTTTCGCCCTTTGATTCCTGCTCTAATTGCAGTATCACGGCGCTTACAGCCTTGCTGTCAAGATATAAAAATACGGGTGCAAGCGATATGGCCATCTTTAACATAAAGACACCCATAAACATTGCAACTACCAGTATTTTAAATTTCCTGATCTTCATTATCACAAATATAATGAAAAATAGTACCTGCAAAGCATGTTACAGCAGTTTTACCTACATCTTACAATTTAATTACTATTTTTAACATGTTACTAACAACCTGAATTGTGGATAAAAAGCTTGGAGTATTAAGGCAAAAACGCCAAATGGCATTTGAAGGCGGCGGCACGGTACGTATTGAAAGTCAGCATAAAAAAGGGAAATTAACAGCCCGCGAACGGTTACATTTTTTGATGGATGAAGGCTCTTTTCAGGAGATAGGAATGCTGGTTGCACACCGGTCTACCGATTTTGGAATGGAGAAAGAAAAATATCCCGGCGATGGTGTTGTAACAGGTTATGGCACTATAAACGGCCGGCTGGTATATGTTTTTTCGCAGGATTTTACCGTTTTCGGCGGATCATTATCAGAAACCCATGCCGAAAAGATAGTGAAGATCATGGACCTTGCCATTAAAAACGGCGCCCCCGTTGTTGGGTTGAATGACTCTGGCGGTGCACGTATACAGGAAGGTGTTGTTTCATTAGGAGGCTATGCCGATATCTTTTATAAAAACACCATGGCATCGGGCGTGGTACCACAAATATCTGCCATTATGGGCCCCTGTGCCGGTGGCGCGGTATATTCGCCAGCCATAACCGATTTTATATTGATGGTGGAGAATACCTCTTACATGTTTGTAACCGGGCCAAACGTGGTTAAAACTGTTACCCATGAGATTGTAACTTCCGAAGAGTTGGGAGGCGCTACCACCCATGCCACCAAATCGGGCGTTACTCATTTTGCTTGTGCCAATGAGATAGAGGCCATCCAAAACATCAAAAAGCTATTGAGCTATATGCCGCAAAATTGCGAGGATAAAGCCCCCGCCCTCCCATACGAGATTGGCAACGAGTTACGCCCCGAATTAAATATCCTGCTGCCCGAGATAGCCTCAACCCCATATGATATACGCGAGATTATAGATCATATAATAGATATAGACTCATTTTTAGAGATCCATAAAGATTTTGCCGAAAACATTGTGGTAGGCTTTGCGCGGTTAGCAGGCCGCAGCATTGGCATAGTAGCCAACCAACCCGCATTTTTGGCCGGGGTATTGGATATCCATTGCTCTACCAAAGCTGCCCGCTTTGTACGCTTTTGCGATAGTTTTAACATCCCACTACTGGTTTTTGAGGACGTCCCCGGCTTTTTACCTGGTACCGACCAGGAGTGGAATGCCATTATTACCAATGGGGCAAAATTATTATATGCCTTTTGCGAGGCAACCGTTCCGCGGGTTACGGTAATTACCCGTAAGGCTTATGGTGGCGCTTACGACGTGATGAACTCCAAACACATTGGTGCCGATATGAACTATGCATGGCCATCGGCAGAGATAGCCGTGATGGGAGCCAAAGGCGCAGCCGAAATTATTTTTAAGCGCGAAATAAGCACCGCCGAAGACAAGGAAGCCAAATGGAAAGAAAAGGAGCAGCTATACTCCGATACATTTGCCAACCCCTACCGCGCTGCCGAACGTGGTTTTATAGATGAAGTGATAGAACCCGCCGAAACCCGCATCAAACTCATCCACGCCTTTAAAATGCTGGAAAATAAAGTGGTAAATAATCCGAGGAAGAAGCACGGAAATATTCCGTTGTGATTTGGGAATTGAGATTTTCGATTTCGGATTTATTTTTGATTTTTGAATTGCGCCATGGTTAAATTACCTGTGGCATATAATTTCGAAACTATAAAATGCTCAAGCAATAATTCAAAAATGAATAAATCCGAAATCGAAAATCCGAAATCCGAAATACAAATAGAGCAGATCCGCCCAGAACTTACCTGGCGTTTACGGCAGCGAATTTTATATCCGGCTCAAAAAATGCAGGAAATGGCGATGGATGAGGACAATAATGGCATCCATTTCGCGGCTTTTAAAGATAATGTAATGGTGGGTGTGGTATCGTTATTCCAAAAAAGCGACGATTTTCAATTCCGCAAATTCGCTATCGACGAATCGGTGCAGGGAATGGGTATAGGCCGCCAAATGCTCGATTATATTACTGATTTCGCTGTTGTAAACGGCGGCAAACGCATCTGGTGCAATGCCCGGGTAACGGCCATCGGCTTTTATTTAAAGGCCGGCTTTAAACATACCGGCCAACTGTTTTCTAAAAGCGGCTTTGAGTACGAGATATTGGAGAAGGGGATTTAGATGTGCAGATTTCAAATTCCAGATGTGCAGATGATAAATTCTTCTGAACCGGGATTAAACAGATCAATAGATTGCACGAATTGTTAAATCAAAAATCCTAAAATCCTACAGAGTTTTAAGACCCTGTATCAAAAGCATCTGCACATCAAACATTACTCCTTCATCAAGTCAACAATCAGTGCTTTCGCAAAATCATTGGAATATTTTTGATTAGAGAGTTTTGCGGTTTTAAGTGCTTCGTCAATATCACCCTGGGCTTCGTAAACTACCGCCAGGTTATAAGCGGCTTTGCTGGCCAGCTTTGCATCGGTGCCATCAATTAGCGGATTAAGGATTTTAAAAGCCATATTAAACTTACCTAATTTTATCTGCCCTACTGATGTTCCAAGCGCGTCATTATCGGCATAAAGGGGGCGTTCGTTAGCTATGGAGTATGGCAGGTAATCCTTAAGGGCATCCAGAGTGGCATCCTGGGTTGCGGTGGTCATAGCCGGGATACTACTCCTGTAAGATGGCCTGCTAAACATCGACGAATAACCCTCATCTTGTGCCACTTCGGCCATACCAACAAGTTTTTTGGAGTAAATGCCATTACTTTCGTAAAGCGAGAGGCTGGCTTTCATTTTAGTAGTATAGTAGGTAGATGCCACACCATTATAATAACTTGTTTGGGGATAAATACCGGCAACGATATCATTAAGCACCAAAACATAACTGGCTTTATGTGCAGCCGCCAAAAACTTAACAGAATCGGTATTGATCTTATTGTTAACCGTGTCTACAAGGTTAATAACGTGTACCCCTTTTAAATATTTAAGCTGGTTAGCCGCTGTTTGCAGCGATGTTACGGCCATCTTATTTAAAACGCTTATCCGTCTAAAGTCTCTGATCTTTACAGAATCGGGCTTATAATGGCTTACAATTACAATGGTTGTGCTATCGTAGCTAAACCCGGTTTTAGGGCCGTAGTTTACCGGCACGGTAACATATTGAGGGACGCTGCATGATGTTAAAACAGCGATGATCAGAATAAAAAAAGGTGCAAATCGTTTCACGATATGATAAATTTAAAATAGGAAAGCCCAAAAATATTGTAAATAACCCGCATTTACAGATTACTGTACAACACACATTTATTGACAAATAATTAACCAAATGGTTTAAAAGTGTCCACAATTAAAAAAAACGTTAATTAGGGGTGTTGAAGTATTAAATTATCAACAAAAACATGTATTTATTTTCATTATGGCAAGTTATTTTGAGTCAATATCGTCGGCTTTATTATATTTGCTTATTGCTTAACTATTAGGTTACTAAAAATAACATGGCTAAAAAGAAATCAGATTCTACCCCACATACTTCAATTGTAAACGAAACATCACTCTCTTTTTTCGAGAAATATATCAATAACCCATCACCTACCGGTTTTGAGTGGAAAGGCCAGGAATTATGGCTCGATTATTTAAAACCCTACATAGATACCCATTATGTAGATAATTACGGTACCGCGGTTGGTATTATTAACCCGGAGGCCGATTATAAGGTAGTAATTGAAGCCCATGCCGATGAGATCTCGTGGTTTGTAAACTACATTACCAGCGACGGCTTAATATACGTGATTAGAAACGGTGGCTCCGATCATCAGATAGCACCTTCAAAACGTGTAAATATCCATACCGATAACGGCATTGTTAAAGCGGTATTTGGCTGGCCGGCTATCCACACCCGCACCGGTGGCGACAAAGAGGAAGCCCCTACCCTTAAAAACATCTTTTTAGATTGCGGCTGCACATCAAAAGACGAGGTTGAAAAATTAGGCATCCATGTAGGTTGTGTTATTACCTATGAGGATGAATTTATGATCCTAAACGATCGTTATTATGTTGGCCGCGCGCTGGATAACCGCGCTGGTGGCTTTATGATTGCCGAGGTTGCCCGTTTATTAAAAGAAAACAACATTAAACTGCCATTTGGCCTATACATTGTAAACGCAGTACAGGAAGAAATTGGCTTACGCGGCGCCGAAATGATAGCCCATAAAATAAAACCCAATGTGGCCATTGTTACCGATGTAACACACGATACCCAAACACCGATGATCAATAAGATTACCCAGGGCGATCTGGCTTGCGGACGCGGCCCCGTAGTATCTTATGCCCCTGCTGTGCAAAACAACCTGAATAAATTATTGATAGAAACCGCGCAAAAGGCCGAAATTCCGTTCCAGCGCCAGGCTTCATCACGGTCTACAGGTACAGATACCGATGCTTTCGCATACTCTAACGATGGCGTACCATCGGCGCTGATCTCTTTGCCGTTACGTTACATGCACACCACTGTAGAGATGATCCACAAGCAGGATGTTGATAACGTTATCCGTTTAATTTACGAAACATTATTAAACATTAAAGCAGGCCAGGATTTCCGATATATTAAATAAGCAAAACAGCTAAAACAATTTTAACGTTAAACCATTCCTTTATCTACTATTAATAAAATTAAATATTAGCGAAGCAAATACCCCAAACACATACTTATGAAACCCACACTACTTATTTTGGCCGCAGGTATGGCCAGCCGCTACGGCAGCATGAAACAGGTTGATGGTTTTGGCCCAAACGGCGAAACCATTATTGATTATTCTATATACGATGCAATAAAAGCAGGCTTTGGTAAAGTGAGCTTTATCATTCGTGAAGAATTTGCCGATAACTTTAAAGCCATATTTGAGCCTAAGTTAAAAGGCCGTATCGAAACCGATTACGTTTTTCAAAGCTTTGACCTTAAACCATTTGGCATTGATAAAGAAATTGAGCGCGCAAAACCATGGGGAACCGCCCATGCTGTACTTGCCGCCCGCAACCAAATTAATGAGCCTTTTTGCGTTATCAACGCCGACGACTTTTATGGTTATGATTCATTTGAAAAAATGGCCCAATTTTTAACTACCGAAGTTAAAGACGATACTTACTCGTTAATAGGCTACCAGATTGACAGAACCCTATCCGACTATGGTTCTGTGTCACGCGGTGTTTGTAGAGTAAACGACGAAGGCAACATGGTTGAAATTAACGAACGTACCGAAGTTTACTTTAAAGAAGATGGTACCGTAGCCTATAAAGATACAACCGGCGAACATGCGCTAAGCAGCGATACCCGTGTATCCATGAATTTCTGGGGCTTTACGCCGGCTGTTTTTAAGCAAAGCGAAGAAATGTTCAGAGAGTTTGTTGCAGCAAATGAAAACAATCCAAAATCTGAGTTTTTTATTCCTTTAGTGGCAGATAAACTGATCAAAGAAAATATAGCTTCGTTTAAAGTTATCCCAACCGGCTCAAAATGGTTTGGTGTTACTTATAAAGAAGATAAACCTATTGTACAAAAGTGTATTTCTGAACTGGTTTCCAACGGCATCTATCCAGAGAAGCTTTGGGACTAAATTAGCTTAACCCACATGTGCTTCTTAACGAGGGCAGTTTTAGTAAAACAGAAAAAGTCTGACCAATTGGCCAGACTTTTTCTGTTTTATATTCATATCCCGTTAATTTACAAAAAAGAACATCTTTCTGTGGTTTTCATCATAAACGTGTACGGTTTTTGTAACTACTTCATCATTTGATGTGATCTCGAAAGTATAGTCGCCGTTGTCAAGGCTGGTTAAAACATAGCCTTTTGATATCTCTGCCTTATTGGGCAAAAAATCTTCCATTAAAACATTATTGGCCTGGTCTGAGATGGTTACGTATGCTTTGCCGGCTTGTCCTTTTGAAATGAACACGGCAACACCACGCTCATGTTTTAGTGACGATACAGTAATTACATCTTTAATTTTTTCGGTATGTCCCTTGGCAGAAGCTGATGTTGCAGCAAAAATGCCTGCGCTTAGTAACAAAAATAATGCTGATAATCTGATTGAATTTTTCATGATGCTTTTTATCTTAAAATGCTGTTTTTAAATGTGTTTGTTATTTTCAATATCCAAAACAACAACATCTTTTTAAAGCATACAAACCAAATAGACCATCACTAAGCAACTATATACCAACAGTTTATACCAATCGACAAACACCTAAAATTCAACTCATACGCCACATTTTATCTCTTGGTAGTCTATTAAATCCTGTTCATCGGTACGTTTTTAACGTTCGTCGGTTGTGGCGTACATTTAACTACCGTTAACTTAACACCAAGCTATGATTAGCGTCGATGATTAACGCAACCGCCTAATCCATCCCAATAGGCGAACCATCGGGCATATTCAGTACTGGTGCGGGCTGAAACTTATTGGGGTTCTTTTCAAACTCATTGATCTGCGATAAGCCGAAAAGCAAATTGGCTTTACGGTTATCGGTAGCGGTTGTTAAAGCTGCTTTCATCCATTTGGTCAATTCATCTATCTGTAATAGCGCAATACCACGTACACTCTCGGGCGCGCTGGTGGTGGCAGCCAGGGTAAGAATCTGTTTAAGAACAAGGTTATTTACCAGGCGCTGCAATTCGCCTTTATAGCCGGTTGGCTGCGGAGCCTTCCAGGTTTGGGCCACCAACTTGTTCAAAACAGGTAACAGGCCAGGCTGGCTATTATCCCGCGATTGGTATTCAACCAACCTTGCCGCGCGTTCGGGTTGCAACATAAACGAGAGTGTGGCTCCTGCCGCCGATTCGGCCGCGGCCATAGGATCGAAAGTTAAACCGGTGTGCGATTTAAAGGTTTCCCGGGTACGGGGATAACCAATTGGGCGCGGTGGTATTTTTTCTATCAGTTTTTCGGGCAGGGCCAGTGCGTCCGGGCTTATGGTGCTCATCAACGCGTTAAACGCTTTCCATTGCTCGGCAGGCGGCACAAACCGGGTAACAGTTTGCCCATCGTTTTTAAGCGCAAAGGTATAATACAAGCCACCCAGCATCTTTGAAGCAGCCTCGGCCTGGAAACGATGAATGAGGTACATCGGCACCAACACCTCTTCCAAAGTAGCCATCGGCGCATCCTGCCTTATAGCTTTTTCGGAAAAATTATCAAGCACATGCCTGCGTAAAACCATCAAACGGTTCAGCTCGTCTGCGGCGTTTGTACCACTATCCCACAAGTGAGCCTGTGGGTGGGCGCTCCCTGCGGGGCGGGCATCATCGTCTGATATAAATAAAAAGCCCTGTTTAATGGTTTCTGTAATAATACCTTTTAAAGCTTCATCCTCGTTGGTTCCCTTTGCAAAATCCTGGTAACCGTATAAAATGGCACGTTTATCATACTCGCCAATTTCGGTGCGGTAAGCTTTACTCAGGTCTATAGTACCGTCGGTGTTCAGGCTGATCACCGGCGGCGGGTAATCCATTACAGACGCTCTGCCATTTACACTGGCAGTAAAATTGTGTTGTAAACCCAACGTGTGGCCAACCTCGTGTGCTGCCAGCTGGCGCAAACGGGCAAGGGCCATTTTTAGCATTTTATCGCTGGTGGGTTTACCATCTTCATAAGGTTGAAGCAATCCCTCGGCAATTAAAAAATCCTGCCTGTCGCGCAGCGATCCAAGGGAAACCTGGCCTTTAATGATCTCGCCGGTGCGTGGGTCGTCTATAGATTCGCCGTAAGACCAGCCCCTGGTAGAGCGGTGAATCCACTGAATAATATTATACCTGATATCCATAGGGTCGGCATCCGCCGGCAGTAATTTAACCTGGAAAGCATTCTTATACCCGGCAGCCTCAAAAGCCTGGTTCCACCAGCCGGCACCTTCTATTAAGGCATTGCGTACAAGTTCGGGTGCACCACGGTCAACATAATATACAATGGGCGTTACCGGTTCGCTTATGGCGGCGGCGGGGTCTTTCTTTTCCAACCTATGGCGGGTTAGCATCCGTTTCATTATCGGCTCATCTATAGGTGTGGCATAGTCCATATATTCCACATCGTAATAACCAGAGCGCGGATCGAAGTTTCGTTTTTTATACCCTCCATCCGGCAGCTTTATAAAAGACTGGTGCATCCGTACGGTAACCGAATTAGGATCGGGAGTAACCGAGCTGATCTCGTATCCCTTAGCTTTCCCGGCAATAGTTATCGTAGCCTCAAATTCCGAGTTATCGGGAAAACTTTTGGTGTTAGGTAAATAAACTGCCGAGCGGCCGTCATCGAAGCCAAAACTCCCCTGGTTGGCATTATTTAGCCTGTCGGCTATTTTATGGCTGTCGCGCAGCAAAAAAAGTGTAAAATCAATCAAAACCTTGTCGCCGCTTTGGGCTATTACAGTTGTACCCCAGATAGCCGATTGGGCAAAGGCCTCTTCTACAGATTTTCGTTCGTCAGCATTATTGCTGATGGCCCGGTAACTGTAATTGGGCTGCATCAGCAATATCTTGGGCCCGCTCTTTACAAATTTCACTATCCGGCTGCCGCCAATCTGTCCCCTATCAAGGCCCAGGTCATTTGAGCCTACACCAGCCGGCATCGAGTTTACATACAAAAACTCCTGGTCGAATTTATCTATCTCCAAAAAAATCTTCCCGGTTTTTTCATCCCAATAAAAATTAAAATAGCCGGTGTATTTGGTAAAGCCTTTGGTTTTGACTTCAATGTCATCAGCTTTTTGAGCCTTTACATTTAAAATACCGGCAGAAAGCAGGATAAAGAGCAGGTAAACTTTTTTCATAGAGGGCCTTATCTATTGTTAAGCCCTAAAATAGGTATAAAAACAGAAAGGAGGTAAAATTACCTCCCTCCCGCTATTTATAACATCAGCATTAATTATTTCATGCTCTTTTTAATCGCCTCAATTTCGGCCAGGTGACCTTTTATGGTAGGCAATGTTTTTTCTGCAAAGGCTTTTAAGTCGGCATCTTTACAGTTTTTGGCAGCATCTTCAAACAACGATATTGTTTTTTTATGCCCATCAACCATAGCATCCACATAAGCTTTATCAAAATCGCTGGCCGATTTTGCAGAAAGATCTGCCAGTTCTTTTTGTTTATCATCACTTGGCGCGGCAGGCAAAGTAATATTTTTTGTTTTGGCTATAGCCATTAACTCGTCATTT
The DNA here is from genome assembly GCF_014205845.1 of Mucilaginibacter cryoferens. Taxonomy (GTDB): domain Bacteria; phylum Bacteroidota; class Bacteroidia; order Sphingobacteriales; family Sphingobacteriaceae; genus Mucilaginibacter. The sequence continues at coordinate 153,993 of NZ_JACHCR010000007.1, forward strand.
GCCTTACCATGGTCGGTAACCATCATAGCAGCAAAATCTTTTACTTTTTGATTTATCGCTTTGGTTTCGGCAACTTTAGCTACAGCAACTTCGGCCATACCGCCATTGGCTGCCGCCACCGCAAATTTGGCATCATCCTTATCAACGGCAATACCTTGTGCACCGGTTACAGCAGCGGTATCTTTAGCAGCCATTGTAGATGTATCTTTAACAGCATTTGTACTATCTGCAGCCGCTTTACTGTCTTTAGCGCCGCCGCACGATTGGAACGACAAGGCAGCAATTGCCATCATCGTTATTAAACTTAACTTTTTCATAGTAGTGATTTTATTTGTTTTATAGCCAACAATTTTCACTACAATAAGTTTCATTTTCTTAATTGTATAATAAATTAAGTTAATTTTAATTAAATAACTAATAGGGCGTTGCCTACGGCCGGGCTTTTCGCTTATACTGCCCAGGCATTGGGCTCGGGGCCGGTATTCGCTACTATCCCTAACGCTGAATGCGAGTGCATTTCGTTTCACACCATAATGATGGGTTTCAAACCCATCATTATGGTGAACAATATTTGTTGACCTCAAAAAGTTTCACTTAGCCACTAATCAACTATTCTTTGGTTTGAATTGATAGAATGCAAGGAAATCTCGTTTCTCCACACCATAGCGATGGGTTTGAAACCCATCGCTATGGTGTGGATGGCGTCTCTTATTTTTCCAAAAGTCTTATTCCTGCTTTAATCTCTTTGATCTCGTCGGCAAAGGATTTGGTCATATGGTGTTTTTCCTGGTTATAAATATACCTCCGCACGCGCTTCAAGTTATCCGGACTAACAGAAAACGCAGCGAACCCATCTTGCCATGCTACATAATTTTCAGGATCATCTTTAAAGTTTTCCCATGAATTTCCTTTGATGGTCTTAACAACGTCGGCAACACATTGATCTGTGCGCAACCGGACAAGCAAATGAACATGATCTGCAACACCGTTAATATAATCGAGGTAAATTTCGTGTTCAATCGTTATTTCTTTAATTGCTTTATACACCCGGGCTTTCAGGGAAGGATGTAATATGGGCTCCCTGTTTTTTGTAGACCATATGATATGAACCCATAGAGCAGAATAACTTTGAGGCATTGTGTTTATCGGTTTAGGTTTATTATATCATTATTTACCATAGCGATGGGTTTGAAACCCATCGCCATAAAGAGCTATACAAAGGATACTTACCCCACCATCCGCTTCACAATCTCATCTACGCTCAGCTTCTCCTGCACACCACTGGCCATGTCTTTAAAAGTTAACAAGCCGGTTTCTATTTCGTCGCCACCTATAACTACCGTGTAGGGGATATTTTTGTTATTGGCGTAATCCAGTTGTTTTTTGATTTTGGCACCAGCCGGATAAAGCTCGGCATTTACATTCTGGCGGCGAAGCTGTTGCAGTAGCGGCAAACCATAAGTTTCGCCCTCTTTGTCAAAATTACAGATAAGCACCTGGGTGCTTTGGGTACTTGCTGTTGGGAAAAGATTTAGTTCGTCCAATACGTCGTATATCCTGTCGGCACCAAAGGAGATCCCTACACCTGTAAGACCTTTTAAGCCAAACATGCCTGTAAGATCATCGTACCGGCCGCCACCGCCGATGCTGCCCATCGCTGCCTCGTTTGTTTTTACCTCAAATATGGCTCCTGTATAATAGTTTAATCCGCGGGCAAGGGTTATATCCAGTTCAAGCGTGGCGGTTTGCAGCGGGCAGCTTTCAATGTATTTAAATACCGTTTCTATTTCATCACAGCCTTTCAAACCTGTTTCTGACTGGGACAGTGCCTGGCGCAGGCTTTGCAGCTTTTCGGCATTGGTACCTTGCAATAAAATAACCGGTTTTATTTTTTCTATATCAGCTTCAGTAAAGCCGCGTTCTATCAGTTCTTTGGTAACGCCATCCAGGCCTATTTTGTCCAGCTTGTCGATAGCTACCGTAAGGTCGATAATGTTATCGGCCTTATCAATAATCTGGGCGATGCCCGAAAGTATCTTGCGATTATTTATTTTGATGGTAAAATCTTTCAGTCCTAATTTGCCTAAGGCCTCATCGTAGATGAGTATAAATTCGGCTTCGTTCAGTAACGAATCCGAACCCACCACATCGGCATCGCATTGATAAAACTCACGGTAACGACCGCGTTGCGGCCTATCCGCACGCCAAACCGGCTGTACCTGGAAACGTTTGAACGGGAAAGTGATCTCGTTTTGGTGCTGTACCACGTACCGGGCAAAAGGGACGGTAAGATCGTAGCGCAGGGCCTTTTCGGAGATTTCCTTTATTAAGTGTTTGGATGTTAATGAAGTATTTATGAAAGAACTTAATTTCTGTTCGATTTCGTTTTGTCCAAATTTTGCACTGTCAATCATTGACTTAAAAGAATCTAACTGTTCTTTCGAAATTTGATTTAGAGCACTCTCTTGTAACTGTCGTTGTTCAAATGTTTCACTAACTAATTTCAATAAATCTTTTAGTGCTTTAATAGTATTTGCCTTTTCTAAGAACTCCCCACTATCTAATACTTTAAAAATTAATTTATCTCCTTCATCTCCATATTTCCCCATCAACGTCTCAGAGTTTTCCATCGTCGGTGTTTCTATCTGCTGATAGCCGTATTTACGGAAAACGCTTTTAATAGTATCGAAAATATAGTTACGTTTCACCATTTCTACAGGTGAAAAATCGCGGGTGCCTTTAGGTACGGATGGTTTGATGGATGCCATGCGGCAAATGTACAAAAAAGCTTAAGCCCTCCCAACCCTCCTTTCGGGAAGGTATCTAAAAGCCGCGCCACTTTATATGACACGTTTTTTACCATCCGCAATTCCTACCAATAGTGTTTTAGTATATTTTTGAAACCCATGAACATTATCGCCCAAACACCCCGCTTGCTGATTCGTGAACTTACGCCCGAAGACGAACAACTTTCGCTAATTATGGATGAAGATGAGCGCCTTACTCAATACGTAAAGAAACGTACCCCAGCCGAAAGCAAGCAGGTGTTTAAGGATACCCTTAAAGATTACAGGAACAAAACAGGGCTTGGCCGCTGGGGAATTTTCAATGTGGCCGATAATGATTTTATAGGCATCTGTATGCTAAAGCCCAGCGAATCTGACGATGATAAAATTGAACTGGGCTATCGTCTGCACCTCAAATACTGGGGCAAAGGCATTGCCACCGAACTGGCAAAAACCCTAATTAATTACGGCTTCAATAAAGTTGGCCTAACTGAAATTTGCGCCGTTACGCACCCGCATAACGCGGCTTCGCAAAAGGTTTTGTTAAACGCAGGTTTTGAACGCTTTGGAGAAGCGTTTTGGTATGGCGAGGATCTGCCGTTTTTTAGAGTGAGGAAAGGGAAAGAGTCAAGAAGTTAGAGTCAAGAGTATTTAAAAACGTCATTATAAGGCATGAAGCAATCTCTACGCTATACAGAGCAGATTTGCACGTCCAACCTGCCTTTGTAGAGATTGCTTCGTACCTTATAATGACGTGTTTTTTTGTCATGTTATAGCGGGTAATCAATCAGGGCAAACGCATCTAATTGGGTTAACATAACTTAACACATTTCAGATGCGTATATCATAAAATACTAATAATCAATGATTTGCATTTTTACAAGGTTAACACTAAACTGATGTATCGCGCAACTTAGGCGCATCCAAATATTTGTGCCTGTTGTTGGCCAATACAAGCCCCCTCGATACCTGGATCTTTTAACCAGGATCATGCGATAAAAACAAAGTATTGTTTGATGCTTATATATTCCAACGGCATAAGCTTATTCTGTTAGTTATTATTAAAAACCGCTTATCGCCGTTAACTATTTAGATGCGTTTGCCATGGGTAATCAATTTCAATAATTGTCTTTTTAGCTTTTTACTTCCCCGCTAACTCCCTGATAATATCCTTACAACCGCCTTCTATCAACTCAAACACCGGCTCAAACTGGGTATCATCGTGATATGGGTCGGGCACTATTTTGTCGCCAAGGAGAAGTTTTACTTTTTGGGCCTGTTTATCGGTACGGGCCAGGTTAAGGATGTCGCTGAGGTTGTATTTATCCATCACAAAAATGTGGTCGAACTCGTCGAAATCGCTTTGTTTAAATAACCGGCAAATTTGTTTGCTGATATCTACACCATGGTTGCGGGCAGTTTTTACGGAGCGCCTGTCGGGTCCCTCACCTACGTGCCAGTTACCGGTGCCTGCCGAATCTACCTGCCAGCCCAGATCTTGCCTGTCGCTCAGGTGTTGCATTATCCCCTCTGCCAGCGGCGACCGGCAGATGTTGCCGAGGCAAACCATTAGTATTTTCATGTTTCTTTAGGAGAAAGGTAAAAGGATAAAGGCGAAAGGTTATTAAGAGCGAAAAGCAAACAGTTAGCATTTGAAACCTTTTGCCTTTCACCTTTATCCTTTCGCCTCCAAAAATCAACCAAATAATTGATTCAGCACGCCGGCCAGGCGTACGCCGGCTTTAACCATTTGCTGGTTTAAGATGCCTATGTATTTAAAATTGTATTTATAACCCAGTTTATCATCCGGCTTTACATCAGCATAAAGTTTTTCGGCCAGCTGGTTGCTTTCAAACAGCCATTGACTTATCGGGTCTTTTTGCAGGGCTATACGTTGGGCTAAGGTGGTATGGTTTATCCATGTAGTGTATTCGGTATAGCTTAGCTGTTGGTTATCAATCAGCTGGCTATCCCAAACAGAGTGCAGGTTACTATCCTTGCCAAACCATTGTACTTTAACATCGTTGCCTCCTTTATCGGCAGTATGGCCGGTGTGTAGGGGCTGGTGCACATCTTCAACAATGTGGATGAGCATACGCAGGTAAAGCAATTTGTTGGCTTTAGTGGTTGCCGGATTTTTAAGATTAGCGATCAAAAAATTAAGTTTGGTGTACGCGTCTGTAGCGGTATCAGCCTTTAAGTACGCCTGCAATTCGGGGTAAGTGTACGCTTTATCCAGGTCGATAAAATGCCAGTTATAGAGGTAGTTGTAAGCCGGGTCTGATTTAATAAAATCGGCCCAGTTGCTGGTAATGGCAATTGATTCGTTACCTAAAATGGCTTCGATGGCTTTACGCGCTTTGGGGGTTAAGTAGCTATCGGCTACCTGGCCGCAAATACGGTGCCCGAGTGTTCCCCATGCCATACTTTGCAGCGGGATGTAGCACACGGCTACAAAAAGGATGATTTTTTTTAAAATTGATGTTTTCATTATAGTGGTTTTGGGATACAGCTTGTTCTTTTTACTAAACGCGTTTGGATAGGGATAACATTTGAGGTGCTGATAAATTGAATGAGCGAATCGGCAGTTTGTTTTACCTTAAAAAACTCCTCGTAATCGCCAAAGCGGAAACAGGTCTTTTCGTCTTTATAACTGAGGTTAGCATTGCAAAACTCGCCTTTAAGGTGCAGGGTATCTTGTTTTTGCGAATAGGTACCGCGGATATACTCGTTCCAATGGCCCTTGTTCATGCAGGTATCGGCACCGTAGTTTATCTTGCTCACGGTACTTATCTTCATCACAAACGAGTCGCAGCTAAATTTAATATCGTAAAGCGAATAGGTAACCAAACGCTTTTGCGCCGGTACCGAATCCTGTCGCCACTCGCCCTGTAAATAAGTAAGTCCCGGTTTTTGATAGTTGGGATTCATGGAGCAGGCGGAAAGGTAAAAGGCGAAAGGTAAAAGGTAAAAGACATTTTTGCTGAAAGCCGAAGGCAGAAAGCTGAAAACCTTTTTTATCGTTCGGACTGAAGAAAAATCGTTCAGAAATCTTAGCATAAAATTGCTATTCAAAAAGCAGTAAATCAAAAGCCCTCTCCTTTGGAGAGGGTTGGGTGAGGCGTCTTATAAAGAACCTATCATATTTTCGGGTATAACCCATTGGTCAAACTGTTCGTTGGTAAGCAAGCCCAAGCCAATGGCGGCTTCGCGCAGGGATTTGTTTTCCTTTAACGCGGTTTTGGCAATTTTGGCAGCATTCTCGTAACCAATATGCGGGTTAAGCGCAGTTACCAGCATCAGCGAGTTTTCAAGGTGTTTTTTGATACCGGCGTAATTTGGCTCGATACCTACAGCACAATGATCATTAAACGATACGCATGCATCGCCAATTAACCTTGCCGACTGTAAAAAATTGGCAGCCATAAGCGGTTTAAACACATTCAGTTCGTAATGCCCGTTTGATCCACCTATAGAGATGGCTACATCGTTACCCATTACCTGCGCCGCTACCATGGTAACAGCTTCGTTTTGGGTTGGATTAACCTTGCCCGGCATAATAGACGATCCCGGCTCGTTATCTGGTATATGAATCTCGCCAATGCCAGAACGCGGACCAGAAGCCAGCATCCTGATATCGTTAGCTATTTTCATTAACGATACCGCTATTTGTTTTAGCGCGCCATGGCTTTCTACAATAGCATCGTGAGCGGCCAAAGCCTCAAATTTATTTTCGGCGGTAATGAACGGCAGGTTGGTAAATTGGGCAATATATTCGGCAACCTTAACATCATAACCTTTTGGGGTATTGATGCCAGTACCTACAGCTGTACCACCAAGGGCAAGCTCAGAAAGGTGATCTAAGGTATTACGCAGGGCTTTTAAGCCGTGATTTAGCTGCGATACATAACCGGAAAACTCCTGGCCCAAAGTAAGCGGCGTAGCATCCATCAAATGCGTACGGCCAATTTTCACTACCGATTTAAAAGCCTCTACCTTTAATTGCAAGGTATCGCGCAGTTTCTCAATACCCGGGATAGTTACATCCATTAGTATTTTATATGCCGCAATATGCATGGCAGTTGGATAAGTATCGTTTGATGATTGCGATTTGTTTACATCATCATTGGGGTGGATAAAGGTTTTGCCTTCGCCCAGTTTGTTGCCTTGCAATACGTGGACACGATTGGCTACAACCTCGTTCACGTTCATATTTGATTGTGTGCCCGAGCCTGTTTGCCAGATAACCAGCGGAAACTCCGTTGCCAGCGAACCTGTCAGTATCTCGTCGCAAACCTGTGCTATCAGGTCGCGTTTTTCGGCAGGCAGTACGCCAAGATCGGTATTAGTATAAGCGGCAGCTTTTTTAAGGTAAGCAAACGCATCAATGATCTCCTTTGGCATAGATGCCTCCGGACCAATTTTAAAGTTGTTGCGTGAACGTTCTGTTTGTGCTCCCCAATATTTATCGGCAGGTACCTGTACCTCGCCCATGGTATCGTGTTCGGTTCTGAAACTCATGGTTGTATTAAATTTTGCAGGGGCAAAGTTATGTTTTTATATGATGTAAGGGAGAGAGAAATGGTAATCTTTTTGTGATGGAGGGGAGGTTATTCAACCTGTGCAAACTTCTTTTGAATAATAGTGTATCCCGCTCCGAACACTAATATCGCACACACGCATAACACCAGATAATAAGGCATGCCTAAAGCACTTAAAAAGCCATGTTGGTATTTGGGCAAAAATAAAACTAACGAAGCACTGGCGTTAATGGTAGCATGAATGATCATCCCCGGAATAACCGACCGCGTTTTATAAAAAACCCATCCTAAAAACAAACCGCCAAAAAATGCCGGCAACGCCTGCCAGGGATTAAGGTGTAGTATGGCGAAAAATACTGCCGAGATCACTATCGCTTTTTGGGGAGAGTAATTTTTTAACAGGCCTTTTAATACAACTGCCCGGCATAGTATTTCTTCCATAATAGGCGCAGCGATAATCATGTTGATAAGCGAAAACGGATTTTTTGTGAACATCTTTTCAAAAACTTTTTGTACCGCTGCCGGCATTGGTACTATGTCAGCAATCCGCTCCAGGCCGACAACCAACGCCAAAGTGCTGATGATAACTACAGGTACAACCCAACCCGTTATTTTGTTAAAACTAAAATCAAAGGCGGTAGATGAATGTAGCTTTTTGCTTTTTTTAACCGCGTACATTACCGTAAACAACATCGTAAGCACATAAAGCACTAAACTCAAAAACGCTTTTACCAACGGAGTCGCCAGGTTTTTAGCATCGGCAAAAAAAACACCTAACAATATCCCCCCAGCAATACTGTATAAAAGAAATATGAAAAACAGTTTGAAAAGAGACTTCCAATTGGGGTAGGTAAAATCTGTAGCAATTCGGGTGTCACCAGGGTAAGTGATCGGCGTTGGTTCAGGTTGATCTTGGTACATAAATATAAATAATGGTAGTTAAAATCCTCTATGGGCGTATAACAATGTAATTATAACAGCGAAAAAGACACAACGCCACAATAATGGCCTATATAAAGGTTTAGAATAGTTAAGCAAGCACATTATTATTATAACGGCCAACGCGCAATAGGCTAATGCACATTCAAATTTCCAATTTGCCCAATGCAAAAAACAAAACAATATGGCAACTGAGGCAAAGCTATAAGCCACTCCGGCCAAAATTCTGTTTAGTAACGGAATACCGAAGTCTGCATAAAGCCATAAAAATAATGGACAATAAAGAGTTGCTGATATACCACCCGAGATAACAACAATTAGCGCCGAATAAGGCACTTTAAAGAGTGTTAATAGTCCGGCAAATAAAAATATTGTTAACGGCACAAATTCAATGTATTGTTTTTTTGTCATGCAGTAAGTTTGTGGAAGTTGTTATTCAGTTCTGGTTTTGATCTTTATCTACGTAATAAACCCGCCCTCCAAGTGTAGGTTCTGCAGAATTTATATAAAGTACAAATATCAATAGACCAACACCCACTATTACCCCCACTTTACTTGATGTAATACCATTCAGAATATCCTTCTGATGCTGATTGAGCGATTTGCCTGCAAATATGGCGTCCTGAACTTCATATTTATAACTCACCATACCATTTATCCAGCCAAAACTCAAAATAAGTATCAGCAATACTAAAACTATTAAACTTACAGAAAGCATCCGCTGTGTCACTCTCATCTTAAAACTCCCGTTTGGTTGCCGTTACCCAGGCATCCAGCGCCGATAATTTGGCATTATTATCTTTAAACCATTGCAGGTTTTCGTCCTGGTAAGCTCCAATACTTATCAGGCGTGCAAATGCCTGCATATTGTCGGTTTCGGCCAGTTTTTTAAAGTACTCAGAAAAATAGTTCTTGTAAAAAGCATCTTCTTTCTTCCCTGTAAATCCACCAGAAACCTCAAATAGCGATTTTAGTTGCAACGATAAAGAATCGGTTCTGGAAAGTCCTTTTTTATCGGTAGTTGCAGCTAATACCGAAATAGGCATCATAAAATTGCCCGAGTCCATATCGTTAGTTGATACGGTAATATTTACGTTTTTTTCGCCAGTAGATTTTATTCCGTAATTAATTATATAATGCACATAGTTATAAGCTTCGGTCGATCTTTTGGTCTGCGGCTCCAGCAGTAAGAAACTGCACCATGCCAATAAGGATACGCCACGCTTATTTTCATTAAAGGTGGCCATGGCATAGGCGCGCTGGCTGCTGGCATGTTTGGGCTGCAACTTAATGGCTTGTATAGCGTAACTTTCAGATTCGGCATATTTTTTTTGGCGCAGGTACGATATGGACAAGTTATAGTATAACCGTTGGTAGTTAGGGTTTACTTCAATGCCTTTTTTATAATAGTCAATGGCCTTATCAAATTGTTTGCTATCATCATAAATACTTCCGAGCATGTCATACGCACCTGCCGATTTAGGATCTAACTTCAGCACTTTTTCAAGGTAGGGTATGGCATCCTTCTCTTTTCCGGTACTAAATAATGTATATCCTAACTCATAGTAAGCGGTAGGATAATCCGGATAGGTTTTTATCGCTTCGTTATATTTAGCTATGGCTTTATCATACTTACCAGAATCATTAAGGGCAACACCCTGATCAACCAGGGCTTTGGCCGCGTTATTGGCCTGCCCGAAAGCAGCCGGAGAAAAAACTATAAGCAAAAGCAGGAACAAAAAGTTGTGATAGGTTTTCATGTTTAAATTTAACTAGCTGATTTAATTAAAAAAAGAAAAACTAAAACTTTCTTTCTGTCCCTTCAACCCACACCTCTAACGCTTTTCGTTTATCATCGTTTTGCTGCAGCCATTGTTTATCCGCTTCTTTATTGGCGCTCATATCCATATAGCGGGCAAAGGCTGGGATATTATCAGTTTGTGCAAGTTTATAAAAGAAATCAGCATACGCCGTTTTGAAAAAATCGTTCCCGGTTTGTTTCTCGGCAAGGCGGCCCAATGCTATAAATACAACCTTTAATTGTGCGCCTAAAAAATCAGCGGGTGATAGTCCGCTTTTATTACTTACTGTTGCTACTGCACCCATAATGTTTTTATTAAGTTCAACATCCTCTGCGCTGGTTTTGCCTGCCTCGTTTTTTAATATCCCTCCCTTTAAAATACTTTGCACGTTGGTATAAGCCTCTGCCGCGCGTGCACCATCCGGTTCGAGCATTAAAAAGGTACAAAGCGCCAGCAGCGCCGGGCCCCGCTTATTTTGATGAAATGTTACCAGGGCATACAAACGCTGCCCACCGCCCCCCTGCGGATTTATTTTAATGGCCTCCATTGCAGCCTGCTCGGCCTGCGCGTAATCTTTGGTTCTAAAATAAACCAGCCCTAAACTAAAGTATGCATCGGGGCGTGTTGGTTGTATTCTAATAGCCTGCTTGTAGGCTTCAATTGCCTGTGTGTATTGGTGGTTATCATCATAAATAACCCCCATTAAAAAATAAGCAGCCGCAGTGAAATTGGTATTTGTTTTAGTTACTTTATCCAAATAAGGCAATCCTTCCAACCCTTTATGCAAAGAGTTTAAGGTAAACCCTACCTGGTAATTTGCCTGTGCATTTTCGGCATCAATTGCCAAAGCCTGCTTGTACTTTTCTAATGCGCCGGCGTTGTCATGTGCATTATTAAGCTGGATGCCTTGCTTAATAAGGGTAGCAACATCGGCATCCTGGGCGTAAACCGTAACCGACAACAATAAAACAACTATAATTAGACTGATGTTTTTAAACAATTTCATACTTAAACATACAAAGAGTACTAAGTAAACGAAAAAAATAAAAACTTTAATGTTTACTTGCGGTATAATTTCTAATTTTCGCGTTCGTTTAAGAGTGAGAATCCTATCTATGAAGTTATTGTACAAGAGTGCCCTTCCGTTTGCCTCCGTTTTGCTGATTTTAGCAGCCTGTTCGTCAAAAAATAAAGATAAAGTGCAGAGCGCCACCGGCCCAGCCAACAGTAAACCGTTAGATACGGTTACCCTGCTGGCCTACAACCCCAAGCAAGCCGATAAAAAAATTGACGCGGTAATGCAGGAATTGCATCGTACCCGTGGCTTTAACGGTAATGTACTGGTAGCTAAAAAGGGAAAGATCATTTATGAAAACGCGATTGGCTGGGCCGATTACCTTCACCGCGACAGTCTGCGTATTGGTTCGCAATTTGAGCTGGCTTCGGTTACTAAAACCATGACCTCTACCGCCATTTTAATGCTGATGGAACGCGGGAAACTTACTTTAGATGATGATGTAAAGAAGTTTTTTCCCGATTTCCCTTACGATGGTGTTACCATACGCTTGTTGCTTACGCACCGCTCGGGTATGATGAACTATGTTTATTTTATTGATGATATATACCGTAGTCAGCATTTAAATCAAAAAAAAGGCATTAGTAACATGGATGCCATGAAGATGATAGCTCAGTATAAGCCGCGCCCTTTCAACGTACCCAACAAGCGCTTTTTGTACAACAACTCCAACTTTATGGTGCTGGGTTCTATTATCGAAAAAGTAAGCGGCGAATCGTACGCCCAGTTTATGAAAGATAATGTGTTTAAACCAGCCAGCATGCTGCATACCAACGTATACTCCAAAGCTGTTTATGATAAAATACCGGTGCACGTGGTAGGGCACGATCGTGGCCAGTGGAAATACTCTGTAGCCCAAAACTTTCTGGATGGCCCGGTGGGCGATAAAGGGATTTATAGCACAGTTAAAGACCTCTTCCTGTTCGATAGGGCTTTACGCGCCGGCATCTTGCTCAAACAATCTACACTCGATTCGGCTTACGTGCCACGCAACCCTATGCTGCATGGTCACTTTAGCTACGGCTACGGCTGGCGTACGTTTACAGCACCAGGGCAAGAGGTTATTTACCACACAGGCTGGTGGCATGGCTTCAGACATATTTACCTGCGCGATATGAAAAACGATATCACCATTGTGCTGTTATCTAATTTAGCCAACGGAAGCCTGCTAAAACTCGATGACCTGTTTAACGCCGCCGGTATGCCCATTGTACGTAAAAGCGCGTATAACGGCAACGGCGATACCAGTGATGATTAGTCATTGGTCATTGGTCATTGGTCATTGGTCATTGGTCATTGGTCATTGGTCATTGGTCATTGGTCATTGGTCATTGGTCATTGGTCATTGGTCATTGGTGAAAGTTCATCAACATATGTTTGTTTTAAAAATTGTAAAAATTACGTATCAATTCATTTAAACAATTACTCATCTGCATATTTGCACATCTATAATCTGCACATCATAAGAATATTATGTTTGATAAAATAATGGAAGCCCAGCAAAAGGCTGGCGAATCGAAAAAACGCCTGGATGCCATTACGGTAACAGGCCAGGCCGAAGGTGGTAAAATTACCGTGACCGCCAACGCCAACAAAGTGGTAAAATCAATAGATATCGACAACGTTTTTTTGGCTGATGCCGATAAAGAAGAATTGGAAGAATTATTGGTGATTGCCATTAATAAAGCCATGGAACAGGCCGATAATGTAAGCCAGGCCGAAATGGCCGCCATGACCAAAGATATGTTTGGCGGAATGCCGGGTTTAGGAAGTTTATTTGGGAAGTAAAGCCCCCTCCCCCCCTGAAGGGGGAATAATAGTTAAGATAAATTACACACAATACTATTTACCATGAAAACTACATATTACGGTCAATCAACGGTTGAGATAGAACTAAGCAGCGGCACCAAACTGTTGTTTGATCCCTTTATAACGCATAATCCATTAGCTAAGGATATTGATTTAAATAGCCTGAAGCCAGATTACATCCTGATTTCGCACGGTCACGGCGATCACATTGCCGATTTGTTCGAGATACAGAAAAACAGTGGTGCAAAAGTTATCTGCATTGCCGAAATTGCCACCTGGCTTAACGGCAAAGGCATTGATAATGTGCACGGCATGAATATTGGAGGTGGTTTTAATTTCGATTTTGGCCGCGTTAAAATGGTAAACGCTATCCACTCCAGTACGATGCCCGATGGCTCACCAGGCGGTAACCCTGCCGGTTTCCTGTTATCTATAGAAGGTAAAAAGATCTACTTTGCAGGTGATACGGCCCTTACTTACGATATGAAGTTGCTGGCAGATGAAAACCTGGATTGGGCCTACTTCCCTATCGGCGATAACTACACCATGGGTGCAGATGATGCCATTAAAGCCAGTGCATTTGTAAACTGCAAAAACATCATCGGCATACATTATGATTCTTTTGATGTTATTAAAATTGATAAAGACGAAGCAAGAGAAAAATTCATCAAAGCAGGGCTTAATTTAAAACTGCCTGCTGTTGGCGAAACGATGGATCTGTAGCAATTTTGCCGGTTATCTTATCTATATCGGCCTATCGCTGCCCATGATGTGTAGTTAAAAACTACCTTTTTTGTCATTCTGGAACGTAATGAAGAATCTATTCTACACCATGCTTATTACGCCCTGTACGGTAGACGAATAGGAGATGCTTCGTACCTCAGCATGACAAGGTTTTGAGGGGGATGTCATTTCCACCTTCAGAATTTCACTAAATTTTATTGCTTAGTATCAACTAACTAAAAAGCCTCCCGATATACTCAGGAGGCTTCTCAAATCAAAGGTTATTACTACATTTTAGCAGTAGTATCCTTCATTTTTTTCTTCATCTTCATTTTTTTAACTTTCTTTTTAGTCTTAGAAGTATCAGTTTGCATAATACCATGCGTAGTTTTTACAGGTGCTTCACCCGCAAAAACGCTTCCGAAAGAGATCGCCGCTAAAGCAATCAAACAAAGTGCCTTTTTCATAGCTTTTATGTTTTATAGTTTTTATACTATTTATAACAATTTAACTATAGATTGTTTTCTTATTTCGTTTAATTAAATAACAGTACCATTAGGAATAATAGCCCGCTTTTTAACAACTACAATACCATCCTGTACGGTATGTGTACCATAATCGCCATCGGGCAGCAATTCGCCACAGTTAATACTTACATCATCGCCTATGTAGGTATTTTTATCAATAATGGCATTCTTTATTTTAACCCGGTTGCCAATACCCATAATTGGCGAGTTGCTGAGTTTTAGCTCGGCAATTTGCTCAAGTGTTTGGTAGTTATCGCTACCCATTACATAGCAGTTTTCAATTTCGGTATCAACGCCAATACGGGTACGGATACCAATAATAGATCGTGTAATGGTTTTAGCGCTGATGATACAACCATCGGCAACAATAGATTTATTTAAGGTTGTGCCCGATACCTTTGATGGCGGCAACATGCGCGCACGGGTATAAATATGATTTTCGCCAAAAAGGTTAAATTTCGGAATCTCGTCTGTTAAGCCCAGGTTGGCATCAAAAAACGATGGGATTGTACCAATATCTGTCCAGTAGCCTTCGTATTGATAACTTAAAACCTTATGATCAACTATAGATTGCGGGATAATCTCTTTACCAAAATCGGTACGATCGTTACCCTCCAGCAATTCGTACAACAGTTTGCGGTTAAAAATGTAAATACCCATTGATGCGAGGTAAACCCGACCCTCTGCCTCCATCTCCGGACTAACCTCGGATGCCCAGCTTTCGAAGTTTGATTTTGGCTTTTCCACAAACGCGCTAACCATGCTATTTTCATCCGTTTTTAGAATACCAAAGCCTGGTACATCGGCGGCATCCACAGGGATGGTAGCAATAGAGATCTCGGCACCTGCCTCTATGTGTTTAGTGATCATATCGTCAAAATCCATCTGGTACAGCTGATCGCCGGATAGGATAAGCACATATTCAAACTCATGCACTGCCAAATGGTGTAAGCTTTGTCTTACAGCATCGGCGGTACCCTGAAACCATCCACCGCTTGTTGGCGTTTGCTCCGCCGCTAAAATATCAACAAACGCGTCGCTAAAGCTGCTAAAGTGATAAGTGTTTTTGATGTGTTTGTTTAACGATGCGGAGTTAAACTGTGTTAACACATAAATACGTGTAATACCCGAGTGCAGGCAATTTGAAATAGGGATATCAACCAAACGGTACTTACCGGCAATTGGCACAGCCGGTTTTGAACGTGTAGCAGTAAGTGGCGATAAACGACTGCCCTGGCCACCGCCAAGCACAATTGAGATTACTTTAGATGTCATATTCTAGGTTTTAAACTTTCATAAAGGTTTATGTATTCTTTGGCCGAACGATCCCACGAAAAATCAAGGGCCATCATTCGCTTACGTAATATTTGTAATTGGGCAGGGGTTTGGTAAAGTGTAGCAGCACGGCTGATAGCCTGGCAAATATCGTCGACAGTAACCTGGTTAAAGCGAATACCGTAGCCGTCTTCATCACCAAAATCAATTACCGAATCTATCAATCCACCCGTACTGCGTACCAGTGGCATGGTGCCGTAACGTAAAGAGTAAAGCTGGTTAAGGCCGCATGGTTCTACACGCGAAGGCATCAGCAGAAAATCGGCACCGGCATATACAACATGGGCCAATGATTCGTCGTAACCGATAAACACGTTACAACGGCCCGGATATTTAACTTTAAGTTCCAGCAAGGCGGTTTCCATTTCCTTATCACCAGAACCCAGTATAAAGAAGTTAACCGCATCGCCGTACTGGGCTAATGTGCGGTCAATGGCTTCGGGCAGCAGGTCGGCACCTTTTTCTATCACCAACCTACCTATAAATGTAAACAGCGGTTTGGAAGCATCTAACCCAAAACGGGTACAAATTGCTTCTTTATTAGCTTGTTTACCTTTGGCAAGTGTTTTTAGGGTAAAATGATTGGGCACCATAGGATCTGTTTGCGGATTCCACACCTCGGTATCGATACCGTTGATGATACCGTATCCCTTTGCCCTTTCTATATAAAAGAGGTACTCTAACCCGTTAGAGTTGATGGTAAGTTCGCGTAAATAAGTGGGCGATACCGTAGTATATAACCAGCTGCATTTTACAGCGGCCGCCAATGGATTTATTCCACCGGCCCAATCCAGTAAACCGGCTGCCTCCATATCAACCTCGGGCAGGTATTTAAAATCTTCCCAACCAAAGGCACCGTGGTACTGGCCATTATGTATGGTAAACACAGTTGGCACATTAGCCAGCCGTTTATACAATTTAGAGTGGTACAATAAGAATGGCACCAGCCCCGAGTGATGATCATGACAATGAATAATATCGGGCGTTTGCTGCGAGTAGCTTATCCAATCTAAAAATGCCAGCTGAAAAGCGATAAACTGTTCCCGTTCGTCGGGGTAACTGTATACATTCTCCCTATCGAGCAAGCCGGGGATATGCACTAAAAAGAGTTCGAAGCCGAGTTTGTCGGTTTTCTCTTTTAATATCTCGAAGTAAAGGCGACGCGTGTCTAGCAATGTAACGGCACTAAAAACAACATCAAACTCGTTTTCCCGCGTAAACTTGCGGTCGTAAAAAGGCATTACAACAGCTGCCTGCAAACCTGCCCTGTTTTGGTATTTAGGCAGTGCACCAACAACATCTGCAAGGCCGCCAACTTTGGCAACGGGGTAACATTCGGCACTCAGATGATATATTTTCATTCAGGTTTTATTGGCTCAATTTAAGGAAAGATTACCAAAAGAGAAACCCAAAGCAATTAATATAGTTTTTTAAATTTAGAGAGAAGATTGTAAAAATGTTTTTAAGGTTTAGTAGCTATAGTTGTAAAAATGGCAGCAAAAACGAGGAAAATAAGATATAGGAATGCTGGGTATTGAATACACTAAGGGGCTATTGGGGTAATAAAAACGTGTAGCCGCACCAATGAAGCAAAAAAAGCATAAATAACACGGCCTGTCAGGTTGTACATTCCAGAATTACGAAATTTAAAAAACTTTGTAATTCTTTCGTCGCTTTGCCATTTCTCTTCAAAGGAAATTCGCTTTCATAATCCGACAATCTACGTTAGTTAATCGTTCCTCAAAAAACAAACCAAATCCAACTTAATTAACCCAATCAACCCAACTTAAAATCAATGTGCCTCCAGCCAGTTCAACCCCGTACCAATCTCCACCATAATAGGTACCGTAGTTTTAATAGCGGTTTTCATATTATGCATAATGATGGGTTTTACAGTCTCAATTTCGTCATGAGGTACATCAAACACCAACTCATCATGTACCTGCATGGTCATGCGGGCATCCAGCTTTTGGGTTTTAAACTCCCGATGAATGTTGATCATGGCTATTTTGATCATATCTGCTGCCGAGCCTTGTATCGGCGCGTTGATGGCATTTCGCTCGGCAAAGCCACGCACTGTGGCATTGGCCGAATTGATATCGCGCAGGTAACGGCGGCGGCCCATTAGCGTGGTTACGTAACCGTTTTCGCGGGCAAAATTCATGGTATCGCTCATGTATTGTTTAATACCAGGGAATTGCGCAAAGTACTGCTCAATGATATCGGCGGCTTCCTTACGCGGAATACCCAGATTTTGCGATAACCCAAATGCCGATTGACCGTAAATAATACCAAAGTTAACCGCCTTGGCATTACGGCGCTGTTCGCCGGTTACCTCATCCAGCCCGATGCCGTAAACATTGGCAGCTGTAGCGGTGTGAATATCAAGGTTATCAACAAAGGCCTGCATCATGTTAGGGTCTTTACTGATCTCTGCAATAATACGTAACTCAATCTGCGAATAATCGGCAGATACTATACTATGGCCGGCATCTCTTGGGATAAAGGCTTTGCGCACTTCCCTCCCACGCTCGGTACGGATAGGAATATTTTGCAAATTGGGGTTAACACTGCTTAACCGCCCGGTTGCAGCAACCGCCTGGTTGTATGATGTATGCACCCTACCCGTTTTAGGATTCACCATAGTGGGTAAAGCATCAACATAGGTCGACTTTAATTTTTGCAACTGGCGAAAATCTAATATATCCCGCACAATATCGCTTTTAGCAGCAAGGGAAAGCAAAACATCTTCGCCAGTTTGATATTGACCTGTTTTGGTTTTTTTAGCTTTAGGGTCAAGCATCAGTTTCTCAAAAAGCACCTCGCCCAATTGCTTTGGCGACGCAATATTGAACCTTACCCCGGCTTTTTCGAATACTGTTTTTTCAAGTTTGGCTACGTCGGTCTCCAGTTCTTTGCTAAATTCCTGTAGCGTAAAATGGTCTATTTTAACGCCTTCAAATTCTATATCAGCCAAAACGTAAATCAAGGGGTGCTCAATCTCGTGTATCAGTTTTTCGCTTTCTACCTCTTTTAATTTGGGCTCGAAAACCGATTTTAACTGTAACGTGATATCCGCATCCTCGGCGGCGTATTCTTTTATTTTTTCTATCTCCACATCGCGCATGCTGCCCTGGTTTTTACCCTTGGGGCCAATAAGCGAGGTGATGGAAACCGGTTTATAGTTCAGGTAATTTTCTGACAGAATATCCATACCGTGTCGGGTATCCGGATCGATAACATAATGCGCCATCATGGTATCAAACAGTTTACCTTTTACCTGTACACCGTACCATTTCAGCACCAGGATATCAAACTTAATGTTTTGCCCTGTTTTGCCGATGTTTTCGTTTTCCAGCACAGGTTTAAACTCATTAACAATACTTTTAACAATCCCCTGATCCGAGGGTACCGGTACATACCAGGCCTCGCCTGCTTTTACAGAAAATGATAAACCAACCAACTCGCAATTATTGGCATCGGTGCCGGTTGTTTCGGTATCAAAGCAAAAGGTAGCCTGTTGTTGTAGCATAGCTATCAGTTCGGCCCGTTTTTCGGCAGTATCGGCCAGGTGGTATTGGTGTGGTACGTTATCTATGTTTTTGGAGGCAATTACCAGGTCTTCATGGATATTTTCCACATCTACCGCCATGGTTGTACGTACGGTTGCAACGGGATCGCCAAACAGGTCGGTTTGGGTACCCGCAGCTTTAAATTCGGTAATGGTAAAATCATCACCAAAAACGCGCCTCCCCAGGGTACGAAACTCCAGTTCGGCAAAAAGCGGTTCTAACAACTCTTTACTTGGCGCACACATCTCCAAGCCTTCCTCATCCAATTCAACCGGAACGTTTAATAATATGGTAGCCAGCTTTTTTGATAATAAACCTTGCTCCGCAAAGTTCTCTACATTCTCGCGTTGTTTGCCTTTTAACTCGTGGCTATGGGCTATAATGTTTTCCATCGAGCCATATTGCTTAATGAGCGATTTAGCTGTTTTTTCGCCAATACCGGGGATGCCGGGAATGTTATCAACAGCATCGCCCCAAAGGCCTAAAATATCTATTACCTGTTCTACGTGTTCTATTTCCCATTTCTCCAACACTTCCTTAACACCCAATATCTCCATATCGTTACCCATACGGGCCGGTTTGTAAATACGGATATTATCAGATACCAGCTGGGCAAAATCTTTATCGGGTGTCATACAGTAAACCTGGTAGCCCTTTTGCTCGGCCTTTTTGGCCAGTGTACCTATAATATCATCTGCCTCGTAACCATCTGATGTAATAACCGGGATATTAAAGCCCTCTATCAGTTTAACCACATAGGGCAATGCTTTAGACAGATCTTCGGGCATCGCTTCGCGATGAGCTTTATAGGCCTCATAATCGGTATGGCGTTCGGTAGGTGCTTCGGTATCAAAAACAACAGCCATGTGTGTTGGCTTTTCTTTCTTCAAAACATCCAGCAGGGTATTTGTAAAACCCATTACCGCCGAGGTATTCATCCCACCCGAGGTAAACCGCGGACTTTTACTCAAAGCAAAATGCGCCCGGTAAATAAGGGCCATGCCATCCAAAAGAAATAGTTTTTTCATATTATTATTGACACTAATTGCACTGATTTATTCGAATTTCACGAAAGCCTTGCAGCGTTAACAATGCAATGGTCCTATGCAAAAATAGAATTAAATCTGTGACAATTTGCGCCCATTAAAATTTGTGCAATTTGATTAAATCAATGATAATTCGTGCAATTCGAATCAATTCGCAAAATTCGTGTTTATCATTTAAAACTGCACTCCGGTATATGATCGTTAACCATACCGGTTGCCTGCATGTAGGCGTAACAAATAGTGGTGCCAAAAAACTTGAACCCTCTTTTTTTCATATCCTTGCTTATGGCATCAGACTCGGGCGTACTTACCAAAAATTGGTGAAGGTGGTTAATAATAGATTTACCATTGGGCATAAAGCTGTACAAATATTTATCAAAAGAACCAAACTCCTGCTGTATACCGATAAACAATTTGGCGTTGCTAATGGTAGTTAATATTTTTAACCGGTTACGAATAATGCCGGCATCCTGCATTAAACGCGCTACATCCTCATCGGTAAAGGCTGCTACCTTGTGCACATCAAAACCGGCGAAAGCCTGCCTGTAACCATCGCGGCGGCGCAAAATAGTGATCCAGCTTAAACCTGCCTGGGCTGATTCGAGAACCAGAAACTCAAAAAATGTATGATCATCATGCACTTCCTTGCCCCACTCTTCATCGTGGTATTTATTGTACAAAGGATCGGTTCCTGCCCAATTGCAGCGGATTATTTCCTTAACGTTTGAATCTGACATATTTAATTATATAAAGATAAAAAATCGTCATTGCGTCGCGTCTTATAACGACATGACTTTAAATCACTGATTATCAGCACATATTTCACATCCCCAAATAGATCATCATTGCGAGATACGAAGCAATTCCCAACCTACAGAGTCGCTATGCAAATCCGCCCTGTAATTTGGGGATTGCTTCGTCGTACCTCCTCGCAAGGACGGCCTTTTTAAGATGTCATTACTGTTTTTTCCAGCAGGACTGGTGGCTACTCCAAATGACGTGCTTTTTCACCTATCATTATTGTTTTTCCAGGTTACCACCGGTGATTACTCGCAGCGAGTTTATGAATTACAAAAAACTTGCTAAGCCTCATTAAGTTCATCCCAATACTCAACGGCCCGGCGGTAATGTGGTATCACAATAGAGCCACCTACCAAGTTGGCTATCATAAATATCTCGTTCATTTCATCGCTGTTTACGCCGGCTTCATGGCATTTGCCCAGATGATATT
The DNA here is from genome assembly GCF_014205845.1 of Mucilaginibacter cryoferens. Taxonomy (GTDB): domain Bacteria; phylum Bacteroidota; class Bacteroidia; order Sphingobacteriales; family Sphingobacteriaceae; genus Mucilaginibacter. The sequence continues at coordinate 175,379 of NZ_JACHCR010000007.1, forward strand.
TAATACAATCGTCGCAACGCAGTACCATGCTGGCTACCAGGCCAAGCATCTCTTTGGTTTTTACATCAAGCGCACCATCGGCATAACTGGTAGTATCCAGCGCAAAAAAACGTTTAATGTTGGTGTTTGCGGTTTCCATTATTCTATCGTTCATCATGGTACGATAGCTGTCAAATTCTTCTATTAGTTTTCCCACCTTTTTTAATTATTGAGTGATTGAATTACTGAATTATTGATTGCCTGTTTTAATTACTAATTATTCACCTGGTGAATGCCTTTATTGGGCAACCAATGTAAATACTTGGCAACACTACAATTTTACTAATTTATTTAGCATTTAAAGTTATAAATCTTTATTTTTATCGCAAGAGTTTATTTCAATTTTTCATCACATAATTAAAAGATCATGGAAAGTATATCGCCCAATATTTTTGTTAAGGACATTAACGAAACCATCAAATTTTACCAACTCCTGGGGTTCGACCTGGTGGTTACTGTGCCCGAAACCGGAAACGAACTGATATGGGCCATGATGGCCAAAGGGAACGTTACCTTCATGTTCCAGACCATGGTGAGCCTGGGCGAAGAGCTGCCCGACATAAGCCGGCAGGATGGAGCTTCGATGCTCCTCTATATCAAACTTAAAAATATCCGTACGTTTTACGAATCGATAAAAGATCTTGTACCTGTATTAAAAGGATTGGAAACTACCTTTTATGGTGCCACCGAATTTTCAATTAAGGATAATAACAATTATGTGCTTACGTTTGCTGAGGATGAGTAGCCCCTCCCAACCCTCCCCGGTAGGTAGGGCTTTATAAAATTAATAAAAGTCGCCGTTACCGGGGAGATTATTCACAATTAATTGAAAAGTATGCCGTTTATAAAGGCTGCGCCATTTGAAGTAGCTTATGATCAACTTTAAACGTGCCGACCATTTCCAGATTGTGGTACCGCTGGAAAGACTGGAAGAGGCAAGAATTTTTTACACCGATATTATAGGTCTTGAACCTATTGAACGGCCTAAGTTTACTTCAAAAGGCTATTGGTTTAATATTGCTAATATCCAGCTGCACTTAAATACCGAAGAGGCCATGCCCCGCACATCAAGGCATAATGCTTTTGAGGTGACCGATATTGCAGCGGCACGTAAGCACCTGGAAAATAATGGGGTAGAATTTCTGGAAGAACCCTTAATTCCCGGCAGGGAGCGTTTTTCTTTTATTGATCCGTTTGGGAATAGAATAGAGTTGTTGGAGATGTTATAACGCCAGCTCAATATTAGGGTCCCAGTACACGGCTTTAAAATCCTGTACCTGATCGTCGGCCACCTTCACACCTTCGCTTTCCAGCATTTCCTGCATAGTGTTGCCACCAAAGTGAAATTTGGCGGTAAGCAAACCCTGCCTGTTTACCACCCTGTGCGCCGGCACCGGCGGATCAATCCTGCCCGCCGCCTGCATCGCATAGCCTACCATTCTGGATGATCCTTTGGTACCTAAATACGAGGCAATAGCGCCATAAGAGGTTACCCTGCCAGCCGGTATCAACCGGGCAACCTGGTATACCTTATCAAAAAAATTGATGTCGTCCATTTTTGAAACTTAAAACGAAATACGGAAAGCCTAAAGCTACAATCAAATACTTTATTTTTCCGCGGTTGACCTATTCAAAAGAAAACTTAAGATAATTAATGTTCTTATTATGCTTCAAATATTTTTTCTCATAATAGGTTTTTATCGATAGCACCTCATCTGCGAAAGGCGAATGATACAGGTCTTCGGTCCGGATGTGCAGCTTTAGTTTCAGCTCTTCAATCTTTTCGGCGGTATACGCATGCAGGCCGTCGTTATCTGTTTTAAGATTTACACAGCCAGATGGTTTTAATATCTTAATATACTTATCTAAAAAGCGAGGAGATGTTAGTCGTTTTTTCTCACGGCTTAACTGTGGCTGTGGGTCTGGAAAGGTAATCCAGATCTCATCTACTTCACCATCGGCAAAATAATCAAGCAGGTTTTCTATCTGGATGCGCAGGAAAGCTACGTTGGGTACACCATCTTCAATAGCTGTTTTTGCACCCCGCCAAATGCGGTTACCCTTATAATCAACACCAATAAAATTTTTATCGGGAAAAAGCTGCGCCAGGTTTACAGTGTACTCACCTTTACCACAGCCCAACTCCAATACTACCGGTTTATCATTTTTAAAAAAACCTTTGCTCCACTCGCCTTTAAAAGGTTTGCCGGCATCTAACTGTAATACATTGCTAAAGGTGTCAATCTCTGCAAATCGTTTTAACTTATCTTTTCCCACTTTATTAAATAAAGTGCAAAAATAGGTTTTTCTGTTAATTGAGCAGGGTGGCGTTTAAAATAGGTTTAAACTACAGGTCCCGATATCGGTTTTTTATACGGCTCTGGCTTATAATTGTAGGCGGGTTTCTTTTTGGTAAATTTTTCAAAAGCCCCTTTTACACTACCCCAAATACCAGAAAACGAATCTTCACTAATATAACTTGATGCTTTTTGCGATACCAGCCCTACCAATGTTTTCACTAAAAAGTTAGACTTTTTAAACAGCGTTCTATTTAATGTAACGGGCAATACAATTCTCGACAATAAGCCTAAAAAATCCTGGTTAAAAATACCTGGATGTTTATCTACATCATTCCTGTTCCCCGAGTTTAGCAGGGAAACTACGCTCGAAAATATAGCCGAGGGGCTACTAAAGCGTGAGGCTAAAGCAGTGCTTTGCTGGTTTTCAATTACACGAATCCGCAAAATCTCTTCCCGCAAATCGTCAATACTTTTTATTTGGAAGTCCATTACTTTTACTTTTTAAATATTTTTTGGATAAAGAGGTTAACAAGCGGCTTTTCAATGCGTTCCTTGTTGAGTTTTATTACAATAGCAATTATTAAATAAATAAGGGCCACGCATCCAAAGCCTTCCCAAAATGAATTTAGCACATCAGACAAAAAATAGGCCAAAGTAAAACTGGCAAATATAAAGGCCAATACCATACTTATAGCGGTAATGGCATCAGTTAACACACTTGCTAAAATTGATGTTCCACCTTCAATGGTCTCATATTTTAAAAGTTTAAAACGCGTTTCGGCGTATTCTTTTAACTGGTCAATAATGGGTGGTAATGGTGGTATCTTCTCTTTTTCAGCTTCCATAGATATTTGTTTTTATAATCCCGGATAACTCATCAACAATGAATTATCCGGGCAATTTTAAATTATGCGTGTTCCAGATCATCCTGGTACTCTTCTTCGGCACCACGAATTTTTGATTTTATGTTATCAACCACTTTATCTTTTAAGCCAACCAGGTTATCAATTTCGGCCGCCGCGGTTTCTTTGATAGATTCGCCCAAGTTTTTTAATGATTCTGTAAGCTTGTCGCGGGTTTCGTCACCTTTCTCTGGTGCAAATAAAATGCCTAAAGCTGCTCCTGCTGCCAAGCCTGCAAGCAATGCAACAACTACTTTTGTGTTATCATTCATTGTAATATAATTTTAAGTTGAACATTTAATTTATTAGTACTAATACCTTGCCAAATATCATCAATTGTATTATTTGTATCCAATTTCTGTATAAATAGTTTTTTTGTTTATAGTGTTTTTTGATGCTGTGTTTACAAAACTGTGCATTTCAGCTGTCAGTTTTCGGGCGATGTTTTTATCCGCTCCAACCTATCGGCCGCCATGCGGTTGGTTTCATATATTTCCAGCAGTAATAAAAAGTAAGATAACAAAACCGGACCAAAAACAAGGCCTAAAATTCCAAAAAGTGGCAAACCTATAAATACACCAATAATAGATATAATAGGATGCGTGTTGGCAATACGCTTGTTGATGATCATTCTTAAAACATTATCTATGTTGCCAATAACCAGCAAGCCATAAGCCAATAACGTAACGCCTTGCCAATTATGGCCCTGCGCAAATAAAATAATACTCGCGGGGATACATAGCGTAGGCGCGCCTACTACCGGTAGAAACGAAATAAAAGCTCCTATAACACCCCAAAACACGGCATCAGGAATGCTTAACGCATAAAAACCCATGGCCAGCAAGGTACCTTGCACAATTGCTATTATCCCTTGCCCTAAAACGTTAGAATACGTAGAATCGCGTAGGGCAGCGGCAAATTTTAAAGCGTGCTGCTCTCTAAAGGGGGCGTACTTTAGCAAACCGGCTTCAAACTCCCGCATTTGGGTAAGCATAAAGTATAAAATGAAATACAAAACCAACAAGGTGATGATGATATTGGCCGCGCTGCTTAATATAGATGGGAATAATCCGGTACCAAAAGCACCCAGTTTTTGGAGTGTATCTTCGGCAAAATGAGGTTGATTGAGGTTTGTAGCTGCAAAGGCATCAATTTTAGATGTCCATTGATCTATGGGTAGATCTTTAATGTTTATGCTTGATATTTTCCCTACTACCATAATGCTTAGTGTAAGAAATGGAATAACAATAATTATAAGCGAAGTGAATATGATAAGCAAGGCCGCCAATGCCCTAGGCCATCCCCTCTTTTCGGACAGGTTAATATTTAGCGGCCTGAAAATAGTGTATAACACAATAGCACCCAATATACTGCTGAATAAGCCGCTAAGGGCATAAAGCAAAAAACAGCCCAATACAATGATACTCACCAGGATGATATTGTTACGCTGTTTATAGTTAAAAATTGACATTAAGGCCGGGTTAAAGGTTAAGGAGCAAAAACCAAGAATAAACGATAAAACACTACTTTACCTCATGATTTTGCCCGTTTGTAAGACAAAAAAAACGCCGAAAAGTTTCAGCGTTTATAAAAAGAATATGAGCTAAATCTCCCCCTTAGTTAGCGTCGTTTAGCAGGTTATTTATTTTAGTTGAACTGGTTTCGATGGTATCTATATAAAATAAACAATCCTCGTTCATTTCGGGCAGCTCGTATTTTAACTGCTCCAATGCCAAATGAATATTTGAAAGCTGATTCTTTATATCGTGCTTTAGTTTGCGTAACTGTTCGTCCTCTCCGCTCTTTTCCTTTTGCTGCAAATCCATCTTTTATTTTAGGTTGATGGCCTTCATTTTATTATACAAAGTTTTCCTGTCTATCTTTAGTATTTCGGCGGCTTTGGTTTTGTTAAAATTCACTTCGCGCAAAACGCGAATGATGGTTTCATACTCGGCCTCAAGCGCGGCGTTCTTTAAATCGTGCCGGTTTTCCCTTACTTCCGGTGCTTCATAAACCGACGATGAATAAGAAGATAATGACTGCTCAAACGAGGGGGTTTTAAAGTTAGAGATCTCCAGCGGCAGCGCCTTCATAGTTATCTCGTTGTCTTCGGCAAGCAAAGCCGCCCTTCTGATCACGTTTTTTAGTTCGCGGATGTTACCCTGCCAGCGGTAGTTCATAAAACAATCAATAACCTCCGACGAAAATCCCTCTACATTACGCCCCAGCTCATTGTTGGCTATCCTTAAAAAATGTTCGGCCAACAGCATAATATCGTTACCACGATCGCGCAATGGCGGCATATATATGGTAAACTCGTTAAAGCGATGGTAAAGATCCTCCCTAAATTTGCCTTTGGTTATACCATCCTGTAAACTCTCATTGGTAGCTATAATAATGCGCACATCCAGGTCTATCTCCTTGGTGCTGCCAATCCTCTTAACCTTACGCTCCTGTACGGTACGCAGCAAAGCAGCTTGTATCTCGTACGACAGATTACCTACTTCATCTAAAAACAGAGTACCGCCATTGGCCATTTCAAAGTGACCTATTTTGGTATACAAAGCACCTGTAAATGAACCTTTCTCGTGCCCAAAAAATTCGCTGGCGGCCAGTTCTTTGGTTAACGAACCACAATCCATAGCAATAAAAGGCTGATTGTGGCGCGGGCTATTTAAGTGGATGCTTTTGGCAACCGACTCTTTACCTGTACCACTCTCGCCTAAAATAATTACACTGTAATTGGTGGGCGCAACCAGCTCAATCTGCCTCAATAATTCTTTTGATGCCTTACTTGTGCCGGCTACAAATTCACTCGCAAAAACCTGTTTTTTATTTTCCTTACTTTTAGATTTATCGCCAACTACCGTTGCAGTACCTTCGGCTTCTTCAACCAACGCGTAGTGGGTTTCAAAAGCTTTGTTTATGGTATTTAAAATTTCGTCGGGATATAGCGGTTTGGTAATATAATCGTAAGCGCCCATTTTAATGAGCTCTACAGCCATTTTTATATCAGAGTAGCCGGTAATAATAATAACGCCGGTTTTAGGATATTGAGTTTTAATATTACGGAGCATTTCACGGCCATCGGTATCCTCCAGCCTAAAATCGCAGAGCACCAGGTTATAGTCGCCAACTTTAAGGGCTTCCATTCCGCCGTTACCGCTGGATGCGGTACTTACATCAAAGCCATTGCGTGTTAAAAATTTAGATAGCAATAACGCTACATTAACTTCATCATCAATGATGAGGATTTTCTTCATATCGGTTACAACAGGTGGTAAAATGTATTAAAGGCGTTAAATTACAAACAATGTTGTTAATGTGTACGATTTTATTAAATTATAGTTGTCTCTTGGGTTAAAAAAATCTCCAAAAACAAAAAGAGGAGACCATAACCGGTCTCCTCTTTTTGCTGTTTCTTTAGGTAAAAGTAGGATCGATATTAAAAACCGTAAGCTACACGTAAACCTATAAAGTTTACTTTACTTGCATCAACACCTGTTACATATTTGGTAGTTGCTTCGTAACGTACACCTGCATCAATAAAGCTGCTTTTGCTTACCGGGAACTGCACACCAATTTGCGGAGCGTAAACAAACGCGGTTGATTTGTTAGCGCCAATATCAGATTTGTTTAACAAAAATGCGGCACCTGCTTCACCCTGTACATAAAAGTTTTCGATAGGGAAGAATTTTAAACCGGCTTTAACTGGTAATAATTTAAAGTCGGGTGCATTATAGCCTGTGCTATTGATATCTTTTTTACCGAATACATTGTTGTAACCCGCGTTGATAGTTACAAATAACTGTTGTTTGTAAACAGGGATATCTGCCTGTAACGAACCACCTAAGTTCCATTTGTAGTTATCTTTAAAGTTACCTAAAGGTATACCTGCATCAACACCAATGCTGTAACGAATACCGCCTGAGGTAGTAGTTGTAGTAGAAGTAGTTGTTGTGGTAGTTGTTTGAGCTGATGCGCCAAGTCCTAAACCGGCAAAAGCTAAAATTAAAGCTGAGATTTTGAATGAATTTTTCATAACCATTGTTGTGTTTTGATAGTTGTTTTTGTTTTAAACACAAGGCAAATTAAAGCAGTAAATGATATATGATTTTTCATCCCAAAGTCACGTATATTTAATCATTTGATTAACAGTATTTTATTTTTTGACTATATGGGTATCATAGTCAAAAAATTGTAAAATAGCCTCAGAATTGCCTTTTTTATGTCAGAATTAACACTGACTTAACATAGGATTTAACACGGCAAAAAGGGATTTTCTGCGTGAAATGAATTAAATGAGCAGAAAGGTTTGCAAAATGCCATTCTGAGAAAGGTGAAGGGGATATACTTTCGCATTCATATTTTATCCCAGGGAAGAAGTTTTCGGGGCATGCACTGCCTTCGATACAGGCTATACGCATAATGTTTTGTCTGAACTCAGATTAAACAGATCTTTCAGATTTTGGGAATTTTAGCTTGAGTGTTTAAGAAAAAAGATAATTCAATAATTCAATAATTCAATAATTCAATAATTCAATAATTCAATAATTCAATAATTCAATAATTCAATATAATTATCTCCCCTTAAACTCCGCCTTACGCTTGCCCAAAAAAGCGGCTACACCTTCTTTAAAATCTTCGGTGCCGAAACATTTACCAAATTCTTCTATTTCGGTTTGATAGCCATTTACACCGTTGGTTAAACCCGCATTTACCGAGCGGATAGCGGCCCCAAGAGCTAAAGGTGCCCTTGATATTATTTTAAGCATCAGTTCTTCGGCTTTGGTCAACAATTGATCCTGCCTAACCACATGCGTAACCAGGCCGTATTGAAGCGCATCAGCCGCGGTGATCATATCTGCGGTAAGAATCATTTCTAAAGCCTTGCCTTTGCCCACCAATTGGGTTAGGCGCTGGGTACCACCGTAACCGGGTATCAGGCCCAGGGTAACCTCGGGCAGACCCATTTTAGCCGTTTCGGCAGCTATGCGAATATGGCAGGCCATTGCCAACTCCAAGCCGCCGCCTAATGCAAAACCATTGATAGCGGCAATTACGGGTTTATTGCCGTTGGCTATCAGATCGAAAACTTTACGTTGGTTATCGCGGGCCAGGGCCGTACCCTCATCAACATTAAAATTGGCAAACTCGCTGATATCTGCACCCGCTACAAAAGCCTTTGCTCCCGCACCGGTAATAATAATGCCGCCAACAGCCAAATTTTCAAACGCATCAGAAAAAGCGATATGCAATTCGGCAAGGGTAGCTTTGTTAAGCGCATTGAGCTTGCTTTCGCGATTAATGGTGATGTATTGTATACGATCTTTTATTTCGATCAACAGGTTTTCAAATTTCATTGGTATTTCTATTTAGAAATTGCGATGCTGATGCACCCAATCTGTAATATATTTAACAATATCCTGCGTACTGGTTCCGGGAGGGAAAAGTTCGCCCACGCCTTGCGCTTTCAGCGTTATCATATCATCATTGGGGATAATACCGCCACCAGTTACCAGTACATCATCCATCTGCTTTTCTTTGATCAGTTTAAGAATCTTCGGAAAAACCGTCATATGCGCTCCAGAGAGTATGGAGATACCAATAGCGTCTACATCCTCCTGTAAAGCGGTGTTCACCACCATTTCTGGTGTTTGGCGTAAACCGGTATAAATTACTTCCATGCCCGCATCGCGCAGCGAGGTAGCAATAATGCGCGCGCCGCGATCGTGCCCGTCGAGCCCTACTTTGGCAACTAAAACGCGGATAGGTCGGTTAAAGGTATTACTCATGTAAACCGTATTGGTTGTTGTAAAAGTAATAAGAAAGGAAGATAATACCGAATAATGAATTTTTCAAGGCAGAGAGACACAGGAGACGCAGGAAATGCAGCCATCTCACCAAACTAACTTATACCCCTGCCCCCTCACCGTAATGATCTGCACATTTGGGTCGGCCTTTAAATACCCCCGTAGTTTGCTGATAAATACATCCAGGCTGCGGGCATTAAAAAAACTATCATCGCCCCAAATATTATCTAACAGAGTTTTGCGGGAGATCATTTGGTGTTGATTTTTACAGAGCAGGTTTAAAATATCGCTTTCGCGGTTGGTGAGCTGCCAGTTACTGACACCCTGTTGCAACGTATTTTTAAACGGAATAAAAGTAATGTTACCAATCTGGTAACTATCGTTCGGCGGCTTTACCCGCTGCGTTGGGTTAAGCAGGCGGTTATCGCTCAATAATACCTTTATCCGTACAATCAACTCTTCTACACTAAAAGGCTTTTTTAAATAATCGTTGGCACCCGATTCAAAACCAGCCACCACATCTTTTGGCTGCGAGCGGGCTGTTAAAAAAATGATGGGTGTAGTTTTATCCGTTTCGCGTATCTTTTTGGCAACCTCAAAACCATCCACTTTGGGCATCATTACATCAAGCACTAAAATATCGGGCTTACCGGCCTTATACTTTTGCAGGGCTTGCTCGCCATTGGCGCATAATGTTACATCAAAGTTTTGGTCTTCCAGGCTTTCGCGCACAATATGCGCCAGCGACAGCTCGTCCTCGGCCAGCAGGATGCGTGTTTTATCCATATTATAAAGGTATCGAAACTGTAAATTCACTTCCAACATTTAATTCACTTTTTACGGCTACCAAGCCCCCATGCGCTTCAACAATGTATCTCACATAATTTAGGCCAAGCCCGGTGCCTTTTACATTGTGCACGTTGCCTGTAGGTACCCGGTAAAACTTTTCGAACACCCGGTTAATATGAGCCGCCGGGATGCCGATGCCATTATCTTTAATAGTAAACACCGCCATATTATTCCCTTTATCCAACGTAATATTAATGGCTGCGGGTTCATTACTGTATTTTACCGCGTTATCAAGTATGTTGAGCATTACATTTTTAAAGTGCAACTTATCGGCGGTAACAAGGTCTATACCTGCATTATTATTATAGGTAATAGTTAAAGCCTTCTCCGTTTTTGATTTTTCTACAGCTATTAATTCATTCACCAGGTCGTCAACCTTAAGCCTCTCCTTAACAAGCGTGATCTCTTTATTTTCAAAGGCCGCTACGTCCAATACTTTGCTTACCAGTTCGTTTAAACGTGCCAACTCGTTGCGCGAGGTTTGCAGGTATCGCTGTGTTTTTTCGGGATCATTGAGAGCATTAAATTTTTGTAGCCCTTCTATGGCAACCGTGATGGTGGCAATAGGGGTTTTTAGTTCATGCGTCATGTTATTGATAAAATCGTCTTTCAGTTCACCCAATGCTTTTTGCTGGTTAATAATGCGAATGATATAATAAAACGAAAATATGGTAAACAAAACCAATAGGGCCGATAGGCTAAGCGTGATCAGCATTCCCTTAATCACCACATACTGCGGGTTACGGAAAGCAGCTCTGGCATATAAGGTATAACGGGGCTGCAGCGTATAATTAGTTAATAAAAACGTAAAACCATGGTATTGGTATTTGTACTCGTTAGTTTCGCTAAAAAAAACATGATCAGATCTTGATGCCGTGGGAGTGCTGGCTAGGTTTACTGCAAAGGGCGCATTGATATGTATTTTTGCCAATTCTGCGCGTAAATAGTTGCCTATTTTTAAACTATCTGCCTGTTTATAATTAGATGGCTGTTCAAAGATGCCACTTTGTTCAATTGGGTATTTAAAACCTGGTTTTTGGTAATTGGCTTCTATGTAAGCCCTTACAGCAGGTGGCGGGTTCGTGCCGTCATACATAAAAAAATCCTGGATCAGCTCGGTCATCAACGGTGGAACGTAGAATGACATTTCCGTAAGCACCTCCGGCACGGTTGCATTCCTATGGTTTATTTTCGACCTATAATAATTATATATTTTAGAACTTGTTTGAAACGGACTGCTGTTTTTTGAGCCGTGAACAGAGATCCAGATGGCATACGGTGTAACTAACGGGCCAATACTAAAAGTAGAGCGACCGCCAACAGCTGCTGTATTTATTTGTGATGGGCTATCAATTTTTATAACTGTAGTGCTCTCAGAAAGCCTCTTTACCAATACCGTTCTTATCGAATCGAAGTAATCCCGTTTGCAACTATCCAGCGCCCGCTGCATGGCCTCATCTATTTTGGTTTCGAATAGTTTTTTATTTTCCTTGTACGCATTAAAGCTCCAGTAGCCCTGAAAAATAATGATCCCGGTAACTGACAGTGCAATTAAAAACAATACGATCTTTAGCTTCCTTTTCATGTTAAATTGATTGATGAAGGTAAAACTAATTACACGCCCATCAACCAATACCATCTGTTAACATTGCTTAACATTAAATAAGATAGCTTAAGGCAAAAGCAGTATAAACTGCCTAACGCTATTGCTTTTTTAAAGTATAGATGTAATTATAAGTACCCAGCGTTTTTGTCCAAACTAAGCTGTCGCCTTTGGTACTTTGCTTAAACGTACCACTTAATAGTAAACTCCAGTTAAAATCGGCAGTATGTGCAAGGCTATCGGTAAATATTATATTGTTGCCTGTTATTACGTAGCTCCCCCTGCTCTGTTGCACAGCACTTGAGCCACCCATGTAGTTATTACCGCTAATAACAACCTGAGCGCTGCCACCAAGTAAACCCGACCGATCATTGGCAGACGCCGTATTTAAACTTTTGAATGAACCTTTATAGGTACCCTGCAATTGTTGAGGTACAATTTTGTCGTTTTTACAACTGGCTATTATAAAACAGGCAAATAAAAAAACTAGGAGTGTATATACTTTCATAATGTTGGTTTTATATGATTACGATAAAACGGACGCCTGTGCTACAACAGATTAAGTAAAATAGCTACAGGTTTCAAAAGCAGTACAACACCTGCCAACGCTGGCGATCATCATAACAAAAATAAATTTTAACTTTACTTTTGTTATGATGATAAGTGCGGCAACTCCCTTTAATTTACTACAACAGGATCTTTTACTACTCCCCCAAAAGGCCATTTACTGGCAGCAACAACGAGCCTTAATAATTGCCGATGTGCATTTTGGCAAAGTAGGTCATTTTCGTAAAGCAGGTATTGCCGTACCCCGCGATATGGAACAAAGCGACCTGGCTACCTTATCCGACCTCATCTATGAGCATCAGCCAGAGAAACTTTTATTCCTGGGTGATCTCTTCCACAGTGATATGAATAACGACTGGAATTGGTTCATTCTTTGGCGAAGCCAGTTTCCCAACCTGCAAATCATTTTGATAAAAGGCAATCACGATATTATTCCCGATAGCCATTATCAAAACCTCAACATCCAGTTACACGATGAGTTATTGCTTGGCCCATTTTTGATGTTGCACCACCCCCTGCCCCATGATAAGCTTACAAATGCCGCAGGCTATGTTTTTTGCGGCCACATACACCCGGGCGTTAACCTGAGTGGTAAAGGTAGGCAAAGCATAACCCTCCCATGTTTCGCTTTTAGCAACAAGCAAGCTATACTGCCTTCGTTTGGCAAATTTACCGGTAAGGTGGCCATCCGCAGCCAGCAAAACGATCAGATTTTCGCCGTTTTAAAAGATAAGGTGATCGCGATAGCATAATTATCCATCGCCCCGCCTGGCTTTTGATACGTAATCCCTGTGTAATTTTATTGCAATTTCTTAGATTGATTCTAAATAGCTTTTTCGGGCCTAATAAGCCGGATGCATTTATATCTTTTGGCATATAATAGATACTTTTGCCAAAATAAATCTATTTCATAATGAGCGAAATTAAACAAACCTTCAACTCATCGTTGGGAAAAAAGCTAATAATGGCTTTAACAGGCTTGTTTTTGTGTACTTTTATTATAGTACACGTAGGGGGCAACCTGTTGCTGTTTAGCAACGATAATGGTTTTGGTTTTAATGTGTATGCCAACTTTCTTACACATTTTCCACCAATTGAAGTTATTGCGTACATCCTGTACCTATCTATAGTGGTACACGCGCTTTACGCCTTAATTATTACGGTTAAAAACCGTAAATCGCGCCCGGTGGGCTACGCTGTTCAGCCAAAGGCTGATGCAAGTTGGTCGTCAAAAAACATGGGGCTGTTAGGCTCTATCCTGTTTTTATTTATCGTTATCCACATGGGCGATTTTTGGTTCAAATACCATAACGATAAGCAAATGGGCTTTAAAGAGTACCGTACAGATCTTGCAACCGGCAAAACAACCGACGCCGTTTACACACCCGTACAGGAAGATTTTAGTCACTCTGTTTCTGTTGAAAACAATGTAGAAATTGTAAGGGTAAAAGACCTGCACGCACGTGTGGTAGTTGCCTTTAGCCAGTGGTGGTATGTACTTTTCTATGTAATAGCCATGGGGGCCTTGTCGTTCCACCTGTTGCATGGTTTCCAGAGTGCTTTCCGTACGCTAGGCTGGGTACACCGTAAATACACGCCTATAGTATATGCTATTGGCACCTGGTTCTTCGCGGTAATTATTCCGTTGCTTTTTGCAGCCATGCCGGTGTATTACTTTTTTATGCACAAAGGTTAATTAAGTTGTTTAAGTTAAATGGGTTGATTAGGTTGGACTCGGTTAGATACGTTGAACGGTGTGGTTTAAAAACCTCTTAATCAACTCAATCAACCACTCACCAAACCAACTACTCACTAATATAAAAATTATAAAAGAAATGAGTTTAGATGCTAAAATTCCAGAAGGCCCATTAGCCCAAAAATGGAGCAAGCATAAATTTGACCTGAAGCTGGTTAACCCGGCCAACAAGCGTAAATACGATATTATTATTGTAGGTACCGGTTTGGCAGGCGCATCTGCAGCAGCCTCATTGGCCGAGCTTGGTTATAACGTAAAGGCTTTTTGTTTCCAGGATAGTCCACGCCGTGCGCACTCTATTGCTGCACAGGGTGGTATTAATGCCGCAAAAAACTACCAGAACGACGGCGACAGCGTTTTCCGTTTGTTTTATGACACTATTAAAGGTGGCGATTACCGTGCCCGCGAAGGCAATGTTTACCGCCTTGCCGAAGTATCGGTAAATATAATTGACCAGTGTGTTGCACAGGGTGTTCCTTTTGCACGCGAGTACGGCGGCTTATTGGATAACCGCTCATTTGGTGGTTCGCAGGTATCACGTACGTTTTATGCACGTGGTCAAACCGGACAACAATTGCTTTTAGGCGCTTACTCGGCATTAAACCGCCAGATACACGCCGGTAAAGTACAAATGTACACCCGTACCGAAATGCTGGATGTAGTTACCATTGATGGCCATGCCAAAGGTATTGTTACCCGTAACATGATCACCGGCGCTATTGAGACACATGCAGGCCATGCTGTGTTGCTGTGTACAGGTGGATACAGCAACGTATTTTACCTGTCAACAAATGCAATTGGCTCAAACGTAACAGCTGCCTGGAGGGCCCACAAACGTGGTGCTTTCTTTGGTAACCCTTGCTATACTCAAATTCACCCAACCTGTATCCCGGTAACCGGCGATCACCAGTCGAAGCTTACGCTGATGTCTGAATCGTTAAGGAACGACGGTCGTGTTTGGGCACCCAAAACAGTGGAAGTTGCAGAGCAATTGCGCAAAGGAACAATCAAAGCCGACCAGGTAAAAGAGGACGACCGCGATTACTTCCTGGAGCGTAAATACCCTGCCTTTGGTAACCTTGTGCCGCGCGATGTGGCTTCACGTAACGCCAAAGAAATGGTTGAAGAAGGTAAAGGTGTTGGAGGTTCTGGCTTCGCGGTATTCCTTGATTTTGCCGATGCGATTAAACGTTTGGGCGAAGATACTGTAAGAGCCAAATATGGTAACCTGTTTGATATGTATATCCAGATTACAGATGAAAACCCATACAAACAACCTATGCGTATTTACCCTGCGGTACACTATACTATGGGTGGCCTTTGGGTTGATTATAACCTGAGTACCAACGTACCGGGCTTATATGCCTTAGGCGAATGTAACTTCTCTGATCACGGTGCTAACCGCTTAGGTGCTTCTGCTTTGATGCAGGGTTTATCTGATGGCTACTTTGTGATCCCTTATACCCTTGGCGACTACCTGGCTAAAATTGGCCCCAAAAAGGTTGATACCTCACACCCTGCTTTTGAAGCAACTAAAAAGGATGTGATCACCTATATCAGTAAGTTATTAGCTTTAAAAGGCAACAAAACTGTTAACGAATACCACCGCGAGCTTGGCCACATTATGTGGGAATATTGCGGAATGGCACGTACAGCAGAAGGCTTAACAAAAGCCAAAGGCCTTATTAAAGCGTTGAAAGCCGATTTCTGGGTAAATGCTATTGTAACCGGCGAAAACGAAGAGGTAAACGCCTCCTTAGAAAGAGCCGGCCGTATTGCCGATTTTATTGAGCTTGGCGAACTGATGGTTGACGACGCGCTGATGCGTAACGAATCATGCGGTGGCCACTTCAGGGTAGAATCGCAAACAGCAGATGGTGAAGCACTACGTGATGATGAAAACTTCGCGTTTGTTGCAGCCTGGGAGTTTAAAGGCGAAAATCAGCCGGAAGTATTACACAAAGAAGAATTGGTATTTGAAGCAGTTCATTTATCACAACGAAATTACGCGTAAGTAGATTTGAGATGTGAGATATGAGATTTGAGACAGGAGTTTCAAATCTCATATCAGAATAGTTTAGAAGATAAAATTTACCAAATTGCAGAAAAGGTTCTGTCTTATATCTAAAATCTCACATCTTATATCTAAACCATGCATAATCTGAAGGAATTGAAAATTTGGCAAAAAGCGATTGACCTGTCTGTCGATGTATACAAGGCAACCATAGGTTATCCATCTGATGAAAGGTTTGGGTTAACCAGCCAGATAAGAAGAGCGGCCGTTTCAATTCCGTCTAACATTGCAGAGGGGGCTGGAAGAAATTCTAAAAAGGAATTTTGTAATTTTTTAGGTATAGCCAATGGTTCGGCTTATGAGTTACAAACACAATTGGTTATATCAAATAAATTAAATTTATTAAAAGATGATTTGTTAAATGACTTGCTTAAACAGATTGAAGAATCGCAAAAAATGAATTTTGCGTTTCAAAAGATGTTACAGAGTTAGTAAACAACAATGAGTCTCATATCTCAAATCTCATATCTCAAATCTAAATAGAATGAACGGAAATATGAACCTGACGCTGAAAGTATGGCGTCAAAAAAACGCTCAAACATCGGGCAAATTTGTGACTTATAAAGCCGAAGCTATTTCGCCTGATATGTCGTTCCTGGAAATGCTTGACGTTGTTAACGAAGGTTTAACCCACAAGGGCGATGAGCCAATTAACTTTGACCACGATTGCCGCGAAGGTATTTGCGGTATGTGCTCATTATATATTAATGGCCATCCACACGGACCAAAAAGAGGGGTTACCACCTGCCAGCTGCACATGCGTACTTTTCACGATGGCGAAACTATCACTATCGAGCCTTGGCGCGCTTC
Source organism: Mucilaginibacter cryoferens (assembly GCF_014205845.1). Taxonomy (GTDB): domain Bacteria; phylum Bacteroidota; class Bacteroidia; order Sphingobacteriales; family Sphingobacteriaceae; genus Mucilaginibacter. The sequence continues at coordinate 192,092 of NZ_JACHCR010000007.1, forward strand.
GGCATTCCCGGTTGTTAAAGATCTGGCAGTTGACCGCTCTGCGTTCGACAGGATTCAACAAGCCGGCGGTTATGTTTCGGTAAATACAGGTGTTAGCACCGATGGTAACGCCATCCCTATCCCTAAAGTTATTGCCGACGAAGCCTTTAACTCTGCTACCTGTATTGGTTGCGGTGCCTGCGTTGCGGCATGTAAAAATGCTTCGGCTATGCTGTTTGTATCTGCAAAAGTTACCCAACTGGGCTTGTTACCACAAGGTCAGCCAGAGCGTTATAGCCGCGTACAATCAATGGTTGCCCAAATGGACGAAGAAGGATTTGGAAGCTGTACCAACACAGGTGCCTGCGAAGCCGAATGCCCTAAAGAAATTAAACTAACCAACATTGCCCGTATGAACAACGATTTCTTCAGCGCCAAATTGTTCAGAGAAGAAGGCGTACACGATGCAAAACACTAATTAAGCTATTACCGCTTGATATATTAAAGGCCCGGAAGTTTTCCGGGCCTTTTTGTTGTCTAAATTTTAAGATCGTGTTTACCTCCCGACTGTTGCGGTTTGACTTCAGTTAAAAACGTGCAAGACCATTAAAATCACATTGCCACCCAAAGCATACCGAAAGGGTAAATGAGCCCCTACTCTTGCTATTTAATCGTAAACACTTCGCCCGGCGCCAGAGAAAACCGCGTACCTGCCTCCAGGAAAATTGCGTGTTGTTTATCAACTAATGTTTGTATACAATTATTTAGCATATTCCCTGCTTGCGAAATAGCGTCGCTGGCATTATCGCTTCTAACCTTATAAGTAGTTTTAAACCCAACTGTTTGCCACCGTATAATACTAATGCGCATTACCCAGGCATAGTAAAAATTATACTCGATACGCTGCATTCCAAATAGTTGGTTATAAGGCCATGTATCTTCGCCAAGTTTTATGGTATACAATTGAAACTGCTGATCGCTTATGGCTTGTAACATAGATGAAGAACCGTCGCCTCCGCAATCGTTATACTTATCATCATATTCCTTTTTAAGATCGTTAAAATCTATAAGGTACTCGCTATAAAGATTATCATACAATTCACGGGTGGCAACCAGGGCATGCCTGTTATGGGCAGCCCCATCGCGGATATGCTGCTCGAAATTTAAATGGGCACGTTCTTCAATCTCGCTTTTTGTTCGTCCGCATTCGCTGCAAAACAATCCATCTTTATATTCCTGCACATTAAACTCGTATTTTTTTCTTCGGGCTTCAATTTTTAATTTAATCTTTTCGAACTTTATTTTACAACCATCGTCGGCATTATCGGTCAAAACAGTTATCTGCGCCCACACCGGAAAATATCCCGCCAGGAAAAATACGATGCTCATTATAGTTTTCATATTCAATACTCCAAAAAGTATAAGGCTGGTTGGTTTAATGACAAGCGCTATTAAAGCTACTACCAATTTAAGCAGAATGTTTGTTAAATGCTTGTAACCAGAATATTATTTAACAGGTACAATATCAATATCCAAATCAATGTTCCTAACTTAGGCTGACATCGAAAAAGAAAACAGCTTTTCAACCAGAAACCGAAATTTGAATTATTTTTTACTGATCACAAGCTATTTTGTCTACGGCAACCGGATGTGTATTTTTTTCGCCCCGTCGATAATGACTATATCACAGTTATTAAACAATTTAATTCCGAAATATTTGAGCTAAAATAAAAGTTTCAATTGCATAAATTAGCATATCAATACCTAAACTTAGCTAAAAATGAAAAATCAATTAAAAAATTCGTAAAAAATTCAAAATAATTTGCTTTTTTATCAAAAACACTTCATAAATTACATTTTTAAAAAATAACTGATTAGTAATCTTCAAAATCTTATAATTCTTTATGCAGGAATCAGCTTATTTTGATAAATACAACCCAATTGACGGTGTTTGGGACGAAATGTATGGCTCGGATAGCAATGTTCGCGAACATTACCGCAAGGTAATAGAATATATTTCAAAGGAATCGGCCGACGATCTGAACAAAAAAGAGGAACTGGCCAAACGTCTTTTTATGAGTCAGGGTATCACCTTCACGGTGTACAACAGCGGCGAGGGTATTGAAAAGATATTTCCGTTTGATATTATCCCCCGCATTATTACGGCCAGCGAATGGGCTTTTGTAGAAAAAGGCATTAAACAACGCCTTACCGCGCTTAACCATTTTTTGAAGGATATTTACAATAACCAGTTTATTGTAAAGGATGGCATTGTGCCTATTGATATTATTTACTCGTGCCCGCACTTTTTGCGCGAAATGTACCAGTTAAAGGTACCCTATGATATCTATGTACACATTTCGGGTATCGATCTGATTCGGGATGAGGATGGCACTTTTTATGTACTGGAAGATAACCTGCGCACACCATCGGGCGTGAGCTATATGCTGGAGAACAGGGAAATTACCAAACGCTTGTTTCCAGACCTGCTACCGCAATGCGGCGTAAGGAGCGTTACCGAATATCCAACCATACTGTATAAAAACCTGCTGGCGTTATCGCCCAGGCAAATCTCGAACCCTACTATTGTATTGCTTAGTCCGGGAATATACAACTCCGCTTATTTTGAGCATACCACATTAGCCCGTTTAATGGGTGTTGAACTGGTAGAAGGGCGAGACCTGGTGGTAAACAACCATAAGGTTTATATGAAAACCACTACAGGCCTACAACAGGTAGATGTGATCTACCGTCGGGTAGATGATGAATATTTAGATCCGTTGGTATTTAATCCTTCCAGTATGTTAGGTGTAGCTGGTATAATGGGCGCTTACCGCAAGGGCAACGTAGCCATTGTAAACGCTGTAGGCACCGGTGTAGCAGATGATAAGGCAGTATATGTTTACGTACCGGATATGATACGCTATTACCTTAACGAAGAACCAATACTTAAAAACGTGCCCACCCACCAGCTGGGCAACCCCGACGAGCGCGAGCATGTGTTTAAAAACCTCAATAAAATGGTGGTTAAAAAAACCAACGGCAGCGGTGGCTATGGTATGTTAATGGGCCATGCGGCATCTGAAGAAGAAATTGATGAATATAAAAAAGAGATACTGAAAGATCCGCGCAACTTTATAGCACAGCCAACAATCGCGCTTTCGGCGGCACCTTGTTATATGCAGGGTTCCTTAAAACCCCGCCGTATAGACCTAAGGCCATACGCCCTTTACGGACCAGATGGCATCGAGATAGTTCCGGGCGGACTAACCCGTGTAGCCCTTAAAGAAGGCTCGCTGGTGGTAAACAGTTCGCAGGGTGGCGGCAGTAAGGATACGTGGGTATTAAGCCCCCCGACCCCCTAAAGGGGGAGCAATTGTAGATAACTAAAGAAAATAATTCGATATAATTTAAACATCCTCCTTTTCATTCCCCCTTTAAGGGGCTAGGGGGCTTAAGGATCTAATATGTTAAGCAGGGTTGCAGCAAGTTTTTATTGGTTAAGCCGTTACATTGAGCGCAGCGATGGTATGCTGCGGATGCTCAAAATTAATTATGCGTCGTCGCAGGATACTGTTCAGGAATTTACCTGGGAGCCTGTGATCAGAATTTTTGCCGGAATTAACGAGGCCGAGATTGAGAAACTGGAGAACGACAGCCGGTCGGTGTTAAAATATATGGTTACGGGTAAAAGCAATCCAAACTCCATACTCAACATTATTACCCTGGCCAGGGAGAACGCCCGTGGCGTACAGGAACACATATCCAAGGATCTTTGGCAATGCCTTAACGAGTATTACCATACGGTAAAAGATCCTCGCCTGGAGCGGTCCTTACAGCGCGAGGACCCTATTGGGGTATTAGACGTACTCATAAAGCAGGTAATGCTTTACTACGGCACGGCCGAGATAACGATGGAGCGTGGCGAAGGCCGAAGCTTTATGAACATTGGCAAGTACCTGGAGCGGGCCATACAATCGGTTGATATTTTGGATACCAAGTTCAGCTCGATAAGCGACAACCCCGATCTCTTGACGGACACTACCTACTGGAAACATTTATTGCTCTCGTTAGGCGGATATGAGTTGTACCTTAAAACATACCGTGAAGGTTTTGAAGCCGAGAATGTATTAGAACAGGTAGCATTAAATAACGATTTCCCCCGATCTGTTATCTATTCGGTAAATAACATACACCGTTATTTCGATAGGTTGAAGAATGACAGTAATGTAGATACCTTCCGCGAGATGTCGTTCCAGATCGGCAGGTTACAAAGCAGGATCAAGTACAGTTCGGTAAAAAGTATCCGAGCCGAAGGACTGCATGTGTTTTTAACACAAACCCGAAAAGAACTATATGGCATAGGTAACTCATTAAACGAATATTACTTTGCAAACTCCTAATTTTAATTTGAAAATGTGATTATTTGAAAATGATAAAAAAAGAGTGATTTAAAAATTGAAGTGACAGGTCATTTTCAAATCCTCAAATTAACTAATTGAAACCATGCCCGATTTTAAGATACAACATATTACCAAATACAGCTACGAAGGAATGGTGCGCGATAGCGCAAACCAAATTGTACTGTACCCCATAAAAGACGAATACCAGGACGTAAACCACCACGAACTATCTATAACCGGCAATCCGGTTATAGATACCCATATTGATTATTACGGTAATGAGATAGGTAGCTTTACGCATAGCGAACCACATTCTGTAATGCTCATCAACTCCAAACTAACTGTAACCACCAGGCAGCGTCCACTACCTGTTACCGATATTTTCCCTGATCAACAGTGGGAATACCTGAAACAGATTCAATACATGGTGCCCTACATTGATTTTTTAAAGCAGGAGTATTTTGAGGGGCTACCCGAATTGCAGGTTATAGTTAACCAGGAAAAAGCATACGATGACACCCCGTTCCAGATAGCGTTGCGCTTTTGCGGCTATGTGTACCAAAACTTCGAATACATTAAAGGTGTAACCACGGTTGAAACCACGCTGGATGAAGTATGGAAACTAAAGGCCGGTGTATGCCAGGATTTTGCCCATATTTTAATGGTGATGCTCCGTCTGCTAAAGATTCCGGCCCGGTACGTAAGCGGTTATATTTGCACCAATAGCAGCACTATGCGCGGCGAAGGCGCCACTCATGCCTGGACCGAAGCCTACATCCCCGATTATGGCTGGCTGGGTATCGATCCTACCAATAATTGCGTTGCTAATGAAACCCATGTGCGCCTGGCAGTTGGCCGAAATTTTTCTGACTGCTCGCCGGTAAAAGGTGTATACAAAGGCACATCGGGCCACAAACTGGAAGTAGCCGTAAGCGTGGATGACGATGAAAACAACTTTACGAGTATCGACGATAAAGCGCATCACGATAACACCTTACAGCCCGTTACTGAAGCCCCGAAGAATAGCTATCAACGGCATATGGAGATCATTCAGCAGCAACAACAGCAGCAACAATAATTGATGTGCAGGTGTGCAGATTTCAGATGTGCAAATGCTTTTGAATGGCAATTGGTAGATTTTTAGATAAAAAATAGAGAAGCCGGCTTGATAATCAAACCGGCTTCTCTATTTTTTATCTGCAGATCTGAAATCTGCACACCTGCACATCTATTCCCTCATCTGCACATTTGCAAATCTGAAATCTGCACATCTAAAACTTACACTTTCTTAAGCGTTTCCATCAGCACCGGTATTTTTGGCACCTTATCATAAGCCTGGAAAAGCTTGCCTGTTTTATCGTAGATGGCAATATAAGGCGTGGTTTGTACGTGATAATAGCGCTGCACTACGTAGGTATACCCTTCCGTTCCTATAATAATATTATGGTACTTAACCAGGTCGAAATCGCGCTGAAAAACCTGGATGGCTTTTAATTGATTTACAAATGTGATCATTACTATCTGCACATCTTTCAGCTTCGCCAGCTCTGGTTTCAGATCGTACATCAAATGCTGGCAATGGCTACAATCCGGCGAAAAGTAGATCACCATCACAGGCTTATTTTTCTTAAGGTCGGCAGGTGTTACATACACACTGTCGGTTGTTAAGATATGATATGGTGCAATTTTACTGTTGGCAGGCATGGTTTGGGCCTGGCTGCAACCGGCGGCTACAATAAGGCAAAGTAACAAGCATATTCTTTTCATTGTGTTTATATAAATCATCTAAAGCATAGTTACGATTATTTTAACTTTCCAGCAATTCTATCTGCCAGGCTATATGTTCTTCCGTTACCGGAAACAACGCGTTTTCTCTCACTGTATGATACACAGCATCAAATAAACCATTATAATTACCTTTGGCTGACGGTACCCACTCTACAGTTTTCTGATTATCGGCACCCATTAACACCAATTTACCTTCGCTTCCTTCGGGCTCAATACCAAAGCCCTCAGCATCCGGCATTATGCCCGTATCCAGCTGCGCTTCCTGCACATCGGTACGTAGTTTAACAAAGCTGCCTAGTGTACCGTGAATCACGAAGCCGGGCAAAGCCTCTGCAATAAGCAGTCCCGAGGTTAAGTACACATTGAGCTGGTTGGGGTATTTTAAGTGAATATTAAAGTAATCATCAACCTGCGACCCCGGGCGATGCGTGGCCGTTGTTTTAACATAACTTAATGGCCTGCCAAAAATACTGATGGCATTATCAACCAGATGGGCACCAAGATCATAAGTTAAACCATTCCCCGGCGTTCCCTTGGTTTCTTTAAATTGTTTTACGCCAATAGGCATGCGGTACCTGTCCAGCCTGAAGTGAACCTCAATCAGCTCCCCTAACCTGCCGCTTTCAATAACTTTTTTTACTGAGATAAAACCACTATCGTACCTGCGGTTTTGGTATATCATCACTTTTAAACCAAGCTGCCTGCCCAGGTCAAACAATGCCTTTACCTCGGCCGAAGTAACCGCCGCCGGTTTTTCAATCAGCACATGTTTGCCGGCATTTAAAGCCTGTATGGCGTAATCAAAGTGGGTATTATTGGGGGTGTTTACTATAATGAGTTCAATTTCGGTATCATTCAATAATTCGTCCGTTGTGTTATAGCTAATTACATCGGGGTATATTTTACCGGCCTTTTTTTCATGGCGCTCTACAACGGCCTTAAAAGTAAAACCCCGATTAGTAGTTAAAAACGGCGCGTGAAATATCCGGCCCGACATGCCGTAGGCCATCAGGCCCGTTACTATTGGTTTTGTTGACATAGGTGTTTGCCTTTAGTTGAGGAGTAAAAATAAGAAAAATACCCTTGTCATTCTGAGGCACGAAGAATCTATTCTACTCTTTCGTTACTATTCATGACATACTTTAGAAACGATTATTATCCCGAGGTACGAAGGATCTTCTTCGCCCTGTTAATTGCAGACTTTTATAGTGAAGAAGATTCTTCGTTCCTCAGAATGACAGGTGGTGAGGGGATCTCTTAACTCATTTTCACCTACAGAGTCCGCAGGTTTTATAACTCACGTCAGCTAAAAACCACAAAAAAGCCCGGCTGAATTTCTTCAACCGGGCCCTTTATATTTAACTCGAAACTTAGTTTTTCTCGTCTTTTACTTCTTCAAAGTCAACATCAGTTACGGTGTCGCCATGATCCTGGGCGCCTGCACCTGCGTTACCTTCTGGTGCGCCACCTTGCGGAGCGTCGCCTGCGGCTTTGTACATCTCTTCAGATGCAGTAGCCCATGCAGCGTTCAGTTCGGTCTGAGCAGTTTCTATAGCTGCAAAGTCTTTAGCCGAATAAGCTTCTTTTAATTTAGCTAAACCAGCTTCGATAGGAGCTTTTTTATCAGCACCAATTTTATCGCCGTACTCTTTCAGTTGTTTTTCTGTAGAGAAGATCAATGCATCAGCACCATTCAATTTTTCAACTTCTTCTTTTGCTTTCTGATCAGACTCGGCATTAGCTTCAGCTTCATCCTTCATCCTTTTGATCTCGGCATCAGTTAAGCCAGATGAAGCTTCGATACGGATCTTTTGCTCTTTACCGGTTGCTTTATCTTTAGCAGATACATGCAAAATACCGTTGGCGTCAATATCAAAGGTTACTTCAACCTGTGGCACACCGCGAGGTGCCGGTGGAATACCATCTAAGTGGAAACGACCTATAGTACGGTTACCCGCTGCCATTGGGCGCTCACCCTGTAATATGTGTATCTCAACAGATGGCTGGCTATCGCTGGCAGTTGAAAAAGTTTCAGATTTTTTAGTTGGGATAGTTGTGTTAGACTCAATTAATTTAGTCATTACACCACCCATAGTTTCAATACCTAATGAAAGCGGGGTAACATCCAATAACAACACATCCTTAACTTCACCTGTTAACACGCCACCTTGAATAGCAGCACCAATAGCTACAACCTCATCAGGGTTAACACCTTTTGAAGGCGTTTTACCAAAGAACTTCTGAACAGCATCCTGTATAGCAGGGATACGTGTAGAACCACCCACCAGGATAACTTCGTCGATATCTGAAGTGCTGTAACCTGCATTTTTCAATGCGGTTCTGCAAGGCTCAATAGTACGTTTGATCAGGCTATCTGCCAGTTGCTCAAATTTTGCACGGGTTAAAGTTTTAACCAAGTGTTTAGGCATACCATCGGCAGCAGTAATGTATGGCAAGTTAATTTCTGTTTGTGCAGAACTTGATAACTCAATTTTAGCTTTCTCAGCAGATTCTTTTAAACGTTGTAAAGCCATTGGATCTTTACGCAGATCAATACCTTCGTCGCTTTTAAATTCGTCGGCTAACCAGTCAATAATTACCTGGTCAAAGTCATCACCACCTAAGTGCGTGTCACCATCGGTTGATTTTACTTCAAAAACGCCATCACCTAATTCAAGGATAGATACGTCATGTGTACCACCACCACAGTCAAAAACTGCAATTTTCATATCCTTGTGTGCTTTATCAAAGCCATAAGCCAAGGCAGCAGCAGTAGGTTCGTTAATGATACGACGAACTTTTAAACCAGCAATTTCACCGGCTTCTTTAGTAGCCTGGCGTTGTGCATCGTTAAAGTAAGCAGGTACAGTAATAACGGCTTCTGTAACTTCAGTTCCTAAAAAGTCTTCGGCAGTTTTCTTCATTTTCTGAAGGATCATTGCAGAGATCTCTTGTGGAGTGTATTTACGATCGCCAATTTCAACACGTGGGGTGTTATTATCGCCTTTAACAACGTTATAAGGTACACGTGATGCCTCGTTAGTAACCTCGTTAAACTGGTTACCCATAAAGCGCTTAATAGAAGAAATGGTTTTTGTAGGGTTAGTGATTGCCTGACGTTTAGCCGGATCACCAACTTTACGCTCGCCGTTATCAATAAAAGCTACAACGGATGGCGTAGTACGTTTGCCCTCGCTGTTTGCTATAACTACAGGTTCGTTACCTTCCATTACAGCCACGCAGGAGTTTGTTGTTCCTAAGTCGATTCCAATTATTTTAGACATATGATTGTTTTTTCTTGATTTTATTAATTTACTACAACACCTATTTAACAACGTTTGTGCCAAACGCATTTGGCAGGGCATATGGTCAGGATGGCAATTATCGCGTCAGAAAAGTCATAAATGACAATGACAGGTTGGCAGAAAGTGAATGATTGTGCTGGTGAAAGAAGAAAGATTAAAGGTTAAAGATTGCAAAACAACAATCGAAACTGCACTATAAATTTATTAATAAAACGTAAATTTGTGTATGGAAACTTTAATTGTACTACCTAAGGATAAAGAGCAATTAGCGGCATTAAAGGCAATTATGAAAGCCCTTAAGGTTAACTTCAAAACTGAAAAAACAAAGGATAACTTGTACAATCCTGTGTTTGTTGCCAAAATGAAAGAAAGTGAGGCAGATTTTAAAGCGGGTAGAACCACTAAAATAGACCCTGCCGATATATGGAACTTAGAATAACCGATACTGCTAAAGAGGATATTAAATTTTTCTTAAAAAGCGGTCAATCCAATTTAGTAAAAAAAATCGAACAACTTCTTTCTTCTATAAAAGACACTCCGTTTTCCGGTATTGGTAAACCAGAACCTTTGAAACACCAATATTCAGGTAAATGGTCGAGACGAATTGATGTTAAGAATCGCATCGTATATGAAGTAATTGATGATACAATTGTTATTTATTCCTTTAAAGGCCATTATCAATAGATATTAATAATAGCGTTGCCTTTCCGCTTATACGCCCACGGGGCCTTAGGGTCGGGCTGGTATCCGCTCCCTTACCCAACTTGCATCCGCAAAAAAAGCCGTCCCTGCAACGTTTCCACTCACACCTGCGTCATATAAAAAAACAGGCGACATGAAAAAACTTATCTTCTCTGGGATAGTATTGTTATTTACAGTTTCAATGGCTATTAATGCGTCCGCGCAGGCGGTTACAAGAAATATTTCGGGGTTTACCGGCGTTAGCTGCGGCGGCCCATTCAATGTGTTTATTAAAATAGACGGCACAGAAAGTATTAAACTTGATGTTGATGCCAATGTGGTTAATGACATTACAACCGAAGTAGAAAACGGCATCCTGAAGGTAGAATTTAAAGACCATTGGAAATCGCACCGCAATATTCAGCGTGCCAATATTTATATTACAGCAAAAAACCTCAATTACCTGGGCAACAACGGATCGGGTAACACCACGGTTGAGGGTGTAATGACAGGCCAAAACGCTAAGGTTGCATTAAGCGGATCGGGCAATATTAAAACCTCGGTTAAATCCGGCACGCTCGACTTAGGGATCAGCGGCTCGGGCTCTATTGATATCAACGGCAGCACCGGCATGGCCGATGTACATATTAACGGCTCTGGCGAAGTAAACGGCAAAGAGTTGAAAACAGAAACGGTAGAAGCTCGTATTTCCGGCTCGGGTAGTGTAAATATTATTGCCGATAAAACCGTATCAGCCCGAATCTCGGGTTCGGGAAGTGTATTATACTCGGGCAACGCCACAACCGGCGATACACATTACGCAGGATCGGGCAGGGTAAGCAAGATAGACTAATCCGCACCCACCCAAAACAAGAAAGGATCGCCTAAACAAGCGATCCTTTCTTGTTTCAATAAGTAATATTGCCTACTGCAGTTTTTTCAAAATATTTATCCCAATATTATCGGCGGTCTCTCCGCAGTTTGACAGTACTACCACGGCCAGGTTTTTCTGTTTGTTAAATGCTAAAAACGAACTACTGCCAAAAGTACCCCCATTATGAAAAATGTATTCAACCCCATCAATCATAATGATATGCCAGGCCAAACCCAGTTGGGCATCTTTTTTAAAGGTTATTTGATGAGTTAATTCCAATGCCCTGCCCAATTTACTCTCGCCGGTGTTCATATTTGCTTTAGCGTAGATCAACAGATCGTTAACAGACGAATGCAATGCGCCACACGGTGCCAGCGCGTCAAAATCCCATGCGGGGGTTACGCCGCCCTCAGCATTGTACACCGTAGTAAAGCGGGCTTGTAAAGCAGCGCTTAAATGCTGGGCGGTGCTTTTCATCCCCAATGGCTTGCAAATAACATCGGCAATTAACTGATCGTAAGTTTTACCGCTTATCTGCATCAGTATTGTCCCTAATAAGCCAACCCCTAAGTTGGAGTACGCATATTGTTCGCCGGGAACACTGTTGAGTTTGCAAGTTTTAAGATAGCCAAACAGCAGGGCCTTATCATATAATTTATAGGGATTTAATCCATCTGTTGCCGGGCTCAAATTATCGGGCATCCGTGCAAGGCCCGATGTGTGATTACTTAGGTCGACCAAGGTAATATCCTTTAAAGCAGAATTTGCAGTCACAGAATCGGGCAGGTATCTGGTAATCGGGTCGCTGAGTTTCACTTTCCCCTCGTTAACATAATAAGCCAGCACAACGGATGTAAATGTTTTGGTGATAGACCCAATCTCGAAAACCGTATTGGCGTCTGGCAACTTACCATTGCCCTTAGTTGTTTCACCATAATTATAAGTAGCAATTTTGCCATCTTTTAAAACACCTATGCTAAGGCCTGCGGTATTCTCCTGCCCAATATAAGCTATAGCAGCCGCATCTACTACATTATCCATAGGTGTAAGCATTTTGTTGGAGGTAGCAGCCTTAACCAGTCTTTGAGCCGTAGCCTCCTTAAATGGTTGAAAAAGCAACATATCTATCTTATCATCCTGATCGAGACTGATCAACAACTGTAGGGTAACCGAACTGAAGATAACTTTATAGGTGGCCACCTTATTGTTTACAAAGCTTACAAGCGATGAGGCGTTCATCCCGCCCAGGGGCGATAATTGCTGATTAGCAACAGCTTTAAAAGCATCCCGGCTTAGCTGTTTCCTGAAACTTTCGCCGGTAAGGGCATAAAGCGAATCTATTTGCCTATTGTTAAAATAGCTTTTAACCAACACAAATACCGAATCGGTTTTGCGTTGCTGAAGGCTTTGGGCATGGGCGACAGATGATGAGAACGCCATCAAAAAAATGAGAGAAAAAAAATATCGCCCACACATGATCTTCATCATTGATAGGTAGTTATTAATCCCGAAAAAGTTGTTGCTGGTATTTATCATTTGTGGGGTCTGTTAATCTTGTAAATCTATGTTGATTAGTCGTCCACATAAATCTGTTGATAATAACGCCAATTATAGCCCCTGCCATATAAGTATATCCAATAAAGCTAAACATATTACCCGGATCATCAACCAGATCTTTAAATTTTACTATGGATGTAGATATAGCGATTAAACTTATAATTAACCACAAATATGCTCCGAGAATAATAGCGCCATCGGTGATGCAATATTTCCAAATTCCTTTTTCACGGGTTTCTTCCCATTTTTTCACAAACTCAATATTGTAAATATCCTCTTCAGTGAGGCCTTTGGCTTTAAGCTTGTTTCTGTAAGCAAGTCTGGCATCATAGTGATAATAATCGCGGCTAAGCGATATGAAGAAAAATATAAAAGGGGTAAAAGACCGATCCCAATAAGCAAGCGTTGAACATAAAAAAAGTGCTGCCACCGCACTTTTGTAGGTTTGTTTAAAATATGATTTAAACAGGTCAATCTTCATGTCAATTGCATTATGGTGTTTGTCCGGCCAGCAAATACAGTACAGCCATCCTTATGGCAACGCCATTTTCCACCTGGTCTAATATGATGGATTGCTTGCTATCAGCTACATCGCTGGTGATCTCTACTCCCCGGTTTATAGGCCCCGGGTGCATCACAGTAATTTCTTTATCCAACGAATCCAATATCGTTTTATTTAGGCCGAAAAGCATGGTATATTCCCGCAGAGATGGGAAATATTTAATATCCTGGCGTTCCAGCTGAATGCGCAGCATATTGGCTACATCGCACCAGTTAAGGGCTTTGATAAGGTTATGTTCTACCTTAACACCTAACGAGCCAATATATTTAGGGATCAGCGTGGTGGGCCCGCAAACCATTACCTCGGCACCCAATTGCTTAAGGCAAAGAATATTGGAGAGTGCAACCCTTGAATGTAAAATATCGCCTACTATCACTACCTTTTTACCGGCCACATCGCCATATTTTTCGCGAATAGAGAAAGCATCGAGCAAAGCCTGCGTAGGGTGTTCATGAGCTCCATCGCCCGCGTTCACTATCTGGGCTTTTACGTGCTTAGATAAAAATATGCCCGCACCGGCGTACGGATGGCGCATTACCACCATATCTACCTTCATGGCCAATATGTTGTTCACGGTATCTATCAGCGTTTCGCCTTTGCTTACCGATGATGACGAAGCCGCAAAGTTTACCACATCGGCAGATAAACGTTTCTCTGCCAGCTCGAACGATAAACGGGTACGGGTAGAATTTTCGAAAAATATATTGGCGATAGTTACATCACGCAAAGAAGGCACCTTCTTTATTGGTCTGTTTAAAACGGATTTAAAAGTATCTGCCGTTTCAAATATCAACTCAATATCTTCGCGGTTTAAATCTTTTATGCCTAATAAATGCCTTGTGCTTAGTCCTGCCATTTCTTTTGTGTTTCGGATTTCGGATGTTCGATTTCGGATTTCTTTATTTTTGATTGTCTGATTTCGAAATTTCTGATCTCAGAATTTATTTTTTTATATCTAATTTATTAAGCCGCTGTTTCTCCTTTGCCGTTTTACCTATCGCGGTAAATATTGCTGTGAGTTCATTGGCCTCTTTCTTTAACGCTAGTATACTGTTTGAATCTACAAGCCCGGATTCTTCCATCAACTCTAACCAATAAATGGATTCGTCTGCTTCTTCTTCAACGATTACAATTTTATTTATAAAATCAGCTGTTGATTTTCCTCTACATGCCGACCTGTAATTTGCGCCAATAGACGTGGCGCATCTTATCAATTGATTTGATAGAACATCAAGTGAACGTTTTCGTGGAAGTTGTTCTATAAACTTAATAACATCAATAGAAAACTTGCTCGTCCTTCGTTTTAGTTCTGCTTTATCCACGCTTACAAATCAAAAATCTCTACCATCTTAAATCCGAAATCGAACATCCGAAATCCAAAATCAACTTATTCTTGTCCTTCTGAAATTAATACTATTTTATCTTCCCCATCGGTATCCTTCCAGCTCACCACCACTTTTTGTGATGCGATGGAATCAACTTCTATCCCCACATAGTCTGCCGCCACTGGGATATGACGAGAGTATCTTCTGTCAACCAATGTAAGCAGCTCCACTTTCTCGGGTCTGCCAAATGCCTGCATGGCATCCATGGCAGCACGGATTGTACGACCGGTCCAAAGTACATCATCCATCATGATTACCTTTTTACCTTCAATAATAAAATCAATTTTAGTTTGATTGGGTACCAATGGCGATCCCTGTCTGCGGAAATCGTCGCGGTAAAAGGTGATATCCAGGTCGCCCTGCATAATTTTGCTTTCGGGAAGTATCTTGCGAAGCTCTTCGGCAACACGGCGGGCTAAATAGATGCCACGTGGCTGAATACCAATTAATACTGAGCCTGAAAAATCGTTATGATTTTCAATTAATTGGCGACATAAACGTTGTATGGTGATCTGAAATTTCTGTCCGTCGAGCAGCGTAAGATTTTGCATCGTATGGGTGGATTTGGGCAAAAATAGTAAATATTCCCAATATGCTACATAACAATCACCAGATACCTTGTTTCCTTATTAATTTCCGGAGAGCTTCTTCAAAGCCCTCATCGCCCGCTCCGCATCGTCCCTCGCCACAAAAATATGATCGTGGTAATAAGCCGCCACTACATTGCAGCTAATGCCCTCTATGGCCAACGCGTTGGCAAATGCAGCCGTTAAGCCGGTTGCAGCCAATGAGGAATGTACGGTAAGCGTTATCCAGGCGGCTATGTATTCATACTTCAAACACAACCTGTCGGCTATTTCCTTTTTAAGAATGATGGTAACAGCCTCAGGTTCTTTAAACAAGCCTATGATATCTTTTGTATTGATATCAATTAAGCCGTTGGCTGTGCAGTAAACATAATCACCCTCGTTAAGTAAAGGCGTCATGTTTTTTAATAATGTATTGAGGTTGGTTTCTCCGTGCATGATATAAACTACTTTACAAAAAAAGCCCTTCCGAACTAACGGAAGGGCTTAAGAATATGACGTCAGTTAAAGCTTACGCTTCTTCTTCTGGCTCTACTGCTTTAGCCGGAGCTGCAACGGGGGCCGGAGCCGCTTTGCGCGCTTTGCTTTCAGCACCTTCCATTTGCTCTTTTAACTGAGCTAATACGCTAAGGTCGCCTAAAGTTGATTTTTCAACTGATTCTTTCACTTTTTTAACCGCATTGCTGGCAGATTTTGCCTCTTTTTTGCGGTTTTCAAATTCCTGAACACGAGCGTCAGCGCGAGCTTCTTCCCATATACGTGAGTGTGAAATTACGATACGTTTGTTTTCTTTGTTAAATTCAATGATCTTGAATTCAGCAGCTTCTTCAGCTTTAACGCTTTTGCCGTCTTCTTTAACCAGGTGTTTGGTTGGCGCAAAGCCTTCAACACCGTAAGGTAAAGCTACGATAGCACCTTTGTCTGTTACTTTTAACACGGTACCTTCATGTATTGAATCAATAGTGAAGATGGTTTCAAAAGTATCCCAAGGATTTTCTTCAAGCTGTTTGTGGCCTAAGCTTAATTTGCGGTTATCGATATCAAGTTCTAAAACAACCACGTTTAATTTTTCACCAACTTTGGTAAATTCATTAGGGTGATTTACTTTTTTAGACCATGATAAGTCTGAAATGTGAATTAAGCCGTCGATGCCGTCTTCCAGTTCAACAAACACACCAAAGTTGGTCATGTTTTTAACTGTAGCAACGTGAGTTGTGCCGATAGCATATTTCTCACCAGCATTTTGCCATGGATCAGGAGTTAATTGTTTAACACCTAAGCTCATTTTGCGCTCGTCGCGGTCAAGTGTTAACACTTGTGCTTCAATCTCATCACCAACTTTCAGGAATTCCTGAGGGTTGCGTAAGTTTTGTGACCACGACATTTCTGATACGTGGATTAAACCTTCAACACCAGGGATGATTTCAAGGAAAGCACCGTAATCAGCAACAGTAACAATACGTCCTTTAACTTTAGATCCAACAAGAATGTTCTCGTCAAGGCTCTGCCAAGGATGTGGAGTTAATTGTTTTAAGCCCAAAGCAATACGTTTTTTCTCGTCATCAAAGTCAAGAACAACAACGTTGATCTTTTGATCCAATGCCAGGATTTCACGTGGATGCTCAATACGGCCCCAAGAGATATCAGTAATGTGTAATAAACCATCAACACCACCAAGGTCAATAAATACACCAAAGTCTGTAATGTTTTTAACAGTACCTTCCAATACCTGTCCTTTTTCAAGACGGGCAACGATCTCTGTTTTTTGGTTTTCTAAATCGTCTTCAATCAGCACTTTGTGCGATACCACTACGTTTTTAAACTCGTGGTTGATTTTAACAACTTTGAACTCCATTGTTTTACCAACGTACACATCGTAATCCCTGATAGGTTTAATATCGATTTGTGACCCTGGTAAGAAGGCTTCAACGCCCATGATATCAACAATTAAACCACCTTTAGTTCTGCTCTTCACAAAACCGGTAATGATCTCGTCATTGTCAAGTGCCGAATTAATGCGCTCCCATGATTTTTGAGTTTTTGCACGTTTACGTGAAAGTACTAACTGACCGTTAGCATCTTCTTGTGATTCTACAAATACATCAACTGTGTCACCGATCTTAAGATCTGGTGTATCACGGAATTCTGATACTGAAACTAAACCGTCTGATTTAAATCCTACGTTTAATACTACATCTTTGTTGTTAACATTAACAACAGTACCAGTGATAATTTCGCCTTTGGTGATAGAGCTGAAAGTTCCATCATACATTTTCTCAAATTTTTCACGGTCGCTATCGCTGTAGTTACCAAATTTTTTGTCATCTGCATCCCAGTCAAAATCTGCACTAGGTGTAGCTGCAATTTTAGATTTGATCTCTTCGATCGAGATTGAATCAGCTTCTGATTCAATAGTTTCTTTTTCGCCAGATGCGGTAACTGTACCCAGTTCAGCTTCTTTCGCTTTTAATTCTTTTTCTGCTTCTTGTTTTTTTGCCATTAAATAATTTATCTCCTTTTCCCAATTTGTTAATTGGGACTGCAAAGGTACAGACATAATTTTATTAAAAAAAGAATTATTTAATGTTAATTACTGATATTTAAGCCTTTTTGAGTGGGTTGATAGATTTTTGGAGCAAAGAACAAGGACAAAAGGTATTTTTAAGCCAAGAAAGCTCTATATCAACCTTTTAGATATACAACAATTTAGCTTCTATCTCCTCAAAGATCGACATAAAGCCATCCAACAGATAATCTCTATAATTACCGAGCACCTCATTCATCTGCATTTCGTGCTCGGGTGTAAACGGATCTTTCCAAACCCGCATACAAATACGTTTAAGGGCGTAAGAGATCTGGTGCGTTTCTGCATAGGTGTGCAGATACTTACTCTTCTTAAAACCTTCATAAAATTTAAAGAAAACAGCAGTATCCGCCAAGCCAGAGAAAGTTAAAAACTCATCTATAACTTCGGCTTGGCAGTCCGATAAATGATCATAAAACTCGTCGACAATTACCTTACCCGTGGTAAGCAGCAGGTTGTCTATAATAAGTTCCAAGGCGATGTGCCCTAAAAAAAATGGCTTTACCGGCGAACCTTCAATGGCCGGGCGCAATAGTTTTTTTAACTCATGTGAGTGGGTTAAAAAAAACTCGGATGAATGAAAATAGCGGTCAACAGCCAGGTGCTTATTCCAGCCGGTAATAATAGAATTAACTTCTGAATTAGGATGCTCTAGTTTTTCGGGGTGCAGAACAATGTGCTTATCGGCATTTTTCAACAGATCGGGCAGTACTGTTCCCAAAACATGGTAACAGTTGGTAGTATGCCTGTCGAAATAATAATGAGATAAAAAATTCATAAGCCCTGTGCTGCAAAATACCCTGTTTTGCTCAAGATACAAAGAATAAGTAATTATTTGAAATAGAATTTACCTGCAGTTAACCGTTTAAAGTAATCAGGCCCCTACAAGCTATTACGCATAATTTGCCATTGCTTTTATATCTTTGCCATCTTTGAAACAACACTTATATGAATTTTGTTGAAGAACTAACCTGGCGCGGTATGCTGCATACCATTATGCCAGGCACCGAAGAGATGCTTAATAAAGGTATGGCTTCGGGCTATATAGGGTTTGATCCTACTGCCGATTCACTGCACGTAGGTCATTTAACCCAGATTATGACATTGATCCACTTTCAACGCGCGGGGCACAAACCTTTTGCGCTAGTTGGCGGTGCTACGGGCATGGTGGGCGATCCATCGGGCAAATCTGCCGAGCGTAATTTACTGTCGGAGGATGTGCTGCAACATAACCTGGAGGCAGTTAAAGCACAACTTACCCGTTTCCTGGATTTTGACAGCGGCATGAACAGTGCCCAAATGGTGAACAATTACGATTGGTTCAAAAACTTCACCTTCCTTGATTTTATACGGGATGTAGGCAAGCACATTACCGTAAACTACATGATGGCCAAAGACTCTGTAAAGAAACGTTTGGAAGGAGATACCGGCATGTCGTTCACCGAATTTACTTACCAGCTGGTACAGGGATACGATTTTTACTACCTGTGGAAACACCATAACTGTACCATACAGATGGGCGGCAGCGACCAATGGGGTAATATTGTTACCGGTACCGAGTTTATCCGCCGTAAAGATGCTGGTGAAGCTTTTGCTTTAACTACCCAGCTTATTAAAAAGGCTGATGGCACTAAATTTGGCAAAACCGAAAGTGGCGCGGTTTGGCTCGATCCCGAGCGTACATCGCCATACCAGTTTTACCAGTTTTGGTTAAATACTACCGATGTTGATGCCAAGGCATACATCCGCATATTTACTTTATACAACCGTGAAGTTATAGAAGCCTGGGAAGCAGAGCATGATGCAGCACCGCATACCCGCATATTGCAAAAGGCACTTGCTAAAGATATCACCATTCGTGTACACGGCGAAGCTGAGTATGAAAAGGCTGTCAAATCAACCGATTTTATGTTTGGTAGTGTGGGGATTGAGTTTTTGAATGAACTGAGCAATGAAGAGGTACTGGAATTATTTTCTGGAGTACCTAACTTTAACTTGCCCTTAGCTGAATTGCAGGCAGGTGTTAACATCAGCGACTTATTAGCCGTAAAAACTTCGATATTCCCATCAAAAGGCGAAGCGAAAAAAACAATAGCCGGCGGTGGCGTATCTATCAACCGGGAAAAAGTTGCAACAGCCGATGATATTTACAGCACAAGCGTGCTTATTAATAATAGGTTTGTGGTAGCCCAAAAAGGAAAGAAAAACTACTTTTTGATTGTTGTGGAATAAGCTGATCCATAATTAACTACGAAGGAGCGATGGCAAAACCGTCGCTCTTTTTTTTTTTAAAAATGCTTGATAATACGACAAATGGTACTTATATTTGTACATATGTCATACAAAGAGAAGCAAAATAAAGATAGTATCCTGCACGAGCCAATGGTGGCTTACCAGGTGTCTGCACCTGTGCCATCATTTTACAATTTGCTTGGCAGTAGTAAATCATTAAAGCTTTCTACAGATTTTGACATCATTAACCTGGCCCGTAAAGGTTTTCCTAAAAGTGCTTTGCTGGCTTTGGCTAAAAAAATATCCCTAAACATACAGGAACTTGCCAATATTTTACACATAAGCGAACGCACATTACAGCGTTACGAAGATGATGCTATCATTAAAACAGAATACGCCGAAAAAGCCGTTGAGCTTGCCCGCCTTTATACCCGTGGCGAGGAGGTTTTTGGTTCGATGGATAAATTTAAGATCTGGATAAAAACACCTTCACTTATTTTTAAGGGCGAAGCTCCTGTTACCATTCTGGATACTTCTGCCGGCTTTGATATGGTTTTTAAAGAGCTTGGCCGCATAGAACATGGTATTTTTGCCTGATGATACTATACCGTATAGGTAACTGCAATTACGCCGGCGACTTAACCGGTACAGGAGCCCGTTTATACGGAGGCCGCTGGAACAGCGAAGGAAAACCGATGCTTTACATGGCATCATCGCGCTCGCTGGCGGTACTTGAGGTATTGGTTCATTTAAATCCTTTAATTGTGCCCGATAATTTTTGCCTTGTAGAAATTAAAGTACCCGACGATAGCATTTACACCTTAAATCCGTCTCTATTACCCTCAAACTGGCGAGACGTATCGCCACAGCTAGCACTGCGTAATTTGGGCGACGAATTTTTAAGGCAACAGCAGTACCTTCTAATGAAAGTACCCTCCTCTATAGTACCTGCCGAATACAACTACCTGCTAAACCCCTTACATCCCGAGGCGCTAAAGGCTAAACTGGTAAACCGGGAGTCGTTTAACTTTGATGAAAGGTTACTTAGTTAGAGGGTAAGTGGATTACTTTGAATATACAGGTAAATGATAGAAGAAATTAACTAAAAACAGGCAACTAATCGCATGAGCTATTATGATAAAGCACATAATGTCTAAACTTAGTAAACTACTTTCCACTTGTCAGCCCTCCAGAAATATATCGGAGTCAAGTGCTTTTATTTATGATGATGACAGGCAGGGATTTGGGCTGGTAATAAACTCAAAAGCTACACATTTTCAATGGGACAATATAGAAACAGCCTTTGGTTATAAGATAGATTAAGTAACCTATGATCAAATATACCTTGATATTTTTACCAATAAAGGCCTTTCCATTAGCATAACAGAATCAACGCCGGGCTGGCATCAATTTAATCAATCACTTGTCAACAATATTACCTCCATATCACCTGACTGGGCAAATAACGTAGCCCTACCGCCTTTTGCAACAAACATGACCTTATTGTTTGATAAGAAAGGAAGAACGAGAAGGCAAGCAGAGGCTGATCTTTATAAATAGCGTACGATAAAAACTTAACCAAACAAAAAAGGCGATCGGTTTAACCCAATCGCCTTTCCATTTTTATTTGCTGTGCAATTAAAAATCGCTTAGCAGATCTAGTTTCTTAGCATTGTACTCTTCCTGCGAGATCAGTCCGTTGTCAAACAGCATTTTCAGCCTTTTCAATTTTTCGGTTAGTTCATCAGGTTTTGGTGCTGCTACCTGCACAACCGGCTCTGGTGCCGGGGCGGGCGGCGCAACAGGTACCTGTATTTGTGGCGCGGCAACAGGTGCTTGTGCAGCAAATACTTGCTGAGCAGTTGAAGCATGAGCAGGGTTCTCGAACTGAACGGAGCCAGACTCGGCACGTTTTTGTTCCAGATCGCGCTGGCGGCGTGCTTCGCGCTCTACTTCTTTACGCTCCTGTGCGTATTGGTATAATTTACGCCCTTGTACCTTAGGCAGGTAATCAACAGCCATTTCGGCACCGTTGGTTGTTTTTACACTAAAAATGGCACCAATAATTTCTTCCTTGGTGTATACGTCAACAACATCTTTCCATACAAAATCAACAAATTTGATGGAAAGCCCCAGGTTGGCCGGGGTAAAAAACAATATACGCTTGTTGGTTATGGCAATACAATCCGGAAATAAATTCACCAATGGTTTTTTCTGAACTGCTATATAGATGATCTCTTCACCAGAAGAAAGCAGGTCGACCAGGCGGAAATAAACTTTTTCTACCGTTTTTGGATCTTGTTCCTCGTTTAAAAATTTCTCAATCATGTTTTAAGCATTTATGATGCGCGCAAAAATAACAATAATACTTTAGTTGGCTATAAGTTTTAAGCAATCAGCAAATTACAACCGCGAATATCGCTCTGATCAAACCGGCCCAAAACCTCAAAAGAACCACCGGCATCAATTTTACCCAGATCCTGCGTAGCTATAAACGCGCAGGAATTGATATTGGCCAGATCTATCACGTTGATACCTCCCGTTTTTCCATTGCTTAACGTACTGATAGGATCGTTAGTATCCCTGATGATAATCTTCATCCAGGGCGGGCAATCAAAAACACCCTCACCTTTAGAGTAGGCTTGCGATAGCAACTCTGTCATCCCATATTCGGAGTGAATAGCGTTTACCCCAAATCCCTTACATAGCACTTCATGTAGCTCCTCGCGAATCATCTCCTTTCGGCGGCCTTTCATTCCGCCTGTTTCCATTACAATCAACTCTGCAAAATCAACGGTATAATTGTCAATAAAATCCAGCAAGCCAAAAGTAACCCCTATCAACAAAGTCGGCTTTTTAGCCTCCTGCTGTTTTTTTAGCTGATGGTACAGTTCATCATGGTTGTATAAAAAGAAACCACTATCGGGGTTGTTTGATTGTTTGATCAGATCATCAACCATATAAATAAGTGATGAACCCTTCCGCTCCAGGTATGAGGGCAATAAAGCCAAAACTGTATAATCCTCAATATCGCCATAAAACAAAGCGAAAGCTTTTCTAAAACTATCCTCATACCAGGCTTTATCGGTTACATGATGACTACTGGTTATCATCCCCGTAGTACCCGAACTGGTAAAGGTTACCTCAACAGGTGCATCTGTACTTAAAATAGCATGCGATTTAAAAAACTCGATAGGTAGAAAAGGTATTTCCGCAACAGAAGTAACTTTTGAAACATCAATCCTAAGGCCTTCAATAAATTGCTTATAAATGGCATTATTTTCGGCTTGATAGTTAAAAACCTGCAATGCAGCTTGCTCAAATTGCGCTTTACTATTTATCGAAAACACCTGTTGTTTATCCGGAATAATCATGTTGCGACAAAGATAGGGAATCAGATGTGCAGATTTCAAATTCCAGATGTGCAGATACTTTTATCAGCCTTGTAATCTATGAAATCATTGAACTACAAGAGCAAGAAAAACAATCTGCACATCTGAAATCTGCACACCTGCACATCTAATAGCAAGTTCCGGGTTTTATCCCACCCTCCATACCCTCATCTTTGGTCTATCAAAAAACAATATCATGAATAAATTTAAGATCGTTCCCCTATCTAAAGCTTATATCCAGCATATAAAAGCCACCATGACAGATGACTTTGGCAACCCGGTTATTGAACAATTGGCTACCGGCCTGGGGCCGTGCAGGGTTTCGCTAAAACCGTTTAATAAAGGATTAGATAAACGTTTACTATTTAAACATTCGCCTTTTGAGATAGAAAACGCTTACAACCAACCCGGCCCGGTATTTATTAATGCTGATGATGTGGAAGAGTACAGCGATGTATTTCGGTTTCCGCCAGAGATAAAAGCCAATAAACAAAGCTTCCCACTATCGCTTATTGGTTATAATAAAGATCAGATGATGGCTTTAACCCGCCTGGTAGGCGATGCTGATGTAGATGAGCTGATAAATGAGATCTTTAACCAGCATCCCAACATCCAATACCTGCATGCGCGCAATGCCCAGGCCTGTTGCTTTATCTGCAAAATTGAACGTGCGTAACTAACACCAAAAAACAATTAAATAATAAACAACTGCACGTTTTATGAGTTGATTACGTTAATTGCTAACATTGCATTTAATTTAAACACCCCATGAAAACGTTAAAACTTTTAAAATTCCCGCTTATATTGAGTCTGTTTTTTGTGCTGATATCGGCCAAAATTGATAACAAAGAAACAGAGCGGATTCAAAATTCGGCCAATGTGCTCAAAAATTTTGCCGAGATGAAGGAAACCATCCCGAGCGAACTGATGAAAAAATACGAAGGCGTTGTAATTATCCCAAAGCTTATTAATGCCGGTTTAGGTATTGGCGGCAAACGCGGTAAAGGCGTTGCCATGGTAAAACTGGCCGATGGCAAATGGAGCGACCCTGTTTTTGTTACGCTTACCGGCGGTAGTGTAGGTTTCCAGATAGGTGTACAATCTGTAGATCTTATCCTGGTTTTTCGCCATGGTCATGTACTAACCGATATTAAAAAAGGTAATTTCACTATTGGGGGTGATATCTCAGCAGCCGCCGGACCGGTTAACCGCAACAAATCGGCCACTACCGATTATAAGCTGGAAGCCGAAATTTACTCTTACTCGCGCAGCCGCGGTCTTTTTGCAGGTATCAGCCTCAATGGCTCTGGCCTTAATATAGATAATAATGCCGATGAAAATTTCTACGGTAACAGCGATTCTTCACAGGACATTTTTGCATCATCAAAAAACGAATCGGAAGAGGTTAAGAACTTAAAAGACGCGTTAAAATCTTTTAAATAGCACTTTAATAGTTTGTTGCATGTACCAATCCGGTACATGCAACAAACTATTTTTAGTTCTTCTTCAGGCCTAATATAGAAAAGCTGTCCCTTGCTTTTGTAATAATATTGCCCAACATGCCAAGGCCGGTAATTTCCATCTCCACCAGATCTCCATCTTTAAGCCACTGGATTTCATAGTTAGCATCATTTAATATCCCGGTTCCGTTAAGCTCCAGGAAACAGCCTGTGCCAACCGTACCAGATCCAATTACATCGCCAGGCAATACATCGCAGCCATAGGCGCAGCGCTCTATAATTTCGGCAAAGGTCCACTCCATATCTGCCATATTACCGGCCGATACCTGTTTACCGTTTACCACGCATTTCATTGCCAAATTGTAAGCATTGCCTGTGTGGCCTGGTTTGGCATCAATCTTATATTGCCCCAGTTCATCGGGTGTTACCAGCCATGGACCAATCACTGTAGAGAAATCCTTACCTTTAGCCGGGCCAAGGTTCAATAGCATTTCTTCCATTTGCAGGGTGCGGGCGCTCATATCGTTCATAATCATAAAACCGGCTATAAAACTATCCGCTTCGGCTGCTCTAATGTTGCGGCCTTTTTTATTGAGTACAACTGCCACTTCCAGTTCAAAATCCAGCTTATCAAAATGGTCGGGCATGCATTCAATTTCGCCAGGGCCCTGTATGGCATTATGGTTGGTAAAATAAAATATAGGGTACTGGTCAAACTCGGGTATCATGGGCACGTTGCGGTTACGACGGGCAGTTTCTACATGCTGCCTAAAAGCGTACGCATCCCGGCACGATGATGGATGCGGCACAGGTGCCATCAACTCAAAAAATAATTCCTCTTTAGCCTCCATTTTTCCCGAGCTTATTGCCGAGTGCACCCGGCGGGCATGATCCATCAGTTCATCGCCACCCCACAAAAATTGGTTCATGTTATCGGGTATCAGCTTGTCGCACGAGTTAAGGTTGTAGATATGGCCGTTTATAAAAATGCCCAAATGCTCGTAGTCTTCGGTTTTATAGGATACTAATTTCATAAATTGAGGTGGTTGGTTATCTCAAAGCTAATGAATTGAATTTGAAGATTTGAGAATTTAAAGATTTGAAAATTATCTCTTCGCATCAGAATCTTCCGATAATTTTCAAATTACCAAATCTTCAAATTATCAAATTATCAAATTAAAAAACTAACTTCGTATTAATTAAACCATGAGCATACAAAAGCATTTTTACTTTTCCCTGGGGCTTACCTCCATGAGCGATGCATCATCGTTTAGGGATGCTATGCTTGCCAAAGCTGTGCTGGCTCAATACTAACTACCCCTCCTCTTTCTTTTTAAATAAGCTATAAGCCAACTTACACATTGCTGTATTGCTGGCGCTATATGCATATTTAAATACTTCCCAAAACTATCCCGGTACTTTAAACGTTTTATTTTCAAGCAATTAAAACACAATGCCTGTATATCATTCATTAGGAGCAATTCCGCCTAAAAGGCATACGCAGTTCCGTAAGCCCGATGGTACTTTATATGCCGAAGAACTGGTTTCTACCGAAGGTTTTTCGAGCCTCTATTCGCTGGTTTACCATGCTTATCCGCCTACTATTGTTAAAACCCTGGGCGAGCCGTACAGCGTTGAACCCAAGATAGCACGCGAAAAACATCTGAAGCACACCAGCCTAATAGGCTTTAATGTACAGCCCGAAGATGATTACCTGCAAAGCCGCAAACCTGTACTGGTAAACAGCGATCTGCACATTTCCCTGGCAGCGCCCCGCCTATCTATGACCGACTATTTTTACAAAAATAGCCAGGCCGATGAGGTTGTATTTATTCATGAAGGCACCGGGACATTAAAAACCGGGTTCGGCAATATTAAGTTCGCATACGGCGATTACCTGGTGATACCACGCGGCACCATCTATCAAATAGAATTTGATACCACGGCAAACCGGCTGTTCATCATCGAAAGCTTTAGCCCCATCCGCGCGCCCAAACGTTACCGTAACCAATATGGCCAGCTGATGGAGCACTCACCCTATTGCGAGCGCGATATTAAACGCCCGGCCAACCTTAAAACCCACGATGAACATGGCGATTTTAAGATCCTCATCAAAAAGCAGGGCCTCATTTATCCATACATCTATGGCACTCACCCTTTTGATTTTATTGGCTGGGATGGTTTTCATTACCCATGGGCACTTTCCATTCATGATTTTGAACCAATAACCGGCCGGCTGCACCAGCCACCACCGGTACACCAAACATTTGAGGGCAATAACTTTGTGATCTGCTCATTTGTGCCCCGCAAATTTGATTATCACCCGCTATCTATCCCGGCCCCGTATAACCACAGCAATGTAGATAGCGACGAGGTTTTATACTACGTAGCCGGCGATTTTATGAGCCGTAAAAGCGTGGTAAAAGGCCAGATAACCCTGCATCCCGGTGGTATCCCCCACGGCCCGCACCCAGGCTTGGTAGAAAAATCGATAGGCAAAGAATCAACCGACGAGCTGGCTGTAATGATAGATCCCTTCAGGCCGCTGATGTTAACGGAAGACGCGATAAAGATAGAGGACGAGAATTATTATAAAAGCTGGAGCCTCACCTAAATCCTCTCCAAAGGAGAGGACTTAAAAAATCACCTAAAACAAAACAATGGAAACTATAAATAAACTAAATATAAAACCTTCCCCTACCGGGGGAGCGTTAGACGGGGCCGATTTTCTACCTCTTAACGGCACCGACTATGTTGAATTTTACGTGGGTAATGCCAAACAGGCTGCTCATTACTATAAAACGGCTTTTGGCTTTCAAACACTGGCTTATGCCGGACCGGAAACCGGCGTGCGCGACAGGGCATCATACGTACTGCAGCAAGGCAAAATCAGGCTGGTATTAACTACCCCCCTGCACTCAGATCACCCCATAGCCGAGCATATTAAAAAGCACGGCGACGGCGTAAAAGTATTAGCCCTTTGGGTTGATGATGCTTACGATGCCTTTGAACAAACCACCAGCCGTGGCGCCGAACCATACCAACAACCACAAACCATTACCGATGAACATGGCGAGGTACGCACCAGCGGCATTAAGCTTTATGGCGAAACCGTTCACCTTTTTATAGAACGCAAAAACTACAAAGGCCTGTTTTTACCTGGTTACCAAAAACAGCAAACCACCTATAACCCAACAGATGCCGGCTTACTTTATGTAGACCATTGTGTAGGCAACGTGGGCTGGCATAAAATGAACGAATGGGTTAGCTTTTATGAAGACGTATTGGGCTTCAAAAACATCTTAACCTTTGACGATAAAATGATCTCTACCGAGTATTCGGCCCTGATGAGCAAGGTGATGAGCAATGGTAACGGCTATGTTAAGTTTCCGATAAATGAGCCTGCGGAGGGTAAAAAGAAATCGCAGATTGAAGAATACCTGGAGTTTTACGAAGGCGAAGGTGTGCAGCACCTGGCCCTTGCCACACATGATATTGTAGCCACCGTAACCGAACTGCAAAACCGCGGCGTAGAGTTTTTAACCGTACCCACATCGTACTACGATGAGCTGACAGATCGCGTTGGCCATATTGATGAAGATCTGGAACCGCTTAAGCAATTAGGTATACTGGTTGACAGGGACGACGAAGGCTATCTGCTGCAAATTTTCACCAAACCAATTGAAGACAGGCCTACCCTATTCTTCGAGATCATTCAGCGCAAGGGAGCCAAATCATTTGGCGCCGGCAACTTTAAGGCATTGTTTGAGGCCATTGAACGCGAGCAGGATTTGAGAGGAAATCTTTGATTTCGGAATTGGGATATTCGATTTCGGATTTGTAGCTTAAATTTGAAAGCTACGAGAAACTTGCGAAGTTTTAAAAACTTCGCAAGTTTGGCTTTATGCGTACCCAAAAAGTATATTTGGTATGCCAATAAATCCAAAATCCCATGAAAAAGTTCTTCCTCCTAATTGCAATTGCTACTGTAAGTTTCAATTGCTTTGCCCAAACTAAAACAAAACCTGTTTACGATGCAGCCCTTGCCAAAAAACTTGGGGCCGATAAATACGGAATGAAAAAGTATGTGATGGCTTTTTTAAAGGAGGGACCAAACCGGTTACAGGATTCGGCGGCGAGGATGCAATTGCAAATGGCACATTTAAAAAACATCTCCAAACTAGCCAACGAAGGTAAATTAGTAGTCGCCGGTCCATTTTTAGATGACCAGCCAATAAAAGGGATCTTCATATTTAATGTGGAGACTATTGAAGAAGCCAAAACGCTAACCGAAACCGATCCGGCAATAAAGGCGGGCTCATTAATTATGGAGTTGCATCCTTTTTACTGTTCGGCTGCATTAATGGAAGTTGTAAAAATCCATCACACGCTGGAGAGCGCCAATTTTTCTGACTAAATGCAGGTTAGCCACATTATTGAGTTGCTTAAACAGCAAGCCAACCCTGCTTACCTTGCAGGCATGCAACGTTTTGGAGTTGATAATTCTCACGCGCTTGGTGTTAAGCTTCCCGATTTGCGCAAGCTGGCCAAAACCATAAAAAAAGATCACCTGCTTGCCCAACAGCTTTGGGATACAGGCATTCATGAAGCCCGTATTGTGGCATCGTTGGCAGATGACCCCAATATGGTGACAGAACAACAGATAGACAGCTGGACAAAAGACTTTTACTCCTGGGACCTATGCGACCAGGTATGTGGCAATCTTTTCTGCCGTACATCTTTTGCTATTACCAAAGCCATTGAATTTAGCACCTGCAAGGAAGAATATGTAAAACGAGCCGGCTTTGTTTTAATGGCCGAATATGCCATACACAACAAAAAAGCGGCTGATGAAATATTCATTCCATTTTTTGCATTGATGGAACGCGAGGCATGGGATAACCGCAACTTTGTTAAAAAAGCCATTAACTGGGCATTACGCCAAATAGGTAAAAGAAACGAGACCTTAAAAACAGAAGCAATGGCGACAGCCAACCGCATACTAAAGCAAGATCATAAATCGGCTAAATGGATAGCCACTAACGCATTAGCCGAATTGGTAAATAAATAGCGTTTCGGGCTAAAAAAAATAAACCTGCCTGAAAAATAGGACATTAAAGAAATAAAACGACAATTTAGGCCCCGCAGCCCCATCTTCTTTACCTTATTATAAAAAGTATATCTTTTAAAAGTATATCAACCGGTATATTTTAACGTTTAAACATCAAAAACAGCAACTTATCTCTTACAAAAGGTATTATTTTGCAAATATTTCATATAACTGCCTGAATTTTAACGCATAACTTTATTTTGTAATTATCAGTATTTGAGAGATTTATATCATATCAAATACTATATTTGGAAATCGCGTAATTATTCTAAAAATCTATAGGTTCAGTAAAACACAAACAACTAGAGGTTGTAAATTGAATTATTTTGAAATTGTGGCACATAATTTACTATTAAGCTGTGTCATTAACTGAGTAATGAAGAGGTTATTTATAGTATGAGTTTTTCTAAAGGGCACCAATTTTCTGATGATAGCAAGCAACACCTTGCCCAAATTATCGATAATATTAATGCCGGTATATGGGAGTATAACACTACAACCAGGGATATTAAATGGTCATCCGGGTTTTATACCGTTTTGGGGTATGAGCCGGGTGAAATAGAATGCTCCAACCATATATTTTTCGAACACCTGCTTTACCATGAGGATAAACCTGCTTTTCTGGCAGCCCTAAACAATCAGCCGGCATCTACAGGCAAACCCCTACAAATACGCCTGCTTACCAAAACATCCGGTTACCATTGGTTTGAGAGTACAGTAAAAAAATATACCGACGAAACCGGGCATATTTTCTATGGCTCTATTATCAACATAAACCAATACAAACAGGCACAGATACAGGCAGCACATAACGATCTGCTTTACAACGAAGCCATTAAGATAGCTAAACTGGGCAGCTGGGAAATCAACACCAGTACCATGAGCTTATCATTATCAAAGCAGTTATATGATATTTATGAGCTGCAAAACCATGTTAAGCTCTCGCTGGATGAAGCCATAAGCTTTTTTGAACCCGCGTACCGCCCAATAATTAAAAATGCCCTTGATAACGCTATTGAATACTGCCAGCCCTACGAGCTGGAGTTACTTTTCAGAACGGCAAAAAATAATGTGATATGGGTAAGGGCCAAAGGGATACCTATTATTGATGATTTTGGCCGCTGCGTTACCATACGTGGTATTATACAAGATATAGATAATAAAAAACGTAAAAACCTGGCGCTCGAGTCGTCATTAAATTTACTGACAGATCAAAACCGGCGTTTACAAAACTTTGCTTATATCGTATCGCACAACCTGAGGTCGCACACCGGTAACCTGCAGTTTATGGTAAAACTGCACGATGATACCGAAGTGCCGGAAGAGCGTGCCGAGATGTTTTCGCACATTAAATCTATCAGCGATAGCTTAAACGCTACCATTGAGCATTTAAATGAGATAGTTAAAATTCAAACCGAGATAACCAACGAGCGAACGGTAATTAACTTCGAAATACTTTTTAAAAACATCATATCGGCGCTTAAAAGCAACATTGAGGCCCTTGATGCAAGCATAGATTATGATTTTAGCGGGTGCCCTCAAATAAACTATATCCCGGCCTATATGGAAAGCATTTTACAAAACCTGCTTACCAACTCGCTTAAATACAGCTCGGTCGATAGGCGGCCCGCTATTAAATGTTATACACTAAAAGAACGTAACCGCATATACCTCATTTTTGAAGATAACGGAATAGGGATTGACCTGGAACGCTTTGGTGATAAAATATTTGGGATGTATAAAACCTTTCATCAAAATCCTGATGCCAAAGGCATTGGCCTGTTTATAACCCGCAACCAGATAGAAGCCCTGGGTGGCAGTATTAAAGTAGACAGCACCGTAAATATTGGCACTAAATTTACTATTAGGTTGATATAACAATATCAATTTTTAATGACAGCAGAGAGAGCTCCCGTGAATGTTTGTTTAATAGACGACGACCCAATTTATACCTTTGGGTTTAAGAAATTAATTAATTTAAAAGGTTTTAACAGTAAAGTAATTAATTTTCGTGATGGAGAACAGGCCATCACGTGGATAAAAGACAGGTTAAACAGCCCCGATTTACCCGATGTAATATTCCTCGACATTAATATGCCCAATACGGACGGCTGGGAATTTATGAACGAATTTGCGGAAATAAAATCCCAACTGGGCAAAAAAATCACAATTTACGTGCTCAGTTCGTCTATAAATCTGAACGATATTTATCGGGCAAAAAAAAATCCCGATGTTGAGGATTATATATTTAAACCTGTTAACGAATATCAGCTTGCCGAAATAATAAACGCATCGCAGGAAGATAATAACGACTCAAAAATTTACAAGTATAGATCCTAAGCGGACCTATACTTGTAACAATATAATATTATTCAATATAACTTTCCAATATTTTAAAACCTTCGGTTGTTTCCAACTCCACTTTATCGATGCTCTTTGGCAACAGGATACACTCGCCCATTTTAACCGGGTAGCTTTCGCCATTGTAGTTTAAGGTATAAGCGCCTTCTACACATACATGTATCACAAATGAATCAAGTGCCGAGTAATCTTTAGCAGTGCTTTTGTCAAAATCAAGCACATTGGTGGTAAAGTACGGGCAGGTAACCAAATGAACGGTTTCGTCTTTCTGTGGCTGGTATATAGTTTTATACTCCGGATAATGTTTGTAATCTATAGCGGCCAAGGCTTCCTGGGTGTGCAGTTCGCGTTTATTGCCTTTATCATCCACCCTGTCGAAATCGTAAATACGGTAAGTGATATCAGAAGTTTGCTGAATTTCGGCAATCAATAAGCCCTTACCAATAGTGTGTACCCTGCCGGCCGGCAAAAAGTAAACATCACCCGCGGCTACATCCTCTTTATTCAGGATATCCATAATGTGACCGCTGTTTAAAGCATCAACATATTTCTGTTCTGTCATTTCCTGGTTAAAGCCTGCTATCAGCGTCGAACCCGGGTCGGTTTCAATAACATACCACATTTCGGTTTTACCAAAGGAGTTATGGCGTTTTTTGGCCAGCTCATCATCAGGGTGTACCTGTACCGATAGATCGTCGTTAGCATCAATAAACTTTACCAACAGCGGGAAGATATTGCCAAAATGAGCGTAAACCTTTTTGCCTACCAGTTCATCTTTGTATTGTTCCAGCAAATCGGCTAATGACTCGCCATCCAGCGCGCCGCCGTTTACAACAGATACATCAGATTTAACGCCCGAGATCTCCCAGGTTTCGCCGCAGTTTGGCAGAGCGCCAAAATCTTTATGCAGATAGGTTTTGATCTTTTGACCACCCCATATCTTATCTTTATATATGGTTTTAAATTTTAATGGATATAATGCCGACATAGTGTTGATTTTTTTTGATGCGCTAAGTTAAAAGTTAAATATAAAAAGCCCTAAATAGTTTTAAAACTATAATTGCCATCCAATAAAACGGCAAAAAAAAAGTCTGCGGTAATCGCAGACTTTCTCTTATTCAATTTTGGCAACTATTACTTACCCAATTTAGTTTTCAGGTTTTCGTCAATAGCAGCTAAAAACTCTTCGGTGTATAAATAGTCGGTACCATGTTCAACCTTAGGTTTAATGGTGATGGCCAAATCTTTGGTCATTTTACCGCTTTCTACAGTTTCAATACAAACTTCTTCCAAAGCTTTACAGAAATCAATCAATGGCTGGTTATTGTCCAATATACCACGGAACTCCAACCCTCTTGTCCATGCAAAGATAGACGCGATAGGGTTGGTTGAAGTAGGCTTGCCAGCCTGGTGCTCGCGGTAGTGGCGTGTAACTGTGCCGTGTGCTGCTTCAGCCTCCATAACGGTACCATCTGGTGTAACCAGGGTTGATGTCATTAAACCTAATGAGCCAAAACCTTGTGCTACGGTATCAGACTGTACGTCGCCATCGTAGTTTTTACAAGCCCAAACAAAGTTACCGTTCCATTTTAAGGCCGATGCAACCATGTCGTCAATTAAACGGTGCTCGTAAGTAATACCCGCCTCAGCAAATTTTTGTTTGTAGTCGTTTTGGTAGATCTCTTCAAAAATATCTTTAAACCTGCCATCATATTTTTTAAGGATGGTATTTTTAGTTGATAAGTATAAAGGCCAGCCCTTCATCAATGCCTGGTTAAAGCAAGCGTGGGCAAACCCTTTGATAGATTCGTCTGTGTTATACATAGCCAACGCTACACCATCACCTTTAAAGTTAAATACTTCAAATGATTGCTCTGCGCCGCCATCTTCGGGGGTAAAGGTAATGGTTAGTTTACCTTTGCCTTTGGTTACAAAATCTGTAGCACGGTACTGATCGCCAAAAGCATGGCGGCCAATACAAATTGGGGCTGTCCAGTTTGGTACCAAACGAGGTACGTTTGCCATAACAATTGGCTCACGAAAAACAGTACCATCTAAAATATTACGGATGGTTCCGTTTGGCGAACGCCACATTTGTTTTAAGCCAAACTCTTCAACGCGTTGTTCATCGGGTGTAATGGTAGCGCATTTAATACCTACACCATATTTTAAAATAGCGTTCGCGGCATCTACGGTTACCTGATCGTTGGTTTCATCACGATACTCGATACCTAAATCGTAGTATTTGATATCCAGATCAAGATAAGGAGTTATCAATTTATCTTTAATGAATTTCCAGATGATCCGGGTCATTTCATCGCCATCCAGCTCAACTACCGGATTTTCTACTTTAATTTTTGACATATCTGATGCTGTTGTTTTATTTTAATGGCTTCAAATATATTAATTTGAGTTTATCAATTTAACTAAATAGTGCATGAAAATAATTGATTGCCGTTTAGTGACGATTTATTGCCTTAGTTTATTGTTTTTATAAACTTTGATGCTATTTTTATAAAATTAAACGTTAATAACCCAAACTGGCGCCCAACCAAAGCCCGGTTGCTTGTATTATGATAAAACTACTAACAAAAGTTCTCCTGATATTTACTTTTTGTATCTGTTCGTTTTTAGCCCGCGCCCAAAGCGGATTTGATTATGCGCAATATGACCTTGGTGTGGCCGCAGGTGTTAACGTAGCCGCCATGGCCGATGTAAACACTTTCAGATACACCCCATCTGTGCATTTCAATTTCAATTATAACTCGGGTCCATATATTAACTATGTATTTGAGCTACAGGTTGGCCGGTTAGAAGGTGGCGACTCGGTTAAGTCCTCAAGCGGGCGGCAGTTTGAAAATCACTTTACTTCGTTTTTGTTCAGAGCCCAGCTGCAGGCGGGCGAATTTTTAGACTACTCCAACAACAGGTTTGCCAACGCAATGAAAAACTGGTACGTATCAACAGGCATTGGTTATATAGCAAATCACATTGTTGCCAAAAGCGCCGATAAACGCGGCTATGTAATTCCGGGCGATAACAATGCCCAGGTGCCGTTTTTACCTGTAAGACTCGGATACGAATTTAAAATCTATAACAGTTACAGTCAACCAAGTGTTAAAATTGATATTGGCTATCAGTACAATTTTGTATTTAGCGATAATTTGGATGGTTATGCTACAGCCAAAAGCAATAATGACGCTTACGCCCAATTTACTATAGGTGTTAAATTTGCCATAGGCGGTGTTACCTCCTACCGTAAACAAATTCCGTATTAAATAAAAACAGCTTCAATTGTCCATTTTTGTTAAAATGCGATTGAGGCTACCTTTATTCCCGGCTCTTATATTCTGGATTCTACCACTAAATTATTGCCGCGCATTGATTTTTTGGCAAGGTTTTTTACTGTATATTTAATATAAATTATAAAACCTATGAACGAGCAAAATATTAACCCCGGCTACGACGACGACGACGCGCTGGCAGACAATATGAACGACCGCGACCGCACATTAAGAGACGACCTTGATGAAACTATGGCTAAGGAAGACCTGAATTATAACGCCGAAGACGACAGCTTTGAATACGATGTAAAAAGCGATGATCCGGATTATTATCACCCAGACCCTTATAAAACATCAGTAAAAAACGGTGAGGATATGAACTCAACCTATGATGAGGCCAACCCCTATGATGCCGCCGATGGCGAATACTCCAGTAAAAGATCAATTGAAACAGATGTGGATGATTTAGCTATGCACATAGACGACGGTGAAATTACCGAAGTTGATGCCGCAGATGCCGCGCTGGCCCACACACCAGAGGATGACCGCGATGATCTGGACGAAGAAGGCTATCCTAAAAACGATACACCTTTAAGATAGAGCGTAGTGAATAGTATATTTTATTTTTCACTCCCTGTCACCTTAATCAAAATCGAGATTAAAACGGTTACGCAGTTCCATCAGTTGTGGGTTATTTGATGCCATGTGCTGAAATTTCTCACTTGTAGTATATGGCTTGCGTATAACCTGCACCTCATCAACACGGGCATGAACCTCAATAGTGAAGTTATTTAACTTGCTACGTAAAAAATTGTGCATTTCGGGCCGCTCTTCCCTAAACATATTCTCCTGCACCATATTGCCTACCAAAATCTCAAATTCGTAAGGCCTTATCATTCGTGGCGCGTTTGAGGTAAAAATGGTTACCAGGTTTTTTTTGCCCTCGGCTTTTACTTTTGCAGCAAAATCGCTCCAGTGCTTTAAAAAACTGTCCATGGTAAAATCGTCCTGCGCATCTCCCTTTAAATAAGGGTCTTCTTCTTCCAGTATCTCTTCTTCTGTTTTACCGGTATCTGTTAACGATGGCGTTAACGTACTCCTAAGCGGCATAATTATCTTGGGCCGCGGGGCAGCTGCCGGCGAATTTTCTTTTACCGGTGCCGGTTGAGCCTGGGGTAGTACCTCACTACCAGGCGCTGGCGTGGTTTTATTATAAACCGGCGGCGCATCATTTAATACAGCAGTTTGGCTGATGCTTTTATTCTCTGTTACCGGCGCTATTGCTGGGGTATCAGGTTTTTTTTTTAATGCCCCATCGTTGATGGGCGCTGCTGTAAGCGGTGTGGTGGCCATATTAAAGGCCGAGGGCAGGTGGCACATCTTGAGCAAAGCCAGCTCAACCTGCAAACGTTGATTTTTACTCAGCTTATAACTAATATCGCACTGATTGGCAATATTCATGGCCGAAAGCAGGAACGATACAGAACCCGCCTGTGATTGCTGCAGGTATTTATTTTTAATACCCTCACTTACCTCTAAAAGCTTTAGTGTTGATTGATCTTTACTTACCAGCAGGTTACGAAAATGCTCGCTTAAGCCGGCAATAAAGTGAGCACCATCAAACCCGCGGGATAATATCTCGTCAAAAAACAAAAGCACCTTGGCGGTATCCTCTTTAAGCAGACTTTCGGTTATCTTAAAATAATAATCGTAATCAAGTATATTAAGGTTATCTATAACCGAGCTGTAAGTAACCTTACCACCAGAAAAACTTACTATCTGATCAAACATTGATAAGGCGTCTCTTAAACCGCCATCTGCCTTTTGGGCGATGATGTGCAGTCCATCGGGCTCATAACTGATATTTTCTTTACCGGCAATAGATGCCAGGTGATTAGCCATATCATCAACCCTGATGCGGTTAAAATCAAATATCTGGCAACGGGATAATATGGTAGGCAGTATTTTATGCTTCTCGGTAGTAGCCAATATAAATATGGCGTAATGAGGTGGCTCTTCCAGCGTTTTCAAAAAAGCGTTAAAAGCCGCCTGCGATAGCATGTGCACCTCATCAATAATATAAACCTTGTAACGGGCAGCCTGTGGCGGTATCCGTACCTGCTCAATTAAACTACGAATATCATCAACCGAGTTATTGGATGCAGCATCAAGCTCATGAACATTAAAGGAGTTGCCATTTTCAAAAGCTTTGCACGATGCGCACGCGCCGCAAGCCTCGCCATTGGGCTGTAAATTGGTACAGTTAATGGTTTTGGCCAAAATACGCGCGCAGGTAGTTTTACCCACACCACGCGGACCGCAGAACAAAAATGCCTGCGCCAGCTGGTTGTTTTTAATGGCGTTTTTGAGGGTATTGGTTATATGTTGCTGACCAACAACGGTTTCAAAAGTAGCCGGGCGATATTTACGGGCCGAAACGATAAAATTATCCACAGCACGAAGTTAACAAGAAAATGCTTTACGTTAAAGAGCCAACCGGGCTATTGTTAAGATAAAATTACCAACATTATTGCAAGTCATCGTCGGGCAGGTGATCATCGTCTTCCGGGTCGGGTTCGCCCATATCATCGCCAACCTGTATTTCGTGCAGGTCATCTTCGGCATCCAACTGATCGTCAAAATCCTCATCATCTTCGTCTTCCCAGTCCCCTTCTATATCATCACCTCCGCCATATGATAGCTGATAGTTGGCAGGGCACGCTAATGCTACCGTATTTTGATTTTGAAAGCTGACAAACTGCATATCTAAATAAATTTTACTATTAACAGATAGGTTGAAGATAAGTCTTTATTTGATCACCATGCAACCTTATTTACTATAGAAATGATTTGGATACCTTTAATATAACACCGAAAGAATTGTATAACAGCCCACCCCGATCGTAACCAACATCGTAACCAACGGTGTAGCCATGCTTTAAGCTCCTAAGTCCTTCCAAATAGGCCGAAAACTGATTTACTTCGCTGAACGCTCCCGGATTAGAGGGATTTCTAATCCCTCCCACACCAATATATTTGCTTGATCCGGTATCATAAGTTCCATAATTCATAGAGTAAGAAAATTTAGCGGTGTAGAGCCATTTAAAGGCATAAAATTGGGTAGCTGCATGAAATACTTTTACCCTATTGTTTATAAAAAACTGATCCTGTGCCCTACCCAAATTACTTCTGGCATCCAACGCTGTGGTTATAAACGGATTACCTAAAGCCTCATTTTTATATGACCAGCCTTCTACATATTCGTAATTGTTGTAATAGTCTTCAGCACCCGATTGGGTAGATTTTGATGATAAAGTACCAGCTTGATTAACAGTATAAAATAACTCAAGTATAACTTTTTTCCATTGAAAATCCCCTGTACCAGGTTGATTATTAACCAAGCTGATACCATTTAAACCGTCTTTTATATTCGCCAGTTTACTTAGTGCGCCTTTATCGTAAAGACTTTGCCGATAAACAGATAGAGTGAGCCCATCAAATCTATATTCTGCACCAACATCAACCGAACCTAAATGATTCCCAACTTTTGATCCCTGGTAGAGCCTACCCGTAAGTACGTACCAATATGTTTCTGACCCGGATAAATTAAATTTCGGAAAAATAAGCTTTTCATCGCCCCACAAAGCCTGGTGATTATATCCGGCCTCAAACTTAAACCGCCATGAGGGCATTCCCACCTTTAAATACAGACTATTTGATAAAAAGTAATTGGTATAATTACCTGTTCGCTTTCCGGAACGTACTATTACATTGCCCATATAACCATTTACATAAGCACCCTTTACGGCAAATAGCTTTCCCAAAACAGGAATACTATAATAATTAGGGATGCTTAAACTAATTTGCGGAATGCCAAGCGCGTTGCCCGATATGGGGAAAGAACCAGTTGACAGGGTAGAATCTGTTAATCCTATAATATCTTTTGAGCGCCCGGCCTTTAATTCAAAAATACCGGCTTTACCTTTTACAAAACCCTCAATCAAATCAAACTGAGATCTATTGCCAACGTTCACTCGCCCTTCAAACGAAGCGGCCCAATCAAATACCCTCCGGGTGGTATCATAATCTTTTCTAACACGACCAATAAAACTACCCGAGCCGCCAGGCAATGGAACGCTCCCATATTGATTTGATCGGAGCCAAAAAGGCACTACGCCATTGGTGGTTTCAATTCCTTGAACTTCCAAGCTTGCATGAATATCGCTTACCTGAGCACTGGCAGCCAAATGCATCAGCAGCCAAAATGTTGTTAAACTTAATATTTTTTTCATCCAGCGTTGTTTTATTACAAACTACCAATTAAAAATAGACAATTATCATTTTTTTAATCACAACGCAAAAAACGTTACAATGTTGGTACCTTTTTCTCACATTTCTTCACACTTTTCACAAGATACTGAACACTAACCGATAAACTTTATTTTTAAATATTAAAAAAACATTAACCTATACGAAATAAATAGAAATAACCCCTCTTTTTAAATTTTATAAAATCCGGGGGTACCTGATTAAATTATTATTATACGCCAGGGTATTGATTTTCAAATATTATCACTACATTTGCAGCCCCGTATTAGCGGGTAATTAATTAAAAATCAAAGTATAATAATGCAACAGTACGAAATCGTGATCGTTCTAACCCCGTTGTTATCAGAAGAAACAGCTAAAGAAGGCATTGCCAAATTTAGCAAGATCTTAACTGATGGCGGAGCCGAAATTGTCCAGGAGGATAATTGGGGTTTGAGAAAATTAGCGTACCCTATTCAAAAAAAGACTACAGGGTACTATCACTTAACTGAATTTAAGGCTCCGGGTGATTTAATTAACAAATTGGAGATTGAATTAAGACGCGATGAGCGTGTTTTGCGTTTCCTTACTATTGCTTTGGATAAACATGCCATTGCTTACAACGACAAAAAACGCAGCGGTGCCTTTAACAAGAAACCTAAAGCAGAGGAGGCTTCACACTAATGGCAAACGAACAAATTAAATACGTTACCGCTCCAAAAGTGGAGGATAACCGTAAAAAATACTGCCGTTTTAAAAAGAATGGTATTAAGTATATCGACTACAAAGACGCTAACTTTTTATTAAAGTTCATTAACGATCAGGGTAAAGTATTACCACGTCGTTTAACTGGTACTTCATTAAAATTTCAGCGTAAAGTGGCTCAGGCTGTTAAACGTGCCCGCCACATTGGTTTATTACCTTACGTTACAGATTCATTAAAATAATAGGAGATTTAAGAAATGGAAGTTATTTTAAAACAAGATGTAAAAAACCTGGGTGATAAAGACGATGTAGTAAACGTTAAACCAGGTTATGGTCGTAACTACCTTTTACCTAAAGGTTTCGCCATATTAGCTACAGTAAGTGCACGCAAAGTTTTGGCTGAAAACTTGAAACAAGCTCAGTTTAAACAAGAAAAAATCCGCAAGGATGCCGATGCTATAGCTGCCCGTTTAGAAGGTGTTAAACTTAACATTGGCGCTAAAGCCGGTGAAAGCGGAAAAATCTTCGGTGCTATCAACACTATCCAAATTGCTGATGCATTGAAAAAAGAAGGTTTTGAAGTTGACCGTCGCCGTATCACATTTGATCAGGAGCCTAAGTTTGTTGGTGATTACATCGCAAACGTTAACCTG
The DNA here is from genome assembly GCF_014205845.1 of Mucilaginibacter cryoferens. Taxonomy (GTDB): domain Bacteria; phylum Bacteroidota; class Bacteroidia; order Sphingobacteriales; family Sphingobacteriaceae; genus Mucilaginibacter. The sequence continues at coordinate 233,302 of NZ_JACHCR010000007.1, forward strand.
CACAAAGAAGTTAAAGTACAGGTTCCTTTCTCAGTAGTAGCTGAGTAATTTATATTTCTGATATCCGGAGTTTCTATTTCGGATTTGAAGAAAAAATTTAGAATTTAGAAGGTGTTTTGCATATGCAGAACACCTTTTTTAGTTTTATAGAAACTCATATACATAGTGCAGCGCAATTACAATTCGTCCAAATTATCTAAATCAAAAACAGGCAGCAAAAGTTCAATATCTAAAAGCAGGTTTAACGGTATTTTTAAACTTGCTTTCAGGGTACTTAAGCTGGCTTTTATTCTTTTTTTCGGGCTTAGCTTATTTGGGGTATTATTGTTTCGCTTTGTACACCCGCCCTTTACCTGGCTGATGATTGAGCGGGGCTTTCAACAAAAAGCCCGTGGCAAAGAGTGGAAGATAGACAAGCAATGGAAAAGTTTCGACGACATTTCTGACAACATGAAACGCGCCGCGGTAGCTGCCGAAGACCAGACTTTTTTAGAACACCACGGCTTCGATTTTAATGCGATAGAAAAAGCCATCGAAAAAAACCAGCACAGCAAAAAACTCATCGGCGGTAGTACCATATCGCAACAGGTAGCCAAAAACGTTTTCTTGTGGGAAGGCCGTTCGCTGTTGCGTAAAGGTATCGAGGCTTATTTTACCGTATTGATAGAAGTTTTTTGGAGTAAAAAGCGCATTATGGAAATGTATCTTAACGAGATTGAGATGGGTGATGGTATTTACGGTATTGAAGCCGCATCGCAAGCCTATTTCCATAAACCGGCATCAGATTTAACCAAACACGAAGCAGCAGCTATAGCGGTGATATTCCCAAGTCCGCTTAAATGGTCGGCAACCAATCCTACGCGTTATTTAAAGCATAGGCAGTATCTGATCATGAAGAATATGAAAAGGCTCGGGCCGTTAGATTTTTGAGCCCCCTAACCCCCTAAAGGGGGAACAAGAACTAAAATAGAAACCTTTTATTCCCCCTTTAGAGGGCCAGGGGGCCTATACTTCCAATGCCTTGATTTACCTTCGCTGATCCATTCGGCAGCCGTGGTCATCCGTTTTATTCGCGTAGCTTCTGTCTTAACTTCCAAAATCCATTCTACATATTCTTTTTTATGCGAATAGCTTGACCTATCGAAATTAAGACTGGCGTTGGGATATGTGGTTAAAAACGCAGTGAAATATTCTGGGATAACCAACTCCGCTTTAGGTACTGCGGCCTTTTTTACGGCAGTAGATATCTTTTTCCCGTCTTCGTTAAGCACTATTGCCTGCCTGATAAAATCCTGCAAGATCTCCTTTGATGGAAGATCATCTATTTTGGTGATGCGACCAAAGCTACCAGCAGATCCGTCTCCAATACTTAACGCATGATAAGGATCATTCAATAATGTAGCCTTCCAGAAACCGAATGAACAATGTTCTTTAAAAGCCGCCATCTGGCATACCGGACCTTTGTAATCAAAAAACGGGAAGCCCCATTTCACTGTTTCCATCAATAAAGGAGATGTTTCATGTACAATTTCCCTGATGTATTCCAGAATTGGTTTGGCAAAGTCGGGGGCCTTTTCTATAAAGGTATCAACGCGGGCATCGTATTGTTCCATAAAATAAATTTAGCGACAAATATTTCATTTGCCCCTCTGAAGCTAAAAATGTTCCCTTATTAATTTTAGCAGAAATTGTTTGTTGATAGTACTTTCTTCACTTTTGTCATAGAGCGTAAGCATATTAATCAACACATCTTCGTTGGATTCACTTACGAGATAAGTAATTATCCTATATCCTCCACTTTTCCCTTTGCCTTTACTTTTTATAGCCAATCTAACTTTGTATAACCCTCCGCCCAAAGCAACACCTTGTTTAGGATCATTAATTAACAGTTCCTGAAATATTTTGAGGTCTTCAAGTAGGGACGAATGTTTCTTTTTTAAGTCTTTTGCCTTCTTAATAAAAACAGGCGTATAAAAAACCTTGTTAGGCATTATATATCTTTCAGGCTAAGTGACTCTATTTCTCCAGACTGTATTTGCTTGACTTGCTTTAATGCCATAGCTATCTCTTGAGTAAGCTCACTCTCTTTTGGCAACTCAATAACCTTTGCCTTAAATTTCTTTAAGATGGTCAACAGAATTTCCGCATCACTGTCTTTTACCTGTACTGTGAAAGTTGTCATATACAAATTTAATGATTATCAGGCACTAACCAAATCTCTGAACAACTGAATGTGCCAGCTATTTTTAAACGGCACTTCCCATTTGGTTTCCAGTTCGGTTAGGTTTTGCACCATGTTGTTGTAAACAATGGTTTCGGTATTTATTTTGCCTTGCTTCAGCAAATCCTCAAACCCGTGGCGGGGTAATGATAAAATCTCTTCACCATCGCGGTAGGCCAGATTAAATCTATCAAACAGGTTAATGTTAAAATACTGCTCCAATTGCTGCATAAAATGCACCGATTTATCGATAGAACAACCACTTGCCCCGGCCTGGCTTTCATCAACAATCAAAATCAAAAACCGATTGTAACGCACCTCGCCTTTGGCCTTTAACTGGTTGTTATGGGCTGTCCAGCCGGTGGTAAATTTATCCAGCTCAAGCTGTATTTGTTGTACCACTTCATCGGTTAATTTTTTATCGGATTGGTAGATCCAAACTCTTGAGTGTTGAGAAAATTCCATTTACAAAAATATCAATTTATTAACTTCGGGTTACATTTTGTTGTCATGAAAACATCAATCTTGTGCTTAATTAAAAATATTGCTGTTATTACGGCGATATTGGCCTGTAGTGGCTTCATTTACGGTTTTAAACCGGGTATGGGCGAGCAGGAATGGCTTAGCTGGAGCAATAAATGCCTTGCCGAGTCATTTAATCCTCCACCCGATATTAAGCTGAAAAAGTGGGAACTTACGCTTACAAACGACTATTTTTTGCGCTTAAGGAAAACTTATCAACATGACAGGCAAGAGTATTTTTCGTTCAATCTGCATCGCCTGAGTGACATAGAATACCAGGGCAGCGATACCACCGGCACCCTTAAATTAAGCACCTTAACAGACGATATTATTGTGCAAACTTACGAAGACCCCAAAGGCGATCTGGACTCTATGGCTACCACAATTAATCTTCCGGTAAAGCACATGAGCCCGGCAAGGCTGGATAGTTTAAAAATAGCGTTGAATTATTTTAAGGCGAAGAATTTATAAGCCATTTGCCCGTACCGTGATCTCGGCAATATCAAGTACCTGTATCTCGCCCTCTTTATCCTGGTGTTTAACACCGTCGCTAAGCATCGTCATACAAAACGGGCAGCCGGAGGCTATGATATCGGCTTTGGCTTCAATTACATCCTGCATCCGCTCCATATTGATCTCTTTTTTACCAGCTTCGGGCTCTTTAAACATCTGCCCCCCGCCTGCACCACAGCATAACCCGTTGCTTTTGCAGCGTTTCATTTCAACCAGCTCGGTATCCAGTATCTCCAGCGCGGCACGCGGAGCTTCGTAAACGTTATTTGCCCTGCCCAGGTAGCATGGATCATGGAAAGTTATCTTTTTGCCCTTAAAGCTTTCGCCGCCTTCGGCTTTTAGTTTTCCCTCATCAATCAGTTGCTGAATAAGCTGTGTATGATGAATAACCTCATAGCTTCCCCCAAGCCCCGGATACTCGTTTCTGATGGTATTAAAACAATGCGGGCAGCCGGTTACTATTTTTTTGATATTGTAGGCATTAAGCACCTCAATATTGGTCATGGCCTGCATCTGGAACAAAAACTCGTTACCTGCCCGCTTGGCGGGATCGCCGGTGCAACTTTCTTCTGTGCCTAAAACGGCATAGCTTATGCCCACATGATGCAATATTTTACAAATATCGCGGGTTATCTTCTGCGCGCGTTCGTCAAAGCTACCTGCACAACCAACCCAAAACAATATCTCGGGTTGCTGGCCTTGTGCAGCCATTTCGGCCATGGTGGGTATTTTGAAGCTGGTCATATATTTGTTATTATAACTCGTCGGGCAATTCGTTGATATTGGCTATAAAATCATCTACGCCACTGTAATTTTTAAATACCAATGCTGTGTTGTTGGCTTTTAACTGGTTAAGAATATCAAGGGCTACTTCTAACGCCGGGATTTCTTTTCCCAACATACGGGCATCCCAATTAGCGCCAACTAATACATTCTCATCTGCCATTTCTACGCACCAGCTTTCTAAAAACTCGGCCAGGAGGATCTCGACCGGCAGGTAGCGATTCCAATCATCGCGGGCGCAGGCCTTAGCCAAGGCCCTATCCGACCAAAAAGGGATTACGCTAATTTCTTCATCATCGTTTGAATTGGCATTAGCCCAGCCGGTTTTACTTTTCAGTCCCCATACCGATTTAGATGCGGCTGCCCGCTCAATAAACAAATTATATTTTAATTGTATAGTGGCAATCTCCTGTAACATATTGCTTTATTATTGAAACTTATTAACTCAATTATTTTCTGCCCAATTTAATCTGTCGGCCTGGCTGTATTTCCATGGGGCACCGTTATTTTCTACATTGCTGAACATGTTGTTGAGACTTGCCGGCGCTTGTGATTCCTCCATTACTACATAGCGGCGCATTTCGGTAATTATTTCCAGAGGGTTAATATTTACCGGGCAGGCGTCTGTACATGCATTGCAGGTGGTACAGGCCCAAAGCTCTTCGCGGCTGATATAATTATCCAATAACGATTTTCCATCGTCATGATCCTTACCATGTTTATCCAGGTTATTACCAACTTCGGTAAGCCTATCGCGCGTATCCATCATTATTTTACGTGGCGAGAGTAGCTTGCCCGTAATATTTGCCGGGCAAACCGATGTACATCTGCCACATTCGGTACAGGTGTACGCCTCCATCAGGTTTTTCCAGGTAAGGTCGGTTACATCTTTTGCACCGAAACGGGCCGGCTCGCCGGTATTTGCAGGCACAAATGCAGGATCGAGCATGGCCTTAACCTCATTGGTAACCGAAGCCATGTTAGTAAACTTTCCTTTTTCATTCAGATTGGAATAATACACATTGGGGAAAGCCAGCAGGATATGAAAATGCTTGGAATAAGGCAGGTAATTTAAAAATGCCAGTATACCAATGATGTGAAACCACCAACAGCCTCGCTCCAGTATTACCAATGCTCCGGCACTATCTGGCAACAGCGGCGCTATCAGCGAACTTACAGGGAAGCTGCCAGCTTTAACGTAATGTTCAAAATGTAATAGTTGTAATTTATAATCGGCCGCGTTCATGGTTAAAAACGCGGTCATCAGCAATATTTCGATACAGAGGATATAGTTGGCATCAGATTTTGGCCATTTGGTCATCTCGGTGCCGCTAAAACGTTTAAGCCTAACAATGTTACGCCTGCAAAGGAAAACCACACAGGCTGTAAACACCAAAACAGCCAATACCTCAAATGCGCTTATCAGTAAGCCATACAAGCCACCCAACGGCCGCGAAAATATGCGGTGCGAGCCGAAGATGCCATCAATCATAATCTCCAGCACTTCGAGGTTGATAATAACGAAGCCTACGTAAATAAAAAAATGCATCACAGCGGCAACCGGGCGCTTTACCATTTTGGTTTGCCCAAGAGCAACTTTGGCCATTATCTTCCATCGTAAAGCAGGCTGATCGTTGCGATCTACATCTTTACCCAATAATATGTTGCGCCTTATTTTACCCGCGTTTTTTGCAAACAGGTAAACGGCAACTCCCAAAATGATGATAAATATAGCCTGTGCAATCATTATGCGTGCATAGTATTTTTGTCAAAGTTAACTGAATTGTTGAAACAGCAAAATGTTATTTATTACTTAAGATCGCCATCAAACTTTAAATTTAAATCGGCAACTATCTTTTGAGCCTTCGCTATCCCGGTGCTAATATTAGAAGTGTTGCCATCAACATTAATATCTGTCATTTTACCAAGGGCATCTGTATACCACCTGGCCCATACATCAATTTTATGTTTTTCGGCATCAGCAGGTGAACCATCTTTTATGGCTTGTAAGCCCAGGGTGTACTCATCCTGTAATCTATCCGTGGCATTTTTCTGTAGCTCGCTTATTAACGTTAAAGTTGTGGTTTGGTTTGCGGCTGTAAGCGTAAAAGCTGTAGCTAGTGCGCTTACACCTACATTTTTCATCTCCTGGGCCGATACCATGTTTAGCCTGTCGGCATCTGTATGATAAAACATATCCGTAAAATGCCACATCAGCAAGCCGGGTATTTTGGCCTGCAAAAATGGAGTATGGTCGCTGCCGCCTTCAAAGGGGTTACTTTTTACCACCCACCCATTCTCCTTGCCTTGCTGCATGCAACGGTTAAGCACCAGATCGTTAAAATAATGAGGAAACATATCCGACTCTTTTAACTCGCTCCCACCCCACTCGGTGTGTTTATCCTTACCCCGTGTCCAGATAGCCGAAGGATCGGGCATTTTTTCTATCAGAAAGCTACCGCCTGTTTTGGTTACATCCTCGCCAACCATATCCAGGCTTAATCCCCATTTAATGCCCTTTGCGCGTACGGTATCTTCGGCTATGTATCTGCCTGTTGATACAATTTCATCGCCCCATAAAAAGGTAATGGTTCTTTTAGGCTCAAATTTTTTCTGTTTAATAAGTTCCGCCGTAGTTCTTGCCATTTCGGCCAGGGTGCCTACACCTGTAGCATTATCATTGGCCCCTGGCTCCTGCACATGCGCGCTGAACACAAAACGCTCATCGGGCCTGGTGGTACCGCGGGCATTAGCCACTATGGTAAGTTCTTTTGAAGGATATATTTTCGATTCAACTTCAACATGCACTTTAACCGGTCCCTTTTGCAAGGCGGCTTTAAGCCGCTCTTTTGCAGCATACGATAACAAGATCCCAAATTTCTGGCTTAAGGAATCCTGATACGCTATCCCGCCAAACTGAATTGAATTTACATTTTTTTCGGGCTGGGTATAGCCCGGCATACTGTAACCCATTGCACCAAGTGCACCGTTTTTAACAACGGCTGTGTAAAACACACCTACGTTGGCTTCAGCAAAAACAATTTTACCTGCCAAATCCTTGCCCTCAAGGTTTTTTAAAGTAGCCCTATCTAAAAAAACAACCTCGGCTGTTACGCCACCAGCCGGTGTACTTGCCGAATAAATGGCCAGCATATTACGATTGGTAGCGAACGTAAGCAAGGGTGTTTGCTCGCCCTCTATAGTTACTACCGCGTTTACGGGCTCCCAGGTGGGGCGGTGCATTTCGCGGGTTTCTATCCGATACGTTAACGGCCCATCGGCCTCACCTTTTACTTCTCTTTTATACCCGGCTTGTTGCAGCGTTTTTTCTACATCAAAAATACTCTCGTTAAATCCCGAATTACCTGGTATCCTCCAACGTTTCTCTACAAAGGCTACAGTTTTATAAGCGTTAGCTTCAATGAATGCACTTCGCAAAAGAGGGTAATAACCGTTGATGGTGTTTGAGTTATTTTGAGCATATATTGTGCCGATGGAAAGCATAAACACGGTTATTAAAAAAGTCCTGATCATAACACCAAGGTAGCGATTGATAGCAATAAACCCAAATGAGATAGTTTTTACAATAAATTTCAGAGGCGCGGATACAGAAATACGTTTTAGAAGTATCTTTCATTTCTTAACCTACATCATCTTTTTAGCTTTCTGCTTCGCCCATCTTTGATCTGTTAACAAAACGATACCTAATCATTTAACCATCAACTTAAGCAATTCCATTAACTTTTAAATTTCCAACTTTATGAATCACGCCATAACAAAAACAGACCGATTATTTACAAGGCCATTAGCAAAGTTGCAGCAGTTACTACGATTGTTGATTATTACAGTTACAATCATTTTCACCGGCTTTACCATAAGCCATGCACAAACATCTACTCAGACTTTGCCCGCTACAGGTACATCAGCAGTATTAGGGCAGATAGACGGAGTAACCATAGCTGCAACCGTTCAATCGCCGTCTAATCAGCAAACGCCGTTACAGATAATTTGCGTTTTCGAATACGCGGATGGCGACATTTTTAATTCGCCACCTGCACTTCCCCGCGCAATTAATGGACTGGTGCATGTAGATGATGCCTTAAAAGGGATGCTCACAGCATTAAGGAAGAGCGGCAGATTTGCAGGCCATGCGCTGGAAACAATATTAATTACCCCGCCGGCTGGAAGCATGCCCGCGAAAAAACTGCTGATCATCGGACTTGGAGATAGGAACAAGTTTAATGCGGAACTGATGATCAGTGTTGGCCGTGTAGAGATGCGCGAGGCTTTACGCTTAGGCGTAGACAGCTATTCGCATGCCAGCGACCTAAAAGATGCCGGCATTGATTCGCCTACCGGGACAGTTGGGGTTAATGTTATTAAAGGAGCCATAGAAGCCTATGAGACGGAAGGCTTTCTGAAAGACCACTCGCTGACCTCTTTTCAACCTATTGCTAAAATAACTTTACTTGCAGGCCCGGCTTACTTCCAAATTAGCGGTGATGCCATTAAATCTTATGTCGCTACCCAAAAGAAATAAATAGAAAGCCGCCCATTCGGAGGAACGGATAGAAGTGTTTTTTGCAAGCATATAAATATTCTGCCAGGTCATTAAAAACCAGACTAATCAACTTTCTACTTATAAGTTTGACAAAAGAAAGGAGAACCACATCATTTTATTAATGAGTGGTTTCTCTTCTTTTGTGGCTCATGCATAATCAGTTCATCGATCATGTGCTGAACTTTTTTAAAGTCAGGATTTTCTACCAGATAAGCTTGATCTTTACCTTTGTCATCCCAGGTATTTTTACCATCTTCTGCTACTTTTATCTTTCCTGCGTGCAAAGTATAAAATTGCGAATAACCTCTTATAGCTACCAGAACGGATGTTTCGTCCCAGCATTTTCGGCCGGCAGAATCCTCTTTGGCTTGCGGAATGGAGATCCGGAATGCATCCTTCACCGGATCGCCCTTTATAGCTTCATTGTTTATTAAAGGCAACCCAGCCACAATTTTTTCACCAATCTCACCCCCGCTAAAAATAACCGGGGTATTCCAGTTACTATAAACGTTGTATGATGCCTGGGCATCTTTCATTAAATTAAATTCGTAACCAGAAGGGAACCTGCCAGCCATACACACCAGCAACTTTACTTTTTTCTTAACAAGCTGTTTTCCGTTAAATGGCGAATACTCATCAGATGTAGAATTTAACAAGTTTGAGAGATTGGTTAAAAAACCAATAGTTACTATTGTTACACTGTTATCGGGCTGTGATGCCAGTACTTTTCGATACACCGTTACAGCATCGGGCGCCTCACTGTTCTTTTTAATACGATGAGGATATTTGGCTATCAAAGTATCTGTCCAATGCTGCGGGTCGCGTAATTCCAGCGCTTTGCCTTTAGGCACCCCTATAGGGATATCCGGGCGATTGAAATAGGTATTAAATACATTCAAAACAGCGGCCACCCCTTCATACCTGGTACTGGCTACCGTTGCCAGAATATTAGATTCCCCCTTATCGGCCAGCGCATGCAAAATAGCTATCGCACCTACATCATCGTAGTCGGGCCCCATATCGCTATCAAAAATTATATTTACTGTTTTTTTTGATGCATTTTGTGCATAGCTATATTTCACACATAAAAAACAAAGGCAAAACAACAAAAGCTTATAATTACTTAACTGCATAATACGTTGGTGCTGATTGATTGTAATATTTATTGACGTAAATGCTAATTTACTTTTTTTTAACATTTACGCAATTAGAAAGCGAATGCATACGGTGGATAATTTAGACGATGCTCTTTTTTATACCTACAGCTTAATGGCCTTTTTAAGCATAAAAAAAGCCTCTTAGAGTTAACTAAGAAGCTTTTGAAAGTGTGGTGGCTACTGTACAAATTTCGAACTTTTTCCTGTCTGATTTGCGTTTAATAGCCGATTTGGATTTATAATGATCTCACTTAATTTAATGTACTGGATTTAAAAATGAGTGGGAATAGCTCAAATGCAATGTGTTATTTTATCGTTTCTGATATGTTTTTAAGATCAGAAAGTAATCTTTCGTGACCGAGTGTTTTCAACGTATCGATACTGCTCTGGTGACAATGTTTTGTTTTTTTACCATTGCCACATGGGCAGGGATCGTTTCGTCCGATATTGGTTTTTGAGGTAATTTGTTGAAGCATGGCTACTATCGCTCGCTTATCCTGGAGCTGATGTGTTTCAATGTAATATTGAATTACCCCGTCCAAATGATGAGCATATTCCCCGCCAGCGTATTTGTTTTTTTCCAATTTATATAGCTGGTTTGCAAAATAGGTGTAAACTTTTTCAGATATAAATGAGGTGAGGTCTATACCCAGCTTAGACATTGCTTTTAAATTATGCGATATATCTAAACAACATATTCCCTCCGGTGAAATATGCCATTCTATATCGCGTGGTATAATTGTGCTTTTCTCAGCGACAATAGGCACACAATAAGGATAACCACGGGGAACCAGTATCGTAATTTGAAAGGTGTTCCAATACACACCTTCTACATCACAAATATCCAGTTCCCCAGTAATTACCCACATCATAATTTTGGCATTCCAGACATAAGTCAGCTTAGGAAAACGTTCCTTAGCGACTATAAAATCGCGTTCAAATGGCGATTTTTTTTTATTCAAAATCATAATAAGGTTTACTTGCAGCCGCAATTGGCGCGAGGTTGGCAACATTCCTGTTGGACATTACCACTGCCTTATGTTTAAGCTGAAGATTACCTAAAAAATCAGTAGCAATGAAATCTTGTCTTTTCAGGAACGATAGCCAATTAAAATCGTATTGCGTATAGTTAAACCTCTCTTCCGGAATTTGGAAAATGTACCTGTCATTTTCACTCTGTGTGCGGTGACATACCGGTATATAGAACTCGGTCAACTCAGGGCTTTCTTTCTTAATATTATCGCCAATAACGATGCCATTACTCATCGCATAAGATTGCATTTTACTGGCCAGGCTGGTATGTAAACTGCAAGTAGTAACCTCGCTGATTTCACCGATACCGGCCATGCCCCAGATCACATCCCTGTCATAGCCTAAGTCAACACCAATACGGGTATAAATATTTTCTATCCCTTGTTCGCTAAAAATGTTTTTCAGATCCTCTTTAACAAAATAGCTAAAAACACTTGCAAACTGTAGTGAACGCTTCACGGCAGGGTCAGGCTTCATGTTTTTACCGCCGAAATAAACAAACAGGCCATCACCTTGCAAACGGTGCACGTAACCACCAAAAATAAGACAGGTGTGTATAGCCGCGCGCTGAATGGTGTTAGTAACAATCCAAACCGTGCGCGGCGTGTACTTTTTAAATAGATTTGTTGAGCCTTTAATATCAACAAACATGGAAACGATATAGTGGTCTTCCAAGGTTTCTGAATGTTTGAGATGCGAAAAATCCGGGTGTGCGCCTAAACCCTGTTCAAAATTTGGTGTGAGGCCCAACTCATTTGCAAAATCAGCAAGGTTAGGCAGCAAACGCTTTTCAGGCACTTGTTGGTTAAAAACTTTAAAATCAAACCCTTTTTGAAGGCTTCGTTCTGAGAAAGACAAGGTTTCATAAAGCTTGCCTGACTTTGGATCTGCGGCGATGGCAGCACGGATCGGTTTTACATAGTCATCGAATATATGCATAGTATTATTTTAAGTTACAAAGTATCATGAGGAACAATAGTATAAACAGGTAAAACTGTATGGTAAATAGTATTCCCGCAGTTTTAAGTTTTTTAAATTTTCCCGTTAAACCAGAGGCCAATTGATGAACTTGGTTACGCAAATCTTTAAGCTCATCTTCGTCAGTGCAGGGTGCGGCAGATTTGGCGCAAAAACCGGGGCCGTCCATACAGGCAATGGCTCCGAAAAAGTGAAGGGAGTCTGTATCCTTTGTTAAATATGGTGTTGCAGCCCTAATAACTGTGATCATAATGGCAACACCCAAACCGATAAGAATGGTCATCAATCCGTGCATCCAAAATCCACACTTGATGTAAGGAACAGCAGCGAAATAGCCAGCAATCAGCCCCCCGACGATGAAAGTACTCAAACCCAGAAAAACCGAACTCTTGCTGTTAACACTATCATAATAATGATCAAAGCGGCCTATACAATATTTTAGTCTTTCCTTTTCCATATTTTAACCTTGTATGTTTTTAGGATCGTTACCATAGGAATTTTTTTCACGAAACTGCCCGTGTTTGTTTTGGATGGTTAATTCCGACTGGTTTTTAATCGCTTGTTGCCTACCGGCATCTATAGCTTGCTTTTGAGTATCGAAAGTTTTAGTTACTCTTTGGTTACCTGCCGTTCTGGTGGCCCAATCATCGCCGTGCTTCACAACGAATACGTTTTTATTATTTTTCATGCTTATATATATTTTTATGTCCCTATACCTTAATATGCTCCACGGAATTTATTTTTCGCCACGTGGCAAAAAAATAATTTTAAAGAGCATATCTTTATAAGGACCATAAAACCCTATTACATGATCGATGCTAAAACACTGGGTAGATTAGCTGCAATAGATGAAAAGTCCTGGGGACAGATTTATAAACAGCTTGTACGCTATGCAGACTTCAAATTGAATAAGGCAGGATTTCAAATTCGTACTGAAAAGGACAGTGTAGATGCCGAACATTTCGCAACACTGGCTATTGAAAAAGTACTTGAGGGTGCCCGCACCTGGGACTATACCCGTTATCCCGATATTACCATCCACTTGATCGGTGTAGTTAAAAGTTTAATTTCAAGCCATTTTAAATCATCAAGCCGCTCGATAATAAAAGCAGGCGGCGGGGCAGATGAAGAAACTGTTTTAGCCAGTGATGACGCTAATGACGACGATGTTTTAAACGATGATAGCCGTACTACCGAAGGGCCAGACGAAATTTTAATGACCGCCGAAATGTGGCAGGAAGTTGCATCCGCTTTTGGTGATAAAAAGGACGATCACGCTATTTTTTGTGAATGGCTGTATAGCAGCCCGCCCCGGGATATAGTTGAAGCCTGGGATATTCCGGTGACAGAAGTGAACAACGTGATAAAAAGAGGTATAAGAATTGTGAGAGGATTCTATAATAAAAAGCAACCATGAAAAACACAAAAATAGACATCGACAGGCTGAATCGGGAAGCATTCCTGATGACGCAGGGTCAGCCTGAATTGCTGGATGAAATGTTGCGCGATAGTGGTTTCGATCCTATAAAGCTTGAAGAAAATGGTATCGGCAAAGTAAAAGCCCTGTTATTTAAACAGCGGGTCGCATTAAACAAACAGACACAGGAAAGCTTGTATGTTAAAGCGATAGCCCTTTTTGAGAGTGCGAAAGAATCGACCAAAGAAGGTATTTTAGACCTCTTAAGGCAACGGGCACCACAACTGCAATTTAATAACCTTGAAAAGATGGATGAACAAGACCTAAAGGAAATATTGGATGAATCAGACTTGCTCGACTTAATGGATAAAATTGAGCGGAAAGAAATCTAATGAAAATCGCACCAGCTGTCACCGCGAGGAAATTACTCTTAGAACTCGGCATAACTGATATGGCGACAACCGACCTTAAAGACCTTATAATCTATCATAATGGTATGGTTAAAGAAGCTGATCTTAGGAATTGCGACGGTCGTTTAGTCATGAAAAAAGGCCGTTCTATTGTAACCATCGATTCTAAAATTGAGTTTGAACAAAGAAAGCGCTATGTACTGGCGCATGAACTTGGCCATATTCTGCTCCACGCCGATAAAGAAGCATCTTTTACTGATGACGATTCAACCTTAGATGGCTATAAGAAAGGGCCGCAGGAAAAAGAAGCCAATGATTTTGCAGCTGAATTGTTAATGCCTGCGGATCTGTTTAAGGCCAGTTGTGAAAAAAAGAAATTTTCTCCGGAATTGATCAGTGAACTCGCTCAAAAATTTAATACCAGTCTTACGTCAACCGTATATCGTTTTGTTGATTTAGGAAATCATCCAATAGCCACCTTTTACAGCAAAAACAAGAAAGTACAATACTGGAAGAAATCTAACGATTTACATTATAGGATACCTGAAATCAATAAATTGGATGTACCGACGGATTCTGTCGCTAATGAGTTTTATGTTTTTAATCGCATTTATCCCAAAAAAGATGCTGTTCAGGAAATCAGCAAATCAACCTGGTTTGAATTGGGTAAATATGATGAAGATGCACGCATGTATGAATTTTGCATCGTTACGCCAAGGTATAACTCCGTATTAAGTGTCATTTGGGAACGATAGTTAAAAATAAAATTAATTTTATAGTTGATACAGCATTAGCTGTTTAGTCTTAATCAAGATGTTTTCAAATCTCATAGAAATTTAAACATCACTTACAATTCAGAACAAAAAAGCCGGTCGAATTTGCCTGAAAAAATTTCCAACTTGCGGAAATAGTGGTGGCTACTGTACAAATTACGATGTTCTCCTGGCCTGATTTGCGTTTAATCGCTGATTTGGATCTTTCATAAATGACAGCGATTAATTTCAGAAATCAAAAACGCTCAAAGAAAACGGCAAAAACATTTTAATCTATATAGTTTAAAATGTAAAAATACATAGCCTGCGCACTTGTATACGATGCGTATGACTGATAAATATCGTTTTTATCTTCGTTGGCGAAATCAGAAACTGCTTTCATGGCAACTGCTATTGGTTTAGGATTTCCACAATTATATGAACTGAAATACATTCCATATGCCTCCATTTCCAGCCCAAGCAATTTTCTGTCTTTCCCAATTAATTCCGAAACTACTGCTTTGTTTTCAACTACGCCTGCTACAGATACAGCTGACCCTATATGAATAGACAGTTCCGTATTGGGTGCGTCAGCTGGTTTCCAACTGTCTTTGATTTTACGAAGTATGTCAGAATTGTCCTTTAAGCTCCTCATTTTTTGCGAAATATCCACATTGAGCCTTACATGGTTTGCTACCGGTAAAAATAAAGGTGTTCCATCTTTATTTTCAGAAAGTTTTCCGGCGCCTCCATCCCAACATTCATCTATAACTATAATATCACCATAACCGTGAGTATCTGATTTTTTTACTGATGCCATTATGCCAGTCATAAAAATATATCGCGGTCTGAAATTATAAATTAACTTCATAGTTAAAACGGCGTTTGCACTCATTCCCATTTGGGTTGCACAAGCAGCTACCACTCTCAATCGCTTATTATTTTCTTCAAATATTGTTTCGAAATATTGTGAAGAATCACCAGGATAATCTATCTGCTTCCAATTTTTTGATAGAGCCTTAACTGCTGCAAATTCCCGATCAACCGCTGTGATTATAGCTATGTCATAGTTATACGGTTGTTCAGCTCTAAATAGTGAAGCTTTGGCCATAACTCGTTGTTCTACTCCCTTTAATAGTTTTTGCTGCCATTCTAAATCTGTTTCACTGTAATGTATAACAGACAATATACTGGCTTCAAATTTTTCAGCAGCTTTGTGGAGGACTTCTTCTTTTGCTGTTAAACCTATTATATGCGATGGCACTTTGTAAATGTCGCGATGAAGAATTTCGTCCAATAACTTTAGACCTCCTTCGAGGTCAATAGTCTCCTCTCGCCGCATTGGGATCGCAACGTCTAGTATTAACAGGTCATAAAAATCGCTCTTTAATTTTTTTTTGGCCCCAAAGCTGCTCAATTCATGATCTATTGATTCAATATCTAAATTCGCAACCTCCTTTAAAGTTAGAAGTATATTTTTTAGTTTTTCTGTTGTGTCTTCAACAATTAATATTCTAAACATATTTACTTATTGATTCTCTAAATCCATAATTTTGGTGAATAGGGCATCTTCCCAACTTGTGTAACTTATCCTATAGGGAATCGCCCCGAGATAATTGTCTGGAAAACGCTCTTTTAGCCTTACATCTAAATCTTTCAAAGTAATCTCCTCGTCTCCTTTCCCAAATAAATCAAACTGTGTCACTACAATTACCTTCGTGTTGATTTCTCGTCGAACCATTTCAGCAAGTAACATTTCACCTCCAAAAGGCTGGGATCTACCACCGCCTTCTTTAGGTGGATTTATATCGAAAGTGGGCATAGTCATATCTAATAATATTAAATCGAAAGATTGACTTTTAAGGGCTTTTAATCCGCTTTGGAAAGATCTAGCTTCAGTTAACTCTGAGGGGATTTTTAGATTAATGAAGTTGACAAGTTGCTTTCTCTTATCTTCATCATCTTCGACTAATAATATCTTTTTCATTTATAGAATAATTAAATTTGTTCAACTGCCTCTAACCTAAATACCTTGAACGGAACGCTTAAATTAATCTGAAACCTTCTATTTTTTACCCCAAAGTCAACACTCGGTTTTGTTGGAAATTCAGCCACATATAAATCCCTTACACTTCTATATATTTTAAACAACCCAGAGTTTTTATCGGATGCCAAAAATTCAAGGTAATTACCATTGTTTAAAATTGATAGTTTTTTTTGCAATTCTACATCAAGTGCCACAACATCAATATCCGGTCCTAAATCGTTAGTGACCTCACAATGTATTATAGTATAGTCATCCAGTACCTCAACCGGCCAAATTTTCACAAACGCTTTGGGATGATCCAACCCTGACCTTTTCACAACATTGCCAAAGATGTTTATAAAAATGTCAATGAAAATCGGTAGTTGTCCGTGAATCGAAAAGTCAAACTCTTGAGAATCGATCTCAACATCAAATATTGGGTTTTCTTCTTTTATAATTGCATCGGCTACCCAAATGGCATCTTCAATTTGATAAGGGGTTGAATTCCCTGTTGCCGAAGGAATGAACCACTCAATAATTTTATCAAATTGCGCTTGCAAGTCAGTCCGTGCCTGACTTATAGCTCCTTGGAGTTCTATAAAAGGAGAATAAGTTTCAGATAATGCTGCTTCTTGTAAATTATTTAACAATCCTTTTGCTTGCGTACGGGCAACCTTATTTAACTTTTGTCTGATTTCAACAAGGATAAAAATTAATTTATTATCAAAAAGGGCTATCACATTGTCTATAAATTGTGGGAGGGTAGTATCCCTATCAATGTTATCATAAATTCTTTGATAATCTTTAGCGAATATGGCAAAATCAAATAAGCCATTTGGTGTGGACGGCTTTACTATTTGAAGCCAGCTATTTGCAATTTCAGTTATCAAAGCGTCATAAGATTCTGAAAAAATTGCAAATGCTTGATCCAACTTGCCAATAGTCGTTTCCGAATACCCTAGTAACTTCACCAACCAAAAGTCATTTCGTAAATACGGCCCGCTTTTCACTTGCTTTTTAGTAATCAGGTTGTGTTTCTGTAAGGGAATTCGCATTGTTCTTTCCAGTTCCCCGTGTCTAATTCTGGTACTGATAAAGCGGTCAAGACCTACGTCAGCTGATAGGTACGACCTTCCAATGGATCTAATCATAGAAGTCAACAAGGCGAGAACCTCATTTGTTGGCACGTTTATTTTAGGAGCGTTTATTTGCTCTTGATTATCTATGATAAACTGTTCAAATACTTTGTAGTCATTAATAGAACTCACTCCATGACGCAAATAAGCTTGATAACGAGCATATGTCTCTTTCAGCTCTGTTTCTGCCCAGTCCTTGACACTTACAATATCTACATAAACCCTGCTTTGATCAAATTCTTGTCGCCGATTAAGAATAACCTGCCTCCGAACTAAATCGTTTATCTCTTGTTTATATATTTGCTCATTATCGGGATCAACCTCAGTAAGCCATCTGCAAACAAAAAGCCTTTCAGCCAATACTTCTTCTGTGCCTCCCTCGAACGCACCTGACATATCCATAGTTGATTCAGCACATATATATCTTAAATAATAAAGTGTTTTTTTGTTTAGCACGCTGCCAGAAATGTCCTTTAATTCAGATGGTTTTTCAATGCCGTTTTTGTTCAAAAAATCTTCGTACGCAAACCTCCTGGCCGTCTCAAATGATTGGTCTAAATGCCTTACACACGCGTCGAAAATTATCGATAGATCAATCAGAGAATTCAATTCTTTCCAATTTCCCGAACCTGGAAGAATTAATTCTGAAAATTCCTTCAATGGCAAGTAACTATGATAAGATCGATTATAAATATAGCAGTCGGCAGCCGTTATGCATGCCATCTTTAAATTATTTTCTTTTAAATAAGACTTTGTTTGCAATCCAAAACCCGATCTGATAAAGAAGCCAATGTTAAAATCTCTTAACCTAACAGCATACTTAATGACCTTATCGAAGTTTTGATTATTGAAATGAATGTAGCTTTTAATCAAATCTGATTGCACTTGTGTAATATCAGTTGAAACCGTTTCGAAATCCGATTTTCTCAGTGTTTTATAATAATCACTGACTGTATTTCGATCGTAAGTTTTGTAGCATAAATCTGTATAAATATTGGCAATTGTATCATCTTTAATTAAATCAATGCATACCGGAAGTAGCTTTTCGTCCTTAGCTGTTGGAAAGGCAAAAGAGCTTTTACTACTTGATAGAAAATACTCCCTTTCTAAAGCAAGCTTAATAGCTGTGGTCCATGAAAAGCATGAAAAATTCAAAGTAAGCTTCATTAAGTTATTAAACTCTCTGGATGCGCCTTCAATGCCATTTTGAAAAACTTTAGAAATATCCCCTACAATAACATCCCCGAGCGTCGTGTCGAGGTAATTGTAATCTTCGTTTTCTTCAACGTTAATCTCGTTAATATTTTGATCTATCATTACTCTTGAATATGCTTTCGCTAACAAGCTCATCACATCAGTAGGGTCATTTTTTAGGTCGTAACTTGCATTATCGTATGCTTTTCTATAATGTCCTTGTAAAAACAATTCGTATGAATTAATTCCAACAGATTTTAACCTATCTAAATTATGTGTAAAACCTAAAATGGCTTTCATTATTTCAAATCGTGGGTCTTTTACGAATTGGCTTTCAGAAAGAAAATAACTATACACGCGTACGCCATATTTATTAGGATCAATACATGAAAATCTCTGAATAAGCAATACAAAGGCTTCGTAATAGTCGATAATGGATGTAGAATAACTTAATCGAAGTATGTTTGCCAGGCCCTCAAGAGTTGATGGTTCTGTTCCCAATAAGTAATAACGACTAAAATCATCATAACCCACTTGTCCATCTGAATTCAACAAACTTGTAATAGATTCAATCTGGGATGTGAATCGACCGGTGGAAGTTTGAGGTTCATTACGAATGCTTGTATGGTGTACTAAAAACTTTATTAGGCCGCCATTTCTTAAGTTTGATTTTATCGCCTGAGCGTATTTTTTTTGCGCTTCTAATCCTTCTGTAATTTGTAACAAAGCAATCTTATTTCTAATTAACCAAAGGGATGCCCCAAAGTTATCTTCTATTCCATCCAAAGCTTGCTTTGCATCTTGGTATTGACCTGCCATCAAATGGCGAGAATATGCTTGTGAAAAGTCAAGGAATTTTTTTATGTAGGGGAGATTGATAAGTATTATATACTTGGCCCAAAAATACTCAGAATCAACATCAGTTTGGACTAATCTAGGCGAATCAAGATCTCGAACTGTGCGTTTATTCTTGCCATTCAAAATAACGTCGGTCCAATTAGGTGATTTAAGAACACCATCTAAGAAACTTTTGTAAAATTCAGGTAAGATCCGCAAACGAACCTGAGGAATATTGTTTCTTGGGTTTAAGTTTTTAATTGGAAAATACTTTCCTTGATCTGGTTTAAAAAGAATGTTTTCGGAAACAATCTTTATTTTTTTTTGAGTTGATAATTGGTTAGGTTTTCGCATTAAAAAACGTGATCGGAATTAAGAGAATAAAGGTACCAAAATCCGTGACTTTACACAAAAGCTTCCCAAAGTATAAATGTTTTTTGTGAATAAAAAATTCCGCTGCGCAAATAGGTTGCGCAGATGTATTGTTACTTTGTCGTATTAAAATATAGCCATGCCAAACCGCCAACCAACAATGGACGCATCAACAAAACTCGTTTACGACAACATCTATAGCAATGCTGTTATGTTTCTCCGCAGAGCAATAAAAGAGCTTATTGCCCATTCTGGAGATCATCTGGAAAGGGAACAGGCCGTTGTCGCTTGTATCTTCATTCAGATGTCCATCGAATTAGGTTTCAAAGCCTACCTGATTAAAACATGCTCTCTCAGTAGTATCCTGCTCAAAAAGCATAAAGATCAACCAATCCAGGAACTCATGGAAGCATTTGAACAAGGAAAGCTTAAAACGAAAAGCTTTGAAGACCTCAAAAATATCATCATTGCAGATGAGGGATTGTTCGACGAAGAACGCATCCAGTACATCAACGATTTTCAAGACTATCGTAATCAAGCCGTACATTTCCACCTAAACCTGGCGCCCGGCGACCTTTTCGACCTGAGATATGACCTCGTCTATATGCTCGTTCATGTAGTCATACCCATCCTGACAGAGATCAATATGGACTTCGAAACACCGTCAGAGTTTTATGAGAACCAGTTGGACAAAAATGATTTTAAGACATTGATCAAGTTCAGACCGTATGTGGAGGAAATGAAAAAGGTGGCGGCGGAACATTCGCGCCTGGTTTATAATTGCATCGAATGTGAAGAAAGGACCTACAACGTTGACAATGAAATGTGCTATTGCTGCAACCTGCAATTCACAGACTTCGGCGAGTACGTAACCTGTATTTCCTGTAAGGCACCCCGAAGCGTGATCTTTGACCATAATAATATTGCCATCAATGACAATATCATGAATGGACTCTGCTTAAATTGCGGTGAACGCCCGGAGGTATTTAAATGTCCCCACTGCGGCGTAGCCAGGGCTTTTTATGATAAAAGGGAACTGAAAATGGTATGCTGTGAAATGGCAGAGGCCTGAATCACCAAACCAATGGAAACCTGATATTTAACGGAACATTAAGCCATTTATGCTGTTAAACTATTATGAAAAATCCATTTGAAAAAGAAGACCATACCGGCCTGATCGTAGGGATCGCGGTCGGCATAACGGCAGGGATCGGCGTGGGCTGGTTGTTTCTGACCGACAAAGGCGCGCAATACCGCAGGCAGATCACCCGAAAGGTGAAAGAAGCGGTTAGCGACGCTGCGGCGGATTTGATCGGCAAGAAAACAATTATCCCCAAAAAAGCAGCTAAAGTGGCGACAGACGCAGTGATCAAAGATTAAGCTATGAAAAAAGGTAAAACATTGATTGGCGTAGCAGCAGCCGCAGGCATTGCGGGAATCACCTACGCGCTATGGCCGAGAAAAAAGGTACCGGCGAGTGCTATCGTCGATCCGTTTGACAAAGAAAAGTATCTGGAAAAGTGGAACGAAGTAGCCAGGTTGCCTAACCTCATCGAAAAAGACCTGCGGGATCTGACTGAGGAGTATACACTGAATGAGGATGGAACGATCAAAGTCGTTACACGTGCCTTTAACCCGGTAAAAAATAAGGCGGTGGAAGCCACCGGCACGATCAAATTTAAGGGTGCGGAAACTCGTGGCCAGCTGGAGGTCGCTTATTTCCTGCCTATTTACCTGGACTACAACGTTCTGGATATTGATGAAAATTATCAATATGCATTGGTGTCCGGTAGCGGCATAAACTACCTGTGGCTGCTCTCGCGCGAAAGCAGTATGCCGGAAGAAATGAAACAGCGTTTTCTGCAAAAAGCAATGAGTCTCGGTTTTGAGATCAGCAGGCTGGAGTGGATGGACTATTAGTAATGTAAAAAAATAAGTATGGGCAAGCAACATGATACCTTCCCGGAAGAAAAACCGGAAATGCCAGTGCCAAAGAAAACACCGGAAATAAACCAGCCATCTGATCCTAAAGAACCGGACGTGCCGCAGGAAGATCCGCAAATTGTGCCGGATGAATATACCCCGCAAGAACAGAAGGAAATTTAAAGGCCCTTTAAATAATTTTTGCCGATATCAGTCAATGACAAAGCGTTCTCGTAATTCTGTATAAGATTTAATTTGACCAGTTTCTCCGCCATACATTCGACCTCTTCTTCAGTAAAATGCGTTGCCCTGGATATTGGCAGCAATAGTTGGGGATGCATTTCAATAAACTTTAGTATAAAGATTTCATCCGGAGTTACTTCGATTTCCGGCCTGTCCTCTAAATAAACGGCTCTGAATATTTGGGAACCGTCATCCGATAAGATAACCTCTACCGTCAGCTCTTCTGGCACCGCGGTTTCTTTGTGACTCGCAATGATCTTTGCACTCCACTCGGCTTCATACTGGGCGATCTCTGATTCAGTTAATTTTAAATCAACCGGTTTGCCGGCAGTATTCCGGTAATTGAAATTGATCTTGGGTGGTTTGACGGTGTCCATACCAGGCGGTTTTGGTATCAAATATACCTTTAATTAAATGAATAAATTATGCTACCGACGAGCTACGGGATTACTTGGTGTTGTTAACCGCTGAAAAATTGACACCGATGCTGAAAAAATTTCATCCGGAAACTGTAATTTTTTCAGAGCGAAAGGACTGGCACAAGCCTTGTACACTTGGTCTGTTCGACCAGGTGACGCTTGCATCGCTCAAAATATCTAAAGCCAGTCGCTCATATCGTTAGGCTCACCGCTTTCATCGCTCGGGCTTCAGCCTTGTCACAGATTTTGAGAGGCCATCATACCACCCAAAAATAAAAAGACAGCGCCAAGGCTTTGTGAAGCATACTGTGAAGCCGCACTTTGTGCTGTCTCTTCACAGACCCTCGCTCAATTCGCAGCGGCTCGCAGATAAAAAAGCAAATTAAACCGCTATCTGGATATTCCGGGAGGCTTGACCAGAGTATTCCGTGCGATTTGGACCACCAGGTTGTGTAAGCGATCAAGAACATCACAATTAATAATCAATGAAATGGCATGGTCAAAGTGTTACGGAATTAATTGTTTGCTATTCCGGAACGAGTTGATCAATGGCTCCGGAATGTCCAGACAACCCACAAATTTATCTGAAAAAAAGAGGTGATGTAAACGACCTCAACAGGCCGTTTTATTTTGATTACCGTTAATCTTTCGCCTTTTTTCAGGACTGCCAAAAATTCAAAATTCAAACCGACAGCTTTGCCTGTTATCAAAAGGAAAGGAAAACTATGCTGACCGAAACACGAAATATCTCGCCCGAAAAAGCCGCAGAACTGCTCAAAAAGAATGGCGTTGACGTAACCATAGACGAAGCACAAACACTATTGGAGTTTATCTACTTGATGGCTAACATATTTGTGGGTGAAATAGTTGAAAAATGAATGCAGCTTATTTATATATCAGGGTAAGCACCGATGAACAGGCTGATAAAGGTTACTCCCAGCGTAACCAGGATGAAGTATTGCGCCGCTACTGCCAGTTACAGGGTATAACTGTTGAAAACGTAATTTACGAGGATCATTCCGCCAAAACGTTTAACCGTCCCGCCTGGCAACAAATGCTTGCGGTGCTAAAGAAAAATAAACGCAACCGTCCGGGCCTTATCCTTTTTACTAAATGGGACAGATTCAGCCGCAATGCAGGAGATGCTTATCAAATGATTGGTCAGCTTCGCGCACTTGGAGCGGAACCACAGGCCATAGAGCAACCCTTGGATTTGAGTGTTCCCGAAAATAAAATGATGCTGGCTTTCTATCTTGCAGCTCCTGAAGTAGAGAACGACCGCAGGGCGCTCAATATCTTTCATGGGATGCGCCGCGCTAAAAAAGAAGGTCGCTGGACTTCATCTGCCCCGGCAGGTTATGCAAATAAATCTTATGAGGACGGCAGGAAGTATATCGCCATCAACCAATCACAAGCCGAAATAATGTCCTGGGCTTTCAAAGAGATCGCTACCGGAAAATATCCCGTTGAACAAATCTATAAGAAAGCTAAAAACAAAGGGTTGGCATGTGGGCGAAATAATTTCTGGAATCTGATACGTAACCCTATTTATTGCGGGAAGATTTCTATACAGGCTTATAAGGACGAACCGATGCAATTAGCTACAGGTCAGCATGAGGCTATTATAACCGAAGATCTTTTTAATAAAGTACAGATAGTTTTGAATGGCCGGAAAAGGCAAAAAATCCACATGGTCAATCCGTCCGAGATAGTCTTACGCGGTTACCTGAAATGCCCGAAATGTACCCGAATGCTGACGGGTAGCCCATCAAAGGGTAGCAGGGCCTATTACTATTATTATCATTGTTCCTCGTCCTGTGGTGTACGCTTCAATGCAGATAAGGTTAACCGAGCGCTTTTGACGGAATTATGCAGGTATAAAGTACAACAGGGTTTTACCGGATTATTTAAAAAGGTCGTTCAAGATGTATTAAAATTCAGAAGCTTCATCTTTCAAAACCAGCATCAGTTAACAAGCAAACAACTAGAAGATCAGCAAACCAGATTAGAGCGGGCAAAAGATCTTTTACTGGCAGGTGACCTTGACGGAGATGATTACCGCAATATTAAAAGAGAAGCTGAAAATAAAATAAACAACTTAAACGCTGCGCTTACTGCTATAGATGATCCGATGCAACCGGTACACCGTGCGTTAAAGAAGTATGAAAAGGAATTGTTGAATCTGGCATTTTTCTATCAGAAAGCTACGGTAGAGCAAAAACGCAAATTGATCTGCTTGTTATTTCCTGGTAACTTGAAATATACAGATAGCTATTTCGATATTGATAATACAAGGGACGTTTTAAGAATAGTTTATAATATATAAACTCTTTACCCTTTAGCTTAATTCAGGAAAGGCTTCACCCTCAACAAAGCGTTTCAGCAATCCAGGTGTATCCTTACGTAATTTCTCTTCCAATTCAACGCCGCTCCAAATATGAGTTTCTTTGATGCCGAATTGCGCAGCATAACTGGTGATCGCCGCCCGGGCATTAACGCTTACTCGACCTCCGCAAACGACCGTAAAACATTCCGGGATGGCATTAATCTTAACTAGTTTATCGATGTCATCTGTAATTTTCTTTAAAACAAGTGAACGGTAATTAGCGCATTGGTAACAATAGCTCTTGCCCTCGTTAACACCCCATATATCGCGCCCGTCATCGTCTCCGGTTTGCCCAAGCCATTCGATGCTTTCCCAACTCTTTAGCCTGGAAACGTAGGCAAACACCAGCCTTTCAAATTCAGCGCCACTACGGTCTTCAAAATGAATAGGCAATACTGTTTTCTCAACTAATAGTGAAGTTCCTCTGCCCGTTATAAGGTAGTCAACAATATTTTCAACAGCTATTTCGGTTCCTTTGGAAGGGGCCAAAGTGATTAAGTCGGCCATTGCCCTCCGGTTATCCTTAACAACTTCCTCTGCAACTCTAAAGTCCTTCAGGGCCTTTTGCTGTATAATATCATCAAACAGTTTTTCTATTAACTGTACAACCTCTTCGGCGTTTCTGCAAAATTTCTTTAAAGGAATCAGGATCAAACGCAGATCTTTTTCCACGGGATTAGCATCTTCAGGCCTGGTACTGTATTTAAAATGATGGGGATTGCGGTTAGTAAGCAAAATTGCGGGTAAAAGATCCTGGGCATCCTGCCCATTGATATTATGCCAGGAAAGTACTTCGTCTTCAAAATGCACCCGATTGGTTCCACGAATGACAACTGCATTATTGCGCGCTGCAATAGTGACCATTCTCTCATAATTCTGATTTAAAGCGTTACCAATTGGTGTGTCCCAACCATAATCAAGTAAATAAATATAATAATCCCGGCTGCCACCAGCCGGTAAATTATTGAGTGATTCTACATAAAGGCCCATATACTGTTTTAGATTATGCCTGTGTTCCGCAAATCATCTACAATAGCAATGACACATTCGCGGATATGTTCGTAATATTCTATGGCTTCCATTTTGGAACTGAAATTAGCTTTTATTAACTCATCCTTTAATGATTGCATCAATGATTCAAATGGTTTGTAATCCCATTCCCTTTGTGACATATATATTTGGAAAATAGGTTTTGCACCTTCATATTTTAATGCAGTATTGAAGTCCATAAGTATTTTACCAAATAAGTAACCAGGAATTACCATACTCTGGCTTAAGTCTGGATAATAGCTGCCCCATTGTTTTATTTTAGCAAAGCTGCTAAGAACTCCGTTAGCAACATAAATTAGAGATGTTCTGATTTCATCAGCTATAGCACTTGGTTCAGATAACTGCATTTTTAGGCTTTCGAGTTCATTTCGGAGTGTAGCATTTTG
The DNA here is from genome assembly GCF_014205845.1 of Mucilaginibacter cryoferens. Classification (GTDB taxonomy): domain Bacteria; phylum Bacteroidota; class Bacteroidia; order Sphingobacteriales; family Sphingobacteriaceae; genus Mucilaginibacter. The sequence continues at coordinate 259,620 of NZ_JACHCR010000007.1, forward strand.
ATCTTCTGCTTTGCTCAAATCCTCTTTTTCGTCGGGATTTTTAGCGTATAAACCAATTTTAAAATCGCTTATTTCTATTTGTTGTAACAGGTCGTAATAATTTTCAATAGCGGTCATTTTAAAGGTTTTAAGGTTTATAATTCTGTAAATATATGGAAAAATGTGACGGTTATTTGCCTGAAAAACCTTAAATTGGTAGTGTACCAAGAGGCTAAAAACATGAAAAAAGCAGCATTGTATGTAAGGGTAAGCACCGACGAACAGGCCGAAAAAGGCTACTCTCAACGTAACCAGGAAGAAGTATTACGCAGGTACTGTGAAATAAAATCTATAGAGGTTTGCAAAGTCTATTATGAAGATCATTCTGCAAAGACATTTAACCGCCCGGTCTGGACAAAAATATTGGTTGACCTGCGAAAAAGCCGCGGCCAAATCGATCTGATCCTGTTTACCAAGTGGGACAGGTTTAGCAGGAATACAGGGGATGCGTATTATATGATTAACCTGCTCAATAAATTTGGTGTGGAGCCACAGGCGATTGAACAACCGCTTGACCTGGAAATACCGGAAAACAAAATGATGCTGGCCTTTTACCTTGCTGCGCCGGAAGTAGAGAATGACCGAAGGGGTTTAAACGTTTTTCATGGTATACGCCGTGCAAAGAAAGAGGGGCGGTGGACTTCAAGCGCACCGGTGGGCTATGTTAACCTTATAGAAAACGGTCGAAAATATATAGCGCCTAAAGAGCCTGTTGCTTCCGCTATGCGTAAAGCGTTTAAAGATGTATCAGAAGGTAAATTTACGCTGCGGGAAATTTACAGGCAAGCTAAAGAGAATGGCATTACTTGCGGATACAATAACTTTTGTAATATCCTACGTAGCCCGATCTATTGCGGCAAAATACCTGTTCCTAAATATAAGGATGAAGAAGCTTTTTTGGCGAACGGACAGCATGAGCCTTTAGTAAGCGAAGCAATGTTTTATCGTGTTCAGGATATTTTGAACGGTAATATCAAAGGAAAGGCCACTACCATCAGCAGTTCAGAATATCTACAATTGAGAGGCTTTTTAGATTGTCCAAAATGCACGCGCAAATTAACCGGCAGTTCATCTAAAGGTCAGGCTGGCCTTTACTATCATTATTACCATTGCGGGATCGCTTGTAAATGGCGCATCAAAGCAGAGGACGTTAATGAAGCCGTAGATAAGGAAATTCTGAAGATTGACATCAGGGAAGAGTACGAGCCATTTTACAGGGAATGTATAAGTAAAAGCTTCCGCCTGCACTCCAATAACGGCGAATACAGCCAAAAGCAGGTAGTTGACCAGATCAAGGCGCTGAACGCCCGTATTACCCAGGCCAGAGATCATTTCATGGCGGGAGAGTTTACCCATGCGGATTTTCAGGCTGTCAAAAGCCAATGCGTAATTGAGATCAATTCCCTTGAAAAAAAACTACCGGATATCATTCTATCGACTAAAATGGTCGATCAAAAGCTAAATGGGCTAATGTCGAATCTTAACATATTGGCTGACAGGTACAAACATGGTGACACTGAGCAAAGGAGGCGTATAATTAGTTCGATCCACCCCCAAAATATCGGTTTTGACGGATTAGAACATCGAACTAATCGGATCAATGAAACCGTAGGTGCTATCTTGCTGATTAATAAACGGTTGGGTGTAAAAAAGAACTGGACAGAATCGGAATTAACCGATCTGTCCAGTATGGTGGTATCAGCTGGGATCGAACCAGCGACACAAGGATTTTCAGTCCTTTTACCCATGCCTATATCTCGCTATATTTCAACGACTTAGTAGTCTACTTTATTTCACTGTAAAACATTTGTAAAACAAAGAACGGTTTCTCCAAACCGCTATACGAATATACCCATTTTCAAGAGAATTGGCAAGAAATCAGATTAAGCACGTATTCTTTAATTACAAAATCTATTTGTTGATTTCGTTCAAAGCCAGGAATGTATCGCCAAAGAATCGATCCTCTGTTAATTTTTATAAGGTTTATGATATTCGTCGTATGACAGATAAACCGGAAGCGTATTATCAAAATCGCATTTATTACTTCTATCTTAAAGAAGCCAAGTCCGGAGAGATCAATATTGACAGGTACAATACCTGGACATTCCGAAGCCATTGCCCCCCTCCTTCCGGAATAGCAAAAATATCATTCCGAAAAACTTTGATCATGCTAATACTCTTACACGCAGAATCAATTTAGTGATACATCTTACACAAATACATGAATTTGGGGCACGGAATCACATGGTCAAGCCTCTCGGAATATCCATCTTTGCCAATCGCTTTGAGATAACGGTTAGTAGCCTGATTTGAAAATACCGGGAAAATCGCTTTGGTATATCCAGCCATTGGATGTTTTTTATACTTATTTGTGAGCTCATAATTCACCAAACAGATTGATTTTTAGTTTATTCATCATAAAAATGAGCACATGTTTATTTCTTTCAAAATTAAGACACTACTCGACCAAACAATGGCTACATGAAATGGGGATTTTTTATTAAAAATAAAATTTAAAAGGAAGTCGGTCTAATTAAAAAGGGGAATAATTAAATCATTCAAAGTTAAATTTATATTTGCAAATCGTTCTTTGACCCATATCAAATTTAAGAATTCAAAACCTTAAAATATGGAACCAAGTAAACTGTCTTGTCCTGATATAGCTTGTTCTTTACCTGAAATTAATATTAATGCCAGATAGACTTTAACGCGTTAAAACTAAGGCTTTTTATTTTTAGCTTTTTATCAACTTGAACTCTAAGGTCGGTATAATCCTGGTTAGGGAAGCAAACGGCTGTCATAGAGGTCAGCCCCCCATCAGCAAATAATTCAACCGATGCTTTATCGACTACAATAGTAAGGTCCGAACTTTTCGAAGCGGTTAGCCTCGGCGCGGTAAAACGGCCTGCAAAATCCTTCTGAAAATCTACGTTGCCCGATCTTGTCCTGTCAATAAAATACTGATCCTTTACATCATCATAACCTACTAGCACTTCTTCTCCTGTCCGGTTAAATAGTTTAATGGTATAACCCTTTAATTTAGCAAGTTCTAATTTAAAAACATATCGGCTCTTTGTGCTGCTCACTTTAGCAGTCAAATCAAGTGTTTTATTTACCGTTATATTTTTTGATACCCATGTATTGGAATAAATACTTGCCAGCTCTGGAACCAATGCCGATGCTATCACTATGCCATGTTTACTTTGTTTTAAACGCAGATCGCGTGGGATAGTCATGGCGTTGCGCCATTTTTCGGTGGGTACCTGGTTGGCGTATGTCCAGTTACTCATCCAGCCGAGGAAGATTTTACGGCTCCCCGTATTACTCCAGGTAATGCCGGCATATTCATCCGGTCCATAGTCCAGCCAGCGCGTCTGGGTATCTGCGGGGGAAAACTT
>NZ_JACHCR010000008.1 GCF_014205845.1 Mucilaginibacter cryoferens
CAGACCATGATCTTTCTCTTTACCCTTTTCTTCTGATTTAAAATTATTCCTTATTTATCTCTTTTCACAATCTCCCACAAACATAGGATGACAAACCTAAATAATGTCATTTCCCCTTCAGAATCCCCGGATTTTAACTCTCAGGATGACAAATTTAAATATTGTCATTCTTATTCAGAATCCCCGGATTTTACAACTCAGCAATACAAATTTGCCAGCATTATCTACTTTAACCCACGCTTCTATCAGGCAGACGATCATCTGCCGAAAACATTTTAAACAATCTCAAAAAAAAATGCGAAATGATGGACCTCCTTAAAATAAGCTTACCTGCTCCGTCTCGGGGCCTTCCAATTCCTGCTGATATGCGCGGATCATCACAATAATTTCGGTACCATATTGAATGGCCTTTTGCTGCCCAACACCCTTTATGCCACTCAAAGCTTTTAGTGTAGGGGGAAGCTTTTCGGCTATGGCGGCTATTGTTTTTTCGGATAGTACCATGTTGGGCATTATCTGGCTTTTTTGGGCCTCTGCATCCCGCCAGGCTATCATCCGGTTAAAAAGTTTTTCGTTGGGTTTGGCGTTAATGGCTTTAACATACGATTGTGACTGATCTGCCACCGAACCCGCATGGGCGTTCTTTTTTACTTCCAGGTAGGAATTTACATCAAATGCTTCCTTGCCAAAATACTCCATTAACGTTATCCTGGCCACCATCCACTGTATCAGCAAATCGGCTTTGGCTGCTTTTTGCTGAGTAGTGCCGAGCTGCTTTATCAGCGCGGGTAATTGCGCATGCAAGGTTTCAACAGCAGCTTTTAATTTTACCAGGAAGTAGCCGGTAGCCTTTTGAACCCGTACGGTATCGTGGTTGCTGAGCTGGCGTACAAACTTGGCGGCTACATCCAGTATATCTTTCTCATGATCGGGAATCAAGTCTTCAAAGCCTTTTGCCCTGTTTTTTAGTCCGCCAAAATCAAACAGTTCGGCGAGTAAAAATTGGCGGTATAATTCTTTATCCCGTTCCAGTTGTTCGGCACCGGGTTTAAGGGATTGGGCCTGCTCGTTAAAAAGGGCAACGGCAGGGTCGCCAATAATATTATTGGGCGAGATAGGGTTACGTAACACCATGCCCGATAAACTCCGGCACCTGCTTAAAGCAACATAAGCCTGGCCGTGGGCAAAAGCTTCGCTCACATCAATAATGGCCTTATCAAAACTCAGCCCCTGGCTTTTATGTATGGTGATAGACCATGCCAGTTTTAGCGGTATCTGTGAGAAACTGCCGGCGGTGGTTTCACTTATTTCCTGGCCTTCTAACTGGTATTTAACGTTGGTCCACTCTAATGCCTGTACAGCAATCTCCCGGCTTTCTTCGCCGCAGCTTACGTAAACAGTATCGGTATTTATGCTGGTGATGGTGCCTATTTTGCCATTATAAAAAAGCTTTTCGGCCGAGCTGTCGTTTTTAACAAACATCACCTGGGCGCCTATCTTTAGCTTCAGGTTAGTTTCGGTGGGGTAGGCATCCCGGGGAAAATCGCCGCGTATGGTGGCAGTAAACTCAAACTCATCTCCGGGTAACGCGTCAACATATTCGCTGTTGAGCTGCTGGGCGATGCCGTTGTGGGTGGTTAAGGTAATATAAGGTTCTTCGGCCGTTGGGCGAAAACCGGGTTGGTACCGGGCATTCAGCAATTGGAGGTTTTGGGGGCTGATGGTTTGGTTACGTACTTCGTTCAAAATATCAACAAAAGCCTGTTCCTTTTGCCTGAAAACATGATCGAGCTCAATACGTACATAGGGAGCTTTTTGCATTACCAGGCTGCTGAAAAAATAGGGTGTAGTATAGTAACGGCTCAGCATCATCCATTCTTCATCTCTGATGATGGGGCTTAGCTGCGACAGATCGCCTATGAGTAAAAGTTGTACACCGCCAAAGGGATGGGGGGGGCCCTTTACGTTGCGTAATATCAGGTCTATATGGTCAAGCACATCGGGCCGTACCATGCTCACCTCATCGATGATCAGCAGTTCGAGACTATACAGCAGATCCTTTTTCTCGGGACTATAATGCGCCTCGGGCCGGGAGTTTCCTGCCGGGATGATAGGGCCAAAAGGAATCTGGAACAACGAGTGGATGGTCATCCCCCCGGCGTTGATAGCTGCCACACCTGTAGGGGCTACTACGGCCATCTTTTTTTTGGCATGTTGCCTGATATATTGCAGTAAGGTGGTTTTACCGGTGCCGGCTTTACCCGTTAAAAAAACTACGGTATTGGTAAATTCTACATAATTAAAGGCCAGGGCCATCACCGGGTTCATTGTCTCCATCTTGCAGCTGCAATTTTAACATAATTTATATCAGGCATTTTCGGTTATTTAAAATTTCTTCCTTTATGAAAAACTTCTTTTTGTACAGGCTCGCGTGCCTTTGTCCGTTTATCTTCGGCAGGGATGGGCGCGCTTTTTTCATCCGCGCGCGATAGGGTAAGCACCGGCTGGTTGTCATTATCGGGTATGGTAAGCCCCCGCAGCAGTTTCGACAGGTCGAAACAACGCTTAACAATTACGTGAACTACCTCGCCTTCGCGTTGCAGTTTACCTTCTACCATCAATAACCTTGCACCAAGTATCTCTTTGCGGTATTTATCGAAAAGGTTTTCAAATACCACCAGGTTAGCGCATCCTGTTTCATCCTCAATGGTAATAAAACAAATGCCTTTGGCAGTGCCCGGTCTTTGGCGTACCAATACCAGCCCGGCTGCTTTCACCAGGTCGCCATCTTTGGCGGCATTCAATTCGTCGGCAGAACTTACGTGCAGTAAACGCAGTTTCTCGCGCACAAAACTTAGGGGGTGTGCTTTTAGGGATAGCGAGGTGGTGGCATAATCCTGTATTACATGCTCAGCGGCGGTCATTAAAGGCAGCGATACCTGCGTTTCGGTAACAGTTTCTGATGGCTGGCCTTCAAACAAAGCTATCGGGGTATCAGCCAATGCCGATACCTCCCACAAAGCCTGCCGCCTATCCAACCCCAGCGAGCGGAAGGCATCTGCATCGGCCAGTTTTTCTAATGTTGATAAGGGCACACCTGCATCCAGTAAACTGGTAATGTTGGTATAGTTGCTTATACGGGCGGCCAATAATGCCTGCACATCTTCTTCCCTGATACCCTTCACCTGCCTGAAACCGAGGCGGACAGCATAGTACTTGCCCGATTTTTCTTCCATCAAATTATCCCATGTTGAATAATTAACATCCGGGGGGCGTACCTCTACACCGTGCTTGCGGGCATCGCTTACCAACTGTGCCGGCTGGTAAAAGCCCATGGGCAGGCTGTTGAGTATGGCTGTTACAAATACATCCGGGTAATAACACTTAAGCCAGGAGGATACATATACCAGCAACGCGAAACTGGCCGCGTGGCTCTCGGGGAAACCATAGCTGCCAAAACCTTCCAGCTGTTTAAAAATGCGCTCGGCAAAGTCTCGTTCGTAACCCTTCGCCATCATTCCGTCTACCAGTTTTTTTTTAAAGCTACTTACCAGGCCTTTTGCTTTAAATGTGGCCATACTCCGCCGTAATTCATCTGCCTCGGCAGGAGTAAAGCCTGCGGCAACTATGGCAATCTCCATTGCCTGTTCCTGAAAAAGCGGCACGCCCATAGTTCTGCCTAAAATTTCTCTCAGCTCCTCCTTTGGGTATTCCACGGCCTCTTCCCCGTTACGGCGGCGCAGGTAGGGATGCACCATATCACCCTGGATGGGGCCGGGGCGTACAATGGCTACTTCAATTACCAGGTCGTAAAAGCAATTTGGGCGCAGGCGGGGCAGCATAGATTGTTGTGCCCGGCTCTCTATCTGGAAAACGCCAATAGTATCGGCATGGCTTATCATGGCATAAACAGCTTTATCATCCGGTGGTACGTTGGCCAGTGTAAGATCAAGGTTGTAATGCTGTTTGGCCAGGTTAAACGCTTTGCGGATGCAGGTGAGCATACCCAGCGCCAGTACATCAACTTTCAGAAAGCCAAGGGCGTCAATATCGTCTTTGTTCCACTCGATGCAGGTACGGTTATCCATCCGGGCATTCATAATGGGGCACAGGGCCGATAATTTGCCCTGAGTAATTACAAAGCCGCCGGTATGCTGCCCTAATTGCCGGGGAAAGCCCATCAGTTGCCCGGTTAGCTCCAATACTTTTTTTAAGTGTGGATCATCGGCATTTAAGCCCTGTTCGGCAAGTAGCTTACCATCAAAATACTCGTCGGAGTAATTCCACATAGAGCCCGAGAGCCGGTTGATGGTATCTACAGATAGGCCCATCGCCTTACCTACATCGCGGATAGCGCCTTTTTGATGCAGCTGGGTAACGGTAGCTACTATGGCCGAGCGGTCGCGGCCATATTTTTCATAAATATACTGGATCACCTCTTCGCGGCGCTCGTGTTCAAAATCAACATCAATATCTGGAGGTTCGTCGCGCGCGTCAGACATGAAGCGGGCAAACAGTAGCTTAACTTTGGTAGGATCAACAGAGGTAATACCCAGGCAATAACAAACCACCGAGTTAGCCGCCGATCCCCGTCCCTGACATAAAATGTTTTTCTCCCGTGCAAAACGCACATAATCATAAACGGTGAGGAAGTAGGAGGCGTAATGTTTCCGTTCCATAAATGCCAACTCCTCCTTTATCGCTTTCTGTACCTTTTCAGGAATATCCTCACCAAAATGTTCCCCTGCACCTTTCCATGCAAGGTAAGTAAGCTCCTGCATGGGCGTGCGGCCATCGCTGGTAATCTCCTCCGGGTAAATATATTTGAGGCTATCGAGCGAAAATTGGCAGGCTTCGGCAATTTCCTGGCTGTGCTGTATTGTTTCGGGGTATTGCCTAAACAGGCGCTCCATCTCATCTATAGGTTTCAGAAATCTTTCGGCATTTTGATGCAGGCGAAAACCCGCGGTATGGATGGTACACTTTTCCCGTACACAGGTTAAAATATCCTGTAACTCGCGGCGGCCAGGCTCGTGGTAATGCACATCATTGGTAGCCACCATCGGGATATCCAGTTTTGTTGAAAGCTGGGCAATGCGGAACATTTTTTTGTTATCATCGCCCTGGTACGATCGGGTTGCCGCTAAATAAAGGTTGCTGCCCAAAGCCTCCCGGTACTCTGCCAATACCGGCGGAAATTCGGCCTCAAACTCAAAAGTTGCTGTTAAAACAGCGGGAGGTATCGCAATAAATTTTATCCCCTCGCTATGCTCATAAACGTCTTTTTTATATAGATGACAGTCGCCTTTTTCGGCCCGTAAATTGCCAACGGTTAGCAGAGACGAAAGCCTGCTGTAGGCCGCAATATCTGTAGGGTAAGCCAACAGGCTGGGTCCATTGAGCAGATCGAGCCGGCAGGCCGGGATAATGCGGATGCCATTGGCCTTGGCGGCTACGTGGGCACGCACAATGCCGGCAAAACTGTTTCTATCGGTAATGGCAATAGCTGTATAACCATAGGCAACGGCCTGCTGCACCAGTTCTTCGGGATGCGATGCGCCCCGCAGAAAGGTGAAATTGCTGGTTACCTGTAATTCTGTATAGCTCATGCAAAAAAACCATGAATAAACCACTGATCTGACTGCCCGCCCGCGTAGTGACCCAACCGGAACAGCCAGTAACGCTGCCCGTCCTCATCTTCTACATTATAATAATCGCGGTGCTGCCCGCTCTCCAGCCACCACTCACGTTCGATGCGTTCGGGGCCGTCAGATTTTTTAATATGGTGTACCCTGCCTTTATAGCGAAACAGCATAGGCGGATAATCGGGCACGGGAGCGCTTACCTCAATTAACTCGGGGCGGGCCAAAAGCTGGGTAGGGCGGGGCTTACTTACTCCCCAGGCTATTGCCGGTTGCTCGTGGAGTGATGAGGATGGTTTTATAGAGCGCTCGGGCCAGTGATGCTCATCGGGCAGGTACCGGTGTATGGTATCGGCACCTACCTTACCGGCCAGCCTGTCAAGCAGTTCGGCAACACCCAGGTTATCAAGGGAGGGTTTGCCGGCCCAAAGGGCTTCCTGTAAGGGTTCAATCTCTTCTACCTTTGGGGCTTCCAGTGTAAACAGCTCTATGCCGAGGCTCGGCTCAATAGTATCAATTTTAAGCTCAAATAACTTAAAAAGGTGGCTGGTATTATAAGTTGCCCGGTTGGTGCCAACCTCAGCTTTTTCTAGCCGTCCGTCTATACAGTAGCATTTTAAAATGGCCGATCGCAGGCCTTTACCCTCATCCCGCAGGCGTTTACACAGGGTTTCTAACAAGCATTTAATAGCTATTTCTATACCGGTTTTTGTAGATATGGGTTCAAGGCAGGGCAGGCGTTCTTCGTAAGGTGCAATTGGCCGCAGTGGCTGTATCATCTCATTTTCGTGCCCCAAAGCCTGCCCCAGCCTCAGCAAAAACTCATCACCAAACCTGCGCCGTAAAACCGGGCGGGGCATATTAATAAAACTCTGTACCTGGTATAGCCCCAGCTTTTGCAGGCGTGCCAGCGTGGGCGGCGCCAACCGCAACGCGGCAGGTGGCAAAGGCAGCAAAGCTATAACCTGGCCGCCGCTTTCAATAATAGGAGTAATTTTGCCAAAGCGCGAAATTGCCCAGGCCGTGCCTATGGTATCGGCCATGGCCGCGCGTACATCGTAACCTTTGCCGCGTAAGCGGGTAACTATTTCTTTAAGGTAAGCACGCTCGCCTCCCCATAGGTGGGGGCAGCCGCTAATATCCATCATGAGGCCATCGGGCAGGTCTATAGCTACAAAGGGGGTATAGCGAATGCACCATTCGCCAAGGCCTTTCAATAATTTGGCAGCCCGGCCAGGCACCTCATCAAATACCTGTAAACCGGGAGTAATAGCTTTGGCATCGGCTACGGCGGTGCCGGCAGTTATACCTTCGGCTTCGGCAGCCGCATTGGTTGCCGTAATAATCATGCGGCCATGTACAAGCGCTGCAAAAACCAAAGGCATATTTTTAAGGGCCGGCCGGCGCAAGGTTAGCCAGTCGGTTGTTAAATGCCTAAACCATATAGTAATAAAGCGCTTTTGCATATCACCCCGCTTTCCTGGTTTGTTGCTGTACTTCTGCTGCCGGTTCGGCAATGGCTATAAACCTGCCCGCGGCCCATTCCATTTTCCAGCTGCCGGGGTTGCCGTTACGCACTTTTAGCAACTCAATATTCCAGCGCGGAAAGCCGATGCCCGGCATTCCTGCTTCGGGCTCGCTTGGTAAGGGCGATATCTTCCAGCGGGCAACACAGGCGGTTGTACTTAGCTTACGCGGATCATTGCGCAAAATAAAACCGGTTACTTTACTTTGCTCAACAGCCAGTTGCAGGCGGCGTGATGCGGTAAGGCTTATCTCCCGCACTTCGGCAATAGCGGCGGCAAGGCCTTCGCATTTCAATGCCTCTTCCATGGCCCAAAGCACATCTTTTTCGCGTTTCAGGTCTATAAAAATAATCCGGTCGGGTTCAACCCCAAAGGCTTTTAACGCGGGCGGGAACAGGGTGCGCGATACACTTATCCACAGGCAGGCACCGCCATGCTGCATCAGGTTAGCCAGCAAGCCGCCAATAAACCCGCCAGATGCAGCGGCATGCTCGGGTACTTCACTTAAAAACTCATGCAAGGCCCCCGTGGGGAATATCCCGTTAGGAAAAGCAGCTTCTACAGGGCCAAGGCCAATAAGATTGTTGCTGCCCGCTACCGGTGTTTTAAAGCCCTGCCACAATAAAATATCTTTTTGCAGCTGGCTGATGATATCTTTTTTTGTTTCCTGCATCGCGTTTGTTATTAAAAATCATCAGTTAAAGGTTGGTTCCCTAAAAACAGGTACAAAGTAGCCCATATAGTAAGTGAGCATCACTATCATGTGCCGGGCTATCCCGCTGCCTATCTCCTGTATAGCTGCGTCTGTTAAGGGGCTTTGATAGTTGGGGTTAAAGGCATCGGGCCCAAGCTCAAAATAACGGAGGTGAAAATCATCTTCAGAGATGCGCGTATTTCTATCGTACCATTTGCCCCGCTCCAGTTGCAGGGTAAGGGTTATAAAGCCCTTTACATGGTAAAATTCAATAATAAACTGGGGCGTATAGGGCATATCCCATTGTTCGGGCGGTATCTCTTCCACCTGTATCCGGGTGGTGCCCCGGCTCAATGTTACATCAATATAAAACTCCTCCATAAAACTAAATACAAAAGTAATACTAAAAATATTAGTATTTTATATGTTTGTTAAAATAATTTTTAGAGCAGGTTCCTTACCTCTGGCACGGATGCTTATCTTGCTTTTTTGCTACAAAGCGGCTCCCAGCCGGGGGCTAGTCTAATACTCTAATCAATAATCCTTACTTTCATTAATTTATATTTACTTTAATAAATTAGCTATTGTTTAAACTTGCCGGGTAAATTGTATAAGTATGAATTTTGGGGTAGTTACCATAAAAGATATTGCCAAAGAGTTGGGTATTTCAACCTCGGCGGTATCTAAAGCATTAAAAGATAGCCATGAAATAAGCCAAAAAACCAAAATTCTGGTATTGGATTGTGCTAAAAGGCTTAACTACCAGCCCAATCACATGGCTCAGAGTTTAAAGAAGGGTAGCAGTAAATCGTTAGGGGTGATTGTATCAACCATTGATAACCATTTTTTTGCGCAGGTAATTAATGGGATTGAGTCTGTTGCCCATAGCCGGGGTTATAATATAATTATCAGCCAAACCCATGAGTCGTACGAGTTGGAAATGTTAAATATCGGTCATTTAACCCATCGATCTATTGATGGCTTGCTTATCTCTTTGTCTACCGAATCTGTAGATGTAACTCACCTTAAAAACCTGCGCGAAAAGGGCTTACCCATTGTTTTTTATGATAGGGTGAGCGACGAAATTGATACCCACAAAGTAATTGCCGATAACTATGGCGGTGCTTTTGAAGCAACACAGGCTTTAATTAAAGCAGGTTACCGCAAAATAGCCCATATAACAAGCGCGGTAAATGTATCTATCACAGCCGAAAGGTTAAAAGGATACCAGGCAGCGCTGGCAGCACACGGGCTTGAGCAAAATGAGGGATTGATAAAGTATTGCCTGCATGGCGGCAAAGATCTGGCAGAGATAGAAAACGCGCTTAACCAGCTGCTGCTTTCGCCCAACCGCCCGGATGCCATTTTTACAGCATCAGACCGCATCACTACCACAACCCTAATACTTTTGCATCAGTTAGGATTTAAAATACCGGGGGATATTGCTTTATTAGGATTTACCAATACCCCGCTGGCCGAGGTTTTAAACCCCTCACTAAGTTCGGTTTATCAGCCCGGTTTTGAGATGGGCCAAAAAGCTGCCGAAATGCTCATTAACCTTATTGAAAGCAAAAGACCCGTAACCGAGTTTGAAACCGTTGTTTTACCTACACAGGTTTTTATCCGTAACTCATCGCAGCCGCTTGCGTTGTAGGTATTTTTTTGGGGGATAGGGTATTTTTGTATCATTTACCAATCTTTTTTAAAACTAAACCGATATAGTAAATATTTTTTGGTCATATTAGATAAAGTTCTGTATTCGGTAATACTTTTGGCAAGCGTTTACAACGCTACAATAAAGGTTTATAAAATGTACTGCACAGGTTCGGCTATATGAAAAAAAAGGTTTCGATAAAGGATATTGCGGCGCATCTGAATATATCTATCACAACGGTTTCTTTGATCCTTAACGGAAAATCAAAGGAAGTGGGCTTAAGCGATATACTTAACGAAAAGGTATTAAAATATACCAAAGAGATAGGGTATAAGCCTAATTTACTGGCCAAGAGTCTGCGTACCGGTAAAACCAAGATCATTTGTTTATTGGTAGAAAATATTGCCGATCCGTTTTTCTCTTCTATAGCAGGTTTTGTGGAAGAACTGGCTACACAGCGCGGCTATAAAATAATTTACGGGAGCACTAAAAATGATCCGGCCAAAACCAGCGAGCTTATTAGCCTTTTTAAAGACCGCCATGTTGATGGTTTTATAATTGCCCCAACCGAAGAGCTGGAGGCTGATATAAATAACCTGCTGAGCGAACATGTTCCGCTGGTTCTTTTTGATCGTTATTACCCTGCCATTGATACCGACCAGGTAGTTGTTGATAATTTCGACAGTACCTATAAAGCAATACAAATGCTGATAGCGCAGGGTTATAAAAATATAGCTTTTGTAACCCTCGAGTCGGATCAATCGCAAATGCACGATCGTTTGGGTGGATACCTGAAAGTAATGGAAGTACACGGACTTACACCCTGTGTACAAAAAATAGCCTATGAAAGTGTTGAACAAGATGCTTGTACCCTGATAAAGCAGCTGCTTAGTACCGATATACCTGTTGATGCCTTGTTTTTTGGCACCAACTACCTTACGCTAAAAGGACTTGAAGTATTAAAAGACTTGGATATAGCTGTTCCGCGTGATATAGGAGTAATATCGTTTGATGATCATGAGGTGTTTAAGCTGTTTACACCGGGCATAACTGCGGTGGTACAGCCGGTTGCCCTGATGTCGGAAAAAATAGTGGAACTGCTTTTGGAGCAAATTGACCACAAAGCCGACGTAAGGCAAAAAAAGAAGATAGTGGTGCCCGGGTTTTTAAATGTGCGCAACTCTACGGGGCAAAAAAAATAAACCGGGGGTAATATAAAAGCATCTTAAAGTTCCCTGATGCCCGGGGAGTCGCTTTTTTAAATTAAAAAGCAATAGGAGAACCTACGGAGCCCGGCTTTTGGTTTTCTTTGTTTACTTCCGCTATTTTTGAAACTGTTTTATCCTGGGCAAATACCGGAGCGGCAGCCAGCAGCGCGTATAGGAGAAGGTTTAATTTCATGAGGATAAATATAGCAGATTGTTACCTAAATGAAATATGTGTAGAAACACTGGAGGGTGGGATGTTATAAATAGTGGCCTCTTAAAGAATAAATTTTAATTACCTCATCTACAGCCTCGTAAATCATTCGATGTTCTTCATTGATTCGCCTTGACCATTTACCGGTTAAGTCATACTTTAGGGCTTCAGGCTTGCCTATTCCTTCAAGCGGGCTTGCAATAGTTGCAGCAAAAAGTTGTTGAATTTTTTTCTGTATTGCTGTATTACCAGATTTTTTCCAAAAGGCAAAGTCTTTGACGGCATCTCCGGAAAGCTCTATTTCCATAGGTTTTCAACATCAACTTTTACGCTTTTTCCAGCTTGAGCGGCCTTTTCACCTCTTTTTATTTTTGCAACAAATTCAGGATTGTAAGGACTTGACAACTCTCTTTTGAAAGACACATCTAATGCTTTCAGAATAGCCTTAACTGCATTTAACTGCTTTTGATCTTTAGGATGTACAATTAAACTTTCCATAAATCAAAAATAATAATAATAACTTCAAGATGCCAATATCAACGCGTTCAAATTTTACTTTTTACTACTCACCTCAGTAATAGCAGTACGCCGTGTGGCGGTGTAAACTATGCCGTTCACCATCTCGTAGCCGGTAGAAACGCTTTGCGAATAGCGCTTTAAAATAATGCCGGTGTTGTTATCAATTAATATAGATCCGTTGATACGGCTGTTTAAGTTACCACCTAAAACCGATGTTTTGTAGGTGATGGTAGTGATACGGTTTGTACTGGCATAAATGGCATAAGTAGTTTCTGCCGATGGGGTGGTCTCTGTCCACGAGTATCCTTTTTTGAGGCTGGAGTTTACCGGAAAATCTACCATAAATTGCAGGGTGCTGCCGGGTAACAAGCGCTCGGGCTGTATGCCGGTGAAGGATAGCAGGGTATCATTTGTGGGTACCGGGCGCTTTAGGCTCAATACTGCCCCTTTATTATTTACCGATACCATAGCCTGGGCATTTGCCATTTTTTGCAAGCCAACCTGTATGCTCGAATTTGGATCGGCTGGTTTGGCAGAGTTGTACACCATGTTTTGGTCCATGGCGTTTACGGTATCAATAAGTTTATCTGTGGTAATGGTAAAAGATGCTGCTTTATCATTTACATCGGTTACTTTGTAGGTTTTAACAACGCGCGAAACCGAACCTACATGCAGTGTTTGGCTGCCGCGCTGTAATACGCAGCTCGATTTTGTAATTACCTGCCGCAAAAATTCGTCGCCCTCCCTAAACCTCATCTGTGCGCTGGCAACAGCACTGATAGATGTTAATATTATAATTAATATATGTTTAAAATATGCCATGGTTACTATGCCGACTTTTGAATAAGCCGACCTGCTTTATTTTTTAACGGTGTGAGGTTTAACTTTTTTTGGGCCCTTGCCGCCGGTTTTAGTAGCTTTTGTGCCTGTAGGGCCGGTGAGCTTAAGATTTGTATTTTCTGGTATGGAAGGGATAAACCATGCATCAGCTCCGGCACCCGCAGGTATCGATGGAGAGGGTTGGCTAAGTACTTCGGGCATTACCGGGATAATACCAGGCGTACCTGTTGCCTGGCCCGATGAGATTGGCTGGGCAGGTTGGGCCGGTAATTCTGGCGATTCTGGAATAGGCAGATCTGGAATGGTGGTAACAGGCGCATCATTAACCGATTGCGTGGGCAAAGGTGGTGCATCCGGCACGTTAGGCGGTGGTATTTCGGTAAGGCCGGCATCGGTACCGGGTATGGTTGGTTGTCGCGGAGCATTTACCGGGGGGGGCGTTGTTGTAATAGCAGCCAAAACAGGCATTTGTACAGGCGGCCCAACCGGCAACGCAACCGGCGGAATATCGCTTACACTTAATACAACAGACTTATCTGCTGTAACCTTGCCGTTGCTGCCTGCTTTTGTTGTAGTACCCGGGTGCAATGGTGGCGGTATTGGTGGCGGCACATTCCAATCAGACTGATTGGCTTTGCTTTGGGCCCTTGCCGGACTTAGGTAGCCGCCAACAATTATCAACGTTAAAATCAAAACCGGCAGTAATTTGCCGCCAGGCCAGATCTTTCGTTTGTTTTTACTTATGTATGTTTCCATTCAATAATTATCTTTTTATAAAAGCCCATAGCCTGTTATAAACTATTAATTGGTTTTAGCCTAATAATATGATGTTTTACAACCGTAACACAGGTTTATGCCGAGGCTGTGCCTCTATAGCCATTGCAGTATTAAAGTTAATATTTTTTATTAATTAGTGTAGCGTGCCACATTAATAGCAACACTAAACGGTATTAAATTATTGTAAATCTACATTTTACCGGCCTTTCAAAAAATACCAACTGCTTTGTATTGTGTGCCTTATTAGTAGTGCATAAAATTGTGGTATACAAAAAAGGGGTAAGCAGCAGCCCCAAATTATGGGCTTTGCTCCTTGTATTAAAACCACATTGTTTAACCTAAAATAAATGCGTTATGATCGGTAATTTAGAGTACTTGATTTACATTATCCCTGTTGTCTTTATTGTGTTATCGCGTAAGTACAAACTTAAATTTAACAGGCTGCAGGGCACCGGCAAAATTCCTGATATAATGGGTGCCCGGCGTAGGGAAAACCTGTTTTTCTTTTTGGCGATACTATCGGCACTGCTCATATTGATTATTACAAACTTCGAGCTTTTTTCGTTAGATGCATACCAATCGTCATAAAACATACGCCGGTTGGTATGCGGTAAATTGCTTATAACAACGAATTTGAACAGCCATATGTTCGAAAATTAGGGGGAGTCCTTTTCCCGGGTACTACTGTGCTCCTGCACAGTAGCCCGGGGTAGGATGAGTATCAATAGATACATAGCTCAATTGCTTCCATTTTTGCAGGTAAGTTTCAAATCACTACCTTTAAATGGGAACACATATCCGGATATGAAATACCTATTTTCGCTTTTACTGCTTTTTGCTATAATTCCGTGTTCCGGTCAAAACATCGATAGTTTAAAAAAAGTTGTATCCGGTAAAGCATCTGCCCAAAAACGTTTAAGCGCGACATTGCAAATTACGGGTTACGTCTCTGCCAAAAATCCGGATGATGCCATCGCGATAGCAAAAACAGGACTGGAACTTGCCGCCAAACTAAACGATAAAAAAGCTACAGGCTTGCTGTTAAGGGATATTGGAAAAGCCAATTACCAAAAAGGCGATTATGATGCTGCTACCGACTATTATAGTAAAGCGGTCACCGTTTTAAGCACCATAAGCCGGCAGGATACTTTGGCCGGTAATTACGCACAACTGGCGCAACACTATGGCAAAGTTAAAAACTATGATAAAGCCATCGAACTTTATAACACCGTAATTGATATTGCCCCTAAAACCGGCTCCCGGCTAATTTTGATGACTGCCTTAAGTGCTACCGGGTTGTTATATGAGTACAAGCATAGCTACCGCGAAGCCCTCAATTACTACAGACAATCTTTTGATATCAGCGACTCACTGGATTTTGTTAATAAAAGCAAACAAAGTACTTCTGAGGCTTACAGTCATAATTTTATGGTTGATGTGATAGGCAGTATCAGGCAGAAGAACGAATCGGTACAGGATATTTTAAAAAACATTGATACCAAACGATCATTGAACGATACCCTGGCGCTCACCATTAACTACTTTAACCTGGGCTTGCTTTACAAAAGCAAACGGCAGTATCCCCAGGCGCTGGATGCCCTGCAAAGCTGCTTACAATACGCGGCCAAAATAAACTATACCGATATGCAGGGCAGTGCCCTCAACGAAATAGCCGACCTGTATGGCCAAACCGGCGATTACCGCCAATCGTTGGTTTATTTAAAAAAGCGGGCAGACCTAAACGCACCCGGGAATGCCAAAAAATCATCAACTATTGATGAACTGCAAACTAAATATGAAATAACCCAGCGCGAAGACCAGCTGCTGCAACAACAGTTTGAAATTACCAAGCGCAACTACTGGATGACAGGCATCGTAGTTTTTGTACTGCTGATGCTGGTAATAGTTTTTATTTATTACAAGCAAACCCGGCTAAAGCAACGCAACCTGGCCATGCAGGCTATTATTGAAACCGAAGAAAGCGAGCGGCGGCGTATAGCGCAGGATTTGCACGATAGTGTGAGCCAAACCATGTCGGCAGCAAAAATTAATTTAACGGTTATCGGGGGCGAGCTGCCTTTTATAAACGATGAGCAGCGAAAACGTTTTGAAAAAGCGATTAACCTGGTCGACTATGGTTTTAGAGAGGTGCGCACCATATCGCACAACATGATGCCCTGGGCGCTTCATAAAACAGGGCTGGCCCAGGTAATTAAACAGTTTATTGAAAACATAGGGAGTGATGCTATCGCCATTAACTTTTTTAGTAAGGGGTTTGATGCACCTTTTAATGATACCATCGAAATAATTTTGTACCGGGTATTACAGGAGAGCGTAAACAACGTAATGAAGCACGCCAACGCCAGCCGGGTTGATATATCATTAATGCGGGATGAGGCTAACATCAGCCTTACCATAGAGGATAACGGCAAAGGCTTTGATACCTCGCACCCCGAAATGTATAGCGGCATGGGGCTTAATAACCTCAGATCGCGCATTAACTTTTTAAAAGGTAAGGTTGAGCTGGATTCTGAGGTAGGGAAGGGTACGCTGGTATCGGTTTACATCCCGGTTGGTAACAAGGGGGTGTAAAAGTTGCCATACCCAAAAAAGCCGCCATTAACAAACGGCGGCTTTAAATTTATGATAGAACTTTTTTTGGGGCTATCCGTGATGCGGGTGGCCAGCTGGCCTGCTTGCATGATTTTGCTGGTGACTTACCTGCCGGGGTTGTTGCCTGTTTAAGTTGCCATTGTTGGCCTGCCTGTCTGCATGTACATTCCGGTTAATGTTTTGCTGGTGGTTTTCTGCATGGGCAGGCTGACCGGCGTTCATCTGGCCGTTGCGTTGGCCCTGTGCTATCCGTTGTTGTTGGTTAGCAGCCGGGTTATTGCCAGAGTGCACGTTATTGGCGTTGTGCTTATCGGCAGCAATAGCATTGCTGTTTTTGTTTTGTTGGTCGTTTCCCGGGTTGCCTGGATGAGAGCCGTTGGCAGCACGCCCTTGCTGATCAAACTTTCTGCCGCCTACTTCGTTCATCGCCGCGGTATGCGGTGTGCCGTGGTTGGCAGATGCAAACTGGCTACGGTCGTGGCTGGCATTTGCCTGGTGGCTTACCTGGTTTGAGGTAGGCTGCACGTGGCGCTCGTTCATTGCGGTACGTTCCTGCTCATTAGGCCTGGCCTGTATACCACCCTGGCCATTAAAACTGGTACGGTTTACAGTGGTATTGTTATTAATTACCGTATTGTTTACGTAAGTGTTGTGTATTACGGTTGTATTTACGTTAGCCACCGCCGTGTTATACCTGAATGAATTACCAGCCCAAACGCCGCCGCCAAAGCCTACACCGCCATAGCCGTAACCATAGTTAATGCCGCCGTAAAAACCAACATGTGGCCCCCAGTAACCGGCGTGAAATCCGTAAACGCCGCCTTCAAAGCCCCAGTAAGAGGGAGTCCACAATACACCGTAGCGTGGTGGGCTAACCCACACGCCCGGTACCCAATAGTAACCATCCGGATCGGCATAAGCCCAGTAGCCAGGCGTCCATATATAACCGTCGTTGGGGCAAGCGGGTTGTGTGTAAACCGGTAAAGCAGGTGGTGCAATATTTGCCGATATGCTTATACCCACGCTTACCTGCGCGTAAACCTGCGGCGTTGCAACTGCAAGGCCCGCAATTAAAACAATGCTTTTTAGGATCTTTTTCATAAGTAGTTTCTTTTCCTTTTTTCTTAATGACAAGAGGGAGACAATAAGGTTTAAGCATAAACGCAGGGTAAGTTTTTCTTCATTTTTTCTTCATGAGATTGCCGGCCAGGGAATGGGCTATTGTGTTCACACGGTAGGCTTTACAGAGTAGCTTTGCAGGTCATCCCCTGTATAGTTTGGGATTACTTCGTGCCTTGCAATAACGGCTGTATATGTGCTTAATGACGCGTATAAAAACATTCTTAAAAGAAATCTAAACAGGCTCTTAATTTCAATAAGTTTTATTATTCTGGTTTTATAGGATCGTTATATGGCTGTACTAATAGCACCGGGCTATCATTACCCAACACACCGGCATCAAACTCTATTTTAATGTTTTTGCTTTCGCCCCTCACCAAACTAAAATAATTATCGTTCATTAAGGCAGGTAGTATCTGCTCGCCGTTACTTTTCCTCACCGCCTGCGCCCTTATGGCAAATGCTACCGCCGGTGACGATGCCGGGTTGGTAATGGTGGCATTAATGTAGTACTTGCCATCCGTTTTAGTAACTTTTGAGTTTACCTTCAAATTCACTTTGGGCAGGTTGTTCAGCGCGGTAAAATCGGTGCGTTTGTTGCCGCGCCAGTAAAAATTATCGGATATCAGCTTGCCTGTTTTATCGGTTAGCTTTAATTTGATGAAATGCACATCGCTTAAACCGTTACTTTTTGGTTCGCCGCCATATATCTCAAAATCCCAAAGCGAGTAACCCCAGCCCGAGCCGCGGTGTATGCCCTGCATTTTCACGTAGCGGGCTTTGGTTTCATCAAAAGTAATTTGCTGTACGCCCGTGTGGCCATCTTCGGTATCATACACATCGCGCCATTGTTTGGCATCGTTGGATACCTGTATCTTGAAGGCTTTGCCATAGGCTTCCTCCCAGTTTAATTTTACGCCGTTCACCGTTTGCTCGCTACCCAGGTCTACATAGATCCATTCATTATCGTTTTGCCTGCTGGCCCAGCGGCTGCCGCTGTTGCCGTCGGTTGCCAAAGTAGCCTCCATGTTTTCTGCCGATGATGCCACCGTTGGTTTGTTTAAAGCCAGGTTGGTATGCTCTTCTGTAAATTTAATGGTAAAGCAGTTTACGGCCGTGTTGGCAATGGCATCTACCTGTTTGGTTTGATGGTATTCGGCTACCGGCTTGCCATCGCTGTTATATACCTCTACATAGGCTGTTAAATCGCTTACATTGCTGCCGGTGGTGTTAATTACCTTAACCGAGTTATTTACCGGGTTCCATTGAATGTGCAGCGGTTCGCAGGCTTTTTTGGCTCCCCAGTAGGCACCTGTTAAATCGTAATAGTAATCATAAGTTTGCCATACCAGCGATGGATAGGCCGATTGGCTCATCCAGGTTAAAATGCCCGATGCATCTTCCCACATATTATCTTCCCAACCCTCGTACATGGCCTTATTGGTTTCGATGTTGAGCAGCTGCGCCTTGCGGCAATAATCCTGTATGCCCGTTGCCGTGCCGTAGCGTTTGTTTATCCCCTCATCATACCTATCCGGACCGGCATTCCCTGCCGACGGGCCAAAGAAATGCAGGTTCCACATTTCATTACGCGGCCATAGCTTATCCTTCGGGATGAATTTTTTAAAGCTATCATAATTGGTAAACACCGCCGTACCAATCTCGCTGCGCAACCCCCAGCCCGGCGAACCGCCAAAGCCATTAGGGAACCTGCTGAAATACCAGCGCGGATCAAAGTTTGTCCACGGACCGCTGCCGGTTAAACTACCGGCGTGCGAGTTGGGTTGATAACGCCTGTCGCCACCATCGTAATTGCTGATATCTTCGGCCAGCCAACCGTTCAATGGAGGCATGGGTGTGCCTTCGTTATCGCCGCACCAAATGGCTATTGATGGGTGATTACGGAAACGCTTGATCTTTTCTATCGCGTTAGCATTAAAATTGTTAACATCGTTTGGCAGGTTGGGGATGGAGTTGAGCCAGAAGTCGTCCCATATCATCATACCGTATTTATCGCAGGCATCATAAAATTCATCGTCGGTGGTCGATCCTATCCAGTTGCGTACCATGTTAAAGTTCATTTCCCGATGCAGTTTCAATTTGGTATCGTACTCGTTGCCACGGCAACGCAGCATGTATTCGGCCATACCCCAGTTACCGCCTTTTAAAAACACGCGGGTGCCGTTCACAAATACATGTAAAACGTTGCCCACGGTATCGTAACTGTATTTTTTGATGCCGAACTTGATGGTCTGGCTATCAGATACCTCATCGCCCAGTTTAAGGCTTAGTTTACAGGTGTATAAATTAGGTTCGCCGTAGCCATTGGGCCACCATAGTTTTGGGCTGTTGATGGCCAGTTGTTCAAAGCGTTTTTTATCCAGTTTGATATCGGCAGTACTGTTGCCGCCTACAAATACTTTTTGCGAAAATTGGATATTCCCCGGCTGGATCACCCCACTTAAAACACCGGTTTGAAATTTAGATGTACTATTTTTTACGCCCACAGCAATGGATACGTCGGCCCTGGCATTGGTGGGCAAATCTGTTCTCATCCATGGATCTTGCAGCGTGATACTGCCCGTATTGCTCAGGTATACCTTATCGGTAATGCCCGAGTTTAAACCCGGTACATAAGGCATCCAGTCCCAGCTGGCACTTGGTATATAGGTGGGGCTGGCGTAGTTAACCAAAGGATTAATGGGGCAGTATACCAATACCGCTAATACGTTTACGCTATTTTTACTCACCAGGCCCGTAACATCAAAATTACCGCGTTGCATAAAGCCATCTAAAAAGCCAATTTGTTTACCGTTAAGATAGATCTCGGCCTTGCGGTTAATGCCCTTAAAGTTTAACCAAATCTTTTCTTTAGTGTAACTCGGCGGGATCTTAAACTCGGTGCGGTACCAAAAGTTACGGTCATATTTTGCTTTATCAACCTTGTAAATATTATCGCCAAAGTTGGGGGCTTTTTCCAGACCGGCCACTACATAAGCGTTGAACACTGTGCCGGGCACTATGCCTTTAACCCAGCTGGCAGCATTGTAGCCGGGTTTATAAATATTAACACTATCTACGCCCACCTCAGCCTGGGCTTTTACTTTCCAGTTGGCTTGCGGGTTGGCGCTGTTGAGGTATACAATATCCTGTGCCGATGCCCGGGTGCAGGCAGCAACACAGATCACTAGAATGGCTCTTTTTAAAGCAGAGGAAAAATTGAAAGGCATTATAGGGGATGTTTAGTTTGATGCGTTTTTTGTGAGCGAAAAAGGTTTGTCTTCGGCAGCCAGGCCGCGATTCATATTTGGTTTATCGCCCATTTCGAAATGCAGGATGCCCCCCGCCATAATATCGCTGTGCTTGATAAAATTATGGGTGTAAGGCTTGCCATTAAGCGTGGCCGACTGGATATACACGTTTTGCTTACTGTTGTTATTGGCCTCTATCACAAACTTTTTACCATCCTCTAGCGTGATGGTCATTTTTTTGAAGGCTGGGCTGCCTATCACATACTCATCGGTACCAGGGCAAACACTGTAAATACCTGCCGCACTCAATACATACCATGACGACATCTGACCTTCATCCTCATCGCCGGGGTAGCCGTTTTCGCTGGCATTGTACATTTTATCCATCACCTCGCGCAAATGTTGTTGCGCTTTCCATGGCTGACCGGCATAGTTGTACATATACAACAGGTGGTGAACAGGTTCGTTACCCTGCGCGTACTGGCCCATTTTAAAGGCTGCCATTTCTGTCATCTCGTGGATTACCTGCCCGTAGCCGCCTACTTTAATGGTGCCGGGTTCGGTAAATACCGAGTCTATTTTATCTGTAAAATTTTTATCGCCGCCCATCAGGTTTATTAGGCCCTGCACATCCTGGAAAACCGACCAGGTCCAGTGCCATGCATTACCCTCGGTGTAGGGGCCGCCCCAATCCATCGGGTCGAAGGGCTCAATCCAGTTGCCTTTAGCATCCTTGGCACGCATAAAGCGGGTTTTGGGGTCGTACAGGTTTTTGTAGTTATACATCTGCCTGCCAAAAACATTTTCGTAATAAGTGTTGCCGGTTTGTTTGGCCAGCTGGTATCCGCAAAAATCGTCATAGGCAAATTCCAGCGTCCAGGCAGTTGCTCCTAAGGTTTCGGAGGTATAGGGTACATAGCCATCGGCAAAATATTCCTTCCAACCGGGTCTTCCGTTGGCGCTGCCCCATGGGCCTTTATTGGTAGCCTCGTGGTAGTACGCCGCCAAAGCCTGTTTTGGGTCGAAGGTACGGATGCCCTTAACCCAGGCATCGGTTAACAGTGATATGGAATGGTTACCCAGCATCCCCCCGGTTTCGGCCGGGAACGACCAGGCCGGCAGCCAACCGCATTGCTGCTGCGCATCTAATAAAGCCTGTACATACTGCCCCTGCATTTTGGGGTGAATAATGGTATTAAGCGGGAATTGCGCGCGAAAAGTATCCCAAAAGCCATTATCGGTATACATAAAGCCATTGTGCACTTTACCGTCATAAGGACTATAGTAATAAGGCTTACCATCTTTACCATATTCAAAAAACTGGTGCGAGAAAAGGTTGGCATGATACATACAGCTGTAAAATGTAGCCTTTTCATCTTCGGTAGCACCTTCAATTTTCATGCGGCCCAACAAAGCGTTCCAAACCTGGTCGGCAGCTTTGCGGGTATCATCAAAGCCCCGGTATTTGCCCAGTTCGGTTTGTAAGGTAAGTTCTGCCTGTTCGGGGCTTATGTAGCTCGATGCTACTTTGGCCTGCACGGTTTCGCCATCTTTAAATTTAAGGTAGGCACCAATACCATCACCCTCGCCGCTTAAGTTTTTGGGCGATAGCTTATCTTTTTTGTTTTCCCAGGTACCATAATCAGCAAAGGGTTTATCAAAGGTGAGCACAAAATAGTTTTTAAAACCCTGTGGTGCCCAGCGACAATTGTTTACCCAGCCAATTATTTTGTGCTCCTGCGGAATGATCTTTACCATACTCATTTTGGTATAGCCATCAAGTACCAGGTACGAGCCCTGCCCTTTAGGGAAAGTGAAACGCAAATGTGCACCACGTTCGGTCGGCGTCATTTCGGTGGTGATATTATTGTCCAGTTTTACTTTGTAATAACTGGGCTGGGCGGTTTCGTTCTCGTGTTTAAAAGTCGCGGCACGTTTGTCTTCATTAACAGTGAGCGCACCGGTTACCGGCATCAGCGAAAACACCGCGTAGTCATTTACCCACGAACTGCACTGATGCGATTGCTGAAAACCACGAATGGTATGCTCAAAGTATTGGTATTTCCAGCCGTCGCCGTTTTTACCGGTTTGGGCTGTCCAGGTGTTCATTCCAAAGGGCAAGGCAGTGGCAGGGTAGGTGTTGCCGTAGCTAAACTCGTACTTGGTGTTGGTACCCTGCCGGGTGTTTACATATTTAACCAGGCTGGCATCCTGCGCAAAAAGGCAATTTACCCATAAAAGCGTAGCAACGCAAGTAAGTATCCGTGTTTTCATTTGGTGTTATAAAATGGCTGATGCCGATAATAGGTGCCGGCATAAAGTGTACAAATATATGTAATAAATCGATTTAGCAAAAAATCAATTAAAAACCTTATTTTATTTGAATAAGGTTTTATAAAAAATGTCGGCCACAAATTTATTGCCCTCATCATTCAGGTGAACGCCGTCTTTGGTTAGTATACCTTCGCTTTTATTTGATGGGTTGTTTTTTACGTTATAATTGTGGCACAAAGTCCTGAAATCTACCAGGTCGCAATTGTTTTGTTTAGCTACGTCGCGAATAAGGTTGGAGTATTTATTGAGGTCGCCATCCAGTTCGTTGCTGTAGTCGGTTTTTTCGCCAACGCTGGCCGGTGTACAAATTATCACCTTAATGTTTTTGGCCTGCATCTTTTTAATAAGTGCTGTGTAAAAGCGGCCAAACTTATCCCAATCGGTGCCGGTTCCAAACATGCGTTTGTGCCATACATCGTTCACCCCAACCCAGATTACCACCACATCCGGATTTTTTGTAAGTACATCATCTTCATAGCGCAGGTACAGATCGTAAATTTTATTACCGCCAATACCTGCGCCGGCAACCTCATAATCACTGTCCTTTTGCTCCGCCTTTAAACGTTGTTGAATAAGAGTTATAAAACCAGTTGGCTGTACGCCATACTCCGTAATAGAATCGCCAAAGAACACTACCTTAACAGGCTTTTTAGGCTCGAAACTACACAGCATAATAATGCCGGCAAACAGTAAGAATTTTTTCATTTGAAGAGGTTAGCTAAATTGATTTAGCT
The DNA here is from genome assembly GCF_014205845.1 of Mucilaginibacter cryoferens. Taxonomy (GTDB): domain Bacteria; phylum Bacteroidota; class Bacteroidia; order Sphingobacteriales; family Sphingobacteriaceae; genus Mucilaginibacter. The sequence continues at coordinate 23,123 of NZ_JACHCR010000008.1, forward strand.
AAGGTATGTTTTTTAGTGGCAAGTGTCAAGTAGTTAGTATTAAGATTTTTTGAAATATGTATTTTTTCAGAAATATCAGTCTTGATACCTGATACTCTCTACTTGCTACTCTCAGAAATCTTCATCCTTATAAACCTCGGTCTGTACAAATTAGGGTGTTTCATCAAATCTGGAATAAAGTCAATAGAGTTGATATTATAGCTGATGAGCAGTTCGCCGGGGGCAGAGAGACTGGGGTGGGCCTTGGCGTTATAAACTACAAAAGTTTTTTCTTCCAGGTCGGGTTTGCAATCCCACACTTTTATTACCGGCCCAAAGGGGCCATATGGCGTGGCACCTATACGCATGCCTACGGTGGTAGTCATCCCACCAACCTGGAAAATAAGGGCGTACCGACCATCGGGTAGCGCGGTTAGGCTTAACTCATTAGATACATTGTTGGTAACGTCGGCCACTTTGCCCATGTCTTTTACCCAGTTGGCACCGTCGTAAAACGTCCATTTATTAAACTGTTCAAAATCTTTGGGGGCAACGCGGGCAACCATCAGGTTTTTGCCCATGCCGCGTACACCATAAATGTAAATGTATCCATCGGGCTTTGGTGCGGCTGCTTTGGTTGTATTTACATAAATGCCGGCACCAAACGAACCTATATCGCCGTTTTTATCTGTGAGATAAAACGGGGTGTCCATTTGCTTTATATCCTTGTAAGGCGGTTTTGCACTGGCCGGTATCTTTATCAGCGTATTGCCTACTTCTTTAAATCCAAACGCGCCGGTACTTACATTGCGCACCCGGTAACCAAAAATATAAATGGCATTGTTCAGTTCCTGGTTTACAAAGCCATCGCCCAGCCAATAGTAATCGCTGGTATCGGTTTGGGCGGTATGGGGTATAAATACAGATTCGGCAGCCCCCGTTTTATCGGTATCCCAGGTAAATTTCATTTGTTGGTTTGCGGGTGCTATTCCATTTAAATAAGCAACCGAGTTATGGATCATTTTATAGCCTGGTGCCATGGTACCGTTCTCAATTTTACCAATCATGCTGTCACTAAAAATAAACAGGATTTTATCGTTGGCTTTGGCCTGCCGGTTTTCTACACCATTAAGAGGTATGGTATAAATACCATCGCCGCCAAACCATCCGGTTTGCCGTGTTAAAAGTGCGCTCCATTCGGGGGCGGCCTCAACGGTAAATTTCAGGTCGGTAAGGTTAATGGGGGTAGTATTGGTTTGCGCTATAGTTTGCAGGCAGGCAAATACGCAAAATAGTGAACAGGCAACTGCAAACTTTTTCATTTTATAGGTGTGGGGTTAAAGCAATAATTGGGCGCACAAACTTACACAGCATGCTGCCGGCTTTGCAAGTTATTTTTGTGGTTTATTGCTAATGATGCAAAACCAATTAAACCACCAAGCACCATCAGCAAGCCAATAAAGCTGGCCTGGGTAAACATCACCCCCAGGATGTTATATTTAGGGTTAATGCGGATCTGTTCTATCAGAAACCGCTCGCCGCCATTTAATACCAGGTATAAAAAAAACATAAAACCGGGAGTGATGATCCTGCTTCTGTAAGTCCACATCAGCGCAAAAAACAACAAGCAAATGGTGGCTTCATAAAAGGGAGTGGGGTAAACGCCCTGTACCAGCTGGTTACAATAATCGCCGGTGCAGTCTGGTAACGGAATGCCTGCATTAATAGCATTATGTGGATATTTAAAGGCCCACATCCATTGCGGCAAAAAGCCGGGTTTGGCAAAATTGTTCACTATCCCCCAATCGCCATCGCCAGATAGCTGGCAGCCTATACGGCCAATGCCATACGCCAGCATCATTCCCGGCGAACCGATATCGGCCAGGTGAACCAGTTTCATTCCTTTTTTGTGGCAGATATACAAATAGGTGAGTGCACCAAATATAAGGCCGCCGTAGTAAGAAAATCCGTGTACGTTAAACAGTGTTCCTACCGGGTTGTACCTAAAGTTATTCCAGTGCTCAACCGTATCAAAAAGCTTTGCGCCTATAAAGCCAAAAAAGCCAAGGGAAAAAACAAGCAAGCCCATTAGTTGGTAGGGGTGTACGGTTTCTTCTGTCAATTTGGGATGCTCCAGTTCTTTTTCTTTTTTATCGGCATAAACCCAAAGGCCAAATACCGCCCCGGTGAGTATACCCATTACCAGGTTGCCTTGTATAGATAACAGGTAAGCCTGCGGATTAGCTCCAAAAATGGTGTAGTTAAACATGGCGCCAAAGGCCTTAAACCCCAGCAAAAATCCTAATAAGGAGTTTACACTGATCTCGGCCAGCGAAGCCCGCTGCCCTATCATTACCGTACGACTAAATGCCTGTATTTTTCCTAATGCCTCGTATCGTTTAAATTCGGAACTGAAAACCATGTACGAAAATAAAAAAGACAAGGCCATAAATAAGCCCAACGTTTGCACCGGGAACGTAAAATTGACCCCGAAAAGGTAATAAACAAGATGCCCTATAGTTGGAAACATAGTACTAATTTAATAATTTAAGTTGGCAGTTATCAACAGACAACTTATTTTTTCTGCGGTAAAAAAAGGTATTGGATAATTGGTGCAATGGCTGGTTCTAATATACTAACCTTAGCCATATCTTAACCCTAAAAAACGTATCAATAACCTTTTTTTAACAAAAAACTCCTATAGTGGCTAAAATACGGCTAATGATTGCTAATTTGTTAGTTCAATAACTTAGTATTCACCCGTACTTTTGATAAAAATAAATAACAATGATAACTTTTGACTGGAAAGGCGTGTTCCCTGCGGTAACTACCAAGTTTACCGACAATGACGAATTGGATTTTGCTGCATTTGATGTAAACCTTAAAGCGCAGCTTGAAGCTGGCGTAGATGGTTTTATTTTAGGCGGATCATTAGGCGAAGCCAGTGTGCTGAGCGATGATGAAAAGTTCGCGTTATTAAAACATACTATTGATTATGTAGACGGCAAAGTACCTGTAATACTTAATATTGCCGAGCAAACCACTAAAGCAGCTGTAGCCTGTGCCCAGAGGGCGTTTGATACCGGTGCCGATGGTTTAATGTTGTTGCCGCCGATGCGTTACAACAGCGAAGAACGCGAAACTTTGGCCTACATAGGCGCGGTTGCCGAAAGCACCCAATTGCCCATAATGATATATAATAACCCGGTTGACTATAAAATTGAAGTTACGCTGGATATGTTTGAGAAATTAGCCGTTTATAAAAACATCCAGGCGGTAAAAGAATCAACCCGTAACGTATCAAACGTAACTAAAATGTTTAACCGTTTTGGTAACCGTTACGCCATATTTACGGGAGTTGATCCATTGGCTATGGAAAGCCTGGTAATGGGTGCCGATGGCTGGGTGGCCGGTTTGGTTGATGCTTTCCCTAAAGAAACAGTTGCTATTTACCGTTTGGTAAAAGCAGGCAGAATAGCCGAAGCTTTAACCATTTACCGTTGGTTTTTACCGGTACTGGAATTGGATATTCACCCCAAACTGGTACAGTACATTAAACTGGCCGAGGTAGCAAACGGCATAGGAACCGAAAACGTACGTGCCCCGCGTTTACCATTAATTGGCGAAGAGCGTACCAACGTATTAAAGATTATTAACGATGCTATAGCTATTCGCCCGGAGTTGCCTGTTGGTAGCTGGGGTAAACTAAGCGAAGTTGAAGCGTAAGTAATCATCTGTAAACAAATAATTGAAGCTTTTGGCCTTGTGCCTTAAGCTTTCGGCTTATATATGAGTAGTAAAACATTTTTCTGTATAGATGCGCATACCTGCGGTAACCCGGTAAGGGTGGTTGCAGGTGGTGGCCCAACGCTTAAGGGCGATAACATGAGCCAGAAGCGCCAGCATTTTTTAAAAGAGTACGACTGGATACGCACCGGCCTGATGTTTGAGCCAAGGGGGCACGATATGATGTCGGGCAGTATTCTGTTTCCGCCTCATGATCCTGCAAATGATGTAGCTGTTTTGTTTATAGAAACCAGCGGTTGTTTACCTATGTGCGGGCATGGTACCATTGGCACCATTACCATTGCTATTGAAGAAGGCCTAATTAGCCCTAAAGTACCAGGCATTGTACGTATGGAAGCACCGGCGGGCCTTGTGTTGATAGAATACAAGCAGGAAGGTAAAAAAGTTACCTCGGTTAAACTTAGAAACGTGGCCGCCTACCTGGCAGCTACAAACTTGGAGGTAGAATGCCCGGATCTTGGTATGCTTACTATTGATGTATCTTATGGCGGTAACTACTACGCTATTGTTGATCCGCAGCCAAACTTTGCGGGTATAGAAAACTATACCGCGGGGCAATTGATAGCCTGGAGCCAGGTATTGCGTAAGCGCATCAACGAAAAATACCAGTTTGTGCATCCGCAAGATCCAACCATAAACACCTGTACCCATATCCTTTGGGCAGGTGCGGTATTAGATGAAACATCAACCGCCCGTAACGCTGTTTTTTATGGCGATAAGGCTATAGACAGGTCGCCTTGTGGTACCGGTACATCTGCACGTATGGCGCAGTGGCATGCCAAAGGCAAACTTAAAGTTGGCGAGCCTTTTATCCACGAAAGCATCATCGGCAGTAAATTTATTGGCAAGGTAGAAGAAGTGGTGAAAATAGGCGAACTGGATGCCATTATTCCAAGTGTAGAAGGCTGGGCCAAAGTTTACGGTTATAACACCATCAAGATTGATGATGATGACCCGTACGCGCATGGGTTTCAGGTGATATAAAAATAAAAAAAGCGTCATTGCGAGTTGTAAAATCTGTAGCCTCAAAAAGGGGATAACAATTCGGCGAAAGACTTACGAAGTTTTTAAACCTTCGTAAGTCTGGGATCTATAAACAAACCCGTCATTGCGAGGCACGAAGCAATCTCCAATTAGCAGGTCGGCCACGCAAGTTGGCCCTGTATAGTTGGGGATTGCTTCGTGCCTCGCAATGACGGTTGGTAAAAATTCAAGCTTTCGGCATGATGCCTTAAGCTTTAAGCTTCAAAAAAATATGGCAAAAGTGCTGATCATTGGTGGTGGCATCGTTGGATTAAGTTCGGCTTATTATTTACAAAAGGCGGGGCACGCGGTTACGGTGCTTGATAGGGGCGATATGACTGATAGCTGCTCTTACGGCAACGCGGGTATGATAGTGCCAAGTCACTTTATACCGTTGGCTACACCTGGCATGGTATCGCAGGGCATCAAATGGATGTTTAACAGTAAAAGCCCTTTTTATGTAAGGCCATCGTTGAATCCTCAACTGGTTTCGTGGGGATTAAAGTTTTTACAAAAAGCCAATGCAGGGCATGTTGAACGGTCTGCAATACCGCTAACCGAATTATCGTTACTCAGTAAAAAGCTTTACTCGGATCTGAGCAAAGAGCCCGGCTTTGATTTCGACCTGGTTGAAAAAGGCATCCTGATGTTTTACAAAACAGAAAAGGCCGGCGAAGAAGAAGCCCACATGGCCGAAAAAGCCCGTGAACTTGGTTTGGATATGGCCGTGCTTACCCCGGCCGAATGCGTTAAATTACAACCTAACCTGGAGCTTGATGTATTGGGTGCGGTACATTACCGTTGTGATGCGCATCTATCGCCCAATAAATTAATGACGGCCCTTATCAAACACCTGAAAGGTAAAGGTGTAAACCTGGTTACCAATAAAGAGGTTACCAAAATTGACACAGCGGGGGGCAAGGTTACCCGTGTTTTATCGCACAACGAAGAATTTACTGCCGACCAATATATTGTTGCGGGGGGCTCATGGTCGCCTGCGATAGGGAAATTACTGGGTGTTAAAATATTGCTGATGCCGGGTAAAGGCTATTCCTTTAATGTGAAGGAAGAGGTTGCATCTATGCAGATCCCGGCCCTGTTAGCCGAAGCCCGTGTAGCCATTACGCCTATGAACGGCGGCCTGCGTTACGGTGGTACCATGGAGCTGGATAAAATAAACAGCCGCATCAACATGAACCGCGTTAAGGGAATTGTAGAATCGGTACCTAAATACTTCCCGGGCTTAAAACCCGCTGTACCGGCAGAAAAAGATATCTGGTTTGGTTTCCGTCCGTCGTCTGCAGATGGTTTGCCTTATATCGGCCGAAATAAAAATTTCAATAACCTGGTAATTGCCACCGGACACGGAATGATGGGCCTGAGTTTAGCAGCCGCAACAGGCTTACTGGTGCAGGAAGTTATTTCGGGTACTAAAACCAGTATCGGGATAGCGGATTTTGCGCCTGATAGGGGGTAAGAATAACTGTCGCGAGGTTTTAACTCGTGACGATTATGGTTTCAGTATATAGGTGAACGGAAGCCAAAGGCTTCAACCAGTTTTACCCACGAGTTACGCTTCGCTAACCTCGCGGGAGAGCAGTCTCGCTTTATCAAATAGCCATTTCTTTTTACTAAAAGATGTGTACCCAGGCTAACTCCTTTGGAAATAGCCGGGGTACGCATTTCTATCTTTTTACAAAAGTGTCCTCAACTTATCGAAGCTTTTTAACATCTTTACGGCATACATATTTTGAAGTAAAATGCAGCATTGGTTAGTTAAGAGTGAACCCGTAAAATATAGCTGGGAAAAGTTTAATAAAGATGGCCGTACGTTTTGGGATGGTGTGCGCAACTATCAGGCCCGTAATAACTTAAAGCTAATGCAGGAGGGCGACCTGGTGCTGTTTTATCATAGTAACGATGGTAAAGAAGTAGTTGGTATTGCTAAAGTAGTAAAAGAGTTTTATCAAGACCCAACTACCGAAGACCCTAACTGGGTGGTGGTTGACCTATCGCCCGTTGAAACTTTGAAAAAGCCGGTAACCCTCGAAACTATAAAGGCTGATGAACAACTAAAAGATGTTGGCCTGGTAAGGCAGGGCCGGTTGTCTGTTATGGCTTTAAAACGCGAAGAGTTTGACCGCATTTTAGAACTGGGCAGTTAATGGGAGCCACTACAAAAATTAGCAGCTTTATAAAAGCTGCTTTTGTGTTACTGGTATTATTGATACCTCAATTAGCCAATGCACAATCGCCGTTTGCAGGATTAGAAAACCTGTTTTTAACACCCGAAGGCTATGTAGTAAAGCACGTTACAAAGCCACCGGTTATAGATGGCGATATTAACGATGCCGTTTGGCAACAGGCCAAGTGGACAAAGGATTTTGTAGATATTGAAGGCGACCTAAAGCCTAAGCCAACTTATAAAACCAATGTAAAAATGCTTTGGGATGATAGTTGCCTGTATGTGGCGGCGCAAATTAAAGATCCGCAGGTATGGGCCACGCTAAAACATCATGATGATATTGTTTATCTCGATAATGATTTTGAGGTGTTTATTGATCCGGCTACTACCACGCATACGTATTATGAGATAGAGGTAAATGCATTGAATAGCATATTCGATCTGTTTTTAAACAAACCATACCGCAACATGGGTAGTGCGCTTATTGGCTGGGATGCCGCTGGTTTGCGTTCGGCAGTTAAGATACAGGGCACGCTCAACAATACAACGGATACCGATGAAGGGTGGACGGTAGAGATGGCCATCCCTTTTAGCGCCATCACCATGGGTTTAAAACCTAAAATTCCCGGGAATGGATCTCTTTACCGCATCAATTTTTCGAGAGTGGAGTATGATACCAAAATTGTTAACGGTAGCAATGTAAAACTAAAGGATTCGACAGGGCGTACTTTGCCGGAGCATAATTGGTCATGGTCGCCACAAGGCGAGGTCAATATGCATACTCCGGAGCATTGGGGATACCTGCTTTTTAGTACGCATAACGGCGGTGATGAGGTGTTTACCATGCCTTATGCCGAAGAGCAAAAGAAGTACCTATGGCTGATTTACTACCGCGAAAAAATGTGGTATAAGGAGCATCATAAGTATGCATCGTTGTTGAATGAATTAGGGATCAAAAATAATTATGATATAGCCGGTAAAGGCAATAAGCTAAAGCTCGAAGCCTTAAACAGCCAGTTTACGGCCACTATTACCGATGCAAAAACTAATGCTGTATACTCCATAAACCAGGAAGGATTTATAGAACAATTAAACCCGATACGCCATGAATAAGCGCGAATTTTTAAAAGCCGGTTTGTTGGCCGGTGTTGCTACCCAGCTACCTTTATTGAGCAATGCCGCTACGGCAAATGCCCCGGTAAGTAAAAAAAAGGTAAAGAAAAACTGGATCTGGATAAATCCCAATTTAAAGGATACAGATGAATTGTTGAAAGCAACTTATTCGGCGTATAAGGCAAAGGGAATTACCGGGATATTTTTTGAGAACGATAGCGAAAAACACTTTCGTGCGGCAAAGGCAAATGGAATAGAAGCCCACCGCTGGATATGGACCTTTAACCGGGCCGAACTATTAACCGAGCACCCGGATTGGTACAGCAAAAGCCGCAACGGCGATTCATGTGCCGATAAGCCACCCTATGTAACCTATTACCGCTGGCTTTGCCCATCGCGACCGGAGGTACAGGATTACCTTACTACTACGGTTGATAAGATACTGGCATTAGATTATGTAGATGGTATTCACCTGGATTATGTGCGTTATTGCGATGTAATATTGCCCGTAAACCTATGGGACCACTACAAAATAGACCAAACCAAAGAACTGCCCGAATATGATTTTTGCTACTGTGAGGTCTGCCAGGCCAAATTTAAAGAACAATACGGGCAGGATATAAAGGCCATCCAATATCCGGATGCCAGTCTTTCGTGGCGATTATTTAGGTATGGTAATATCATCAGGGTGGTAAATAAGATCTCGGAGGTAGCCAAACAACATAAAAAGGCCATTACAGCGGCCGTGTTCCCAACTCCCGAAGTTGCCCGCCGTAACGTAAGGCAGGACTGGACAAACTTTCACCTGGATGGCGTATGCCCTATGATATATCATGGTTTTTATAAGGAAGGCGTAAGCTGGATAGGCAACGCTGTAGCAGAGGGCGTACACTTTTTAGATGGCAAGTTTCCACTATACGCAGGCTTATATATATCCGATTTTAAAAATGATGAGGAAATACGATCTGGTATTCAATACGCGCTGAATAATGGTGCAGCCGGTATCTCGTTTTTTGGAAAAGTAACCCCCGCTATATTAGATATATTGCACGAGGAAAGTAGTAAAGCTTAGATATGTAGATGACTCTTTTTGCGATGCCATTTGCTCAATGATCTGAAAAATGCAGGCGGTAAAATTATCCAAAGACTTTGAAAGGAGAAGAATAGCAATCTGTCGAAATCGAAATTTTCAAAACTAAGTATGGGCTCCCCGTTGTTTTTAAACATCCAATGTCTAATAATGACAGGGAGCACCCTCGTTTTCCCTAAATCATCCCCTCAGCTTATCCAGCAGGTCACTTAATAAGCCTGCTTCTTCGTCGGTAAGCTTATCTTTAAAAAACTCGCCTGCTTTAAATTCCTCATCCATTTTAGACAGGGTTTGCAGGCCAAGTTCGCTGATGCGGATATCAACAGCGCGGCGGTCTTTATTATTGGTGCAACGGGAAACCAACTCTTTTTGTATCAGGCGATCTACAATACGGCTGGCATCAGACATTTTATCTATCATCCTTTCCTTTAACAGGTTGATGGTGGCCGGTTTAGGATACTGGCCCCTCAATATACGCAGAATGTTAAACTGCTGTTGCGTAAGGTTATACTTATCGAAATGGCAACGAAAAGAATTATTTATCCAGCCAGAAGTGTAAGCAATGTTAATCACTACTTTGTGGTAATTATCCTCAAATTTATTGCTTTGTATTTCGTCGTCTATCCGCATAATAGTATTAATGACTAAAGTACAAATATGTTTATTTATTTTTAAATTGTTGTTACCACAATCAGGCTATCGCTACGTGGTTAATCTTCATTTAAACTACCGTCCTTATTTTCAGCTGCTTTGGGTTTCCCATAATCCCAGGGGCAGTGTAAACATTTGTTTTTGCAGCAATAGCCCCGTGTTTGGTGATAGTGCTTTGTAAAAACAAAGTTGCCATCTTCGTTTATGTAGTAGTCTATCCCTTCTATGAGCATCAGTTAAGTATTTTTACAAAAATCTGGTCTTTAAAATAATTTTTCAAATGCCTGCCATCACCGTGTAAGGTCCATACCTGTTTGGGTTGGGTGCGTGTAATGGTTTCCAGTATATCGTTCCAGTCTACATGGTCTGATATAAAAAGGGCATCCTGGCTGTTTACCTGCAGGTTTTTCCAGCCAGAAGCAAACAGGCGCTTTACGCCGGTAGCCCTTATGTAGCTATCAAACGTAAACGGGGGTACAATATATACAAACTCATCCTGCACTTTCATTAGCTTACGACCATATATCTGGTACTTACCAGGCTTAAAGCCCATATTTTCATAAATGGCGTTAATGGGCATTATTTTGTGGTGCACCAATATCTTTTTCTGCGGGGCATGCTCAGTTATCAGGTTTATTAAACGCTGGCTTTTACCCAGGCCATAAGCCCCCAGCAAAATATTGATCTTAATATCGTTGATCTTTTTGATCTCTTCTACCGGATCGGGATGAATAACAGCCGGATCGGCAAAAGTACTTTCGGTGATTAGCACATCGGTTTTAACCCATTCAATTGGCTCGCAGGTGGCATCGGGTTGCAGCTTATAATCGCCGGTATACAGGTAGCGGATGCTCTCATACTCCATCAGTACTTGCGCCGAACCCAGCATATGCCCGGCCGGGATAAACGTAATATTTACGTTACCCACAGTAAACGTTTCGTTAAAGGGCACTATATGAAAAACTTTGGCAGCGGTTCGCTCATACCTTAATTGCATAACGCTTGCCGTAGCCCGGGTACAGTACACATCGGCATTGCCGCTAATGGCATGATCTGCGTGGGCGTGTGTAACTATCGCGTTTTTGGCGGGCAGTTTGGGGTCGAGATAAAAGTCGCCGTATTTACAATACAGGCCTTTATCATCTAACAGTACAAAATCGTCAAGTATCATATTTTCGAGCTAAAAGCCAAAGGCATAAAGCAAAAGCTACCGTTTATTTATCAGATAGCTTTATTGGGGTTAAATTAAATTATTAGCCAAAGCTAAATATTGGTGGTGCAGGGCCAGTACCTGCGGTACTACCAGCTGTTTATCGTCGTTTATGATGATATCATCGGCCAGTTTTTTCTTCTCGTCTTCGGGCATCTGGCGAGCTTCGCGTTTGGTAACCTCATCTGTTGAAACCCCATCACGATGCACAACACGCGCTATCCGTTTGTTTAACGGTGCCGAGACCATCAGCGTACGATCGCAGGTTTTGTATGATCCGCTTTCGAACAATATGGCAGCTTCACGAATAATGTAGGGGGCATTTTTTGCTTTGGCCTCCAAACTATCAAAAGCTCTGAAAACAGCGGGATGTACCAAAGCATTCAGCTTTTCTAATTCGGCAGCATTGTTAAAAACAATAGCGGCAATATGTTTACGGTTTAGTGAGCCATCCTCAAAATACGATTCGGCACCAAAGGTTTGCTTAATGGCATCTATCAGAATTACATCAGTAACCATCACTTTTTTAGCTTCGTCATCAGCGTAAAAAACGGGTACGCCCAGTAGTTCAAATACCTTGGCCACCGTGGTTTTGCCACTACCTATATTACCTGTTAAACCTATTTTCAGCATTATTTTTTGATGATAAAATCGATATTAGCCGGGCTCACTTTTACTATTTTACAAAACGGCGGAAAGCGGGTTAACTGTACCGGCAGCGTAGTGTAGCCATGATCGCGCCATAGGTCCAGGTCGGCAGTGGCTTCAAACAGGTCTTCGGTCATATCCTTATACCGGCTTAGCGAGGTTGTAAAAGTAACCTTCACTTTTTGCGGAAACACCTTTACGTTATCGTAGTTATGGTTATTGGTAAGCTTTACCGGGATATTTAAAGTTTTCTCGGTAAACTCATCAACCGGAATAATTACCTGTACCGTTTTAGGGTATACGGTTAAATTACCCTCTTTAACACCTTGCAAATTTATACGGGTAACAATAGATTCATTTACCTTGCCGGCCTGTATCGAATCGGTTTTCCATTCATCAATTTTCTGTAACCTATCTGTAGGGCCGCTTATGGTTACGTACGCCGGCTTAATGGTAATATTGCCCGATACCGCAAACTGCTTTTGGTAATTGATGTTCATCATGGCTTTTACAGGTACCTTTTTGGTGAGCCGGTTACTAAAATCAAAATAAAGCGTATCCGGATCAATGAGGGTAATCTGTTGGTTAGCCTCACGCTTGGTATTTATTTGTTTAATTTGTGTGCTTAGCACCACATAATTACGGGTTTCCAGCGACGAAAGATCAACCACCACCGGCTTGTTTTCGGGTTTCATTTTGGCAAACAACATTTGCCAGCCCGTACCCTGTATGGTTGCCTTAATGGTATCGGCCTGCAGGGGGTGAAAGGCCCGTTTCTGAGGCGAGTTTTTATAAGTTAAAGCCTCATCAACACTAAAAAGCAAGGGGCTGGATAAGGTAGTAAAAATCCAGGCAACAATAGCAAACCCCAGGCAAGTGAAAAATATCGAGAGCCGTCGTCTTTCTGTTGTGGATAGTTTTACTATAGCCATATTATTTTTGAGGTTAAAGCTTAAAGGCGAAAGGTTAAAGGTAATTGTTAACAGATTACGCTGTAACTACCCATCACCTTTCGCCTTTTATTATTTAGTTATTAAGGAAAAAAGCATCTTTCTCCTTTTACCTTTCTCCTTTTACCTACTTAACTACAGCCGGTGTATTTAATGCTTTTGAGGCATCTAATGAAATTGCCGATTTATCGAAACGGATTTTTCCGTTATCAACTTCAACCAAAAAAGTAGCTTCGTTAAGGTCGATGATACGACCGTGGATACCGGCTGAGGTTACAACCCTGTCGCCTTTTTTAAGTTCGTCTACGTATTTCTTCTGGTCTTTTTGTTTTTTAACCTGCGGGCGTATCATAAAAAAATAAAATACTACAATAATTAATACCATTGGTATTAATGTACTATAGCTACCGAAGGCACCGCCGGCTGCGGCCTGTAAAAAAATAGTTGCTATCATTGTTTAAGTTAATTGAAATTATTTTGTTAAAACTTCGCCAATTAAATGTACCATGGTTTGGGCAGGTACGGTATTGGCGCTCACTGTAATTTGCTTATCCTGCAAACCGGTTTTACCCGCGCTGTTAAAGGTTACCTTAATTACGCCGCTTTCGCCTGGTTTAACAGGCGCTTTTGGCCATTCGGGTATAGTACAGCCACAGGTGGCATGCGCTTCAGAAATAATTAACGGCGATTTACCGGTGTTTGTAAACTTAAAATCGTAGTTGATCTTATCACCCTGTTTAATTTTGCCAAAATCATGGCTTTCTTTTTCAAACTTCATTACAGGCGCTTCGGCAGCGTTGGCAGTTGTTGCAGCAGCCGGTGTTGCAGTGCTATCTGCAGCCGCTGTTGTACCTGTTGTTTTTGATTGATTACAGGCCGATAATAACAAGCCTGCGGTTACTAAGCTTAAAAACAGTTTCTTCATTTTTTTTTGAATGATCTATTATTTTATTCTATTAATCCTCTACCTATTTTTTTGATTTTGTTTTCGGTTTTAAGGTCGGCCAAAATCTTGTCTAAGATACCGTTTATAAATGAATTACTCTTAGGCGTGCTAAACTCCTTTGATATTTCCAAATACTCGTTTATAGTAACCTTTACCGGTATTGAAGTGAAGTTAACAAACTCGGTAATAGCCATCTTCATCAGCAGGGTATCCATCATGGCAATACGATCTGGCTCCCAGTTGGTAGTTTTGGCAGCAATAAGCTCCTGGTACGGGGTATCAAAACGAATGCTTTTGGCAAACAGGTCAACCACAAATTCGCGGTCTTCGGCCCAGTTGCCGGTAATTTCGGCCAGGTGGTTTTGTTTAAAGTCTTCGCTGCTAAAGTTTTTAAATGTTTTGGCAATTAACGCCTGCAATACATCCCTATCTACCGGCCAAAAAATAAATTTATCTTCAAAAACCTGCTCGGCCAATGATGATTTTAAAATTACTTTTTTGAAAATGAATTTGATGATGTCTTTATCCGTTTGGATGGTATCGTCTGTTTTTGCCAGGTATTCGGCATAGTCAGGCGATTTTTTTAGCGCTGTGAACAGGGTTTTGGCCAATTCCGGCTCAAAATGCCACTCTACTTTATACTTTTTTAAAGCTATAAGGTAGTCCCTGTTATCATTTAGGGAGAGGATGAACTTGTTACCGAGTATTTTAACATCGGCGTTCAGATCTTCGGCGGTGGGTAAATGCTTGTTGGCGCGTTCTTCTTTATCGTTTTCGGCGTAGTTTGCCACTTCGGATATTAATGATAACATCCAGATATACATTTCAAATACCTCATCGATACCTGCCAGCATATTTTTCTCATGCTGTTTAATGTCTTTCGTGTCCGATTGGTGGAACGCGTACAATGCCTGTAATACTTTTACCCGTAGGTGCCTTCTGTTTAACATGTGTAAGAACGATTTGGTGGGCCATATGGCCCACAGTTTAAATTATAATTAATATGACGATTTTACTTTTTTAATATCACTAATCCGTTTTTCGGCAATTTTATTGGCCGCGTCTATAGTAGAAATGTTTTCGAGTTTAGAAAGTTTTAAAATATTACGGGTAACCTCGTAAATATTTTCGGTAAGCTGCATAGTACGTTTTTTGCTAAAATGCATCAACTCCGAGTAGCAGTTTATAATACCACCGGCATTTATCACATAATCTGGCGCAAACAAAATGCCCTTATCTAAAAGCACTGTGCCATGCTCGGCCTCATCAAGCAACTGGTTATTGGCCGAACCGGCAATAATGCTGCATTTTAGTTTGTTTATAGTTTCGGTATTTACGGTGCCCCCCAGTGCGCAGGGCGCATAAATATCGGCATCAATATCAAAAATACTGTTGTTTGAAACTCTTTCGGCGCCGTATTTTTTGGCTATCTGGCCAACACGTTCTTCTTGTATATCGCTTACGTAAACCTTAACGTTCTCATCGCGCAGCAAACGCACCAGGTGCTCGCCTACATGGCCTACGCCCTGTACAATTACCGACCGGCCTGCAAGGGTATCGGTGCCAAACTGTTCTTTAACACAGGCTTTTATCCCCATTAAAACACCTTGTGCTGCAACAGGCGAAGGATCGCCGCTGCCGCCAATACTTTCGGGGATGCCGGTAACATGTTCGGTTTCCATGCGGATGTATTCCATATCGCGCGGATTGGTACCTACATCTTCTGAAGTGATAAACTCGCCGTTGAAATTTTTAATAAACCGGCCAAACTTGCGCATCATCGCTTCGGTTTTATCCCTGCGCGAATCGCCCATAATTACCGAGTAGCCGCCACCCATATTAAGGCCGGCTATGGCACATTTATAGGTCATGCTTTTGGCCAGGCGCAAAACATCGTTTAAAGCATCGCCTTCGGTTTTATAGCTCCACATACGGGTACTGCCAAAAGCAGGCCCAAGTGTAGTATCATGAATGGCGATAATAGCTTTCAGATTGGTATCCGGATCGCTACAAAACACTACCTTTTTGTGCCCGAAAGCACCGAGCTGGCTGAATATAGATTGCGTTGATTGTTGATCGGACATGAATTGCGGTAGTAAATGTTTTAAGGCGGCACAAAAGTAGCGGTTTTTTTTATACTCACAAAGTTTATTAAAGCCGAAAGTAGTTAGGTGAAAGTCATAAAATAAGATGTCGGTTTTTACTCCCAACCCACTACAATTAATATTAACCGTTCAATCGCTTCTATGCGGCGAAGCCGGAGAGCAGGTGCCATCCCGACAAAGTCGGGGGCTGGCGGCTGAGTCTTCGCCAATATACAGAGCCGCGAGCTTATAGTCCCCCCTGTCGCAACCACACCCTTAAATTGCCGTTAATACACCAGCTTAAAAATGATATTTAACTTAAGTTTGTGATAGATATAAACTCCAGGATATAATACCAAAGCCTAAAAAAATGAAAATAGTACGTGTGCAATACACCACCAGGGCACAATTTGTAGCCACCAATGAAGCCAACATTGCCGGCATAGTAGCCCAACTTAAGCAACTAAACCATCCCGGTATAAAATACGGCGCGTGGCTGCTACCCGATGGCAAAACCTTTATGCATTTCGATCAGCTGGAAAACGAAGAGGCTCACCAGGTATTGCAATCGCTGGCATCTTTCAAAAAATTTGCCGACGAACTTTGGGCCAGCGGCCTGGAAGCGGAGCCAAAGTTGGATCTGTTATCCCTGGTATCATCAACTGAAAACTATTTTTAACAGGCCGCGGGCTTAAGGGATCAGTATTATTTTGCCATTACTCTTCCTGCTCTCTAAAAAATCATGCGCCTGTTGGCCATCGGCAAGTTTAAAAACGGTGGATGGCAAAATGTTGATTTGGCCATTGCTTATCCATTTAAACAGGCGGTTGGCCCGGTCTATCCTTTCGGCTTTTGAGGTAAGGTAACTCCATAGGTCGCCGCCGGTTAGGGTTTTGGAGGTATCCATTAACATGCGGGGATCAACAAATGCAGGATCGCCGCCGGCCATGCCAAAAAATACAACCTGGCCACAATTTTTTGTAACGGCAAAACTGCTTTGCAGGGTGCTGCCTATACTATCGTAAACCACATCTACACCGCCGGGGCAAAATGTTAAAACCTGGTTTTGCCAATCGTTTTGATACAAATAAACCTGGCTTATGCCGTTTTGCAAAGCAACTTCGGCTTTTTGGGCCGATGAGGTTAAACCAATGGTTGTCGCGCCTAATAACTTACTGATCTGCGTTAACAGCAAGCCAACACCACCGGCACAGGCGTGAATAAGCACCACATCGCCGGCCTGTGTTTTGTGGCTATCGGTAGCGAGGTAAAGCGCGGTTAGGCCCTGTAGCAAAACGGATGCCGCCAACTCAAAACTAATATCGGCAGGTAGCGGAATGGCATGCTCAACAGGTACAGCCACCATCGCCGCATTGGCAAAAGGCACATCGGCAAAGCCAATCCGGTCGCCGGTTTTAAAACCGGGGTTGTTGTTGGCGTTTATAACAATGCCCGCGCCCTCGTATCCTGCAATAAAAGGCGGACTGCCCTTAAGATGATAATTTCCCTTACGGCGGTAAACATCGGCAAAGTTGAGGCCTATGGCCTTCATCTCAATCAATAGCTCACCGGGTTTCAATACCGGTTCGGGAATATCTATATACTCCAATACTTCCGGGCCGCCAAAAGTTGAAAATGTTAAAGCCTTCATTTACGTAGCTGATTAATAGCCGGTAAAAGTAGTAAATAGCCCCGGATAGCTTTAGGGCATCCCATCAAACGGGTGTAAAAATAATTGAAAGAGGCAGGGGTAACCCAACTTGAGTAATAGTAAGGTTTTACCTGGCTAATGCGCCGCGAAAACCTGCGTCCAGTATTTTCCTTTGGTGGCTACGCCCATTTCTTTAAAATCGCCATCCATAATGTTTTGGCAATGGCCGGTACTTTTTATCCACCCCAGCATAACATCCTGCTCGTTGGCGTACCCTTCGGCAATGTTTTCGCCGTAGGTGGTAAACAGGTAATTGTATTTGCTTAGCCGGTCGCCGGTATTGGAACCGTCGCTGCCGGTATGGCTAAAATATTGTTTGGTGTCCATATCGTCGCTGTGGTCTTTGGCGGCCAGCTCAAGGGTATCGTTCCAAACTACAGGGTTAACAGGTGGGTAATAGACGGTGCCGCAGGTACAGCTGGCCTTTCGGTAGTTGTTTACCAGATCTAATAATACGGCTTTTGATGGCCGGCTGGGTGCCAGTATGGCTTTGCGGCAAGCCATGGTAAATAGCATCATAAAAATGGCCAACGCCGGGATCAGTTTCTTAAAAATATTCAGCATACGCGGGCTTGCTAACAATCAATCCTCCCAATTTAACAGAAAATATGCTAATGTAAGCTATTGCCAAAGCAGTTATATATAGCCCTTAATAACACAAGCCAGATTTAAACAGCAAATTGGGGCTGTTGATGCCGCGTTTTGCTAAATACGGAGACAGAGAAAAATTTTAAACATAAGGGATTAATATTGGGCCTGGACAGATCATTCGCCCCTTTTTTTATGCAACATCATTTGAAATGTACAAACAACAGATTGATTGTTACAAACTATTAAAAGCCTAACCCAGCCATCTTTGTACTAACAAAAAAGACATAAAATTACGATGGAAAGTAAAAGTAAAATAGCACTTGTAACCGGTGGTAGCCGTGGTTTAGGCAAAGATATGGCCTTACGGTTGGCTCAAAAAGGAATAGACATTATACTTACCTACAACACCAGGGCAGAAGAAGCCCAAAACGTTGTTGCGCAAATTGAACAAGCTGGCCAAAAGGCGGTTGCTTTGCAACTAAACACGGCCAATGTAAAAAGCTTTGATTTGTTTAGAGAACAGTTTAAAGCCCTGTTATCCGGTAAATTTAATACAGATCATTTCGACTTTCTCATCAACAACGCGGGTTTCGGCAGAAACGCGCCTATTGAGGACTTTACTGAAGAAATGTTTGATGAGTTGATGAACGTTCACTTTAAGGGTGTTTATTTTTTAACACAAAAAATGATGGCGTTGTTAAATGATGGCGGAGGCATAGTTAATATCTCTTCGGGACTTACCCGCGTTAGCTTTAAGGGCTCATCGGCGTATGCTTCTATGAAAGGCGCCGTTGAAGTTTTTACCCGTTACCTGGCCAAAGAATTAGGACCGCGCGGCATCCGGGCAAATATTGTAGCCCCCGGTGCTGTTGCCACCGACTTTAACGATGGCCACATCCGTAAAAGCGAACAGCTTACCCAGCTGGTGAGCAGCATTACAGCTTTAGGCCGTGTTGGCATGGCCGAAGATATTGGCGGTGTGGTAGCTTTCCTTTGTACAGATGATGCCCGGTGGGTAACCGCCCAACGCATAGAAGTATCGGGTGGGATGCTTATATAAGAGATTTAAACAATAGCCCGAACACTATTGTTTAAATCTTAACTTTAATAATATAACTTACTACATTCGGATTTTACAAACTGGATATGATCACCAATTCGTCTTTAGATGATTTTTACCAACGTAATTCGGCACCGCTTCCCGATGGTATAAATAAGCAGATTGGCCATTTCAATGTGTTTGAGGCCGAAACGTTGTTTGATAAAACCACCGGTACGCGCGTAATGCCCTACAGCCGCCGGGCCTATTATAAAATTAGCTGGATACGCGGTAAAAGCAATGCCGAGTATGCCGATAAGGTAATAGCTATAGAAAAAAACGCGCTGTTGTTTGCAACCCCCAAAATCCCTTATAACTGGCTGCCTGCGGATAGCGACCAAACAGGCATGTTCTGCATTTTTACTGCCGATTTTCTCTCGCCCGGTAAAGCAGGTGTGCCGTTAGATGAGTTGCCCATATTTTTGCCCGGGCAGGTACCTGTATTTCAGCTTTCTGACGCCGAAGTGGAAGAAGTTAAATACATTTTTATAAAGATGCTGAAAGAACTGGATTCTGGTTATCGGTATAAATATGATTTGCTGCGTACCCTGGTTTTGGAGCTTGTTCATTACGGGCAAAAGTTGCAACCGATGTCGGTATTAAGTGCTCCGCAAAATGCTTCGGAACGGATCTCTTCCTTGTTTATCGAATTACTGGACAGGCAGTTTCCGCTGGCGTCGCCTCATCAAAAACTGGCGCTGCGTACGGCTAAAGATTATGCCAATAGGTTAGCGGTGCATGTAAACCATCTCAATAAAGTTTTAAAAGAAGTTACCGGCAATACCACAACCGAAATTATTAGCAAAAGGCTGATACAGGAAGCCAAAATATTGTTGAAACAAACCCATTGGAGCGTAAGCGAAATTGCGTATACTTTAGGGTACGATGATTTGGCGCATTTTTCTAAATACTTTAAAAAGCAAACCTCCCTTACACCTGTAGAATTTAGGGCTTAAGGTGAAAGCTGGCGTAGCTATAAGTTTCAGTTACCGGCTAGGTATCTCGGGCCCGCTGTAAGGATGTTCCAGGGCATGTACAATCATCATCAGGCGATGTTTGGCGTTGCTGTTTTTCAGATCGGTTTGCATAATTTCAATATTGCGGGCAACTGCCTCTTTTACTTCAAATTGCGTACTGGCCCTGTCAAGCCTGAGGGTTTCGGGTAAGTTTGCTGTTTCAAAATATGCTATCAACTCCTGCTCTGTCATGCCGCAAAGTTAAAAAAACGATCTGATAATAGGAGGGGAGTAGAGCCAGGAATCTGGAAGTTAGGGGCAGGAATCAAAGACGGAAGAAAATGACCCGGCAATAAAGATGGTAAAATATTATCTTTAACCATTAGTTGTAAGTTGAAAGCAAAACCACATATCTTAAATTTCTTTCGCTGCACTTTTACAGGTAAGGCGGGCGTTTCGCTGTTTCTGTTGCTTGCCGTTGTTGCGTTATCGGCCTTTACCTATTACCAGGATACTGTACCAACCGGTGCTTTCCAACTGGTGTATCCGGCCAATTTTGGTAACAGGGTTAATACCCCGGCCGATAATGTTACTACCAAACAAGGCGTGTACCTTGGCCGGCTGCTGTTTTACGAAACCCGTTTATCGGCCAATAATACGCTCTCGTGCTCCAGCTGCCACCAGCAGCAAAAGGCTTTTACAGATGGGCGGGCGCTAAGCCCTGGCGTTGACAAGGTTTTATCAACCCGCAATTCTATGTCGTTGGTTAACTTGTTGTGGGCACGTAAGTTTTTTTGGGATGGCCGGGCCGCAAGCCTCGAAGAGCAGGCCGCTATGCCGCTCAGTAATCCGCACGAAATGGGGCAGTCGTTAAACGTATCGGCACAAAAGCTTAACGGCATTAAATCATATACCCAACTATTTAGGTTGGTGTACGGCGATACCCTGGTAACCGGCGACCGCATTGTAAAAGCCATAGCGCAGTTTGAACGTACACTAATATCGGCCAATTCGCCGTATGACAGGTATCTGAAAGGTACTTACCGGCCCATACCACAGGAGTTAAAAGGCATGGCGCTGTTTAACCAGGCCCCGCAGCCAGAAAAGGGTATCCGGGGTGCAAATTGCGCGCATTGCCATGGCGGCGCCAAAAACTACATGGAACTGTTTCATAATAACGGACTGGATAGTATACCTAAGGATGCCGGTATAGAAACCATTACCGGGCTGGTGCAGGATCGGGGGCGGTTTAAGGTGCCAACCTTGCGCAACATAGCGCTTACCGGGCCCTATATGCACGATGGTCGTTTTAAAACGCTTGATGAGGTTGTTGATCATTACAGCAATCATATACGGCAGTCGGCCTCGCTCAGTTCTTTTTTGCAGGGCGAATCAAATGAACCCGGCGGCCGTTCATTAAAGTTGTTACCTGCCGAAAAAAAGGAGCTTATTGCCTTTTTAAATATGCTTACAGATTCTACCTTTATCAATAATCCTCAATTTGCAGATCCCCGTTTATCGGCTTTAAACAAATAGTACCATATCATGAAAAAGATCACCTTAGTAATCGTTGCCGTTTTTTTGAGTTTAGCGTCGCTGTCTGGTAAGGCACAAACCCCAAAACAAGCAACCATAAAAATAACCGGCGAAGTTACCACCCCATTAACCATTACCGAAGCCGATCTGCAAACCTACAAGCAAACAACCGTTATAAGAAAAGACCGCGACGGAAAGGACCATACTTACGCCGGTGTGATGCTGTCTGATCTGTTACTGAAAGCAGGTACTACCTTAGGCCCCGATCTAAAAGGCGAAAACCTCACCAAATATTTATTAGTAAGTGCCAGCGACGGCTACGAAGTAGTTTTTGCCCTGGCCGAACTGGACAAAGCCTACACCGACAGGGCGATCATCCTGGCCAACCAGGTAGATGGCAAACCCCTGCTACCTGCCGATGGCCCCTTTCGCATTATTGTGCAGGACGAAAAAAGGCCTGCGCGATGCATAAAGCAAGTGGTAAGTTTAAAGATTGCCTTCGCGAAGTAGGGGGGCTTAATTCCCGGCTCGTGCCTCTTAACTTTCTACATGGGGTATCCCGCAATAAAAGCCTTCCTTTAAGGTAGAAACCATTGTTAATTGCCTGTTGTTTTTCTGGTAGTTAAATGAATTTGTATGTTTTTAAAACAAGTTTATCTTGTTGATGTTTTTATATTCCGAAAGCCGTGCAATTTATGATCTATGAAGGAAATAACAGCGTAGGCAAAAAACTGCTGGGTATAAAAATGGCAGCTCCTGAAATCAGTACAGCTGTTATGGCTCTTTATTATAACATCCACACCTGTACTGTTTTGAGCAAAATTACCTGATACTTCCTTTTTGAAGCGCAATTGATGGGGCTATATATCATTTTTTAAAAATTAGCTTACTTCATTATGAAAAACCTATTACTTTCAACACTTTTTTGTTTTTGTATAGCAGCAACCTACGCACAGGGAACTGTACCCGGTACCAATGCCCCGGATTCTGCAAAAAGCTGGACCATTCACGGGCAAAATACTTTTCTGATTAACCAAAGCTCTTTTTCAAACTGGGCGGCTGGCGGTGTAAACTCGGTAGCGGCGAACCTTACGCTCGATTATGATTTTAATTATAAAAAGGGTGTATGGAGCTGGGATAATAAAGTTATTGCGGGGTACGGTATCAGTAAGCAAAACGGCACTGGCTGGCGTAAAAACGACGACCGCCTGATCTTAAACAGTTTATTAGGTCGGCAGGCATCAAAATATTGGCTTTATACATTTTATACCAACTTTCAAACCCAGTTTACAAAAGGTTATAACTATGATGGGGCAGGCAATAGAACGTTGATATCGGCACCGTTTGCACCGGCTACACTTACATTCGGGCCTGGGTTTGCTTATAAAAGGTCTGACAATTTCAGGATTAACTTGTCGCCGGCTGCTGCCCGTATTACCATTGTACAAAACGACTCGCTTTCATCTATCGGTTCATTTGGTGTAACGCCGGGTAGCAAAAGTTTATTTCAATTCGGCGCTTCGCTTGATGCTTATTATAAAGTTAAGCTTGTGGAAAATATTTATTTTGAAAACATTCTTAAACTGTATTCTAACTATCTTAAAACGCCGGGTAATATTTACATGGATTATACGGCTAATATTTTTATGAAGGTAAACAAGTTTGTAACGGTTAATGCCGGTCTCGAATTAATATCAGACCCCTATACTAAAGTTCCGGTACAGAGAAACGGTTTAACAGAATACCACTCACTTTTACAAACCAAACAAATTTTTGGTGCAGGCTTAACCTATAAGTTTTAACGGTAGCCCGCAGCTGTACGGCGATTAGTAAAATGGGCTAAAACGTGTGCTAAAAGCCGATGTTTTTTCGATATTGATTACCCTGTGGGGGCAACACCCAACAGAGAGCAATCTCCCGAAGGTTTGTATGCCACAAATCTTGCCTCCCGCATTTTCTTACACCCGCGTTACTTTTTAGCAACGCGCAATCCCCTCAATTTTTAATACTTTTGAAAAGATAGAATCTCTGGGAATACTGAATGAAAGATCTGGCGTACCTCAATAAATTTTTTTACAAATATCGCTGGCGGTTAATTCCGGGGGTGTTGTTTGTAATTATATCCAACATTTTTGGTGTGCTGCCCGCCCAGGTGATCAGGGTAGCGTTTGATCTGGTTACCGAAAATATTGGCGCCTATCAGCTTTTTGCCGGTTTTAACCGCCAAAGTATGATCTACGATATTTTTGGCAGCAGCCTGATGCTGTTTGGGGTACTTGTATTGGTGCTGGCGTTACTGAGGGGCTTGTTTTTGTTTTTTATGCGGCAAACCATCATCCTGATGTCGCGGCATATTGAGTACGATCTGAAGAACGAGATCTATAGTCACTATCAGCGGCTGTCGCTGGCCTTTTACCGCCGTCACAACACCGGCGACCTGATGAACCGTGTTACCGAGGATGTAAGCCGGGTGCGTATGTACCTGGGGCCTGGCATTATGTACACTATTAATACCGTGGTGCTGTTTATTTTGGTAATATATGCTATGCTTACCGTTAATGTAAGGCTGGCTATATGGTCGGTATTACCGTTGCCTGTTCTGGCGGGCATTATTTACTATGTAAACAATGTAATCAATTACCGTAGCGAGCAAATTCAACAACGGTTATCGGGCTTATCCAGCTTTGTGCAGGAGAATTTTTCGGGTATCAGGGTTATTAAATCGTACGTACGTGAGCAGTTTGTACGTGATAGTTTTGCCGCCGAGAGTGAAGACTACAAGGTACAATCTATGGCTCTGGCTAAGGTACAGGCTATGTTTTATCCCATTATGCTGCTGTTGGTTGGCCTAAGCAATGTTATAACCATGTACGTTGGCGGGGTAGAGGTTATGAAAGGTAATATTACCTCTGGCAATATTGCCGAGTTTATTGTGTATTTAAATATGCTAACCTTTCCGGTTATTTCGTTGGGCTGGGTAACA
The DNA here is from genome assembly GCF_014205845.1 of Mucilaginibacter cryoferens. Taxonomy (GTDB): domain Bacteria; phylum Bacteroidota; class Bacteroidia; order Sphingobacteriales; family Sphingobacteriaceae; genus Mucilaginibacter. Next base: position 47,685 of record NZ_JACHCR010000008.1, read on the forward strand.
TCATTGGTTCAGCGGGCGGCGGCTTCGCAAAAACGCATCAACGAATTTTTGCATCAGCAGCCCGAGATCATATCATCCACAGCGCCGGTACATCCTATTACCGGGGCTATTGAGTTTAATAATGTATCTTTTGTTTATCCGGATACGGGTATCGGGGCCTTAAAAAATGTATCATTTACCATAGCGCCCGGCGAAATGGTGGCTATTATAGGCAGAACAGGTTCTGGTAAATCAACTATTGCCAACCTGGTAATGCGTATGTACGATGCCACCGGCGGCCAGATTACTGCCGATGGCATTCCATTGCAGCAACTTAACCTGGAGGGGTACCGTTCGCAAATTGGCTTTGTACCACAGGAGGTTTTTTTGTTTAGCGATACCATTGCCAACAACATAGCCTTTAGCGCAGATGTGCTGGATATGCCGGTTGTAGAGCAGGCCGCAAAAGATGCCGCTGTGTACAATAATATTATGGAACTGGAACACGGTTTTACAACGCTGATAGGTGAGCGGGGAGTAACCTTATCTGGCGGGCAAAAGCAGCGTGTATCTATAGCCCGGGCCATTTTTAAGCATCCGCAGCTATTGATATTTGACGATTGCCTTTCGGCAGTTGACACCCGTACCGAAGAGGAGATATTGAATAACCTTGGCAGGGTAATGCAAAATAAAACCAGCATTATTATAGCACACCGCATCTCTACCATTAAAAATGCCGATAAAATACTGGTGATGGATAATGGGCAGATTGTGGAGCAGGGCAACCACCAATACCTGATGCAGCAAAAAGGTACCTACTTTGAATTATACGAAAAGCAGCTGCTGGAAGAGGAGCAGAATGCTTAATTAATTTAACTCCCGCACAAACAAAAGCCTGTTTTGTTTCAAAAAGCGCAATAAAATGGAATAAAATAGTTGCACTTTGAAATTTTATTTATATTTATGCCAACCAAAACTAATTACAGGTATATTCATTATGGGAGATTTTGACAATAGAGAGCGTGAAGAGGTATATTCGAAGAAGGTGAGAGCCGGGAAAAGGACGTATTTTTTTGATGTAAAAGCAACCCGATCAAACGATTACTATGTTACAATAACAGAAAGCAAAAAACGTTTGGAGGACGGTGTGTTTATTAAACACAAGATTTTTTTATACAAAGAGGATTTTGAAAAATTTGCCGAAGGTTTAAAAGATACTGTCGACTACATTCGCGCCAACCAGGATGTAATTGAAAAACGCTACGAGTACAGCGAAAACCAGGAAGTTGCCAAAACAGCTGCCGATGAGGATTTCTCTTTCGAAATTTAAGCCCGGAATAAAGCATTTAGCCAATATTATAATTAAACCCAGCCCCAAAGGCCGGGTTTTTTGTTTTAAATAGAGGCGATCATAAACCGTCGTGCAAGCCTTTTGCCATAGTTGCTGCAAATACAGCAAAACCTGCTATGGCTACTATATAAAGGCAAATGATAACTATGGTTACTATACCCCATAGTTTAAAAAACGATTTTAGTTTTCCTAAACCTGCCGTTACATGCGTACTATCGCTAAAGTTAATGCCTGCTTTAATTTTTGTGGCAAACTGATAAATATAAAGGGCAAAGAAAAAATAAACTAAATCTATAAGTAAATAAAAAATGGTGAGTGCACCGCCAAAACCAGCCATCATTTTAAGGCCGGGATTAAATGGCATTGCCTCGGCCAGTTTTGCAAAAATAGACCCTATTGATATGGCAAACAGGGCAAATAAGCCGCAAAATACAAAGCCAAGTATACCTAAAAAAGTAGCCCATTTACCGGCGGTAAGTAAATAGCTTTGCGCTTCGGGTGTTAAAATAAGCGGCTGCGGGGCCACTGGTGGCACGTAGGTTTCTTCAGTTTCCATTTTTTGAGTTAAGGTTTAATTGTTTATAATACTAAAGATATATAATTTATGCGAATAGAGCGCCCGGAACCAGGAATCAAAAAAATAGGTTGATAAGTAAATAGATACTACATCTGCCCGCGGTCTGTTTCCTCATAGGCCGCTATTCAGAATGCTGTGTGTTCAGGAGCGGATAACCGACGTTATACTCGGGAAGATAAGCTTTATTGCTAAGCCGGCGTTAAACGTTAGGGATTGAAACGGATACCGGCCTTTGTGGATAAGGCCGGTGTAGTATGAGTGTAAAGCCCGGCCGCCACCTCTACCGGTGGCGGAAACGCCCAAATGAAAATTTGGTTTGAAACGTAACTACAGCAACGTACCCTTCATAAACAGTAGGGCTATTGAAAAGTAGATGATAAGGCCGGTAACATCAACCAGGGTAGCTACAAACGGCGCAGACGATGTAGCAGGGTCGGCACCTAATTTTTTGAGTATAAGCGGCAGCATAGAGCCGGCTAACGATCCCCATAAAACCACGCCTACCAGTGCGCAGCCTACTGTTAGGCCAACCAGTATCCAATACGGACCGTAAAGGTGAGGCCAAACCATAGCAAAGGCAAAAATACGGAAGAAGCCAATTATACCTAAGGTAGCTCCCAGCATTAAACCCGAAAGTAACTCGCGGCGCATTACCCGCCACCAGTCTGCTACGGTTACTTCGCCAAGCGCCATAGCCTGTATAATTAAAGTAGAAGCCTGGGAGCCGCCATTACCGCCGCTTGATATAATAAGCGGAATAAATAAGGCCAGTACCACTGCTTTTTCTATTGATTTTTCAAAAAAACCCATCGCGGTAGCGGTTAGCATTTCGCCTAAAAATAAAATGATAAGCCAGCCTACCCGTTTTTTAACCAGTTTAAAAAGGTTCATGTCCAAGTAAGGCTCATCCAGGGCTTCGGTACCCCCAATCTTCTGAATGTCTTCGGTATACTCCTCGTTGGCTATCCAAAGGATATCGTCGATGGTAACAATGCCTAATAATATATTTTCGCGGTCAACCACCGGCAAAGCGGTACGGTTGTTCATCCTGAAAACGTTAATGGCTTCTTCCTGCGGGTCGCTGGCGCTAAGGGCAATCAGGCGGCCGTCCATCAGGTCTGATACTTTGGTTTCGGGCTTTACCAGCAGTATCTCGCGGATGCGGATGTCGTCAAGTAACAGTCCGTTATCGTCTATCACATAAATAACATCAATGGTTTCGGAGTTTTTACCATACCGGCGAATGTGCGATAGTACGCGGGTAACATCCCATGTTTTTTTCACCGCTATATAATCGGGCGTCATTAAACGCCCGATACTATCTTCCTCGTAGCCTAAAAGCGATAAAGCCTCTTTACGGTCTTCGGGCGATAGGTGTAAGATGAGTTTTTTTACGGCATCGCCATGCAGCTCGCTAAAAAGCGCCGTACGGTCGTCGGGAGGGAGCTCGTTAATAAGATCGGCAATTCTTTGGCCCGAAAGTTTTTTGATAATACGTTCCTGCGTAGGGAAATCCAGGATGCGAAACACGTTAACAGAGCGGTTAAGCGATAATATTTCAATAAATAGAGGGCCATGTTCCGGAAGCTCGTCAATTAATTCTTCAACATCAGATATATTGAGGTTATTTAAATATTCCTGTAATTGGGTATTGTTGTCCTTTTGCAGTAACAATTCTATTTGCTCAACCATCTCTTCCATATCTACCTTCGTTTTTACATCGTATTATTAATGTGCTCCTGTTTTTTTTAACGAGGGCAAAAGTCGTTTATTTTTTCAAATAATCAGGCAAAAAATTCTGTTATCTTTGCGGGAATTTAGCCCCTCCCAACCCTCCCCGGTAGGGAGGGCTTTTAAAACAAATAAACAGGAAGTCTCCCCTTCCGGGGGAGATTTAGAGGGGGCTGATTTAATCAACTAATAAAATGGGTTTACAATGTGGGATAGTAGGTTTACCAAATGTGGGTAAATCAACACTTTTTAATTGCTTATCAAATGCCAAGGCGCAGGCGGCTAACTTTCCGTTTTGCACCATCGAGCCAAACGTGGGCGTAATTACCGTGCCGGATGAGCGTTTAACAAAGCTTACCGAAATAGTACAGCCAAAATCGATAGTACCAAACGTTATAGAAATTGTTGACATTGCCGGCCTGGTTAAAGGTGCCAGCAAAGGCGAAGGTTTGGGTAACCAGTTTTTGGCCAACATCCGCGCTACAAACGCTATTATCCACGTGTTGCGTTGTTTTGATAACGATAACGTGATACACGTTGATGGCTCGGTTGACCCCATCCGTGATAAAGAGATCATTGATACCGAATTACAGCTGAAAGACCTCGACTCGATAGAGAAAAAGATTCAGAAGGTAGAGAAAATGGCCAAAACAGGCGGCGACAAAGAGGCTAAAAAAACCTTTGATGTGCTAACCGTTTATAAAAACCATTTATTGCAGGGCAAATCTGCCCGTACCGCGCCGGTTGAAGAAGAAGATAAAGAATACATAGCCGACATTTGGTTGCTTACCGCCAAACCGGTTATGTACGTTTGTAATGTTGACGAAGGCTCTGTAGCTGCCGGCAATGCCTATGTAGAGCAGGTACGTGCCGCCGTAAAAGAAGAAAATGCAGAAGTACTCATCATTTCGGCTCAGATAGAAGCGGAGATTGCCGAACTGGAATCGTACGAAGAGCGTCAGATGTTTTTGAACGATCTGGGTCTTACCGAATCGGGCGTAAACAAACTGATAAAGGCGGCTTACCGTTTGCTAAACCTGGCCACCTACTTTACCGCCGGTGTACAGGAAGTACGTGCCTGGACAATTACCCAGGGCTTTACCGCACCGCAGGCAGCCGGTGTTATCCATACCGACTTTGAAAAAGGGTTTATCCGTGCCGAGGTTACTAAATACGAAGATTTTGTAAAATTTAACGGTGTTGAAGCCACCATAAAAGAAAACGGCAAAATGGGTGTTGAAGGCAAAACCTACATTGTGCAGGATGGCGACATTATGCATTTCAGGTTTAACGTATAGGGATAGAGTAAAGGGGTTAGAATCAAGAGTTGAGACGGCTGCACGTTGAAAGAGAGCTAAACTTGAAAAAAAGTCCGTATAAAACGTTGTCGTTGCGAGGTACGAAGCAATCTCGTCGCTATACAAAGTGGCCATGCACCGCAATGAGTCTAACGACAATGACGTAATGAAGTAGTAACAACGAAAGCCAACAGTCGTAACAAAGGTTCATTAACATCCATAATATTAAAAAACCCGAACTACGGAGCCGCTCTGTAATTCGGGTTTTTTTGTGCTCTTACGGAATCTGATTTAAATATCGTAAAGATAATTTGGGGGGTATCCTCGTTGGTAACAACAAAAAACCGGATGAAACTTATATCCGGGGTTTGCATATTGTATGGCTTGTGTAATGTTTACCTGTCAGCGGGGCACACGCGACACGCCAGCAATGGGGGATCAAAAAAGCAGGGCTTTAAATGTATTTTAATATTAAATACAGACCTATCATTATGCTCATCAGCCCAGCCCCTAAGCCTCTTATATCCCAGCCCAATGAGTCTTGCTTCTTATTGGTGAAAATTTTTATTTGTTTTTTTGTAAGATAGACTCCGCAAATAATTAAAATAAATCCGCCGACTATGCTAAAATATTTCATTTTATATAGTGGTTGTCGAAAAAGTATTTTGCTTTCTTTTCATTTTCCTTATTCTGCTCACTATTTTCTATAGTTGGGATTGTGACACGGCAGCGGCATTTTTTCAATTGTCTAAAAATACAAAATCCCGAATGAAACTTACATCCGGGATTTGCATATCGTATACCTTGCATACTGGCCACAAGGCAGGGACCTTGCGGCCCGCAAAAAACACTTGCGGTAGTTGGAGATTTACTTTAATTGCGATTTATAAGCAGCTATCTTAAAATTACTGACAACCACCTTGGCCTTATTGTCTGCTTTAATAGGAGCACTAATGAAAAAATATTTCACCCTGTTTTTATTAAACAGCAACTCATTAGCTACTTTGGTTTTATCAATGTAAACACGCACCCTATCGCCATCAACGGCAATGGAAACATGCATGATTTGATTGACATAGCTGACCAAGTCAAGCTTGGTAGACGCATCGAAATTTGTAGCGCTGCTGGCGATATTAACTTCATCGCCATTGAAATATCTTATACTAACTGCATTTATACCACCAGCGTTATAAGCATCTGGTATATATTGGCTTACACTGTTATCTTTTGCAAAACCAAATGTAACGGGAGAAAGATCCACGGTTTTATCAGCAGAAGCAACAATGTCAAATTCCATAGTGTATTTAGCTGGCAGCGAATGTGGATTGGCTAATTTATAAGAACAAAAATTTTGCAACACCAACCACTTACCATCAATACCCGGCAATGATATTACCTTACCAAGCCCGTTTGATTTCCAGTTTTTGGGCATACTGCCAGCGGTGATACCGTTGAAATTATCTGAAAATATCACTGAATCGGCGGGAACAAAGTCAAAGGTAGAATCAATGATAGTTTTTTGAACTATTGTAGTAGCCTTAATTTTCTTGGCCTTTGTTCTATTTACTAAATTATTAAACTGCGTTTTAGCTTCAATATGATGCACAAAAAATAATAATAACATTATTGAAGGAAATACTTTCAAAAAATTGTTTTTCATCAGGCTGATAAATGATATGTTTAATATTAAGGTTGCGATACACTCTTTTTTGTTGGACCACTATTGCTCAAAGATAAAATATATTTATTATTCTGATAAAAAGACCACACAAAGAAAGGGTAGCTCTACTACCGTAAGTGTTTTCCTTTCGCTGCCGCATGGCTCCGGCCTTGTGGCCCGTATGCTATGTGTACGCCATACCTTTAGGACACTATAGTTTTGGATCATCAATCCGGATAAACAAAAAGGACCGCTCTTTTCAGGGCGGTCCTTTACGTTTTATATTAAGTGATGTTCAGGGGCTTATTTCTTAAATAGTTTAATGTTAGTTACCTGAAAATAGCTGCCAGGATTGCCATTGCCCACAATGTTGCCTAAAAAGCCAATGGATACTACCTGTGGCGTGGTAAGCGTAAACGTAAACGTCCTGGTTTCTGTCGAATTTGGGGCTGTTGTACCTACAATCGCTCCATTATACAATGCCACACTCCCCAACGATTGAGATAGGTTGGCAAGAACAGGGATACCGTTTCCACCCGCTGCCGCGATGCAATAAACCGATGAATTAGCCTGCACCTCAGAATAAGCAGTAAACGAAACAATATAATCTCCGGCCGGCAGCGCGGATGAGGTTGGTTGATAAACTATCCCGTTTACAACAGGAGTATTGTTCCAGGTTTCCCAGTTAATGGCTCCGCCTGCATCTGAGGTGTAGCCACCGTTGGTGCCGTTGTCTTTATTCTTGGCAGCTGCATTGGTTATCCAGGGAGCTGCAAGAGTTCCCCACCTTCCGTCGTACGTAGCCCTTTGAAAAGGGCCGGTATTTGACAGGTAAATGCTGGTTACCTCGGCTTTTACGTTGTGGGTTTGAAAAGCAACACTAAATTTATCAATAGCAGTAGGGTTGGGCAAAAAGGTTGTATTGTAACTAATTGCATTGCCCGGTTGAAAATTGGGCAATGATGAAGTTAAACCTGTTGGAGTAGATGTAATTAGCGTATCATGTGCCTTACTAAACCTATCTGTGTATTTAATTTCCATAGATACAAGTCCATCGTCGGCATTAACATCGGCCCAGGTAATTAACGCCGAGCCATCGGCTTGCATTTCGGCATTAGCTATACCCCGGTTAAGGAGCGAGCTTTGGTATAAATCGCCGTATACATTGCCCGCCAAAGTAACCGGTATAGATATATGGCCCGCATTGTCATAAGTTCGGATCTCGAAGCTCATTACACCTTCGGGCAAATTTGGTATCAATAATTTGGCGGTATCAACACCCGATGTACGGGTTACGGGTGTAACTATCGAATCCTGTTTGCTATTCCAATACACCGTGTATTTAACAATTTTAGGGTCGGATGTAAAAAGCCCTGTTAACAATACGCGGTTTTTACCTGAGAAAACCTGTACCGAATCCAATTTGCCCGGGTAAACAATAGGCCCGTTAGCTTCGTATTTCTTTTTGTAATCATCCATTTTAGTGCAGGCGCTCGTAACTAACGCTGCTAACACCAAAAGGTAGTATGATATAATTTTATAATGTTTCATAATTAAAATTTAATTGAAAAAAGCCTGTACGCATTTACTACTTGCCGAATAAGGTAAACTCGCTGATACTCATAAAGTATGATCCGGTCCAGTTGCGCAGGCTCCTGATACGGATATACCTATATGAAGTTGAGTTGGCCGGGAAATCGTACCCCCAGCCATTCTGGGCGTAGGTAAAGTCGGCAGTATTTTCCTGACCCGATGGCAAACCTGAAGGTTTTACCACATTGCAGGTAACCAATTTTGTCCATGAAGCATCCAAATTGCCGTTAATATTTGGCGTGTTTGATCCCCATATTTCAAAATCCCTTAAATTACCCCTTACATAATATACGTTCCCCACTTCAAGGAAAGGATTGAGTATAAAGCGACTCAATACCCTTTGTTTGCCTAAGTCAAACGTTACCATTTGCGGGCTACCGGCGCTTTCAACCGTGAAAAGACAATTTGGCCAGCCGCCGGTAAAGTTGCCATCCCAAATTTTGGTAATGTCGGTGTATGAATACAGGTTGGTAGCATCGCCTGGCAATACATAAGGCGACCAGTCGGCTTTCGAAAACTGCTCTTCGTAAAATGGCGTAAGTTTTAAAAACAACGTATCGGATGTATTTAAAAACCTATCCCGTACAAAAAAGGCATATTTACGTTCAATAGCCGGCTGCCCTCTTACAGCGGCCTTAATTAAAATGCTGTTACTATAAATATTGTCCATCCCTTTTGATTGCACAAGCTGGCCGTTATTGGCCGTATCAACCAATGGTATTATGGCCAGGTTATCTTTAGTAAGGTTGTCGGCGGCAACGTTAAAACCACCAAAAGTAGCCGTTACCTTAAGCGATCGGAAGGTAAGTATATAGGGCGGTGTTAAAGGATTAACGGTAACAGAAACCGGTGCCGACACTTTTTCGCTGGAGTTTACGGCGTACAGTTTTACCACATGCGCCAGCGTATCGGCAAAGCCATCAACGGTAACATTATTGGTATAGCGCGATGCTATTACCTCGCGGGTTTTACCCGGCGAGGTTTCATATACTGCCTTCACATAAAAAAGGTCAGCATCGCCAGGCAGTGTATAAGTTAGGGTAGCCTGGCCGTTTAAGTTTTGTACCTGTACATTGGCAACTACCCCTGGCGCATTATTGTTGGTTATAGTGGGCTTATTAAGTGTTTCCTGCTTGCAGCCTGTGGCTATTACAGCTAATAGCCATATAGCAAAGGCAGCGCGTAATTTCATTGTTTCCATTTTAATGTTTTTATTGTTAAACATATAGTTGCTGTACATTACCAGTTAGGGTTTTGTACCAGGTTTTGGTTAACCAGCAAATCGCTTTCCTGTATTGGCCATAAGTAATCGCGCGGAATTACAAAATGTCTGGGGTAAATAGTGCGCTCGCGGTAATACAACTCTGGCGAGTTTTCACTTATCGACCACCCTGTTACGTTGCCGTTAAGTTCAACACCAGCGGTTTTCCAGCGTAGCAAATCCCAAAAGCGGTGGCCTTCAAAGCAAAGTTCAAGCGCGCGCTCACGTTGAATAATGGAACGCATACCATCTTTGGTGGTGTATTTTGTTGGGTTGATGCTGTAATTTGTCCATGATTCCTGCACAGTAGGCAAGCCAGCCCTTGCACGTACCCGGTTAATATAAGTATATACATCAGCTACCGGGCCTTGTGCCTCATTCAAAGCTTCGGAGTAAAGCAAGTACAAATCGGCCAGGCGCATTTCGGGCCATGGGTAATTGATGTAAGTAACGGTTGCCCATTCATAATGCCAGTTAAGCGCCTTTTTCATGTAAAAACCTGCAATAGGTATTGGCGACGATTGCCCTACTTCGGCACCGCGGGCTTTCATCCACCAGGTATTTTCGTCGGTTCTGGTTGGGCTATTAGCCATATACCATACGCCGCGGTCAAACCCTAAATCGGCATAATAACGTGGTTCCCTGTCAAAATTAAGCCTGGCGGTTGTCTCGCCTTCTTTTATGTTAAAGCGATCATCGTGTGTGCCAATTTTTAATTGTGCTATATTGCTAAAATCAAGTGTTTTATCTTCGTTAATGGGCACCCCATTTTTAGAATAAAACATTTTGGCCATTTTAATAGTTGGGCCAAGCAATGGGCGGTTTGCCGATTTTGCGGCATCAGCATTGTTAAAATCATACTGCCCCGCACACATCGACTGAAAGAATGAATTGGTGTTGATGTTGTTATTGGCAGTTAAGCCCCATATTAGTTCACTGGTCCATTTTTCGCTCATGGCATTCCTGATGCTCATTTGCGTTATGGTAGTATCGCTAAGGTGGTTAGTTGGCGTTGGAAAATTGTATAACTGGATGTTTTGCGCCTCGCACAAATCAATAGCGGCTTTACAGGCATCCGCTGCAGTTTGCCATTTCTCGGCACTAAAAGCTGGGTTAAACAATTGTTCGCCATCTTTATTTTTAAAAACGTTATAATCGGGGTTACCATTAAACAACGGGCTGGCGGCGGTTACCAATAACAAAGCCTTCATACTTAAAGCCACAGGTTTGGTAACACGGCCAAGCTCGCTCCCTTCGTTAAAAATAGTTAAGGGAAGTTTGGTTGCTGCCAGGTCATACAAATCAGCTATATATTTCACCACTTCATCAACCGGGCGGCGTTTTACCCTTACCTCGTCTATAGATGCATCAATAGGCAAATTTTTATCGATAATAGGTATTGGCCCATAGGCACGGAATAGTTGGAAATGATAAAAGGCTTTTAAAAACTGTGCTTCGGCTATCCATCGTTCGCGCGTGTCTATGTCCAGATCGCGCACTTTGGTAAGATCGCTTACATTTTCAATAAACACGTTACAATCGCGGATGGCCTTATAATTACCAACTGCATCCCTGGTACCATTCATATAATTGGCAATAGGATCTGATGAGTTTTGGAAACCTCGTGGTAACTGTAGCACATTTGTTGAGCGTATGTGGTTTGCCGGGTCTTCTACCCAAACTTCGTCGCCGGCGGTAAGGCCAACGTTGTAAGTAGGGTCAACCTCGTTGGGCACATAAGAGTAACAGGTGAACAAATACTTTTCGGCCTCGGCTTTTGAAACAAATGCGTTTGCTATAGTCGATACGTTATCAGGAACAACATCCAGGAACGATTTTTTACATGACGATATAGGCAAGGCCACTATAAAGGCAACCAACAAAAAGACCATCTTGCCACTTGTAAGGAGCATTGATATGGAATGCCTGATTTTTTGTATAAAATTTCTTTTCATATTAATAATTTGAAAGCTTTTAAAATTCTACTCTTAAGCCTAAGTTGAATACCTTTTGAATTGGATAACCCAATCCCGATGTTCCCATTTCGGGGTCCCACAGCTTAAAGCTGCTCAAGGTTAACAGGTTTAGGCCGTTTACATAAATACGCGCGCTATTCAAATGGATGCTTTTGAGTTGTTTTTTGTTGAAATTGTACCCTATTTCTGCCGATTTAAGGCGCAGGAACGAACCATCGCGCAACCACCACGTTGACGATTGGGTGTTGTTAAGCTGTATGTTGGTACTTAACCGTGGGTAAAAAGCGTAGGGGTTACGGTTGTCTTCAGACCAATGGTCGTTTGCTATGGAGCTTAACAGGCCGCTTTGGTTGCCGGTGTTGAGCCCGTTTGTTTGCAAGCCATTCACTAAATAAAAAGGCGAAATATCTGCCGAGTTGATAATAAATGATGAGCGGGCCGATCCCTGGAAGAAGGCGCTGATATCAAAGTTTTTATACCCTACAGAAAAACCAAAGCCGTAAATAATTTCTGGTACCTGCGGGTAACCTATTGGCACTACATCCAAGCTTGATATTTTACCATCGCCGTTCATGTCACGGTATTTTATATCGCCGGCTTTGTAATCGCCAAAACTTTGTACAGGCGAGTTGGCTACATCTTTATCATCAATAAACAAGCGCTCGGCCACAAGGCCATAAATCTGGCTTAAAGAGTTACCTACTTTGCTCAGGTATTGCAGGTTGGCCGGATAGATAGGCTCCTCATTCTTTAACAGCTTACTTTTAGCATAAGTAAGCGTACCGCGTGATTGAATCCAGAAAGAATTGCTGAAATTTTTCTTGTAATCCATAGCGATATCAACGCCCTTACTTGATGTTTTGCCCGCGTTTGATGAGATATCGGCCTGCAGCCCCATGGAAGTAGGGATAGTACTTCTTACCATTAAAATATTATCCCGTTTATTCTGGTATGCGTCTAAGGTTAAGGTGAAGCTTTTTGCAAGGGTTAAATCCATACCTAAATTGGTTTGCCTCGATTGCTCCCAGGTAATGTTTTGGTTTTCATAACGGTTGGTAACAATACCGGGCCTGCTATAGGTATAATTGGTGCCAAACTGGCCATTGCTGCCATTGTTTAAATTAACATCAGACAGGTAAAAGAAACGATCATTGGCTGAACCTATCTGGTCATTTCCCACTAAACCGTAGGTAGCTCTGAATTTAAGATTATCAATAGTAGAAAGCAGGGGTTCAAAAAACTTTTCGTTTGATACTACCCAGCCTGCGCCCACTGAGGGGAAAAATCCAAAGCGATGGTTACTTGCAAAACGTTCGGAACCGTTGTAGCCGAAGTTAAATTCAAGCAGATACCGGTTGTCATAACCATAAGTAAACCTACCAGATACGCCCTGATTACGCGATGGCAGCGATAACTGCAACGTTGGTGCATTAGCGGTAAGATAATTACGCATAATGCCTATTAGCAAACCACTGATGGCGTGCTTTTCGGCAAAGGTACGATTGTAGTTTACCGCAGTTTCGATATAGGTAGTAGCATTGGATACGCTTCCACCCGGGCTATAAGTTAAATATTCGGTTGGGTTATTACCTATGCTGCCGGTTTGCCCGTTATTAATTAATGTTAAACCATTAAATTGCCCGTTAACCACGTTTGATTGATAGTAATACGGGCTATACTGCCGTCCAACTGAAAAGTATGAGTAGCGGGTTGTATACGCCATAACCCTTGCGGATAGGCCGTTGGTAATAAAATCGAATTTTTGATTTAAATTTAGCTGGGCCGTTAACGTGCTGGTATTGGATGTTTGAAAACCCGAAAGAGATTGCGCATAAGGGTTAATATATAAACCACCGCCCGGGATAATGGCATTACCAAAAAGCGGGTGGTTTACATATGGCAATAAATTAGCCGGGTAAATAGCCGGAAACGCTACGGGATTGCTCCACAAGGCGTTCAAAAACGTGAAGCCACCACCATTTATTGGGCCACGATAACTATCAAACTGACCTTTTAAGCTCACCACAGCTTCGGTAGTTTTGGTAAGGTTTAAGGTGGTATTTGATAAAATGGAATACGATTGCAGCTTAATATTATTGCTGAAACTGTTGAGGTTGTTTTCTGCAAGGTTTCCGTTATCAATATTGTAGGTCATGGCTAAGTAGTACTTAGCTTTCTCCGTTCCGCCATTGGCGTTCATATTGAACCTTTGGTTGCTGGTTTTGGTTTTTATAAGTTGTTTAATCCAGTTATTGCTTGGGTATAACAGTGGGTCATCTCCTTTTGCTGTGTGGTCAATTTTGTTTTGTGAGTAAGGGAGTATACCTAGTGCATTACGGGTAAGTACAGCCTCGTTGGCAAGCGTCATGTAGCTGATATTATCGGCTAAATCAATATTTTTGATATTGGATGATGTTGAATTTTCGGCACGTACATTAAACCTAAGTGGGCCAATATCGCCCCGTTTGGTGGTTACCAGTATAACGCCATTTGCACCGCGAGCCCCATATAATGAAGAAGCAGTAGCATCTTTTAATACCGAAAAACCAGCAATATCATCTGGCTGTAGCCGGGCAAGGTCTGTTGTTGTTGATTCAATACCGTCAATTAAAATCAGGGGGTCAACTTTACCGGCTCCAAATGTACCCACGCCGCGTATAAAAAACTGTGCGTTATCGGCTCCCGGTTCACCGCTTCGCTGGTACGATATCATGCCAGGTACCACACCGGCAAGCATGGTGGTAAGGTTGCTTGATGGACCCTTAAGTTGTTTGGGGCTAATTGTAGTTATAGAGCTTACCAAACTCGATTTTTTCTGGGTACCGTAGGCAACAACGGCAACCTCTTCAAGCGCGGTTTTATCGGTACCCATAGCTACGTCCACTATATACACGCCGTTTACGGGCTGGTAGCTGATCAAATCAAACTCCTGTGTTTTAGAGCCTACAAAAGAGAACGTGATAATAGTTTTATCGGTTGTTTTAAGATTGATGGAAAATTTACCATTAACATCAGATTGTGTACCCAGCTGGGTGCCTTTTACCTTTACACTTACACCGGGGAGGGTGAGGCCTTTGTCGTCGGTAACGGTTCCTTGTACAATTTTTTGAGGAGGCGGGGCCTGTACCTGTTCTTTTTTTGTGGCCGCCGGTACTGGTTTTTCAACGGCCACTTTTTCTATAACAATAAGTTGGTCGCGTAGTACATAGTGCAGATTTTTGCCTTTTAAAAGGTATGTAAAAACATCCTTTAAAGTAGCGTTGTCAAAATCAACAGTAACCAGTTCCTGGTCATTTAAAAGACTGTTGCTGTAAAAAACTGTTAAGCCTGTTTGTTTTTTGATAGATTGAAACACCTCGGCTACTGTAATATTAGCCTTTTTGAGTGTTACAGGGGCGGGGTTTTGCGTTTGCGCGTAAGATAATTGCGCCCCCCATAAAAAAATAAAAACAGACAGTAGCAGCCGCCGGTAAAATAAAATTTTCTCCATAGTTTATTGGTTTGTAATTGGTTTTTACTAAAGACCTGTTCTGGCAAAAACGGGTGAATGGAAATAAAAAAAGGTTTTGCTAAAACCGATAACTAAAAGAGAAAGAACCAGATGGCAGGTGTTAATCCATAAAAAAACCGGATTCAAAAGAATACCGGTTTTTATTAAATGATATATGCTTAGGTGATTTAATGGGAACGGGGATTGGGCTATTTTATGTGTAAAATGTCGTCTTTAACAATGGCTTCTACACCTGCAGATGATTTTAAATTTTGGATAAACACCTGTATCGGCTTATTTTTTTCAATAACGCCGCTAAATGATTCGTTTGCCTTGCCTGCATCGTCAAAAATAACCTTTAAATTAAACCAGCGCTCTAGTACCTCGCTTATATCGCGCAGCTTTTGGTTATGGAAATAGTACAGCCCATGCATCCAGGCTAATTCTGTAGCAGCATCAAAGGGTTGCTTTAAAAAACCGGTTATGGGGGTGTAAACAGCCTGGTAGCCGGGTTTTAACAATAGTTTTTGGCTATGCGTATCAGTAGCAGATACACTGCCTTCAATTAGCGATGTTGTAGTTGTGCCCGGGTTGTAAGTGTTTACGTTAAACTCGGTTCCCAATACCTGTACATTGGTTTGGCTGGTATGTACAATAAACGGGTGTGCGGCATTTTTTGCTACTTTAAAAAACGCTTCGCCGGTTAAATATACTTCCCTGGTAGCTCCGGTAAACGAAAATGGGAACCGCAGGCTTGATGCCGAATTTAGCCAAACCTGGGTGCCATCTGAGAGGGCTATATGGTAATCCAGTTGCGGCGGCACAATCAGCGTACTCCAGTTTTGGGCTTTTGCATCGGCAAGTTTGTAACTTAAGCCATTAGTCGCCTTCTTTAAATGGGCAAACGGTGTATTGATAACTCTTTTGGAAGTATCAGAAAGATTGATGTGCTGCCCGTTGGCCATCTGCAATTCGATGGCCGGCTTTTTGGTTTGTTTAACAGCTACTGTATTGGCAACAGGCTTTTGTATTGCGTAATAAACCACGGAAAGAGTAATGCATAAAAGAGCGGCAATTGATAACCATTTTATGTAACCTGTTTGTTGGGTATTAATCGGCTTTACCTTTTTAAGTTTGGGCTCAATTTTATCCCAGGCTTGCTGTTCGTTAAGGTTATTAAAAAATGATTCGGCTTTATTTGATGTTAATACGGCTTGCATTTCGGCCCAAAGTTTTGCAACATCAGGGTCGTTTTGTATGGCATGTTCAAGTATAGTATCGTCTTCTTCACTTATCGCCCCCGCAATTTTGTCTATTATTAGCTCCTGAATATAGGTTATATTATATGTCATTATATATAAGACCAGATTATGAATAAAAGGGTGAACTATTTTGCGTTTTTTAATCCCTCGCGCAAGATTTTAATAGCCAGCTTTAAATGTGTTTTTAAAGAGTTGATGCTAATCCCCATTTCATATGCAGCCTGTTTGTATTTTTTATTCTGGTAATGTACTAAGGTAACGGCTTGTAAGCGTTGTACAGATAGATCTGCCAGTATTTTTCCGGTATAAATTTCCTGTACCTCTTCTATTTCTTCTTCTATCTCGCTAAGTGTGTATTGGTAGTCGGTTAGTTTTTTTTGGACGCTTGTTTCTTTTTCAACCCTTTTTAAACACCTGTTGCGGATGGCTGTTTTTAAATAAGCATTTAACGACGAATTTATGTTTTTATACAATTGCTTTTCCCAAAAATCCATTAAAAGTGCCTGTACAGTATCTTCGGCCTCCATTTCATCGCGCAGGATATAAAATGCAGCTACATTTAGCACCTTGTAATACTTTTTAAAAAGCGCTTTAAAAGCCTCCTGGTTACCCTGTGCTAATTGTTCAACAATTTGCTTGTCATCCAAAATTTTCATGAAGTGTACTATAATTGGTTTATATCGCATAGACTTAGGCATCTAGCGAAAGCTAATGTATAGCATTTTTATTGTCAAAACAACAATTAAAACAAATTATGAAAAAAAAGACTTTCGCTATCGATTGCATTGTATAATTATGCGAAAACGAAGTATTATTTTTATGATTTTAATAAATTAATGATTGTTAATATCGCACTTAATATTGCAGGAGAGGAAAATACACTTGCCTTTGCTATCTTTTTTCTTTCGGGAATAGGCTGGGGTGTGGAAATGGGATATTGCATTGTAAAGCAAGGTTTTAATTTGAAATTGCGGTAGTGTAGTTACCAAATCCGCTCGCAAAAAATAGAAAAACCTACTTAAATTAATTTAAATAGATTTTTTTGTGCACCCGCTAATACACTCTACGAACCACTTTATAGAATAGCTCAAAAAAGTCGCCGATTTTTCAAGTTTGGCCTAATGATAATTGAAAGTATTTTGAGATCGCTTCAAATAAACTGTCTCTTTTTGTATATTATAATACGTTAAAAAAATAAATTGAAATAAATTCTAAATTGAATGAATAATCATTTAATTTAGAATTTATTTTAGTTATGCGTACAAGGGATAGTAATAAAGAGCAGTTAATAAAGCAGAAAACTATAGAAACCATTGTAAAACAAGGTTTGGATGGCTTTACAATCAACAAATTAGCTAAGGCTTGCGGTATCTCCGTAGGTACACCTTATGTGTATTTTAAAGACAAAGACGATCTTATTTTGAAGATCGTATTAGAAGAAGGGGCGAGGATGGAAGAGGCTATGAATAAAGGTTTCGATCCTGAGGCTGCACTGGAAGAGGGCTTGCGGATACAATGGCGAAACAGGTTTGATTATATGATGGAGAACCCCTTACTGGGACAATTCTTTGATCAGATCAGCAGCTCAAGTTACCATCAACAATTTCTGGAGATGTTCGCAAGTGATACAAACCCCTTCCTGAGTAAATTTAAAGATCATATGGGAAGATTCATCCGTAATAACGTAAAGCGCGGAGAGATGGAGGACCTGCCAGTCGATGTTTACTGGTCGATTGCTTTTGGTCCATTATATATATTGATGCGCTTTCACCAGCAGGGACGTAGTATAACCGGTGTTCCGTTCCAGATCAGCGAAGAATTGGTGTGGGCAGCTTTTAAACGTGTAATAAAGGCGCTAAAGAATTAACCCTATTCATTTACAAACCGAACAAATAAAATTATATGATACATTCTTTTTTGATGGTAGGGCAATCAAATATGGCCGGGCGAGGATACTTGAAAGATGTTAAACAAATCTACGACGAACAGATCAAAATGCTGGTGAACGGCCGCTGGCAAACGATGATAGAACCGATAAACTTTGACCGGCCGACTTCCGGTATAGGACTAGCCGCGTCTTTCGCAGGTGCTTGGAGATTAAAAAACGAGCAGGATCAGATCGGCCTAATTCCATGTGCAGACGGAGGCACCAGTCTGAACGACTGGGAAGTTGGAGGCGTGCTTTTTGAGAGTGCTGTATTCCAGGCAAAACTGGCGCAGCGGACCAGTAAGCTAAGCGGAATTTTATGGCACCAGGGAGAAAATGACAGTTTTGGAGGGTTATCCGCTCTTTATTACGATAAGCTGAATGTTATCGTTGATGCTTTCAGACATGAGCTGGACGCCCCGGACATTTCTTTTATTGCAGGTGGTATCGGTGATTTTTTAAGCGGCGGTAGGTATGGTAAATATTTTACAGAGTACAACGAGGTAAACCAGGCACTTAAGAAATTTGCAGAAACGAAGGCGGATTGCTATTACGTAACGGCAGCAGGCTTGACAGCTAATGCAGATGGATTACATTTCGACGCAATATCACAACGCAAGTTTGGAATCCGATATTTCCAATCGTTCCTTGAAAGGAAGAGTATTTTGGCGCCGCTTGCAGGTGAAAAAGGAATGATAAATATTATAGAGAATAGACCATTGGCAAAAAACGAAAAGGCAGCCTTATTAGAGATCAGTTTTGCAAGTGGAGAACTCTTATTGAGCGAATTTGAAGAAAGGTTGTCGATACTTAATAGTCATTAAATCGTTCGTTTTACTTGCAAGGGGTTATAAAGAAAAACCGGAGGAGCCTCGAACTGAAAAATTACTGTTGAAGTGATTCCAATAACATATATTCTAAATTCATGCTGAAAACTACAGAAAAGTTCGAACTATGTTTCGTTGTCCTGAAACTGAATTTAACCTAATGTAAATTAAATTGTTAGCACAAAAAAAGCAGGCAACCATTGGTTGCCTGCTTTTTTTGTGCTCCCGACGAGATTCGAACTCATATCGATGGTACCGGAAACCATAATTCTATCCATTGAACTACGGGAGCAATGTTGCGCAAATATATAAAATTGATTTAAACCACCGGCGATTTTTCGTTTTGCTTTTTGTTTGTTAAAAAAGGCCTTTTTTTTGGGGTAGTAACGATTATTTGCAACAGTACCTATCCGCCTAAAACCTCCAATACAGCTTGTGCCTTCAATAAACATTCATCATATTCTTTCTCTGCATTGGCATGGTAGGTAATGGCGCTGCCTGCATGAAAGGATAGGTAGCCCTTAGCTTCGTTATACAATAACGACCGGATAACCACATTAAAGTCAAAGTCGTCATCGGGGCCGAAATAGCCAACCGCGCCAGAATAAACACCCCGCTTGCTGCGTTCATATTGTTCCATCAGCTGCATGGCACTAATTTTGGGAGCCCCTGTCATGCTGCCCATAGGGAACGTGTTTTTGATGGCCTCTACTGTAGTTATATCCTCCCTTAGTTCGCATACAACTGTCGAGATCATCTGGTGTACATGGCGAAAGCTATGTATGCCAAAAAGCTCCTCCGTTTTAACCGTTCCCTGTTTGGCCGATCGGGTGAGATCGTTTCTAACCAGGTCAACTATCATTACATTTTCTTGCAGTTCTTTGGGGTGGTTGCGTAATTCCTGCTTCACCAGTTCGTCGGCGCTTGCATCATCGTTTCTTTTGGCTGTGCCTTTTATAGGCTGAGAGATTAGTTTATTACTCCGTTTAGCCAAAAAACGCTCGGGGGATGCGCCCAGTATATAATTATTCTGCCACTTAAAAAAAGTGGAGAATGGGTTAGGGGATACATTGTTGAGTTGTAAAAAAATGGCCAATGGGTTTATCTCCACCTCTTCGGCATAAAACTCCTGGCAAAAGTTGGTTACGTAGATATCGCCGCGGGTAATATGTTCCTGTATCAATTGCACGGTATCAATATACTCCTGCCGGCTAAACCTGCTTTTAAGGCTTACCGGGTGAGTGCTTAAACCTGTATTTAGTTGCTGTTGATGTATCAGGTTTAATGTTTGCTGCGCATCATCGCTAATGATCTCTGCTTTATCCCCTTTAATAATGATGAGATGTTTGGGGGCAAAAAAATACAGATCAGGAAAGTGAAGGTTATCGGGGTTTTGAGATGTAGTGTTTTCAATTTCATTCTTCAAATCATACCCTAAAAAACCACTAAGCCAGCCGGGATTATTTTTACGGAACGTGTCCAGATCGGCGAAGGCGTGGCCGGTGTAAGCAGTTATTTCTGCTTTTACTCCAACAGCTATCAGTGTGTCAAATTTGCTGTAAGGGTCATCAAAGCCATTAGAATCCAGGTAGCATACCGAGTTAAAGGCCGATGCCCATTGAAGTGCTTTATGTTTGAAAATTTGCAGATTATCTACCTGTACTATCACGCTGCAAAAATAACCAAGTAAATGAAAAAAGGCCGGATGGCCGGCCTTTTTTCATTATTATCAATGCATGTGCATGCATTACATCATTTTTAGTGTAATACCAAAGTTTGCTTTCTGTCTGGTCCTACAGAAAGGTATTTTACCGGTACGCCCAATTCTGCTTCCAGGTAATCGATGTACGATTGCAGTTTTGCAGGGATCTCGTTTAACTCGGTAATGCCTGTAAGGTCTTCGTTCCAGCCATCAATTTCTTTTAAAACCGGCACCGGACTTACCGAACAGATATCATAAGGCATATAATCTATCTTTTCGCCCAGGTAGTTATAATGGGTACAAGCATAAATTTTGTCGAATCCGCTTAATACATCGGCCTTGGTCATTACCAGTTGGGTAACACCATTAAGCATAATGGCGTATTTTAAAGCCGGCAGATCAATCCATCCGGTACGGCGGGGCCTACCTGTGGTAGCGCCAAATTCGTGGCCTATGCGGCGTAATTCTTCGCCTGTTTCGTCTTCCAGTTCGGTAGGGAAGGGGCCGCCACCAACACGGGTGCAATAAGCTTTAAAAATGCCAATAACATCGCCAATTTGCTGCGGAGCAATACCCAAACCGGTACAAGCGCCGGCCGCAGTTGTGTTTGACGAGGTTACAAACGGATAGCTTCCAAAGTCGATATCCAGCATGGCACCCTGAGCGCCTTCAGCTAAAACTTTTTTACCTTTTTTAATATAGTCGTTAACTAAATGCTCTGAGTCAACCAACGGAAATTGTTTAAGAAACTCAATGGCTTCAAAAAACAATTGCTCGCGTTCAGAAAAATCAGCCACTTCACCATACATGGCGGTAAGCATAGCGGTATGTTTATCAACCAGTTTCTGGTAACGCTCTTTAAAATCTGGCAAAGTAATATCACCAATGCGTAAACCATTCCTGCCGGTTTTATCCATATAAGTTGGGCCTATACCTTTTAAGGTCGATCCAATTTTACCTTCGCCCATTTTCTTTTCAGATGCAGCATCCAGTAATTGATGGGTAGGTAATATCAGGTGGGCCTTTTTAGCTATCAGTAAGTTCTTTTTAGCTAACAGGTCGTGCCCGGCATCTTTCAGTTTGTCTATTTCCTTTTTAAGGGTAATAGGATCTATAACTACACCATTACCAATAAGGTTCATGGTGTTCTCAAAAAATATACCTGAAGGAATTGTATTCAACACAAACTTTTTACCGTCGAACTCCAAAGTATGCCCGGCATTTGGGCCGCCCTGGAAACGTGCAATCAGGTCGTAACCTGCGCTAAGCACATCAACAATTTTTCCTTTACCTTCATCGCCCCATTGGAGGCCTAATAATACGTCAACAGCCATTAATTTTTATTTTGTATATATAAGTATTGAATATTTTTGAGTGATTAAGCACCGTAATAATCAGCCAATTGTGCTGGCGAATGCTTTTTTATGGGATAAGTGAGATCTTGTAATTTAAATATATGGCAACAAAAATTAACTTCTTTAAGCCCAGGCTTTTTAGTGTTGATAATTGTTTTGCCGGCATAAAATCTCGTGATAGAACGGAAATTTTCTAATGAACCACTATTAATAACAGATTCTTTTACAAATAAAGCATTTTTCTCATAGTCGATAGTTTCCATATCCACATCCCAAAATGCCTGTTTGCTTAAAATAGGTTTGTTCATGTTTTTATGCTCTTCTGTCGCAATTGCCACCATCACGTAACTTGGTGCAGTTACCGTAAAGGTTTAAAGAGTGGTGCTTAATTTCGAATTTAAGGATATCGCCCATCATGCTCTGAATCTGCTGAATCCGTGGATCGCAAAATTCAACTACCTTGCCGCAGTCGATACAAATGATGTGATCGTGTTGTTTATAACCGTAAGATTTCTCAAACTGGGCCATGTTTTTACCAAACTGATGTTTGGTAACCAAATCGCACGATACCAGTAACTCCAGTGTATTGTACACCGTGGCGCGACTAACACGGTATTTTTTATTTTTCATGTGGATGTATAACGATTCCACATCAAAGTGATCTGTACGCGAGTAAATTTCTTCGAGTATAGCAAAACGTTCTGGTGTTTTGCGCAGGTTTTTATTTTCGAGGTAGGCCTCAAAAATTTTTTTAACCAATGCTATAGTATCCTGTTGGGGCATAATAGTCTGTTAAGCAGGCAAAGTTATTAATAATTTAGTTTATTAGGTTGATTGAGTTGATTAAGTTGGATTGGGTTGATTAAGTGAGTGGTTGATTGAGTTGAGTTTCGAGACCTATTTAACCTAATCCAACTCAATCAACCATTCTTCCTCAAGACGCTTTTTCAATCACCGAATCAAACCTGTTTACAGCGGTAACACCTTTTATCAGTTTTATCTTTTTGATCAGGTTTTCCAGGTGATCGGTATCATTCACATATACCATTATCGATCCTTCGAAAATACCATTGTCGCTATCAACCGTAATAGAGCGGATATTCACCTTAAAGTCGGTTGATATAACGGTGGTAAGCTTGTTTATCAAACCAACCTCATCAATACCGGTTATTCTTAAGCCCGTTAAAAATGCAAGTTCCTGCTGGTTGGTCCAGCGGGCTTTTACAATGCGGTAACCATAATTGGCCATCAGTTTTGCAGCATTAGGGCAGTTGGTGCGATGTATTTTTATGCCGTCGCTAACGGTAACAAAGCCGAAAACATCATCACCGGGGATAGGGTTACAGCAATTGGCCAGTTTATAGTCAATCTTCTGCATATCCTCACCAATCAAAAGCATATCGGCATCTTTCGATTTTAGGTTGCGGATAAGGCTTTGCACCTGTTCCTGCTCTATTTTATCCTGGGGTTTGTTATCAACAATTTTTTCTGATGCCTGGTATTCTTTCAGGTCTTTCATATCTATAACACCTTTGGCAATGTTATAAAACAGATCCTGGGTTGATTGCAGCTTGAAAAAGTAACTTAGCTTTTGCAGGTTTTCGGAGTTATAGGTGATCTTTAGCGATTTCATTTTGCGCTCTAAAATCTCCTTACCGTCCTCGGCAATTTTGCGTTTCTCTTCTTTTAAGGCCGATTTAATTTTGGCTTTGGCCTTTGCAGTAACCACAAAGTTAAGCCAATCTTCTTTAGGCGTTTGTTTGCCCGATGTTATGATCTCTACCTGGTCGCCGTTTTGCAGTTTGTAACTCAGTGGTACCAGTTTATGGTTCACCTTGGCGCCAATACAGCTGGCACCCACATCGGTATGTATCTCAAATGCAAAATCAAGGGCGGTAGCGTTCAATGGCAACTGGATCAACGCACCTTTTGGCGTAAAAATGAAGATCTCATCGCTGAACAAATTCATTTTAAAATCGTCAATAAAATCCAGCGCGTTGGTATCCGGGTTCTTCAGCATGTCCCTTACCTTTTGCACCCATTGATCGAGGCCGCTATCTGTTGATGATTCTTTGTATTTCCAATGTGCGGCAAAGCCTTTTTCGGCAATTTCGTTCATTCGTTTGGTACGTATCTGCACTTCAACCCATTGCCCGCGCGGGCCCATCACGGTAGTGTGTAATGATTCGTAACCATTTGCCTTCGGCGATGAGATCCAGTCGCGTAACCTATCGGGGTTAGGGCGGTATTGATCGGTTACTATACTGTAAGCTTTCCAGCAATCGGCCTTTTCCTGGTCTGGCGCGCTATCTAAAATTATCCTGATGGCAAAAAGATCGTATACCTCTTCAAAAGGGATCGATTTTTTCTTCATTTTATTCCAGATGGAATGGATAGATTTTGGACGGCCGAACAAATCTGCATGAATCTCCTGGGCTTGTAATGCCTTGTTAACCGGCTCGATAAAATCGCGGATAAACCTTTCGCGTTCTGCTTTCTTCTCGTTCAGTTTTCTTTTAATGAACTGGTAAGTTTCGCGCTCCATGTATTTCATGGATAGATCTTCCAATTCAGACTTTATGGCATATAACCCCAGCCTGTGTGCCAATGGGGCATACAGATATACAGTTTCTGACGATAGTTTAAGCTGCTTGTCGCGCGGCATAAACTCCATGGTGCGCATGTTGTGCAGCCTATCGGCCAGTTTAATAAGTATCACCCGCACATCATCGGCCAGGGTGAGCAGCATTTTGCGGAAGTTTTCGGCCTGTAACGAGCTGTTGGTATCAAACACGCCCGATATTTTGGTTAAGCCATCAATAATTTTGGCCACTTTTTTACCAAACTCCATTTCAATCTCATCCAGCGTCATGTTGGTATCTTCAACCACATCATGCAGCAGGGCACACACTATTGATGTGGTACCCAAGCCAATTTCTTCGGCGGCTATCTGGGCAACGGCAATAGGGTGGTATATGTAGGGCTCGCCGCTTTTACGGCGCATATCTTTATGGCTCTCCAAAGCCATATCAAAAGCCTTGCGTATCATGCGTTTATCGCCCTTTTGCAGGGTAGATTTACAGGCACGCAGCAAAGCACGGTATCTTTTTAAGATTTCATTCTTCTCAGCTTCCAGATCAATCTCTATCTCTTTCATATATAATATAGGCGGCATAATTAAAATAAACTTGTAATGAAAAATATTATTACAGATTATTTTATAATACCACAAAAATTTCCTTTAAATTTGTTTTAAGTAAAAATATGAAATTTATTGGTTTTCTGTTTATGTTTTGTTGCATAATGGGTAATGTAAAAGCCCAGGAAAGTAAACCTGCGCCTATGGTTTTAGGCAAAAATGATACCATAAGAGTTGCCGTTACAGAAGTTGACGGTGAGCTGATACCGTGGATTGTAAACCCGGTAGTGAAAATTATAGATACCCGTATTTTTGCCAGTGATGCCGATAGAGATAACTTTCGCCGGTTAAGGTATAATGTGCTTAAGGTTTACCCTTATGCCCGTTTTGCAGGCCAAAGGTATGCCAAACTACAGCGCGACCTTGCCCTTACGGGGGATAAGAAAAAGCAAAAGGTGCTGATTGGTAATTGCGAAAATGAAATTAAAACATTGTTTGAAAAGGAAATAAAAAATCTGACCATTACACAGGGAGAGGTTTTAATAAAACTGATTGACCGCGAAACAGGGCAAACCAGTTACACCATGGTTAAAGAACTTAAAGGTGGTTTTAAAGCATTTATGTTTCAATCTGTAGCCAGCATATTTGGCCACAACCTGAAAGAAACTTACGACCCTGAAGTGCAGAGAGATATCGAGGCTATACTTACCCAGGCCGGATACAATTCCACTAACTACTAATAATGGATAACACAAGCGTCTACAAGTTTAACCTTCAAAAGTTAAACGGTGATGATATCAGTCTGTCGGCCTATAAAAATAAAGTACTTTTGATAGTCAACACGGCCTCCCAGTGCGGTTTTACCGCCCAGCTTAAAGATTTGGTAGAATTAAAGAACCAGTTTAAAGATACCGATTTTGAGATTCTCGCTTTCCCCTCCAATGATTTTGGCGGACAAGAGCCTTTGGAAGGTGCGGCTATAGCGGCCTTTTGCGAAAACGTTGGTGCAAACTACCCGGTGTTTGATAAAATAAGGGTACGTGGTGCTTTCGCGCATCCTTTATATCAGTTTTTTGCCGATAAGAAGGAAAACGGCAAGTTAAAATCTGTACCAAGGTGGAATTTTCATAAGTTTTTGATTGACAGGGAAGGGCATGTTACCGATTTTTATTACCCTTTTACCAAACCAACATCCTCCAAGATCAGGAAAAGGATAGAGCGCCTTTTATCAGCGGCTCATTAACACAAGCACATCAATGAAATTAGATATTTTAGTTTTGTCGGTACATCCCGATGACGCCGAGCTTGGTTGCTCGGGCACTATTTTAAAACATATTGCCCTGGGGCATAAAGTAGGCATTGTTGACCTTACCCGCGGCGAATTAGGTACCCGTGGTTCGGCAGAGATACGGGAGCAGGAAGCTATGGCAGCAGCCGAAATATTGGGGATTGCGGTACGGGATAACCTGACCATTCCGGATGGTTTTTTTGAAAACACCAGGGAATATCAATTAAAGGTGATTGCCGCTATTCGTAAGTATCAGCCTAAAATTGTAATAACAAATGCCTATCATGACAGGCATCCCGATCATGGCCGGGCTAACGAATTGGTAGAGGCATCGGCATTTTTATCCGGCCTGCGCAAAATAGAAACCTCCGAAAATGGCGAATTGCAACAAGCATGGCGACCAGACCTGGTATTGCATTTTATACAGGATAACTATATTAAACCGGATATTTTAATTGATGTTACCGATTACTGGGATAAAAAAATAGAGAGCGTTTATGCGTACGGTTCGCAGTTTTTTAACCCCGATTGGGAAAATGAACCTCAAACCTATATCTCTACTCCAGAGTTTATTAATGTAGTTGCGGCGCGTGCCAGCGAATTTGGTAAAAGCATAGGGGTTAAATATGCCGAAGGTTATACAAGTAGAAAAATTTTAGGGGTGGATAATTTATTTTCTTTAAAATAATATATTATTTAACTGAGAATAAAATAAGCCACTGCTTCCATTATGAAGCAGTGGCTTATTTTATAATATTAGTTGAAATGTTTAAGCTTTAATATATTCAAAGCGATTGTTTTCGTTACTTCTTTCTCTTCTTAATTTGTTTTCGTTGGCAAGCTTTAAAAGGATGCCAGATAACTCAGATGTTTTAAAATCAGAGTCGAACTGATCTTTACAATAGTTGGCTATTGATGAGATAGAACGCTGAATATCAAAAAAATCTGTGCTCAGTAGTTGATTTAATATTTTAGTAGCACCTGGTTTTTTACGACCGCTGGCACCAAAATTTTCATCATCTGAGCGTATTTTACGGCCTTTTTTGCTGAAAATCTCAGATCCGTCGGCATCGGCTTTTTCCGACTCAAGCATAACATCGAGTAGTCTTTCAATGATTCTTACCTGTACTGCTTCTGATTGAAATGAGTTAACAACTTCGGCTACTTCAACAAGTTGTTTCTTTAATTTTTCTATGTGCTTGCTCATGATGAATTAGATTTTAACCTAGCAGGGATGGTACAAATCTAAAAGGAATAATAATTAAAAATATCGCCTATTTTGGTAAAAAAATAGTATATATTAACAGTTTAGCCCATTTAGAGCTATCACCGAGTTAAACATATATTAAATATTAAACTACCTGTTCTGTAGGTTAAGTTGCTTGCTTGTTGTGTATTACTATTTATTATAACGTTTTAGCTATTTTTTCGAGCATCTCCAGCCCCGTATCAATATGGCTTTGCTCAATAATAAGTGCAGGCCTAAACCTGATACTCTTTTCGCCGCAACCTAAATACATGATATTATTATCTAATCCCTTGTTAATGAATGTATCACGTTTATTTTTATCCGGAAAATCAAAAGCGGTAAGGAGGCCTTTACCACGTACATTACTAATAATAGGCATCTGCGACGAGAGCTCGCTGAGTTGATTTTGCAAATATTCGCCCATTTGAGCGGCGTTTTGGCATAAATTATCCTCTTCTATTACCTCCATAATTTTTGATGAGCGTACCATATCAACCAAACTGCCACCCCAGGTAGAGTTTATGCGTGACGAAACCCTGAACACGTTGTTCTCCACCTCGTCAACCCGGTTGCTGCATAATATGCCGCATACCTGCATCTTTTTACCAAAGGCTAAAATATCGGGCCTGGCTTTTTCTCCAAAATGCTCATGGCACCAGAATTTACCCGTTAGGCCAACGCCGGTTTGTACTTCATCATATATCAGCATGGCTTCATATTCGTCGGCCAGCTCGCGTAGTTTTTCTAAAAATTCTTTGCGTATATGGTTATCACCACCTTCAGACTGTATGGGTTCAATAATAATGGCGCAAACATCATCCTTATTATCTTCAAAAGCTTTCCTTATCTGGGCTACAGATAATTGTTCCCGCTGCAACAGGTCGTCGTGGTTGCTATCGCTATACGGAAAATTCATATAAGGTACCGATACTCTTGGCCAGTCAAATTTGGCAAACCATTTGGTTTTGTTGGGTACAGTATTGGTAAGGCTAAGCGTGTAGCCCGAGCGGCCATGAAACGCGTGCTCAAAATGGATCACCTTAAACCCCCGCTCTTTAGTATAGCCTTTGGCAAAGTTTTTCTGCACCTTCCAGTCCATCGCGGTTTTAAGCGCGTTTTCGATAGCCAACGAACCGCCCGCTATAAAAAACGCGTGCGGCAGATAGTCGGGAATACCCACGCGCGAAAAAGTTTCCAGAAATTCGGCATACTGGGTTGTATAAATATCGGAATTTGATGGATTGGTTAAAGCCGCGAGCATCAGGTTTTTTTTAAACTCTTCGTCATTTACCATTTTGGGGTGATTGTAGCCCAATGGAACCGATGCGAAACAGGTGAAAAAATCGAGCAGCGTACGATCGTTCTTCGAATCGTAAATATAAACGCCCTTACTTTTTTCCATATCAAAAGTGAGATCGAAACCATCGGCAAGTACGTGCTTCTGTAACGAAGCCTGCACATTCTGGGGTGAAACAAGTAGGTTGTACATATCAATTTGGGTTTACACAAATCTACTAAAAAGCCCTCAAAAACAAAATTTAGGCGGTTTTTGAACCGATTAGTAAAAAAGTAACTTTAAATTGTTTAAAGTTACTTTTTGTACCAAAGGCCAAAATAGTATAGTAGCAGATGTACAAATTTTAGATATGTAAATGTGTAGATGGCGGAATAAATGCGCGTATTTAGGCTTAAATTGAGGAGTGAGATTTGAATGGTAAGATATTACACTCCCTGATTTTTAGATTAAGGCGGTTATAGAAAAAGATACAGAATGTTGTGTGATTTTGATGCAGAATTTTGGGTATGAGAAATGCACCGTCTTTTTATCCATTTCAATTTAAAATGCAATAACTATTAGTTATCGGCTACGTATAAATGAACGGGAGCATTTCCATTTGATTTCATATAGAATTATATTGAAATGTTGTTAAACACCATAACGTGGATAATATATCTTACACCAGTTAAACATGTATTTACCGAAACCCGTTAATTATCTTATTCCGATCCTGTTATTTTGCTTTTGCCATACGCCGGCCCAAAGTCAGTCTGCCCTGATACAAAAAGAGCAGCGTAGGATGTATTTGATCAAAGACAGCATCGGCCTGGTTAATTGCCTCAACAGGATAGGGATGCTTTACCATCTGAAAAGCCCCGACAGTTGTTTCTATTACGGTATGAAGGCCAAGGGGATAGCTACCCGACTGCATTATCCAAAGGGCAAAACAGATGCAGATAATGTGATTGCTTCGGCGCTTTTCTTGAAGGGGTTGTCCAGGGAGTCTTTAGAATTGTTCAGCAAGGTTTTGTTAGGTTACAAACAGCAATCTGACACCGCTAATACAGCCCAGGCGCTGTTGAACATGGCTACCGTATATGCAAGTATGGCCGATAGCGCAAAGGCTACTGAGCTTAGCCGCCTGGCCATTAAAACCGGCAGTAAGCTGAAACAAGACAGCATTATGAGCCTGGTATACGCCAATTATTGCATGATTAATTCCAGGCTTTCGGACGACAGCATTGGGTATTACCTGGATAAAGCACGGGCAATTGCTGGCCGGTATAAAGATCAGCGGATGCTGATTCTTATTATACAGCTGCAAGCCAGCTATTTGCTGAATAAGGGCCGTAGGCAAGAGGCCCTGCCACTGATTAGCCGCTCACTGTCCGAATCGCGGAAAAACGGGATAGAGTATTTTGAGATCAATTCGTTTGGCCTATATGCCGACTATTATGCAAGCAAACCAGATAGTGTTCTCGATTATTATAACCGTGCTTACAAGCTGGTAGAGGAAAAGGGCTACGTATTTTTGAAGGTTAAGGTATTAAAAGTGATTTTAACCTATACCGAGTTGTCTGGCAATAAGGATAAAATCATCAGTGTTCACCGACTATTGGAAGCAGCGTTAGTGGCCGAGAATGACAACCAGAAGAAGTTTATAGCCGACTACATTAAATATAACGCGATACTGGATGATAATACGCTGCTGGAAACCAACAATAAGAGCGATAAAGTTAAAATATGGATGCTGGGCGCGGTATGCGGGATTACGTTACTGCTGGTTATTTTTATTTACCGTTTGTACCAAACCTCGCGGCGTTTAAACAGGCAGATTAGCGAACAGAACAACCAGATGCGGCAAACACTGAATGCACTGGAGCAGAGCCAGGCAGACAATACCCGCATGATGCAGATAGCGGCCCATGACCTGCGTAACCCTATTGGCGGCATCACCTCTGTGGCTACACTCATGCTGGATGAACCAGGTCGGTCGGATGATGACCGGATGATGTTGGAGTTGATCCGCACTTCGGGGCAGAACTCCCTGGAACTGGTGAGTGACCTTTTGCAGGTGCACACCCATGCAGAAGAAATAAAAAGAGAACCAGTGGATTTAAACCAGATGCTGCATTACTGCGCAGACCTTATGGCGCATAAAGCAGAAGCTAAAGGGCAGCATATTGATTTACAGGCTGTATCTGTTATTCTATCTGTAAACCGGGAAAAGCTGTGGCGGGTGGTAAGTAACCTGATTGCCAATGCGATTAAGTTTAGTCCCAGCGGAGCTGTGATAACGGTTCAACTCCTTGAAAACCTTAAAAATGTAACCATTATTGTGGAAGATCACGGCATTGGTGTGCCCGCCGAAATGAAGGATAAAATATTTGATATGTTCACCGAAGCCAAAAGACCGGGAACTGCGGGGGAGCAGCCTTTTGGCCTTGGGCTGGCCATTTCAAAACAGATAGTAGAGGCGCACGGCGGAAGAATTTGGTTTGACAGCAGACCGGGCGACGGAACCACCTTTTTTGTGGAGCTGCCAATATAACAATTGCATTAATTAAAAAAGACAGTCCACCTGGAACTGCTTTAAACGGGTGCCGGTGATTGCCGGTGCAACGGCGCAGGAATTTTAATCCCATAACAAATACGGTAATGTGCTTTGACAAGGATACAGCCGTGGTAAAGCTTAAATCAAACGTCGTTAATAATATTGCGCAGGCCGATGATGGCCTGATATGGATAGCTACAGACGATGGTGGAATTAATGTATGTTTTAGCATCACCTATTTGCTTAGCTGCGGGGATGACACCAAATCACTAAAGCAAAACAGTATAATACTGTATAAAAATTATTGAGGCATTATATCGGCCGGAACTTTTAAAGGGGAGGGGATAAAAGTGACCGCGCCACCCAGATCGGGAGTATTTGTTGTTGCCTAGGGTAAAA
This sequence comes from Mucilaginibacter cryoferens, assembly GCF_014205845.1. Lineage (GTDB taxonomy): Bacteria > Bacteroidota > Bacteroidia > Sphingobacteriales > Sphingobacteriaceae > Mucilaginibacter. The sequence goes on from NZ_JACHCR010000008.1 coordinate 79,582, forward strand.
AATAACCACGTTTTGTGCAAAATACTATTAACAATTGCATATTAACGCGGCGTATTTTAGGTAAAATATAATTATAGATCATGAAGTGTGTATTGGCCTTTGTTGGCACGTTTTTGTTGTTGGGTAATGTATCGGCACAAAACAAAAAAGAAATAGCTATTGAGGCTAAAATAAACAGCGTTGTTAAAAAAATGACACTGGAAGAAAAGATAGCCATGCTGCATGGCAATGCGTTGTTTTCATCAGAAGGAGTGAAACGTTTGGGCATACCCGAACTAACCAGCGATGACGGCCCCCTGGGCGTACGTGAAGAGATCAAGCGCTTTGATTGGAACTCGGCCAACTGGACAACAGACTCGGCCACTTTTTTGCCAAACGGATCGGCCATTGCGGCCACCTGGAACCCCGATATGGCTAATAAATATGGTGTTGTATTGGGGCAGGAATCTAATGCCCGTAAAAAAACGGTGATACTTTCGCCGGCGTTTAATATTTGCCGGATGCCGCTTAACGGGCGTACCTATGAGTACTATTCAGAAGATCCGTATTTGAATGCACAGCTGGCTATTCAATCTGTAAAAGGTATTCAAAGCCAGCATGTGGCTGCCTGCGTTAAACACTTTGCGGCCAATAACCAGGAGGTTGACAGGGGCGTAATAAACACTATTGTTGATGAACGCACCCTGCGCGAAATTTATTTGCCCGCTTTTAAGGCATCCATACAAGAGGGTAATGCCTATACCATTATGTCGGCCTATAACAAAGTAAACGGCTACTGGTGTTCTGAAAACGATTACCTGCTCAATAAAATACTAAAGGGCGAGTGGGGCTTTAAAGGAGCTGTAATATCAGACTGGGGCGGCACACATCATACTATCGAAGCTGCAAACAATGGCCTTGATATTGAAATGGGCTCAAGCGGGCCGTACGACCAATGGTATTTTGCCAAACCTTTGCTGGCCGCTGTTAAAGCAGGTAAAGTATCCGAAAAAACTATTAACGAAAAAGTACATCGCATTTTATGGGTAATGTACCATACTTCACTAAGTGAAAACCATCCAGAAGGTTCTATAGCTACTCCTGCGCATAGTAAAGCTGCTTATGATATCGCTTCAGAATCTATCGTGCTGTTAAAAAATGACGCGGGTTTGCTTCCTATAAAAGAAAGGCAGGTTAAAAGCATTGCCGTTATTGGCGATAATGCCACCCGTACCTTTGCTTCTGGCGGTTACGGTGCAGGTGTAAAAGCTAAATACGAGGTTACTGCCCTGGCAGGTATAAAAGCCAAGTTTGGCCAAACCGCCGATATTAAATTTGCGCAGGGTTATAAAGCTAACTATTTAGCGGGTAACAGCGATGAAAAAAATGCCGGTTATGACAAGCCCAACCAGGCATTAATTGACGAGGCCGCCGCGCTTGCCAAAACTACCGATGTAGCTATTTTGTGCATAGGATCTAATCGGGAGTACGAAAGCGAAGCCCACGATCGTAAAACGCTCGAATTGCCTTTTGGCGAGCAGGCTTTGGTAAATGCTGTTACCGCTGCCAACCCAAACACTATTATTGTGATAATGGCTGGTGCCCCTTATGATTTAAATGAGATCAAAAAATCGGCCCATACGGTTGTATGGTCGTGGTTTAATGGAACCGAAGCTGGTAACGCATTGGCCGATGTATTGGCCGGGGTAATTAACCCATCGGGCAAGCTGCCTTTTACCTTCCCGGTATCTTTACATGATTCGCCTGCGTTTGCTTTAAACACTTATCCCGGTGAGAACCTTACCACCGAATATAAAGAGGGTATACTGGTAGGCTATCGCTGGTACGATACCAAAAAAATAGATCCCTTGTATTGCTTTGGTTATGGTTTATCGTACACAAATTTTGCCTATTCGGGTTTATCAACCGATAAAAAAAGCTACAAACGCGGCGATAAAATTGCCGTAGCTGTAAACGTAAAAAATACCGGCGCTGTAGCAGGTAAAGAAACCATACAGCTATACATAAGCAAAGTAAACTCTGTTGTATTGAAACCCGAGAAGGAGTTAAAAGGCTTTAAAAAAGTAATGATAGCCGCTGCATCAGTTGCTAAAGTTGCCTTGAACATTAATGTGAACGACCTGGCTTACTATGAGGTAAAAACCAGTAAATGGGTTGTTGAACCCGGCGAATATAAATTATTAGCTGCCTCATCTTCAAAAGATATAAGGCAGGTTGCAAGCTTTAAGGTTGTTAATTAACCCGTTTGTTTGCAAATTAAAATAACTTCATTTTCTTTTTGAATTACACCGCTCCCGTTGAGCGGTGTAATTCAAAAGAAAATATTATTGGAGACAATCTTCTCTCTCCGAATCTTTTCCCTCAAAAAAAGATGTTTTTAATGTAGGGGCGCATAATTGCGTCTCCAACCTTACATGTGATTAGACGCAATTATGCATCTGTACAGTGGGAATGCTTGTTCCTGTCGCCGCCATTTACCGAAAGGTAGTTTCTTCCTAAAGTATCCCATCATAATACACCGCAATAAGTAATGGTAAAATAATATATAATTAACCTTTATGATAATGATTAAGGCTTTATTAATTATTTATTAATCGCCATCTCCTTTATTTACTGCTGTAACCAATTATATCCGGCGCCGGCCCAAGGTTGCCAGGTATTATAAACCAAACACTATTTGTTATGAAAAATCGCGTTTTTAGGCCGCCATAGGTTTGCTATGCCCTTTTTTTTTAATCTAATCAATCAACATAAAACCATCTAAAATTATCAATATGAAAAAGCTATATGCAATCACTTGTATACTTATAATGACTATAATAAGCGCCTGCCAAAAAAAGGAGATCATGAATACCTCTTTAAGCACCGCTGGTAATTTATTAAAATTAAAAACAGCGGCATCAGCAACCGGCGATGTTGTGGGCAAAGTAACCGTGGGTTACCAGAGCTGGTTTGCCGCCATTGGCGATGGTTCGCCTATTAATGCCTGGTGGCATTGGGCGCCAAATTCGGGGCAGGCGCCGTCTACAGGCAACATCGGCATAAAATCGTGGCCCGATGTACGCGAATATACCACCACTTATCAAACCGGTTTTGCCAATTTAAATAATGGCCAAACGGCTAATTTGTTCTCGTCATTTACAGATCAAACGGTTAATACACAGTTTTTGTGGATGCAGCAAAACGGTATTGATTGCGCTGCCCTGCAACGCTTTAACCCAACAGGTGGCGAAGGACCGGTACGCGATGCCATAACCGCCAAAGTAAAAACTGCGGCCGAAACCTACAGCCGCAAATTTTACATTATGTATGATGTAACCGGGTGGACAAACATGCAAACCGAAATAAAAACCGACTGGACAAATAAAATGGCGGCCTATACCTCGTCATCGGCCTATGCAAAGCAAAATGGCAAGCCGGTGGTATGTATCTGGGGGCTGGGCTTTAATGATAGCGACCATCCCTTTTCTGCAGCTGTTTGTTTAGATGTAATTAACTGGTTTAAGAGCCAGGGCTGTTATGTTATAGGCGGTGTACCTGCATCATGGCGTGATACCACCAGTACCGATATCAGACCGGGCTTTTTGGCAACTTATAATGCTTTAAACATGATAACGCCCTGGATGATAGGTAAAATAGGTAGCATAGCCGATGCAAACAGCTTTTATACCGCTCACCAGGCAGGCGATCAAACCTATTGTAACGCTAACGGGATAGATTACCAGCCCTGTGTATTACCCGGCGATTTGCAATTACGCCAGCGTGCCCATGGCGATTTAATGTGGACGCAGTTTTATAACCTCATTAAAGGTGGTGCGCAAGGGCTTTATATCTCTATGTTTGATGAGTATAACGAGGGTAACCAGATTGCCAAAACAACCGAGAACTCATCTTTTGTTCCGGCGGGATCAAACTTTTTATCATTAGATGAGGATGGTACCGCCTGCTCATCTGATTACTACCTGCGCTTAACCGGCGACGGCGGTAAAATGCTAAAAGGGCAGATAGGACTTACTGCCACCCGGCCTACACAGCCGGTTGTTAGTACCAGTGGCACCGTGCCTTTTGGGCAAACGGTTACCTTTAAAGGCTCCAGCAACAGCTTGTATGTAAGTAGTGAAAACGGTACACAAGCCATGAATTGTAACCGCACAACTGCTGGTGGCTGGGAGCAGTTTACGGTTGTAAATGCGGGTGGGGGCAAAGTGGCACTGCAAAGTCAGGGCAAATATGTATCATCAGAAAATGGAACGCAGGCTATTACCTGTAACCGTACTTCTGTTGGTCCGTGGGAGCAATTTGATTGGGTGAGTAATACCGACGGTACAATTTCGCTGAGAGGCAATAACGGTAAATACATATCATCGGAAAATGGCACCCAGGTCATGACCTGTAATCGCACAACCATAGGCGGCTGGGAATCTTTTAAAGTGAACCAATAAAAACTACAAATCCGCCGGGTATAGTTCCTATCCCGGCGGGTTTATTTTTGTTGCATCTATAATTTAAAAGTGTTTCTTCATTTGGGTATCAGAAATCTATAACCCCAAAATCTGCACATCTGATATCTAAAACCTATCCTTCATCCCCAGCAAGCCCCATATACCACCACTGTGAATGGCCAGTATTTTGCTGCCGGGTTTAAAGTAGCCTGTGCTAATAAGGTCGTATAGGCAATACATCATTTTGCCGGTATAAACAGGTTCAATAACTATCCCGGTGCCGGCAACAAACTGCTTCACGAAAGTGATCAGTTCATCAGTAGCTTTTCCGTATCCGCCAAAATGGTAATTGGTGTGTAAGTTGTATTCGGCGGGGGCGGTTAAAAAGCGGTCTATCTCGTTCTTTATAAAACTTCCATTTTTAAAAACAGGTACGGCGTTAAATTTTGTTTTAAGCTGATGATGGGTTAAGCCGTTGATGATGCCCGCTGCGGTTGTTCCGGTGCCACAGGCGCAAAAAATATGATCGTAGGTATCGGTAAGTTCATCTATTAATTCGCTGCATCCCAGGGCGCCTTCTGCGGATGCACCACCTTCGTCTATAAAAATGGCATTCTCATCATCGCCAAAATAGTGGGCGAAAATAGCGGGTTTATCGCGATAGCTATCCCTGTCTGTAAATATCAACTGCATGCCATGCAGTTTGCATAAAAAGAGGGTGTTGTTGTCTACTTCTTCGCCGCGCACTATGCCTGTTGATTTAAAGCCGAATTTGGCAGCAGCAGCTGCCGTAGCTAACAGATGGTTGGAGTATGCACCTCCAAAAGTTACCAGGTGGTTTTTATGCTGATGCTGTGCGTTTTTAAGCAGGTATTTAAGTTTTCGCCATTTATTGCCCGATATCATGGGGTGAATAAGGTCGTCGCGTTTCAGGTAAACTTTTACGCCATGGGTATCAAATAAAGGGTTTGTAATTTGATGTACCGGACTAAAAATTTCGAGCTCAATGTTCATAAAATGACCTGCACTTAATGCTATTGCAATATTACGCTTAACCTACCACAAAAAACGATTACTTTTGCGCCCAAATGGCATACGAACCCGAGCTGATAGAGCAGGAAGAACAGGATTTATTTGAACACTTACGTATTGTGGTTGATAAAGGTCAATCCCTGCTGCGTATTGATAAGTTTTTGATGCACAGGGTAGAAAATGCCTCGCGCAACCGCATCCAAAACGCTATTGAGCTAGGTAACGTATTGGTAAACGATAAGCCCATTAAAAGCAGCTACCGTGTAAAACCGCTTGATGTGATATCGGTAGTATTGCCGCACCCGCCCCGCGATACCGAAGTTTACCCCGAAAATTTGCCTATCAATGTTGTTTATGAGGATGACGATGTGCTGGTGGTTGATAAGGCAGCCGGTATGGTAGTGCACCCCGGTTATAATAATTATACAGGTACATTGGTGAATGCCCTGGTTTATCACTTTCAGCAATTGCCTACCTTGCCGGGCAACGATGGACGGCCTGGGTTGGTACACCGCATAGATAAAGATACATCGGGATTGTTGCTTATCAGCAAAAACGAGCGATCTATGAGTTGGCTGGCTAAACAGTTTTTTGATCATACCATTACCCGTAAATATATGGCCCTGGTTTGGGGCGATTTGCCCGAAGATGGCACCGTAACCGGCTACATCGGTCGTAGTATTGCCGATAGGCGGGTGATGTCTATTTACGATGACCCGGAGAAAGGCAAATGGTCTGTAACCCATTATAAGGTATTAGAGCGTATGGGCTATGTTACACTGATAGAATGCCAGCTGGAAACAGGCCGTACCCACCAGATAAGGGCGCACATGCGCCACATTGGGCACCCCTTGTTTAGTGATGCTACCTATGGCGGCGATAAAATTTTAAAAGGAACGGTATTTAGCAAATACAAGCAGTTTGTAGAGAATTGCTTTGAGCTGATGCCACGCCAGGCCCTGCATGCGCAAACGCTGGGATTTTTACACCCCACCCAGAAAAAGCAAGTGTTGTTTGAATCGCCGCTGCCGCCCGATTTTGAAAGCGCATTGCTAAAATGGCGTAGATATACTACAGATGTGAGAGACGAGATTTGAGATATGAGAAAAGGCAAGAGTTAACTTAAACTAAATATGCTCCAATTAACATCTCATATCTCAAATATGCTACATAAAACGTTAGATAAGAAAGGCGATAAATAAAAAATGAAATTAACCTGGTCTCACATCTCAAATCTCACATCTCATATCTAAAATGACACCATTGTTTATCAATTTTAACGGACAAATACTTCCTCAAAACACACCGCTGCTCACTGTGGCTAACCGCGCATTTAAGTACGGCGATGGTTTGTTTGAGAGTATGCGCCTGATGAAGGGACAGCTTAAGTTTGCCGATTTGCATGCCGACAGGCTGCAGCGCGGTATGAAAGCCCTTAAAATTGATGGCTACTCGCAAATGGATACCTGGTTTTTAAAAGAGATGGTAGAAGAGTTGGCCAAACGCAACAAAGTAAAGCACGGGCGCCTGCGTTTAACTGTTTACCGCGATGCGGAAGGTTTGTACACCCCGTCGCAAAATAAAATGGGTTATTGCCTGGAGTTAACCGCATCTGAAGAACCACGTTATTTTTTGAACGAGAAGGGGCTCATTATGGATGTGTTTACCGAGCTGCCCAAGCCGTCCAATTACCTATCCAACATAAAAACCTGCAACTCGCTTATTTATGTGATGGCGGGTATTCACAAAACCCAAAACAAACTGGATGATGTGTTTCTGCTGAACCAGAATGGTTTTTTGTGCGAAGCCAGCAGCTCTAATATATTTATCCACTACCAAAATCACCTGTATACCCCGGCGTTAAGCGAGGGTTGTGTAGAAGGCGTTATGCGCCAGGTGGTAATTAAGCTTGCCCAGGATAACAACATTGGTATTACCGAAGCCCAGATAAATCCCGATATTCTTTACGAAGCCGACGAGGTATTTTTAACCAACGCCACCCGCGGCATACAAACTGTAATGGGTTTTGGCGTAAGGCGCTATTTTAACCGCGTAAGTAAGGTGCTGATGGATGAGTTGAATAAGTTGTAGCAGAATACCTGTGATCAATCTCTAAAGTCGTGAAAAAGCACTATCGTAGCTTGTCGGTATAATGAAAAGATAGTTGATCCGGTAAATTAAATTGAGGTTACAATTGCTCTTCGTAGATAAAAACGCGATGGGTTTTACGGTCTTCAATAATCCAACTATCGTTGCCGGTCTTTGATTTCCATTTGTTAGCATCATGGGGTACCATAAACCATACGGGTGCATCGGTAGGAACTGATAAATTATCGCTTGTTTTAATTAGTTGATTTTGTTTAATGAACTTCGTTGTCCAAAGCTGGCTTGGCGCCAATTCTAAATAAGCAATATATTCCCTGGTAAAATGAGAGGACTGCCAATATTTTCCGTGAATGGCAAGCACTTCCTTGCCGGGCTTTTCACCCAACCAAAGCGTGTAAGATTCTTCGGCATCGTTGGATCTCTTCTCCCAACAACCGCTTAAAATGATGCAGCATACCGTAGATAATAAGAAAATAGGCCCAGGCTTCATTGGATAATATTGATGTTGAAGCCAAATATAAGGTTATTCCTCTATAGCCACACCAGTTTTAATAGCTGCCAAAATACCGTCCCAAAGCGATATGCGCGCCTGTAGGGCCTCTTTAACTGCAATGGTGGCATCGCTCCATTTGCTGTCGTCATTGCCACAAAGTTCGGCAGTCATTTCGTAAGCCAGGTTAGAGTGATGGTCGCCGTCAACTTCAATATGGCGTTCCAGGTAATAAAGCAGTATATCAACCTTACCTGGCAATTGTTTGTTGATCTCTTTTACAATGCTCACAAACATATCGGGGATCAAATCTTCGCGCCCAAACGTAAATACTGCGGCTTGCACATGGTTTTTATTGGTGCCGATAACATCAAAGGTATGCAGCATAAAATTGCGTGCAGCCAATGGGATATCAGCAATAATCAAAGCTTCATCAATATGTTTACCAAAGTTTAGCTCATGAAACAAATTATTGATAGCAATTGCCTGGCTGCCGGCCTGTTGCATAGCGCGCAGATAAAGTTCAAAATGACTGGTGCGATTGCCCTGCTCATCAATGTCACTTTCTTCGCCGGTTACAATTTCGTTGATGAGGTAGCGGGTATTGGCATTACCGGTTGGCATCCAGGGAGTAACCGTACAGGTAAGTTTTTGTTGTAACGATTTTAACAGCGACATAAAATCCCAAACTGCAAACACATGATGATCCATAAAAACGGTAAGTTCATCAAGCGAGTTAATGTTTTTATAAAGCTCGTGCTTAATCAGTTGCTCACGTAACGGTTGAATCTGGTTTTTTAAAGTAGCTATGCGGTCGCTGTAATTTGCCATTGAGTATCGAAAAAATATTGAAACGGCAAAAGTAAATAATACAGCTGTTAAAAAGCGTTAAGTTGTAATTTTTGACTTTGGGTTGATAAGCGCCCTTTTATTTAAATGCCAGATTTTGATAAGCAACAAGACTAAAGCATTCCCGATATTACAAGTATCGCCAACATGGCCAATGAGGCACAACGGTTAAGGGAGAAAATTACCCAGTTGGCCAGGAAGTATGAAGAAAAATAATTGTGTAATCTATTAAGCTTTATCTGGGTGTTGCCTGGTATCAAATAATCTCAGAATTATAATTTTGTCGTTCTTTATCCTATAATATATTTTTAATCTTTTGTGTGCTACAAAAAAACGCATTTGTTTCTTTGTATTTGAGAGCCTTCCAAGTTCGGGGAAGTTTTGAAGTATCTTAACAAATTCTATTGTAAGATCTTTAAAACGAATAGCTGCTGCTGCGCCAAAGTCATGAAAAATGTAGGCGAGAATAATGTCAAAATCAAGTTCAGCCTTCTTTGTGAAAACTACTTCAAAGGCCATTGTTTGTACTTTGCTTCTATAACAGATAGCGGTACCAAATTATTCTCATCCTCACTTGCCTCAAAGGCGTCTAAGAGCTCTTGTTGCTGTCTTGCAGATAATGATTGCCAATCCGAATTATCAGTATTTACTGATTGACTTATAACGTCATAAAATTGCGACAACAATTCGAGGTCATTTATTTGATCTATTAAGCTGTGAAAATCTGATTTTAACTCGGCAAGTTTCATAATATAAATTTAGTAATATAAAAACAGATAATCAATGTTTACAATTTCACCCCCCTTAAAAAATCCTCAATGCCCATCCGTTTCTTACCTTCCAGCTGCACATCTTTTAAACTGATAAAGCCGCCTTTTACCGCAAATTTCAAAAAGGTTTTGTTATCGGTATCAAAGTCACCGGGTTGTATGGCAGGTTCTTCAATTAACAATTCGGATGCGAATATCTTTAAAATTTTGCCATTCAGGTCGGTATAGGCTGTGGGTACCGGGCTAAGGCCGCGAATTTTGTTGTAGATAGCGCCGGCGGGTTGATGCCAGTTAATCCGGCAATCTTCTTTAAAAATTTTGGGCGCGTGTTTAAGTTCCTCGCCGGTTAATAGCTGTACCTGCGGATGCTCGTGGTATCGACCGCTTTCAACGGCTTTTACGGTTTTTACCAATAGGCCGGCACCTTTATTCATCAGCCAATCATGTAAATCTCCGGCAGATTCGTGGCCACTAAGGGTTATTTTTTCGGTAAAGAGTACATCACCGGTATCAATTTCGTGTTTCAGAAAAAAGGTGGTAACGCCACTTTCTTTTTCGCCGTTAATAAGTGCCCAGTTAATGGGGGCAGCGCCACGATATTGTGGTAACAGGGAGGCATGCAGGTTAATGGTACCCTTTTCTGGCATAGTCCAAACAGCTTCGGGCAGCATCCTAAATGCTACTACCACCTGCAGATCGGCATGCAGGGCTTTCAATTCGGCAATAAACTCCGGATTTTTTAACTTTTCGGGTTGTAATATTTTTAAGCCATTAGCCGCCGCGTATTGTTTTACTGCCGATTCGTTTAGCTTTTGACCCCTGCCCGCAGGTTTATCGGGCGCGGTAACAACACCAACAATATCACTGCCGGCTTTTATTAAAGCATCTAAAGATGCCACGGCAAAATCGGGGGTACCCATAAATACAATTCTCATGTTATATGCTATTTTATTTGCTTCTTTAATTATTGGTACAACAAGTACTTACTTCGTTTGCGTTTAAATTTATCGAGCCCCGGCTGCCAGCTTGCACGAATCTCGTCTTCACTTTTACCTGATGTTATTTGCTTTTGCAGCTCCTTACTGCCCGCCAGCTTGGTAAAGTAGGCGTTAAAAAAATGCTCTTTATCGGGAAATGCTTTGTATAGCTCTATCAGCCAGGCAAGATTTAGATGGCCGAAGCTCCTGATCTGGTCTGTACTATAGCTTTTAAGGTCGATACCAAAACACTGTTTATCCTTTTGTGGCGGGTTTTCGCTCATCCCGGGAATGCTCAAAGGCGTAAAGGCATAAGTATAAATTCCCTGCAACAATGGATGGCCTAACACCAGGAACGGGAAATAAGTGCCCCTGCCCAGGCTAAGGGTTGTACCCTCAAACAGGCACACGCTTGGGTATAGTAAAATAGATTGATCGGTATTTAAATTTGGCGATGGACTTACCGGCAAATTATAAGCCATATCATGTGTGTAGTTGGCAACTTTAATGATCTTTAGCTTACATTTTACACCGTTTTTTAGCCAGTGTTCGCCATTTATCATTTTAGCATACTCACCAACGGTCATTCCGTGGCTAATGGGGATAGGGTGCATGCCAACAAACGAATGATAGGCAGTATCCAATATAGGGCCATCAATAAGGTAACCGTTGGGGTTTGGCCTGTCCAGTATCATCAGTTCTACGTGGTTTTCGGCACAGGCTTCCATTACATAATGCAGAGTAGATATGTAGGTGTAAAACCTGGTGCCAACATCCTGTATATCAAATATCATTAGGTCAATCCCCTTTAAGTCGGCAGCTGTTGGTTTGTAATGTTTGTTGCCGTATAAAGAAATTACCGGCAGACCGGTTTTTGCGTCTATGGCATCGTTAACTACAGCTCCGTTACTTGCATTGCCACGGAAGCCATGCTCGGGGCCAAATACTTTTTTTATGGCTATGCCACGTTTTAAGAGACTATCAACACTGGGCGTAAGGGTTTTACCAATAACTGAAGTTTGATTAACAACCATCCCAATATTTTTTCCCTTAAGATAATCAATATACAGCGCAATTTGATCGGCCCCGGTAATTATTTCTTCGTCAATTTTTTTTGCGGGTTGGTGCTCTTTTATAAGGCTATCTGCTTTAACTGGCGGTTTCGCGGATACTGTATAAACACTTAAGATTGCTATTGCTGCGGTATAAATAAAAACAGGAACTATTTTCATAAAATATTGTGTTGAAACAATTTAAAAAGTAGCAGGTTTAATAGCAAAACCGCATATTTGCGAAGGTACTAAAAATCATTCTGCATTGAGTTTCGCCTCCTTTATATCAGCCCGTATAACATTCAAGTCAAAACGTACATTTTCAAAACTGATAGTACGGATTGCCATTATTGGTATTATGCTTGGTTTGGGCGTAATGATATTATCGGTGGCCATAGTAAAAGGATTTAAACACGAGATTCGCGAAAAAGTTCGTGGCTTTGCCGGCGATATCAGGATCATTAAGTCTGATCTTAATAGCTCGTACGAGAGTTCGCCCATTACTTACGATGCCAATTTTGTGAAACGGGCGCTAAAAAACCCGTTGATAACGCATGTAATGCCAAGTGCCACCAAGCCGGGTATTATTAAGGCGAACAATGAAATTGAAGGCGTTGTGCTAAAAGGAGTTGATAAAACTTACGATTGGACTTACCTCAAAAAAATGTTGCTGGCCGGTGATGTGATAGATTTTAAAGATTCTGTTGAAGCCCAAAAAGAGATCATGCTGTCTCAACAAACCGCCAATCGCCTAAAACTGAAGGTAGGCGACAAGATGCTGATGTATTTTGTACAGGAGCCCTTGCGCAAACGGCAGTTTACAATAAAAGGTATTTTTAGCATTGGGGAAGAAGAGATTGATAAAACCTTTGTAATTGGCGCGCTATCGCTTATAAACCGGCTTAACGATTGGAAACCCGGCGAAATTGGCGAATATGAAATGCGGGTAGCTGATTTTAACCAGGTGGATGTTGCTGCCGATAGAATTGACGATATGCTGCCTATTAAGCTAAAATCGCACACCGTGATGGAGGATTACCCCAACATATTTGAGTGGCTTAAATTGTTGGATGTAAACTCGGTAGTAATGCTGGTACTTATGGTTATTGTTGCTGTTATAAATATGATATCGGCCTTGCTTATCATGATATTGGAGCGTACCGCCATGATAGGGATGTTTAAAGCCATGGGTGCATCAAACTGGAACATTCAGAAAGTGTTTTTATTTAATGCCACCTACCTCATTGGCCTTGGTTTGTTATTGGGCAATATATTTGGCATTGGCATTGGCTTTTTTCAGCAACAGACCCACTTTTTTAAACTCGACCAGGCATCTTATTATATGACGTTTGTGCCGGTACAATTTAACTTATCGGATATACTGCTGCTCAACCTGGGCACCTTGGTAATTTGCTTGTTGGTATTAATTATACCCTCAACGTTGGTGAGTAAAATATCGCCGGTTAAGGCGATAAGGTTTAAGTAAGTATCTAATTTATCCGGTAGCTCAGGCCTACTCTTAGTAATTCACTATGCACAGAAAGTGGGGTAGAATTGCCCCCTCCGGCATTGGTATCCAACGGAATTGCCGATTGGTAATTTGTTAAACCATAGGCATAGCTGGCGTTAAGGCCAATACGGCCATAAGTGGCAATAGCTCCTAAGCGCAGACGCACATCTGTAGGTGGTTTGGGTCTGGCATAGTCAACGGTATACGTTTTACCGTCATTGCCTTTAACGCTGCCCTTATCTTTGGTATTTAACATAATGCCAATATCCATCCCCGGTAAAATATCTAATTTAACTTTATGGAGTTGCATGCGATAGCCAATATATGGGTTTAGGTTGATGGTTTGATTTTGCAAGTTAGTATGCCCCTTTACCGGAAAACTGGGATCGGTATAAGCAAGCTGATTTTGCAAGCCGTAGTAATATACCAATGGCGTGTATTTATTGATAGTTACCTGGCTGCGTAGTATTTCGTACCCACCCTGCAAGCCAAATATAAAGCCGCTTTTGGCTACAACCTGCGCCTGGATGCTGCCTCCATAGCTAAAGCCGCTATGATTGCCATAAGGGTTGTTGGTATAGTTGGTATTGTTATCTGAACTAGACTGTATTACCTGCGATGTTCCGGTTGATGATTTGCCCGCAAAGTTAAATAAACCCGAAGTTGCCTGTACCGATAACTCTACTTTTTGAGCAAACAAAGGAGAAACGGAAAAGATACATGCTACTAACGCAAGTAACTGTTTTTTCATTTTTTTAATTTTGTAAAATTAAGTTTCAGGTTGATACCGCCTGCCCCAAATTTTATCTGTTGCGATCCCAGGCCTTCAAGCGGGTATTTTAAAAATGGTTCAATTACTAAACGGTTGCTTTTGCCCAAAGCGGTGCCAATACCAAAAGAAATGTTAAGTGTTTTGGCAAAATAAAAGCTGTTGAAGCTTTGGCGGTTTGTTTCTTCGGATGTTTGTTGTGTTGAACCTGCCAATAACGATGAGTTTGGCGAGCCATAACTTGTTGTATAAGCCTCGTTAATAAAAGTACCAGAACTTAACCCGGCAGAGAAGTAGGCATCTGTTTTTTGCGGATTAAACTCGTATTTAATGTTAATAGGCACATCTAACCCAACCAAACTGGCATTATAATTTTTAAATACCGGAAACGATGATGCCGGTACAAGCTTGGTATCCTGTGCGGCTAATGCATAAGATACTGCGCTTACTGCATTTTGAGTTGGTGGTGTATTGCTGTTGTACTTTAACGTGTTTTGTGCCAAAGCTACCCCTGTAGTAAGCTTAAAGTTTTTACCAAGCCTGATATCGGAACTAAAACCAGCGCCGGCGTTTACCTGGTTGGCGCTTCCTTTGGCATAGTTAAAAAAGGTTGCCGCGTAAATGCCAAATTTTACTTTCTTATCATCAATTACCTTATCCTTTTTGGTGTCGTGGAAATTATCGTTGGCAAACATCGTTGCCATAGCATTTGCCGATTTAACCGAAGCCGCCGGCTGGTTTGTATTGTTTGGTTTTACTGTATTTGTGGTATTGGTTGCACTTGTAACAGGTGTATTGGCAGCGTATTGCGGGTTGTTATTTTTAGGTATAATTGCTTTAACGGTATCGCCTCCTTTTACTGCCGAAGCAGCGGAGATAGCCGGTTGTTTGTTTACCGGTTGCTGAGCAATAACCGGGTTATTATTACCACCTAAGGTAATATTGGAAGTGTTTGATTTTTGCCCGGTAACCGGTGTATTTACAGCGGGTTTACCTGGCTTGTTGTTTTGAGCAATGACATTGCTTGTTATGGCTGCAGCATTAACTAAACTATTATTGTTTACAGGTTTTTTAATTGCAGGGCCATTATTTTGTGCTATAGTATTTTGTATGGTTAACGCCGTATCAACAAGCGAAGTGCCATGTTGATGTTTTTTAGTGGCCGGGAGGGTATTTTTAGCCATACTTTGTTGGGTTGATACAACTGTATCAACCGGGGTGTTTTTTGCCGTTGGGCCGGGGTTTGCGGCTAATTGTGTGGCGCTATCAACAGAGGTAGCTTTAGTAGTTTTAATTTGTTGTTTTACAGGTTGTATAGCCACGTTATTTGTAACAGGCTTTTTATCCAGCATCCACATACCTATACTTAAAAATAGCAACAAACCGGCGGCGGCGCTTGCCCACCAAAGCCAAACCAGCGGACGTTTCTTCTCCTCCACCGGAAATTTTTCCCGGAGCAATAACCAGCCTTCATCGGCAGTGGTGTCTTCGTAATTATCAAACACCTCCCTGATGCGGTTCTTTAAGTCGTTATCCAACTGATCATCCATGGTTTTGTGTCTCTTGCCTTAATATTTTTCTCAATCGTTCTTTAGCCCGGCTCAAATAAACGCGCGACGAGCTGGCCGGGATAGCTAACATGTTACCAATTTCATCATGATTATAACCATCTATTTCGTACATATTAAAGATGGTAAGCTGTATGGCAGGCAGCTCACTCATCAGTTTCAATATATCCTGTGCATTTAAATTATCAAGTGTGCCTATATTACTGCTAATAGGGGCAGCGTTATCCAACTCAACATTTAACTGAAATTTAAGATCCTTGCGGCGGCGGTCGATAGCGGTGTTCACTACAATAGTACGTAGCCAGGCTTTAAAGGGTTTATCTGTATTGTAGTTGTGTACAGCATTAAACACTTTTATAAATGCATCATTTACAGCTTCTAACGCGTCGTCGCGATTTAAGCTGTAACGCAGGCTTATACCCATGGCATAGCCATAAAACTGCTTATAAAGCAATTCCTGGTATTTAAGGTTGCCTGTTTTGCATTGGCTGATGATCTCTTCTTCAGTAATGCCTTTGGGTAGATGCATTAAGTATATTTAATTCCGCTTAAATATTGTGTTGGTTTCTATGTATTTACGCAGTAAGTAACCTTATTGATACAAATAACAAAAAGATTTTTTTACTATTTGTGTCATACCGCGTTAATAGTTGTGGCTAACCATTAAATTGATGCATTAGCGACTGAATAGCCGTCGCTAAAATAAAAGCGACGGCTATTCAGTTAAAAACAATAATAAATTAGTTTGCCGTTTTTACAAGATCATAGCGCCCCACAGTATCCGGATTTGTGGCCGATGTAGCACGCAGCATTTTAAAGTTTAAACCATCATAAATATACTGATAAACGCCTGCAAGGTGTTTTTTAGGATACGGGCCTACAGAGCTAAAAGTGCTATCGTTAAATTGAATGTAGTTACCATCGTAAGCAAAGGTACCGTGGCTGCCGGCATGGATCTTTGTAGTATCGGCCAATACTTTAAAATGATAATCGGAGGTCATTTTTAATATGATCGAATCTTTTAACGTATCATAAGCACCAATTGAGTTTTTTGTAAGTAACCTAAACTTTCCATTAAATGTTCCGGATGGAGCAATTACTGTAGCGGGAATGCCTGAGTTTTTTGCGCAGGAGGCAACTAATGCAAGTAATAGTAGTGGTAATAAGTAAAATAAATTACGTTTCATAATCTTTGTTATTTGTAGCCATTACGAGTATAAAGATACAAATGCAACACCCGATTAGCAGATTTTTATAATTTCTTTGCTTCGTTCCAAAAAATATCCATTTCGGCAAGGCTCATATCCTGCAATTGTTTGCCTTGTTCCTTTGCCTTAAGCTCCAGGTATTGAAAACGTTTAATGAACTTTTTGTTGGTTTTTTCGAGTGCGTTTTCTGGATTGATATTTATAAAGCGGGCGTAGTTGATAAGCGAAAACAGCAGATCGCCAAATTCGCCTTCGGCTTTTTCATGGTCGATAGTGGTTTCGTCTTCGGCGTTAAACTCGTTTTTAAACTCTTGCAGTTCTTCCTCAACCTTTGCCCAAACCTGGTTTTTCTCTTCCCAGTCGAAACCCACACCCCGGGCTTTTTCCTGTATGCGCGACGCCTTTACCAATGCCGGTAATGACGATGGCACGCCACCCAAAACAGATTTATTACCTTCTCTGAGTTTTATCTGCTCCCAGTTGCGTTTTACATCCTCTTCGTTCTGCACTTCAACATCGCCATAAATATGCGGGTGGCGATTGATCAGCTTATCGCAAACACTGTTTAAAACATCGGTGATGGTAAAATCATT
The DNA here is from genome assembly GCF_014205845.1 of Mucilaginibacter cryoferens. Classification (GTDB taxonomy): domain Bacteria; phylum Bacteroidota; class Bacteroidia; order Sphingobacteriales; family Sphingobacteriaceae; genus Mucilaginibacter. The sequence continues at coordinate 96,948 of NZ_JACHCR010000008.1, forward strand.
GGTTTCTGATGCTATTTTGGAGTAAAAAACCAGGTGCAGCATAATATCACCTAATTCCTTTTTTATCTCCTGCACATCATCGCCCAAAATGGCATCACTCAGTTCATAAGTTTCTTCAATGGTGAGGTGCCTGAGGCTTTCCAGTGTTTGCTTTTTATCCCATGGGCAGTTGGCCCGCAGGTCGTCCATAATAATAAGCAGGCGTTGAAAGGCAATAGATGAGGTGGGTGCTGTTTCGGGGGCTTTTAAAGGCATATTTATTTGCTAAGTGTTTGTGCAAAGGTATAATAACATGTTTAATGCAAACTTATGGGGCGGTAATTTTAGTGGCCCTTAACATTTCTCTTTTGCCCGCCGCTCCGGGTATTTTTTCAATTTTAAAATCGAGTGCTTTCAGCATCCGTTTAAGATTGCCGGTTATGGCATAGGTAACAAATATGCCGCCTGGTTTTACAAAGGCCGCAACCCTGCTTATGGCTTCCTGTTCCCACATCTCGGGTTGGCGCGATGCGGCAAAGGCATCAAAGTAAACAATATCGTATTGCCGGGGTGCTTTAAAGGCCTGGAGTTTGCAGTTAGCAATTTGTAACAGGGTGTATGTATTGAGTGTAACCTGGCTTAATAACGCGTTGGGATATTGGGTAATATAGGTTTTCCAAAGTTCAGATGAGGTATATTCCTCATACCCCGTCTGGCTCATTATTTCCGGGGTTAGCGGATATGCCTCTATGCCTGTATAGTTAAGGCTAACTTGCCTATCGACGCATACATCGGCACTCAGTAAAAAATTAAGGCCTGTGCCAAAACCAACTTCCAGTATACTTACTTCGGTTGTATTTGTGTTGGCCAGAAAAAAGTTAAGGCCGGCATTAACAAAAACATGCTTACTCTCCTGCAAAGCGCCGTTACGCGAGTGATACAGTTCTCCAACTTCTGCATTATAAATGGTTTTTGAGCCATCGGCAGTAGTTACTATAGATAGCTCATAGGGCTTGCCGCCCACTGCTTCGGCATTTACGGGTGCATCATTATTCATGAACAAAATATTCCTTTATAACTTCGCCCAGATCATAAACCGGTACAGTTTTTATTTGAGCTGCTACTATACTGGTTGCGGCTGCCGAACGGTAGCCTGCCGCGCAATGAATTACAATAGGCTTTTCAGTTGGTATTTCATTTATACGTTCGCGTAGTTGGGGCAGGGGTATACTAATGGCAGTTTTAAATACTTTACCTTCGTTTACTTCGCCCTGGTTACGTACATCTATAATGGTATAGTTATCTGCGTTGGCGTTAAAATCTTCCAGGTACAGATCTGGTAATCTTTCGGTGGCGTTTGAGGGAGATTGCAGGGTTGCTGCAATATTGTTTTCGTACCCTATTTTAGCGGCCTTTTCAATCAGTATTTTAGTGGTTGCCGCGTTTTCGGCAATCAGATAAAATTGTTCGGTTGGTTGTAGGATGCTACCTAACCAGGTTTCAAATTTTTCGCCATCCTGCAGGTTAATAGCACCTTTAAGGTGACCCGATCTGAACATATTTTTAGGGCGACTATCAATTATGGTTATTCCATCAACTAACTGAATGTTGGCTTCAATTTTAGTAACCTCATCTACACTTTGCTGAAACGCAGGTGCTCCCGTTTTGTTCAACTCCACATCGTACTCAAAGTATTTGGGTGTAAAGGGCTGATCGGTGGTTAAGGTTTTAACAAAGGTTAACTCGTCCATCAATTGCAGCGCATAGTTTTCCAACAGCTCGCGGCCTATGGTGCTTTGCAGATCGGGACTTATATTTTTGCCGCATAACGAACCTGGGCCATGCGCAGGGTATACCACAACGCTCTTTGGTAAGGTCATTAATTTATGGCGGGTGCTCTGGTACATTTGTTTGGCCAGTTCTTCTTTTTTCGCAGTAATATTACCCACATTTTCCCGCAGGTCCGGGCGGCCAACGTCGCCCACAAATAATGTATCGCCGGTAAAAATAGCAGTTTCTTTACCTTCTTCATCCTTGAGCAAAATACAGATTGAATCTGGCGAATGGCCAGGGGTATTGATGGCTTTTAACTTAATATCATTCAGTTGAATAATGTCGCCATCATCGAAGGTTTCGTGAGGGTAAGTGGCACCGGTAAGCTTGCTGCAATAAATTACCGCGCCGGTAGCCTTGTGAATTTCGAGGTGCGAGCTTATGAAATCGGCATGAGGGTGTGTTTCTATAACGCCCACAATATTGGCATCGTGCTGCGCTGCCAAATCGTAATATGGTTGCGGGTTACGTGCCGGATCAATAACGATCATTTTACCTGTGCGGATAATGGCATAAGATGCATGTGCCAAACCTTTATCGTAGAATTGCTGGATAATCATATTCGGCTGCAAAGATAGCAGTTTGAGAGAAATGTTTTAACGGCCAAATGTTGAAGCGTTGTAAAAGTATCAGGATTTTAACTGTATAAAACAACAGAGCCCGGTTATTTGCCAGGCTCTGTCGTTTTATCAAACGCAAGTGAAAACTCTTGTCTTGCTACTTGATACTAAATACTTGCTACTTGAAGAATCTACCAGATCTTAGTTCTATCCTCTGGCTTCTTGTACATTTTATCGCCTGGTTTTATGTTGAATGCTTTGTACCAGGCATCAATATTGGTAAGCGGCGCGTTGGTGCGGTATTGCTCTGGCGAGTGCGGATCTGTAAGGATACGCTGCGCTGCTGCCTCTGGGCGTTGCGAACCGCGCCATACCTGTGCCCACGACAAGAAGAAACGCTGATCGGGTGTAAAACCATCAATGCTTGTAGTTGATTGGCCTTGTTTGGTTTTTTTGAATGCTTCGTAAGCAATGTTTAAGCCACCCAAATCGGCAAGATTTTCGCCAAGGGTAAGCTTGCCGTTTACGTGCAAGGTATCTAATACGGTAAAGCCATTGTACTGGTTTACAACCTGGTCTGCGCGTACTTTAAATTTATCGGCATCGCTTTTGGTCCACCAGTCGCGCAGTGTACCATCGGCATCATACTGGCGACCCTGATCATCAAAGCCGTGGGTCATTTCGTGACCTATTACCGCGCCAATACCGCCATAGTTTACGGCGTCATCGGCCTTAAAATCAAAGAAAGGGAATTGCAAAATACCCGCAGGGAATACAATTTCGTTATTGGTTGGGTTGTAGTAGGCATTAACTGTTGGCGGTGTCATGCCCCAGCGGGTTTTATCAACAGGTTTGCCCAGCTGGCTTACGTTGAAGTTGTAACGCCATACGGCTACACTACGCAGGTTGCCAATATAATCGTCGCGGTTAATCACTATGCCCTGGTATTTTTCCCAATTATCCGGGTAGCCAATTTTTACGGTAAACGCGTTAAGCTTTTTAAGGGCGCGCTCCTTGGTTTCGGGACTCATCCACTCTAAGCGTTTAATGCGGTCGCCCAGGGTTATTTTAAGGTTATTTACCAGGCCAACCATGTATTGCTTGGCGGCAGGAGTAAAATATTTTTCAACAAACAGCTGGCCCAGCAGCTCGCCCAGGTTGCCATCAACCAGGTTGCTCATACGCTCGTTGCGCGGCGTTTGTACTTTTTGGCCGCTTAAAGCACTGCTATAAGTAAACCCCGCTTTTACAAAAGGCGAGCTTAACGATGATGACGATCCCCTTAACACCCCCCATTTAAGGTATATCTTCCAGTTTTCTACAGGAGTAACGGCCAGTAACGAGTCGGCAGTTTTAAAAAATAATGGCTGGCCAACCAATATGCTATCCTGACCGCCTGCTTTTAGCTTAGGCAATAAGGTGGTCCAGTTTAAGTGTGGGGTAACCTTATCAAAATCGGCTACCAGAAATTTGTTGTACGTAACATGCGGATCGCGCATGGCTACACGGCTTAACTGGGCTTTTGCCAAAATGCTTTCGAGGGTATAGGCTATGGATGCGTTTTTGGCGGCATCGTCTGCATTGCTTCCCGTTAGGGTAAACAGGCTAACCATAAGTTCGTTAAGCGCGTTTTGTGCTTTTTTTGAGCGGGCATCGTTTTTTAAATAGTAATCTCTATCGGGCAGGGTTGTGCCACCCTGGCTAAGGCCCACAATGTATTTATTTACGTTTTTATCATCCTGGTCAACTCCAAACCTAAATAGCGGCGAACTTTCGCCGTTAACACGTTCGGCTATCATTTCGTTAATAACGCCGTTAAGGTCGGTAATTTTATCAATGCGTTCCAGGTCGGGTTTAATAGCATCGTATCCGCGTTTTTCTATGGCTATGCTATCCATACCGCTGGCATATAAATCGCCAACACGTTGTTTAAGGCTGCCTTTTGGTTGTGTTGCAGATGTTTGGCTAACCTCATTCAATAAGCCTAAAAGCTTATCGGTATTTTCCTGGTGTAGAATATTGAAACTGCCCCAGCGGGTTTCTTTGTTGGGTATAGCGTTTTGTTTTATCCAATTACCATTGGCATAATCAAAAAAATCGTCGCCGGGCTTAATGGCGGTATCCATATTGGCAGGATCGATAAACTTTTTGGGTACGGTTGCTTTGTGTTTTGGCTTTGGCGATTTGATGCCGCCATACGCGAAAGCATTGGCCGATAGGCTTAGTGCGCCCATCAACATAAATGAGGAGAACTTTAATTTCATGTCAGTTACTTAAAAATTAAAGTTAAGGAATTATAGCAGAAACAAAAAAGCCGGTGGAGTAAGGGCTTAGCGGTTAAACCAGTTTATTACAAAACTAAGCTTAGACCTTTTTAAAATATCGAGCCAAAAGCGGTGTATATGCATTGATTTGATGGCTATTAAGGTATTAGAGATATTATAACTTTTTAATTGTAAAAATATTGTTAGCCACTTCAAAATGGAGTAACCTCTACTTGCTATTAGCAAAAAATACCCTGGATAATTATTTCCCGTGGCAAATTTTAAAAAGCAGGCGCAAAGCGCAGTGCAAATATGAGACCAAAAAGAAAATAAAAACTCCATCTCTCTTGCAGAGGGGTTTGGGGTGAGGTTGATTTTCCTTATTTTTGCGCGTTATGAGTATTGCTAAAACATATCTACCCAAAGAAACCGAGGATAAATGGTACAGTTATTGGTTAAAGCACGATTTTTTTAAGTCGGTGCCCGATGAGCGTGAGCCCTATACTATAGTCATTCCGCCGCCAAACGTTACCGGAGTTTTACATATGGGGCATATGCTTAACAATACCATACAGGATGTATTGGTACGCCGTGCCCGTATGAAAGGTAAAAACGCATGCTGGGTACCCGGTACAGACCATGCCAGTATTGCTACCGAGGCCAAAGTTGTGGCTATGCTTAAAGAGCGTGGCATCAGCAAAAAAGACCTTACCCGTCCCGAGTTTTTAACTTACGCCTGGGAGTGGAAAGAAAAATATGGGGGCATCATCCTGGATCAGCTTAAAAAATTAGGTGCATCATGCGATTGGGATCGTACCAAATTTACTATGGACCCGGATATGTCTGAAGCGGTAATAGATACCTTTGTGCATCTGTACAAAAAAGGCCTGATCTATCGCGGCGTACGCATGGTAAATTGGGACCCGCAAGGTAAAACCGCAGTTAGCGATGAGGAAGTTATCCGGAAGGAAGTAAATCAGAAATTGTATTACATTAAGTATGAAGTCGTTTCGGACTTAGTTAGTAAAGCGACGTACCATGAAGCATCTTCAACTGAGTATCTTACAATAGCGACTACTCGACCTGAAACTATCATGGCCGATGCCGCTATTTGTATTAATCCCAATGATGAACGATACAATCACCTTCGCGGGAAAAATGTATACATTCCGTTAATTCATCGCACTATCCCGGTTATACTGGACGAGTATGTTACCATGGATTTTGGTACCGGCTGTTTAAAGGTTACGCCAGCGCACGATTTAAATGACTACGAACTTGGCCAAAAGCATAAGCTGCCGGTTATTGATATTTTAAACGATGATGGTACGCTAAACGACAAAGCGCAGATTTTGGTGGGCGAAGACCGTTTTGCTGCCCGTAAAAAAATTGCTGTTTTATTGGAAGAGGCCGGCGCTTTGGCAAAGGTGGAGGATTATAAATCGCAAGTTGGTTTTTCTGAACGTACAGATGCGGTTATTGAGCCCAAACTATCTATGCAATGGTTTTGCAAAATGGGAGAAATGGCTAAGCCGGCATTAGATTACGTACTTAACGGCGAGGTTAAACTAATACCAGAGAAATTTGTAAATACCTATCGCCACTGGATGGAGAACGTTAGGGATTGGAATATTAGCCGCCAGTTGTGGTGGGGGCAACAGATTCCGGCCTGGTATTTACCAAACGGCGAATTTGTTATTGGTAAAACTGTAGAAGAAGCATTAGCAGAAGCCCAAATTAAAGACCCGGCATTCACCATTGATGATTTAACGCAAGACCCAGATGTGGTTGATACCTGGTTTTCATCGTGGTTATGGCCAATATCTGTATTTAACGGATTTAAAGACCCTGATAATGCCGACATCAATTACTATTACCCAACTAACGACCTGGTAACAGCGCCGGAGATTTTATTTTTCTGGGTAGCGAGGATGATAATGGCAGGGCACGAGTTTAAGGGCGCGGCTCCGTTTAAAAACGTTTATCTTACTGGTATAGTACGCGATAAACTGGGCCGTAAAATGTCCAAATCGCTAGGCAACTCGCCAGATCCATTAGATCTGATCGAACAATACGGTGCCGATGGCGTACGTGTAGGTATGCTGTTATGCTCGCCTGCCGGTAATGATCTGATGTTTGATGTAAGCTACTGTGAGCAGGGACGTAATTTTGCCAACAAAATATGGAATGCTTTTAAGCTGATAAAAGGCTGGGAGGTTGATGATAAGCGTGAAAATCCAAATAGTATAGCTATTGAATGGTTTGAGAGTCGCTTTAACCAGGCGTTGGTAGAAATTGAAGACAACTTTACGCAATACCGCCTGTCTGAGGCCCTTATGGCTACTTATAAGCTAGTTTGGGACGATTTTTGCGCATGGTACCTGGAGATGATAAAGCCACCTTATCATCACCCGGCAAATGGCGAGCCTTACCAGGACCCAATTGACGGCGCAACTTACAGAGCAACCATAAAGTTTTTTGAAAATATATTGAAAGTGCTGCATCCTTTTATGCCTTTTTTAACCGAAGAGTTATGGCACGATGAATTGTTTGGCCAACGTGTAGAAAAGGATTGTTGTATTGTTGCTCAATTGCCAAATATTGGGGAAATAAATACACAGCTATTAGCTGAAGTTGAGATCGTTAAAATAATTCTTACTCAAATCAGGAATATTCGTAACACAAAACAACTATCACCTAAGGAAGCGCTGGAGCTTTCTTATAAGTCAAACTCGGGCATAAATTACCTCAAATACCAGGCTATTATAGCTAAATTGGGTAATATTAGCCAATTTGCTGCGGTTGCCGATAAGGTGGCAGGTGCGGTTAACTTTATTGCCTCTACCGACGAATTTTTTATTCCTTTAAGCCAAAGCCTCGATCCGGCTGCCGAGCGTGCCAGACTTGAAAAGGAGCGGGATTATCTTTTAGGTTTTCTTAAATCTGTTAACGCAAAGCTTAATAATGAGCGCTTTATGGCCAATGCCAAGCCCGAAGTTATAGAAGTAGAACAGCGTAAAAGAGCCGATGCTGAAGCCAAGCTAAGCATCATCCAACAAAACCTCGAAGATTTGGCTGACTAATTGCAGGGTTACACATCTGTGAACAGCAAAATGTAAAAGAGACTATTAACGTTGTTAGTAGCTGCCAAAGCATTTTGCGTTCACAAGTGTTTTAACCATGAGTAAAGAGGTAAGTTTTTTTAACTTTTCGATAGCTAAAATTTTATCAAAGGAGCAGTCTTTTCTTGATCAGGCCCGTATTAGATTGCTTTTTTTTGGTTTTCCGTTGGTTTTTATAGCCTTGGGTACCATATTTCTAAGTGTTTATTCTCAGGGACAAATGATGCTGGCCTATACCGCTGCCGTATTAATGGCTTGCGTTGTTGTGCTGTTTAAATTTTTAACCTACAAACCCAACTGGCAATTAATTTCGCATCTGTTACTTAGTGCCGGTACTCTGGTTAATGCCAGCATAGTTTATGTTACTGTGCAAAATGTTAATATAGTTACTGTACAGGTAGTTATATTGGTTATAGTTTTTAGCTACTATATGCTTGGGCAAACGGGCGGGTTGGTATACTCTCTGTTAAATACCGTTCCTATACTGGTGTTCATGATCATTGAGTTTACCAAAGGGTATGTGATTAATGTTAAGCCGGATAAGATAGATCAATCAACCATCATCATTACGCTTTTTGCCAATTTTATACTGCTCATATTTATTCACAGCCATTTTTATAACGCTTTTTTAAAAAATATCAGGCAGCTTAAAGATAGTGGCGAAGATCAGGAGGCACTAAACGCCATGCTGGGTAAGGCTATTGAAAAGGCCGAGAAATCAACCCATGCTAAATCGGAGTTTTTGTCTACTATGTCGCACGAGATTCGTACGCCGTTAAACGCGGTGATAGGGATGAGCAACCTGTTGATAATGAATAATCCCAGGGTGGACCAGAAGGAGAATCTGGAGATACTAAAGTTTTCTGCAAACAACTTGCTGGCAATAGTTAACGATGTGCTCGATTTTAACAAAATAGAATCGGGTAAAGTTGTTTTCGAAAACATCCGTTTTAACCTGGTAGAACTGATGGACAATATATGCGGCGCGCAAATGCTTAAAGCCCTGGAGAAAGGCCTGCTTTTTAAGCTGGATGTAGATAGTTCATTAAATGACAAAGTTATTTTTGGCGATCCTACACGCGTTACCCAAATTATTTATAACCTGGTTAGTAACGCCATAAAGTTTACCCCAAAAGGGAGGATATTGGTTAGGGTTACTTGTTTTGAAGACAGGCACAATACCGTTACTGTTAAGTTTTCGATAAAAGATTCGGGTATTGGTATTGAGGAGCATAACCTCAGTAGTATATTTGAACCCTTTACGCAAGAATCATTAACCACTACCCGTCAATACGGTGGCACAGGTCTGGGGCTTGCTATTGTAAAGCGATTGCTGGATTTACAGGGCCTGCACATGGATGTAGCCAGTAAAATAGGAGAGGGTTCTGAGTTTACTTTTGCTATGGAGTTTCCGGTATCAACAGAAATACTTGTCGAAAAGGCAGTTGTTCCGTTAGTGAAAACCCCAGCAGAAACCGGCAATATGCCTGCTATTAGGGTACTTATAGCCGAAGATAACATGGTGAACGTAATGCTGATGAAGAAATTGTTATCTAAATGGAACATTGTGCCCTCCATTGCCGAAAACGGCTTACGCGCCGTTGAATTACTACAATATGGCAATTTTGATATTGTATTAATGGATTTGCAAATGCCGGTGATGAACGGCCTTGATGCCACTATAGAGATCAGAAAAATGGCCGACCCTAAAAAGTCGTGCATTCCTATAATCGCGCTCACCGCTTCGGCTTTGCTTGATATTAAGGAACAAATTTTTGAGGCCGGTATGAATGATTATATATCAAAACCATTTAAGCCTGATGAGTTGCTGGAAAAAATTCAGCAGTTGGTACAGGTTGCTTAAACCGGTTTGCTGTAAACCGGCAGATCTTCAATAAACCGGTATGCCCTTTTTTCCTGGTCTATTGTACAATAGTAATGTTGTAGGCCATTGGTTACTGCCAGTAAACTTACCTTATGTACCATGTTATAACGCGCTATCTGATCGAAGGTTTTTTGATCGATGGTAACCGATGGGGCTTTACATTCTACAATTAGTATTCGTTTGCCATCACTGTTAAATACCACAATATCCGTTCGTTTTTGCAGTCCGTTGAGCTTAAGGCCCCCTTCGAGCCTGATGAGCGACCGTGGGTAATTTTTTTGCCTTATAAGGTATTGTACAAAATGTTGCCTTACCCATTCCTCGGGTGTAATAATGATGCTTTTCTTGCGTATTTCATCAAATAAGGATAGCTGCCCGTTCTCGTCGCTTATTTTAAAAGGATATGGGGGCAGATTGAGGGGAGGTAAAGTCAAAATTCAAAATTAAAAAGTCAAAAATAGGAAGTAAAGCGGATAAGCCTGATGTATTTCTGATATTACTTTCCACATTATAGATAATAGAGCAGTATTACCGAGTTGAATTTTTAATTTTGACTGTATGTCCAAAAAGTCATTTTTGACTTTTGACTTTTTAATTTTGACTTAAAAGAATGACCGCAGCAGAGATATTAAAGGATATTAAGAACCGAAAATACAAACCCCTGTACCTGCTGCATGGCGAGGAACCCTATTTTATAGATCTGGTGAGCAACCATATAGAGCATCACTTGTTATCTGATGCCGAAAAGAGCTTTAATCAAACGGTGGTGTATGGTAAAGATACCGAAATGATGGCCGTACTTAACGCTGCCAAACGTTATCCCATGATGGCCGATTACCAGGTAGTGCTGGTAAAAGAAGCTCAGGATATGAAATGGGGCAAAGATGATGACAGCAAAAAAGGGATAGATCCACTGTTGAGTTACCTGGAAAAACCATTAGCAAGCACCATTTTGGTATTTTGCTACAAATATGGCAAGTTTGATAAACGCAAAAAAACATACAAGGCAATTGAAAAAAACGGGCTCATTTTTGAGTCGGCTCCTATGTATGATAGTAAGATACCTGCCTGGATAGAAGGCTTTATAAGCGATAAGGGTTATAAAATAAACCAGCAGGCATCGGCCATGTTAGCCGAGTACCTGGGCAACGATCTGTCTAAAATTGCCAACGAACTTGAAAAACTGATGCTGAATATAACCGCTGGGCAAGAGATAACGCTGAAGCTGGTGCAGGACAACATTGGTATAAGCAAAGAGTATAACGTGTTTGAGCTGCAAACCGCGCTGGGCAAAAAGGATGCTTTTAAGGTAAACCAGATCATAAATTATTTTGAAGCAAACCCCAAGGCTAATCCAATTGTACTGGTATTGGGTAACCTCAATAACTTTTTTAGCAAGGTGTTGGCCTATCATTACGTAAAAGATAAGTCGCCGCAGAATGTGGCCCGGGAGATAGGTGTAAACCCTTATTTTGTGAAAGATTATGAATTGGCTGGCCGTAGTTATAATTATCCAAAAACCATGCAGATCATCAGTTACCTGCGCGAGTACGATCTGAAAAGTAAAGGTGTAGAATCAACCGCACCGCATGGCGAATTGATGAAAGAACTGATGTTTAAAATACTTCACTAAGCCTCCGGCATCTCAAATTATAATTTAATAGCAGGTTATTTAAGTAACATTTTTGTTAGGTGTATCACTTCGGCGCGTTTATCCGTAACTCCGACATTTTATCTAAAAATGCCCCATACGCTATAATTTAGAGGTTTTAACCTGTTTCTGATTTTCTGGTCCTTACAATGTAAAGAAGTATTTACATTGTAATAAAATTAACCGGTAATTTAATTTCTTATGTTCACTTAACCAAAGCAACCTGCAGCGTTTTTGGAATGCGGTTATAAAACATAAATTATTAAAATATGATACTTCTATTCTGCGGATTATCAGGCGCCGGTAAAACAACATTGGCCAAAAAAGTTGCTGCTGAGCTAATAGAACTTGGCATAAGAGCCGAAATAATTGATGGCGATGAATATCGCAATGAAATTTGCCGCGACCTTGGCTTTAGCAAAGCCGATAGGTACGAAAACATTCGACGCCTGGGTTTTGTGGCCAGCAGATTTTCGGCACATGGTGTTGTTACTATTGTGAGCGCCATAAACCCATACGAAGAAATGCGCCGCGAACTGGTTGAAAAGTATGAGCACGTAAATATTGTACATATTGATTGCCCTGTTAAGCAGCTCATCAGCCGCGATACCAAAGGACTTTATAAAAAAGCTTTTTTGCCAGATGGGCATCCCGATAAACTAACTAACCTAACAGGCATCAATGCGCAATTTGATGTGCCTTACGCTCCCGACCTATATATTAACACCAGCGAAAATACGGTGCAGGAAAGTGCTGCCTCTCTGTTGTATTTTATCCTTAATAATCTTCATCCTACCGAGAAAGTTAGGGATAAGGTAGCATTTAAATAAAAAAAACAGATTTAGAGGCTTGCTTTAACGCTGCTTATGCAAAAAAGAACACTAATTATTGCCGGCATGCATCGCTCCGGCACCTCGTTAATTGCAAATTGGCTTACCAAATGTGGTTTGCAAATTGGCGAAAGATTGGTAAGCCCCAATCATGGTAATGTTGAGGGGCATTTTGAGGATGTTGAGTTTTTAAAAATGCACGAGGAAATTCTCGAAAACCGTCATCTTCCTAATTCGGGCTTAACAGATGCGCATGTTGATTGCGTTTCTATTTATGAAAAAGAAAAGATTAAAAGCATTATTAAAATAAAACAGCAGCTATATGACCAATGGGGGTGGAAAGATCCCCGTACCTGTCTTTTTCTTGATACCTACAAAGAGTTGATACCTGATGCCTGTTATCTCATCATACTGCGCGATTTTCAGTCTGTAATCAGTTCGTTACTGCGGCGGGAGTTTAAATATGTAGACAATAGGTACATGGCCCGCAAATATTTTTCGAGACTGGTTTGGCAGAAATTCAGGCGGATACGAAAGCAGTTTGCGTTTTATCATGCCAATACAGAGGAGTTTTTAAAAATTTGGATAAGCTATAATCAGGATATTTTACAATGCATCAGAAAATTGGACAGCGATGCTTTTAGAGTAGTTAATTATTCGATGTTAAGCCTGGAGGATACAGAGGTATTTTCGCATCTGCAAAACAACTGGGGTTTTTCCTTAAAGTATTCGAGGTTTAAAGATGTATTTAATGAAAATCTGATAGGTGCGGATATTGATATTGAGCCTTATGTTGCCGATAAGGCCCTGTTAACAACCGCCAGCCAATTGCAGAAAGAGTTGGAGGTGTATATGAAATAAGTCTGACCTTTTATGGCCGGACTTATTTTTAAGCAATAATATACCTTTAACACCACCAATTTGGGATGCCCGTTTAGCGCTATTGTAATAACCCAGTAGCTTATTCTTTAACGTCTACCGGTTTTTTTGTGCTGGTTTTAACCGCTTTAACCACCGGGGCTTTATCTGCTGTCGGTTTAACTGCCGGTAACACGGGTGCTTTAGCTTCTGTAACAACAGCTTTTGTTTTCTTTGCTTCCTCGGCCGGGGCTTCTTTTTTGTCGCCTATTTTAGCAATAAGTATTTTGGCTAAGTTTTTAGCCGCCTTTTCAATGGCTTTGTTCACCTTTTTTAAATCAGGTTCAATTTCGCTAACGATAGCTTTTATTTGAATGCTTAACTTATCGTTTAATTGTTTTTTTAGGGCTTTACGAGCCTCTTTTGCTACTGATTTAGTTGTTTTATCTTTCATATAAACAGATGTGAAAATTCAGGTTGAGTTTGAATTTATTTCGGCACAAAGGTAAGTTAACAAAAAACTATTTTAATATTATGTTTATGTTAATAAACATAGCCAATGTTAACTTATTGTTAAGCGTTTGAAAAGTACTACTGGGCTCATTTTTAGCTTTTTAAGTGTAGCTAAATAATATTGGGCCCTATTTATAATTTTTATCCTTTTTTTTCAAAATAAGTTTGAAGCCTTTTTGTATAACGGGTACAGTCGTATTTTGTTTTTGGTGTGCCATATTACCGGGTTTATTTTGCATTAATGTTTTAAAGCTGTGATTTTTTGAAAGCGCTCAGGTTATTCATAACTTAGCAGGCTTAGATACTTCCTCATCAAATGATCAAAGATTTAAACTCATTAAACCAGGTTGCCCAATTTCACAGCACCTTTAAACATCCTATTATTGCCAATCCGCAGATTCCGTCAAAAGAGCGCTGTCAGTTACGCATTGAGCTTTTGGCCGAAGAATTGAAAGAGTTGCAGGAAGCTGTGAACGACAATAACCTGGTAGAGGTTGCCGATGCCCTGTGCGATTTGCAATATGTGCTATCTGGCGCTGTATTGGAGTTTGGCCTTGGCGAAAAATTTAAAGAACTGTTTGATGAAGTGCACCGCTCAAACATGAGCAAGGCTTGTAAAACAGTAGAGGAAGCCAACCAAACTATTGAGCATTACCGCGGTACAGCAGGTACCGAAGCGCACTATAAAGAGATTGACGGCCTGTTTTTGGTTTACCGTACTGCCGATAATAAAACATTAAAATCAATCAATTACTCGCCGGCCAATTTAGGTGGTATTGTAGGATAGATAGCTAAAAGCCCAAGGTTAACAACTAAAAATAAATTAATAACTAAATAAAAATAACTTGCCCGAATCAGCCCCAAACCAACCCGAAGTAAAAGAATTTATGCACCCGCGTAACCGCCACCGCGAGGGTTATGATTTTAAGGCACTGATGAGGGCTGCTCCAAAATTGCGCCCGTTTGTAACTGTAAATAAGTACGATAATCAAACCATTAACTTCGCTAATCCCGAGGCGGTTAAATTGCTTAATAAAGCATTGTTAAAGCATCATTATGGTATTGGCTTTTGGGACATTCCGGATAGCTATTTGTGCCCGCCAATTCCCGGTAGGGCAGATTATATACATTACGCGGCCGATTTATTAGCTACGGCTAATGAGGGTGTTATTCGTAAAGGTAAAAAAGTACGGGTACTGGATATTGGGGTAGGGGCCAATTGTGTATATCCTATAATAGGTCACCAGGAATACGGCTGGAGCTTTGTTGGTGTTGATATTGACGAAGAGGCCCTGCAATCGGCCGAGGAAATCATCAATAAAAACGATGAACTAAAAAACGCTGTTGAGCTTAGGCTACAAAAGCACAAAGCCGATATTTTTACATTTGCCATTAAGCCCGGCGAGCAGTTTGATCTTACTATTTGTAACCCGCCATTCCACGCCTCCATAAAAGAAGCGGCAGAAGGCTCTAAACGTAAATGGAACAACCTGGGGCTAAAAACGGGTAAAGAGGAGCCTGTGCTTAACTTTGGTGGTCAAAATACCGAGTTATGGTACCCCGGTGGCGAGGCCGCGTTTTTAAAACAGATGGCTACCCAAAGCACCCGCGTTGCTAAGCAATGCCTGTGGTTTACTACCTTGGTATCAAAAAAAGAAAACCTGCGTATTTTATATAATGCCCTGCAAAAGGCCGGCGCTGTAGAAGTGCAAACCATCAATATGTCGCAAGGGCAAAAGGTGAGCCGTATTATGGCATGGACTTTCTTTTCGGCAGATGAGCAAAAAGATTGGGTAAAAAAATAATTGGCTGAATCAGAATTAATGAATTAACAGAATATCATTTAAATTTCTGTTAATTCATTAATTCTGATTCAGACCTATGTTAAACGCGTAAAAACGTTTTCTTCTGATACAGGTAATACAGAAACACCCATTTTACCATTACAAAGGTAATAGCCAGTATTACAGCATTAAACGGATCGCCAACTAGCACACCAAGCCAGCCAAAAAAGGCATTGTTGGTAAAGCCCCATTTAATGAAATGCCCCGAGATATAAATGAGTATGGAGTTCATACCTATAACCCGGAAATAAAAAGCCCATTTCTGATAGCCCAGCACATCAATAACATAGTAAAAGAATGCCATCAGCAATAAGCTTAAGCCGCCTACCTGCATCACAAACGAGCTGGTCCACAGGTTTTTGTTGATAGGGAAATCTAAATTCCAGACCTGGGCAATGATGAGAAAGATAGCTCCTGTTATGGCCAGTATAGCTACTTTTTTCAGTTGCGGCAATCCCGTTTTTTTCAATATCTGCCCGGTTATTATACCCAGTAGTCCGGTACTGATGGCCGGAATGGTAGAAAATAAACCTTCGGGATCATGAATGCCCAGGTATAATTTGCCCGGTAATATCACCCTATCCATATATGATGCAAAATTGCCCTGCATGGTTAAATCGCCATGCGGATAGCCGGGGGCCGACGTAAATTTTAGTAATAACCAGTAACCGATAATAAAAAACCAAAACCAGATCATTTGCGCCCGCTCGCTGCTATACAGGTAAATGATATTGGCAAACATATAAGCAATACCAATACGGCCCAATACACTTGCAAAACGGATCTCTTTAAGCGGCATAATGGTTAAGCCATTATTTACTATGAGGCCCAATATTACCAATATAATTGCCCGCTTTACAACCCGCAGCACCAATTGCTGCCTGCTTTTACCTTTCTCTAATTCGCGGCCAACAGAGAATGGGGTTGATACACCGGCCATGAAAAGGAATAACGGAAATATAAGATCGTACAGGTGAAAACCATTCCAGTCGGGGTGAGTAAACTGGTTAGATAGCGCAGCCCAAAATGGCGATTTGGTAGCCTTTGCCATCGTGTGGAAAATCTCTTCGCCGCCCATAATCCAAAACATATCAAACCCACGCAAGGCATCTAACGAAAATAATCGGGTAGGGGCCGAGTTGATACTATCGGGCGCAGTATCGCCGGTAATGGTTTTTGCTATAGCAGCCATGGTTTAAAAGGGTTTATGGTGACGAACTAAAGATATAAAAAGAACAAACTAATTAAAATATATTTCTTAATAAGTGCACTTCTTAAATTTGTTATAAAAGATTACGAAAGTCATTAGTTGACCAATTGAAATAAATTTACCCGAGATAATTCTATCTTGATTCTAATCTCTTAACTCTGAGTTATTCTAAAATCTCAGCTATTTCATCGAACCCTTTTTCCCGGGCCAGGTCGGCGGGTAGTTTGCCACCTTCCATGCGGGTGTTTATTTCGGCGCCATTTTCGAGTAGTAATATCAGCAATTCGAGATTGCCATTTTGGGCGGCTGCATGTAGTGGGGTTGCGCCAGCCTGTTGTTTTATATTGATGAGCGAACCATTGTCTACCAGCATCCGGGCTATCTGGGTATAATTACCGGCGCAGGCCGAGTGTAACGGATATACATGAAAGCCGTTGTTTGATGGTATGTTTACATCGGCACCTTTTAAAACCAGGTACCGCGCCACATCATGGTGGCCAAAATAACAAGCCAGGCCAAGCGGCGTAAAACCGTCCTGTGCATAATCATTAAGAGAGTTGGGACTGGCGTATATCAGGTTGGCAATAATATCCAGCTTACCGGCTGCTGCGGCCTCAAATATAGTGAGCTCGCCGGTGTATTTCAACAACAGGTCTGTAACCGTTGGCTTTTTGTAATAGCATGAAAGCATCAGCGGCGAAACTCCGTGACTGGTAGGGGTAACCGCCAGTTTTGGGTGCTGCTCAAGCAAAGCCTCCAATTGGGTTACATCGGCGGCAGTAATATATTCCTCCAGCTTTTCTATGCTCATTTATTAACGGTTAAATAGGGCTAGGGTTAAGTTTTAAGGGTAAAGTAAACCTTGTTACTCAATTATACTAAAAAAATAAAAATACGCCTAACTATTTGTTTAATCTGTTAACTTTATACATCAACAGTTAGCATTTTTTGGTGATTGGTGAGGGTAGATAAAATTTTATATGTTGTTTTTGTAAAGTTTACATAGGTGAAATTTTATGTAAGTTTGCAGTTAAAGGATGTTACATCAGGATGCCGGTAAAAGGAAATCAGTTTAAATCAAATAGTTTTAAGGACGATAATCAGCCCCGCCAAACCAATGGTAAAGTTGAAAAGGAACGGGTAATAAAAAAAGTACTGCCCAAAATGCCCCGTTTCGATATGGAAAACGGGCGTGGGGTAAAAATAGCGGGCTTATTTTCGCTTTTGTTGGCCATTTATTTTCTTATCGCCTTTACCTCCTACCTGTTTACCTGGCAGGAAGATCAAAGTTATATATCATCAACCAATGGTGGTTGGCACAACCTGGCTACCGGTAAAACCATACAAGAAATTTCTGACGCCAACACACCGCTTGTTGCCCAAAACTGGTTGGGCAAATTTGGCGCGTTGCTTAGCAATCAATTTATTTACGAGTGGTTTGGGGTAGCATCATTTTTGTTTGTGTTTGTTTTTTTTGTGTTGGGTTACCGCCTGCTTTTTAAAGTAAGGTTATTCTCGCTAACAAAAACAATCGCTTACTCTATTTTTTGCATCGTATTTACATCTACAGCAATAGGATATTTCCATGCGTTTATTATCGATTATCCTCACTTTTTGGAAGGTGGTTTTGGTTTTTGGAGTAACCGTTTGCTCGATGCGCAGATAGGCCCGGCGGGTACCGTTGGTTTACTTGTTTTTGCGGCGCTTACTGTGTTGGTTATTGCTTACAATATCGATTTTAAAATACCATCCCGTAAGGGAAAAGCAGTAACACCAATGGCTGTAGACGATATAACGCCCGAGCCTGTGGACATCATTGACGAAGACTTAGATATTCCCTTAGAGTGGCCCCGCGGAAACAGGGCTAAAGATAACTTTGTGCCTCCTGTAAATTTTGAAAAGCCCGAGCCGCTGAAACAGCAACCGTTGGTACAAACCCCGATTTATCATGAACCTGTTGTTTTAATGCCAACCAATACCGCCAAAAGCGAGCCGGAGGAAGAAACAGAGATTCCACTTACTATTGACGTAAACCGCCCGCTGCCAGAGTTGAGCGTTGAAAAAGCTGATGATGTAAAAGCCCAGGAACTAATAAATAAGTTTGGTATTTACGACCACCGGCTTGATCTTGCTACCTATAAATTCCCCCATCTCGATCTGTTAGAGAACCACGGTTCGGCTAAAATTTCTGTTAATGCCGAAGAGTTGGAAGCCAACAAAAACAAAATTGTTGAAACGCTTAACCATTACAATATCGAGATTGATAAGATAAAGGCCACCATTGGGCCAACGGTTACCCTTTACGAAATTATTCCGGCACCGGGAGTGCGCATCTCCAAGATAAAAAATCTGGAGGATGATATTGCGCTGAGTTTGGCTGCTCTGGGTATCCGTATTATAGCGCCAATGCCCGGTAAGGGAACTATCGGTATTGAGGTGCCAAATTCGAGCCCTGAAATGGTTTCAATGCGTTCGATATTGATGACCGAAAAGTTTCAGAACACAACGATGGACCTGCCTATTGCTTTAGGTAAAACCATATCCAACGAGGTGTTTATTGCCGATTTGGCCAAAATGCCCCACCTTTTGGTTGCGGGTGCAACAGGCCAGGGTAAATCTGTTGGTATTAACGCCATATTGGTATCGCTGCTATTTAAAAAACATCCTGCCGAACTAAAATTTGTACTGGTTGACCCTAAAAAGGTGGAGCTCACACTTTTCCGTAAGATAGAAAGGCACTTTTTGGCTAAGTTACCCGATGAGGCCGATGCCATTATTACCGATACCAAGAAGGTGGTAAATACCCTTAACTCGCTTTGTATTGAGATGGATCAGCGTTACGATCTGTTGAAAGACGCGCAGGTACGTAACCTTAAAGAGTACAATGCCAAATACGTTAACCGCAAGATAAGTGATCCGGAAAAACACCGCTACCTGCCATTCATTGTACTGGTAATTGATGAGTTTGCCGATTTAATGATGACCGCCGGTAAAGAGGTAGAAGTACCCATAGCACGTATTGCCCAGCTGGCCCGTGCGGTAGGTATTCACCTGGTTATTGCTACACAAAGGCCGTCGGTAAATATTATTACAGGTACTATTAAGGCCAACTTCCCATCCAGGCTGGCGTTTAGGGTACTATCTAAAATAGATTCGCGTACCATATTGGATGCCGGTGGTGCCGATCAGTTGATCGGTCGTGGAGATATGCTGTTCTCTACCGGCAGCGACCTTATTCGTTTGCAATGCGCATTTGTGGATACACCGGAAGTTGAGGCGATATCAGATTTTATTGGTAATCAAAAAGGCTATCCTACGGCCATGTTATTGCCGGAGTATGTTGGTGAAGGCGAAACCAGCAGTGCCAAGGAGTACGACCCGGATGACCGCGACCCGATGTTTGAGGATGCCGCCCGTTTAATAGTATTGCATCAGCAGGGTTCAACCTCGCTCATTCAGCGTAAAATGAAACTGGGATACAACCGCGCAGGACGTATTATAGATCAGTTGGAAGCCGCAGGTATAGTTGGCGCGTTTGAAGGCAGCAAGGCCCGCGATGTGCTTTATCCCGACGAATACAGCCTGGAACGTTACCTCGAAACACTTCAAAAACCTAAAGATTAAACCAAATACAATAAATACGCTCCAAACCAATAACTATTAAGCGATATAGTTGTTGACGATAAAACAAACATGAAAAAAACAATCTTATACACCCTTTTAGCACTAAGCAGTTATACAAGTGCTTTTGCCCAGAAAGATGCACAAGCCAAAGCTATTTTAAATCAGGTAAGCCTTAAATACAGATCATACGATGCTATTAAAACCGACTTTACCTTTACGCTGGACAACCAGCAGGCCGGTGTTAAAGAAACCCAGACAGGTACTTTGATATCAAAAGCCAAAGCCGGTAAATATAAAGTTACCCTGTACAGTTCTGCAGCAGCAAAAGATGTGGATAAAGAGATCATAAGCGATGGTAAAAGCCAGTGGACCTACCTTAAAAAAGATAAAGAGGTACAGGTTGGCGATGCCGGTAAAGGTGGCGATGGTTTAAGTAACCCATCGCAAATTTTTACTTTGTATGAGCATGGATACAAATATTTGTACAGCGGCGAGCAGAAGGTAAACGGCAAAATTTGCCAGATTATAGACCTTACGCCCGAAAGCGAAAAACAAGCCATCTTTAAAGTTCGCCTGTTGATTGATAAGGCAAAGAAACAGGTATACAGCGCCCTTTTATTTGATAAAAACGGCAATAAGTATAACTACACCGTAGGCAACTTTGTGGGTAATGCCCCCGTTGCAGATGCCGTATTTGCCTGGGACGCTAAAGCTCACCCTGGTGTTGAGGTTGTGGATTTGAGGTAATATATTTGAATTTTAGATATTAAAGAGCGATGAGTTAAACTCGTCGCTTTTTTTGTTTTACATGTTCAAGGATAAGGTTAGGCCTTCGAGAATCGAAAGCTCCATAACCATTTTTAATTCCCTCGGGAGTTATCCCCGAAGAAGGAATTGCACCTCCGTCACTATTTTTCTCACCTCAACTCTTCCAGCTTCCGCAATATAGCCTCCAGTCTTTCCTCTACGGTAGTGTCACCTTCAATAACTAATAAAGGTTTTTTAAGGCCTTGCATCCAGTTTTGGTGTGCATGCAGGTTACGCCCGTTTGTAATGTTGTCATCATAGCCTGAGGCCCATTCAATGAACGCCAGATGCTGTTTGTTACGTTCGGCATCGGTGTATATAATGTTGCCGTAGCGTTCAATTTCACGTTTTTTTAGGCGGTCAATCCTTATTTCCCTGGGTAGGTATAAAAATACAGAGAGGTCAAAATTCCAGTTGTTGTTCCAGTTAATGACCGAGCCACCTAATATCCAGTTAGTGTGTACAGCTGTATGTTGATTGATAAGGGTATTGCGTTCGTTTGCCGGGCGTCTGTCTGTAAATGGAGGATCTGTTGGCAGCCAGAAATATTTATCGCTATCAAAATAGGGGTACTTGAGTTTTTTAGCAAGGGTATTACCAAGCGTAGTTACCCCCGAGCTTGATGCTCCAAAAATATTGATATGCATTTAGGAATTGTTTATTTAGCAGCCAATCTGCTTTGGTAAACGAAGTTGGCTGTGAGGGCACAGCCAACAGAAATGAACAGCGTGTTAACGCACTTATTTTTTCTCTTCTTTATTTTCCTCTGTTTTTGGTGCTCTTTTATCAGGCATTGGGCCGCGTTTGTAAATGATAAGGCCATTCAGAAAATTACGCAGAATCTGGTCGCCGCAAGGTTTAAAGTTGGGATGATCATCGTTACGGAAAATGGCGCCCAATTCGGTTTTGGTAATACGGAAATTGGCCAGCTCCAATACTTTTACAATATCATCATCGGTAAACTTCATAGCTACCCGCAGCTTTTTCATGATATCATTATTGCTCATGCTATCGGTATTTAATTATATGGAAATATCTATTTTAACTTTTTTGTTCTTTATTTTCTCGCCTTTTATCTGCTGTACAACCTTTTCTATTTTGTTGCGCTTTACAGCGGCGTAAGAGGTGTAATCCAATACCTCTATTAAACCTACGTCTTCTTTATCAAGGCCACCTTTTTTAAGCAGCAGGCCAACAATATCTATTTTATTTACCTTATCCTTTTTACCGGCGGCTACATACAGCGTTGCCCATGGCGATGGTTGGGGTACTATTGGTTCGGCAGGCAGCTCCTCAATTTCTGGCATCTCTTTTAAGTACGATGGCTTTTCGTCTGGTGCAAGTATCAGGTACGATGTGCCTTTTGCATGCATACGGGCTGTACGGCCATTGCGGTGCAGGTAAGCTTCCTCGTTATGTGGCAACTGGTAATGCACCACGTGCTCAATCTCGGGGATGTCTAATCCACGGGAGGCCAGGTCTGTGGTGATGAGCAAACGGTGACTGCCGTTTCTAAATTTAAGCAATGCCCGTTCCCGGTCGTCCTGCTCCATACCGCCGTGAAAAATATCGTGGGGTAAGCCCCGGTCATATAATAAGTCGCTGATGCGTTCAACGGCTTCGCGGTGGTTACAAAAAACAAGGGTTGCGTTATCGCCTATTTTACATATTAATGCAAATAAAGCATCCAGTTTATCTGCTGCTTCGGCAATTACAGCTTTTTGTTTGATGTCGGGTTTATTGGTGGCATTGGTAAGGTAATCCAGCTCCATCGGCCTAACCATTCCGGTAAATGATGGAATTTCGTCCATTTTGGTAGCAGATGTAAGTATCCGCTTTTTAATATTTGGCATTTGTTTAATGATAAAAGCCATATCTTCCTGAAAACCAAATTCAAGGGCTTTATCAAACTCGTCCAATATCAGGGTGTGAATAGTATCGGTACTAAAACTATGCCTACGCAGGTGATGCGCTATGCGGCCCGGTGTGCCTATCAGCACAGCTGGCGGTTGCGAAAGATTATTACGCTCAATTTTTACCGGGTGGCCGCCATAGCAGCAGTTTACCTTAAAACCGCTACCAATGGTGCGAAAAACCTGCTCTATCTGTAAGGCCAGCTCGCGCGATGGTACCATAATGAGCGCCTGCACAGTTGGGATGCCGGCATCAAGCAAGCTTAGTAAGGGCAACAAAAATCCCAGCGTTTTACCAGAGCCGGTTGGCGATAGCAGTATCACATCGCTTTTTTTGGCTGCGCTGATGGCGGCCTCCTGCATTTGGTTAAGGGTATTTATTTTGAGATTTTCGAGCGCTTGCTTTATCATTGTGAGGGCAAAGATAAGGTAAAAGCCTCACCCGGGCCCTCTCCAATGCAGAGGGAGGCATAAATAGTTTAATATTTAATGCTAAACCATCTCCCAACAACAGGATTTAGGCAGGGGTTTATCCAATCCTGTTTTCGTCAAGTTCTCTGTCTTCGGCTTCTGGCCCCTGGTAGTTTTTAATAAATCCGGCAATTTCCTCGGCTTGCTGGTGGGTGAGGTCGCCCATGCCGCTGTATTCCCATTGGTTCATATCGTCGTCAAAAACTATATCGCCCAAATCTATTTCGCCTTCACTTAAGGCAAAAACCCCGGTGGCGTATAAATTGCCGCCTGGTATAGTTTGGTTTACAGGCGTAATGATGATAATTCGGTCACCATCTTCTGTATATAAATTATAATTTGCGGGCTTTATCATGTTAGCAGTATTTGCATAACCTATACAAATGCGGGACGCTTTTGTTTACTTATTAAACGCTTTACCAGCCCATTAATTGCATAACCCGTGTAAATTCGGGCTGTAAACCGGCATCAATACTAATGCTTTGGTCGGTTATGGGGTGGGTAAATTGCAGGCGCGCGGCATGCAGCAACATGGTGTTCATATCCCAGGTTTCGGTAAAAAATTTGTTTTGCTTATTGCAGCCATGAGTGCGGTCGCCAATAATGGGATGAAATATATGGGCAAAGTGCTTGCGAAGCTGGTGCATGCGCCCGGTAGTTGGTATTGCTTCAACCAACGAATACCTGGAAGTTTGGTGTGCGCCAAAAGCAACATTCAATTCGGTTCGTTTTAAGGTAGTGTAAGCTGTAAAGGCATCTTGTAAAGTGCCGTTCTCTTTGCGTAAGGGATAATCTATATCCTCGGCGTCGGCCGTATGCCCGCGTACTATGGCCAGGTATTTTTTATGCACCCGGTTTTCCATAAAAGCTTGCTGCATGGCTATCTCTACCTGTTTTTCGAGGGCGAAAAGTAGGATACCACCAGTTTTTCTATCAATACGATGTACCGGGTTAACCTTCTGGCCTATCTGATCGCGAAGCATTTGCAATGCAAATTCGGTAGCCTCGGCAGCAATGGGCGACCGGTGTACCAGTAAACCATGTGGTTTATTAATAGCTATCAGGTGCTCGTCCCGGTATATGATCTCTAACATTCGGCGAAGTTACGGATAGATATGGTATTTGAGATATGGTACAAGCGTAGTGTGTTTCACTGCGTTTAATAAGGGTAGAAGACGCGGTTTTTTAATGATGACACAAAGATGAATATCGCCTGTTGTAAAAATATACCGATTGGTATATTTTTGTACTGTTGAAATTATCCATTCAACATAAGCAAAATGAAAACTTCAAAAAATACCATACTCATCACTGGCGGCAGCGCCGGAATAGGGTTTGAGCTGGCAAAAAAATTATCGGTAAATAACCATGTGATTATTATTGGCCGTAACCAGGATCGTTTACAAAGGGCCGCCGGCCAATTACAAAATGTAAGCGCTATTACTGCCGATGTATCAAACGCTGCTGATGTGGATGCACTTGTGGATCAGTTAACCAGCAATTTTCCGGAATTGAACATCGTGATCAATAACGCGGGTGCTGCCAATTTAAACAACCTGCTTACCGATACCAATACTTTTGAAAAGGCAAGCGAAGAGATGCTTACCAATTACCTTTCCATCATCCGTCTTAACGAAAAGCTATTGCCATCACTTAAAAAACAAGCTGATGCGGCTATTGTAAATGTATCGTCGGTTGTGGCATTTGCCCCAAGCACGCGTTTGGCTACTTACGGCGCTACCAAAGCCGCTTTACATGCTTATACCCGGGCGTTGCGGTTAGCATTGATCGAAACAAGTGTAAAAGTTTTTGAGTTAATGCCCCCCTTGGTTGATACCGAGTTTTCGGCAGAGATTGGCGGTAAAAACGGAATCCCGGCTGCGCAGGTTGCCGATGAATTTGTGGCCGCGCTGGAGTCTGATACTTACGAGATCCGCGTAGCCAATACCGAGCAGTTTTACAGATTATATCTTTCAAATCCCGACGAAGCTTTGAGGGTAATGAATTTACCAAGGGACTAATACAATAAAAAAATTTATTCAATAATATATCAATCGGTATATTATTGAATATTGAAGACTACACCGATGAAAAAAAGCATCCTGATCATTACCGTAATTACAGCCGCGATGATGGAATTGATAGATACCTCCATTGTAAATGTGGCCTTATCGCACATGAGCGGTAACCTGGGCTCTACGCTCGAAGATACATCCTGGGTAATTACGGCCTATGCTATAGCCAACATCATTATTATACCCATGACCAGCTTTTTAACCACCAGGCTGGGCCGTAGAAATTATTATATAGGATCTATCATCGCATTTACCTTCTTCTCGGCCATGTGCGGGCTGGCATCCAATATCTGGACGTTGATATTATTCCGCTTTTTGCAAGGGATGGGGGGAGGGGCGCTGTTGTCGGTATCGCAGGCCATTGTTTTTGAGGTATATGGCAAAGCCCGCGCCGGTATTGCCAGCGCGCTGTTTGGTGTAGGTGTATTTTTAGGGCCAACAATTGGCCCAACGTTGGGTGGTTTTATTACCGAAAATTACTCCTGGCCATGGATCTTTTATATCAACATTCCCATAGGTATAGCGGTTGCGGTATCAAGTATATTGCTGGTTACCGAGCCCGAAATAAAGGTTATACCCAAAGCTGTAGACTGGTGGGGCATT
Source organism: Mucilaginibacter cryoferens (assembly GCF_014205845.1). GTDB lineage: Bacteria > Bacteroidota > Bacteroidia > Sphingobacteriales > Sphingobacteriaceae > Mucilaginibacter. The sequence goes on from NZ_JACHCR010000008.1 coordinate 122,990, forward strand.
CTGCTGTTAGTTATTGGTATAGGGTCACTCCAAACCGTATTGGAACGCGGCGAAACGGACGACTGGTTTTCGGCCAATTATATTATCGCTTTATCTGTAATAGCTGTATTTAGTATTTTTACCTTCATCTGGTGGGAGCTTACCATCTCTAATCCTGTTATTGACTTGCGGGTATTAAAAAGTAAATCGCTGGCGGTGGCGGCTATTCTTACGGCTGTTACGGGAGTAGGGATGTTCACTTCGGTTTTTCTTACGCCTGTGCTGGCGCAACGGGTATTGCTGTTTCCGCCAACTATTACGGGGCTTACATTGTTGCCCGGTGCTATACTGGCTATTTTCGGACTGTTATTTTCGGCTACTTTACTAAAAAGGGGAGTATCGCCATTAATAATTATAACTACCGGGTTTATCTTGTTTATGATATTTAGCTACCGGATGGCGGGGCTTAACCTGGATGCAACTCCCGGTAACCTGGCCGGAATATTGATATTCAGAGCTATGGGGCTTGCTTTTTTAACCGTGCCTTTAACAGCGTTGGCGGTATCAGGCCTCGAAGCCAAAGATGTGCCGCAGGGCTCGGCATTAAATAATATGATGCGACAGTTGGGCGGGTCGTTCGGTATAGCTATGATCAATACCTATGTAGCGCATCGTTTTGGTTTGCACCGTAATGATCTGATATCTAATATCAGCGTTTATAACCCGCAGGCTACGCAACGGATACATAACCTAACACAGTATTTTTCGAACAAAGGAAGTTCGCTGTTTGATGCGCAAAAAAAAGCGATGGGCTTGATCAATAGCGGAATAGACAGGCAGTCATTTTTGTTAAGTTATATGGATGCCTACCTGTTTGTTGGCTTACTGTTTTTGTTGGCTATGCCATTGTTGTTTTTGGTTGTAAACCGTAAAAAACAGGTTGGCCCGGTGGTATTGGTGAGCGATCACTGATATCCAAAATTATAACAATCAAATACCAGTTGGTATATTTGCAATATGGAAAAGGAATTATCAAAGGCAGAACGCACCCGCCGGTTTATTTTGGAAACTACGGCTCCTATTTTTAATAAGAAAGGTTATGCAGGTACTTCGCTATCAGATTTAACCGAGGCTACCGGCCTTACCAAGGGAAGCATTTATGGTAACTTTGCCAATAAAGAGGAAGTAGCGGCTGCGGCTTTCGATTATAATTCGGGTATGATCAGGAAACAGATCCAGGATAGGGTTCAAAAGGCCATTACCTATTATGATAAGTTGCTGGTATATGCCCAGGTATATCACAGTTTTACCCGTACAGCCACTTTTCCGGCGGGTGGTTGCCCTATATTAAATACCGCTGTTGATGCCGATGATACCAATCCTTTGTTAAAGGAGAAAGCCGCTCACGCTGTTTTACGTTGGAAAAAATCAATAGAAAACCTTATACAATCCGGAATTGAAGCGGGAGAATTTAGGGCCGATGTGGATATAAACGGTACAGCTCTTTCTATGATAGCCCTCATTGAAGGCGGTATTATGATAGCCAAGGTAACCAACACACCAGCTAATCTTGATGCGGTTTTAAAAACTGTTGATGCCCTGGTTACTGCGTTAAAGCCTGTACAGCAGTAACTCAAATATTACAATAGGATGTTGTGAAGGTTGAAAACAAATGATCGTTGCGGTACGTTAGGAAGGGTACCAATTATATAAAAATGTCTAGAAAGATCTTGATACTCGACGATAGCGAAGATATCCTTGAGGTGATGAAAGAGGTGCTCGAAATGGCGGGTTATGAGGTTAAAACTTTAAACTATACCGATGATATCTGTAAGTCGGTTATGACGTTTAACGCCGATTTGGTGATCCTGGATTATATTCTTTTCGGTATAAATGGCGGCGAGCTTTGCCATATACTCAAAACAAGCGCGGTTACAGCCCATATACCGGTAATTATGGTTTCGGCGTATCCTCGTGTGCTCGAATCATTGGGCAGTTATGGTTCAGATGCTTTTGTAGCCAAGCCTTTTAATCTTACCGATATTGTTGATACGGTAAAGGAATGCTTTTTAAAAGCAGGCGATATTGAACATGCCGATTATTAGGCATTTTTTAATCAGTGCCGGAAAGCTTACATGCCCCGTTGTTTATTAACATTGTTACATGGATGTAGTCATTTAATCCATTGATTTATATGTTTTAATTTTATAATATTGTAATGTATATACAATAGCACATTTGTTGTTGTAAACATATAGCAATTATAAAATTTAAGCGATGGAGTTTTTTAATACCGTACTTAACCTTTTTAAAGGTTTTTTTGGCTGGGGTAGCTGGGTGAGTTTAACAGATATCATCAAAACCGGCGATTATAGCAAGCTGCTTACTTATCAGGGTTTCCAGGCAATGCTGTTTCCAATTTTGCCTTTTTTACTGTTGCTGGAAATTATTCGCGGGGCTTTTTATAAGCGTTTTAAGGTTATCAATTATAAACTGTCGTTTTTCTCCTTCGTTTTTAATTCTTTTATCGGCAGGTATATCTCTATAGCCATGGTGGTATTGTGCATTGGTTTGTTTGAGAAGCATGCCTTTTTTAAAACCACATTTACCTGGTACTGGTTTATTTATGGCTATATAGTTTGGGAGTTTTCTCACTTTTTGTACCATTACTTTGGTCACAAAGTAAGGCTGTTCTGGTGCCTGCACTCTACCCACCACGCGCCAGAGAGTATGAATCTGGCCATTAGCAACGCACATTTCTTTTTGGAAGCGCCTTATGCCGATTTTATCCGCACTACGGTTTGTATTTTATTAGGTGTTAGTCCGCTGATGCTGGGTGTAATTATGTTTATAGATGGCTTTTGGGGCACGTTTATCCATATTGGCGAAAACGTGATGAAAGATGCCCGGCTTGGCTTTTTAAATAATATTATCCTTACCCCCTCGCACCATCGGGTGCACCATGCCCGTAATATAAAGTATATGGATACCAATTTTTGTAACCTGTTGCCCATTTGGGACAGGGTATTTGGTACTTACCAAAACGAAGAGCAAGAAATTGAGATTGAATATGGTATTAGCAGGCCGATGATCAAAAATAGTTTCCTTGATGCTTATTTTGGTGAAATTGTAGCCCTATCAAAAGATGTATACAAAGCGCCCGGTATTAAAAATAAACTACTGTATATTGTAATGCCACCGGGCTGGAGCCATACCGGCGACCACAAAATGACTACCGTAGTAAAGCGGAAGTATTTTGAGGATTTAGAGAAGCAGAAAAATGAAGTGGCGAAGGATAGCGTATTGATGTAAAAAGGATTAACGTAGATAATACAAAGGCTTTTTACATCCAAAAAAAAGCCTGCTGCCAATCAAACAGCAGGCTAATTAAAAATATATAAACCAAATAAAGGCTAAGGAAGTATAAACACCGAAAGGCTTCTTGGCCCGTGTGCTCCTATAACAAGCGATTGCTCAATATCGGCAGTTTTTGAGGGGCCGGAGATAAAGGCGCCGTAGCCATAGCTTGCACTGCCAATAGTTTGGTAAGCTTGCGCCATGGTAGGTACCAATTGTGTTTTATGGATAACCACAGCAAGGTGTTGGGCAATAAAGGGGAGTACCCTTACTACCATTTGCTCTTCGGTAAGCCAAAGCGCGCCGTTTTCTGCAACGCCAAGCGCTGATGGCAAAATGCAGAGTTCTACATTGGCAAAACTGTGCGATAGCTGGTGTCTTACATCTTCTACAAAAGTATAACCGGGTAATTCGCGGATACCCGAAATGATCTCTACACCGGCTTTAAATTCTTTTTGAAGGATGGTTTTGATGGCTTCATAGTCGGCCACCTCGTAAACAAAGCTTCCGCCGGCACTGGCTACGGCAGTGTAAGGTACTACTAAATCATCATTTGAGGCTGTTAACGATGCCAATATCTCCAGATCGGGCAATTCGGCATGGCTAAATTGATTGGCTTTTACAGCCGCTAATATTTTTTCCCTGCTGCTCATTTCTTGTTTTCCTTTCTTTTGGCATACCATTCGCCAAATGATTGTTCGGGGGCTTTTGGCATTTCGCGGTGTTTGTACCATGGGTTGGCACCATTATTTACGGCGAAAGGTGCATGCTTAAAAGTCCACCTGCCCATTTTGCCGGCGGCCCGGTATAGGGTAGGAGAGGCCAGCGTAAAGGCCATTCCTTTCATGGCTATTGTTTTTGCTTTGGGAGTGTAGCCGGCTTTAACAATTACCTGCCGCCACTTATATAACTGGTCGTGGATGTCAATTTTAACGGGGCAAACGTTAGAGCACGATCCGCATAGGGTAGAGGCAAAGGGCAGGTCGGCATATTTCTCCATATCCAGGTTGGGGGCCAGTATACTGCCAATTGGCCCGGCAACCGCGGTATGGTAACTGTGGCCGCCGCTTTTACGGTAAACCGGGCAGGTGTTCATACAAGCACCACAGCGGATACATTTTAAGGAGTTGCGGAAATCTTCCCGTCCTAATTGAATGCTGCGGCCGTTATCTACAATAATAATATGAATTTCTTTACCATCCTGCGGTTTGCTAAAATGGCTGGAGTATGTAGTAATCGGCTGGCCTGTAGCGCTGCGGGTAAGCAGGCGTAAAAATACACCCAGATGTTTTCTTTCGGGGATTATCTTCTCCATACCCATGCTGGCAATATGGATATCGGCCAGGTGTGCGCCCATATCGGCATTACCCTCGTTGGTACATATCACTATTTCGCCGGTTTGGGCAATAGCGAAGTTTACGCCGGTAAGGGCCGCGCGGCGGGTTAAAAATATTTCCCGTAGGTGCTGGCGCGCTGTTTCTGTTAGTATTTTGGGGTCAGACTCGCCTTTGGCCGAGCCTAAATGCTCGTGAAAAATATCGCCGATCTCTTCCTTCTTTTTATGAATGCAAGGCAGTACAATATGGCTTGGCGGTTCGCCTGCTAATTGTACTATACGTTCGCCAAGGTCAGAGTCTATCACATCAATCCCTCGTTGGGCCAAAAACTCGTTAAGGTGGCACTCTTCGGTAAGCATCGATTTACTTTTCACCATGCGGTTGATGCCCCGCTCGCTTAGTAATTGATGAACTATGTGGTTGTGCTCTTCGGCGTTGGCAGCCCAATGTACAATAACCCCATTTTTAATGGCGTTGGCCTCAAATTGTTCGAGGTAGCTGCTCAGGTTTGATAGTACGTTGTTTTTTATCTGCGATGCTGTTTCGCGCAGCAACTCCCATTCGGGTAGTTTATGCGCGGCTATATCGCGTTTGGCGCGTACCCACCACAGGGTTTCGTCGTGCCAGTTAACCCGGGGTTCGTCGCGGTTAAATATGGCAGCTAATTGCGGATGATCTTTGGTGGTGGTGGTGGTGCTGCTCATCAGATGCTGTGGTTTAAAATTTCGGCAATATGTATTACTTTAACATCACTGGTTTCGCGGCGCAAAATGCCCTCTAAATGCATCAGGCAGCTGAGGTCGGCAGAGGTGATGTACTGCGCGCCATGCGCTATATGATCGTTCACCCTGTCTTTCCCCATTTTAGATGATACGGCCTCTTCTACTACGCAAAAAGTGCCCCCAAAGCCACAGCAGTCGTCTGCCCGGCTTAGCGGCACCAGTTCCAGCCCTTTAACCATGCTAAGCAATTGCGTGGGTTTGCTAAAAGGAGGGGCTACCAGCTCGGTCATTTGCGCAATGTGCAAACCACGCAGCCCGTGGCAGCTTTGGTGCATACCTACTTTGTATGGAAAGCTGGCTTCAAGGGTTTTTACCTGTAAAATATCCACCAAAAATTCGGTAAGCTCAAAAACGCGTTTGCGAATTTCAGTTGCCAGGCCCTCATTTTCATTCGAATGCAGATGTTCTTTTATATGCAGGGTGCAGCTGCCGGATGGGCATACAATATAATCGAACCCCGAAAAGTTATCGATAAACAAATTATTGCAACCACCTGTAAGGTGCTCATAGCCGCTATTGGCCATAGGCTGCCCGCAGCAAGTTTGGTTTTTGGGATAATGAACTTCGCAGCCCAGCTTCTCCAGTAACTCCAGCGTGGCTATGGCCGCCTTGGGGTAAAACTGATCTACGTAGCAGGGAACAAATAAAGCTACCTTCATTTTTTGTTTGTGTTTACTTTAATTGGTTAAAGCAATATTAACGCTTATGGGTTAAACAACTATCCCTGTGTATCTGCCAGGAAATAGGGTTGTTTGCTAAATATCGAAATTACGGATATAAGCGGTAACGGTTGTTCAGTTTTTTTTGCAAAAGTGTGCGGTAGATTGGCGAAAATGGATAGTGGAATAATCCGTTAAATAGAGGGAATTGAATAGTATGCCTCGAAGGGTTAGAACCTATTTTAATATGAACTTAGAAATCTTATACATTTTATCAGGGCATTTGGACGTATAGTGCTATTAAAGCATTTGCTGTCTTTTAGTACTTAATGGAACAGATTAATCTTTGCCCTCAATAACAACACTTCCATCTGTTTTTATAAGTTTTACAATCATAGAATTTCTTTTTTTTATCAAAGAATCCCCAACTATGATCCGATTGTGATCAAAATCCCAATCATTATCAGATAGATAGTATTTAACTCCATGGATAAAAACATAGGCATCTCCTTTTATTGTATATGAAACGCTATCAACCTTGCCTTTAAATTGATAACTGCGGTTTTTATTTTTAGCCTTAAAATAGAAATAAGATAGGGAAATAGACATACATATACAGGCTGATATGAAAAATAACGCAGTCCATTTTTTTAACGTGGTCATATTAAATATTTTTACGATTGGGCTAACAGAATTTATTATCTATTTTTCATTGTGTACCTGTTCTTATTTAAAAATATAATCTACTTCGCATTTAACTTCAAAAGGAATTAAATAATAAATAAGTGCAGAGCTTGATTATTTGTCAATCACTTAGTCTTTCCGATTATACGAAATAATTCTGTAATATTCCATAAGGTACATTTTGTTAATTTATATAGTTGGTTTATAATGTATTGTGTATTTCTTTTAAATATTCTACTATTCCTATAGGAATTATATAAATAATGTTTTATGTTTGCACTGTCCAAAGAGACAATCGTTCTTTATTTAACTTATCAAGAAAGACTGAGGGAAAGGCCCAAAGACGTCTTAGCAACCTGTACATCCGCATAATGTAAAAGGTGCTAATTCCTGCTCCATTCAACGGAGAGAGATAGTATACCATCTTCGCCCCCTGCCAATCTAATAAGTGATTTTATAGTTTTTTTTAAGTCGCGTGACCGAGAGGATAGGTGGGGGTCTGCAAAACCCTAAACGGCAGTTCGAATCTGCCCGCGACATCAAAGTTTTTCCAAAACACATTTTTCTTAGCCTAATTTACAGCTATAATGTTTGCTATGTACCAGGCAATCCCCTATTTAAAGGTCGAACCGGCAAGTTCGTTCTGTACAGTTGGGGATTGTTTTGTACATTGTAAATAACCTGTATAGCAAAGATTTTTTTACAAGTTTCCTCCCGATACCTTATGTATAATTAAGGTGGTTTATTGATTCGCCAATTACATTAAAAGCTGTCTGAATTTGATTTACTAATGCTTTTATAGTTCTAATGAAGCATATATCCGAGCGCCATTGTAATAACCAGGACTAACCTGGAAAAAACAGTAATAACATGGTAAGAAAAGGGTACTCATTGCGAGTGACAACCAGGATTAACCTGGAAAAAACGGGAATAACGTAATTGCAAACGTTGGGGCTTATAAAGGCGCATCATATGCGTCTCCCGTCAGACAATCGGCAGCCTACTATAAATAGGATAATCCATCGTATCCCCCATGGATATAATATACCGGCTGAAAATTATGTTCGTCGGGGGCAAGTTCGCAGCTAACCTGCATGGTTGTAAAGGTTACATCGCCAAAAATGTTGGCTATGGCTGTATCGGCGGCATCGCGGCCGGTGGCAATTTTTATAAGGCCGTTAAGCGGTACCAGTTTGGTGGCATCAAACAGAATCCATTTGCCGCCCAGGTAGGCCTCAAAACAAGCGTGAAAGTCGGCCGGGTTTAAGTGATAGGCATAGCCAGTAAAATAGCGTGCAGGTATGGTTAAGGCACGGCAAAGGGCAATACCTAAGTGTGCAAAATCGCGGCAAACGCCAATTTGCTCGGTAACGGTATCAAAAGCCGAAGTTTGCGAATTACTGTACCCGCTTAAATATTGCACATTGTTGTGTATCCAATCTGTTAGGGTAACTACTTTCTCAAATGGATTGGTGATGTGCCCAAAAAGATTGTGTGCCAGGCGGTACAACTTATCAGACTGGCAATATCTGCTGGGATTTAAATAGGGTAATACCGATGAGTCTAGTTGTGCTACCAGGGTTTCCTGCTGCTGCGCGTAATCTGTAAGTTGGTAGCTGTTATCAACCAATGCGTTATAGATAACTTTAATGGTGCCGGGTTGATAAACCTCAAAACGCATCAACCGGTTTTCGCCTTGTGCCGATATGATCTCCTCTACCCTAATGTAAGGATCAACCGTAAAATCTTCGTTTAATACTGTTTGGTTGGGTGTGCGTAAAGCATGTATGTTTAAAATCAATGTGCCCGGCGACCGTACTACATATTCCATTTGGGTAAACACATTGAATTTCATTTTATTAGCCTCCGGTTTTAGTTTCTTCTACTTTGTTAAATGTTGCATCCATCCAGTCCTCAGAGATATGCTCCAGGGCCAGTTTTAGTTCTTCGGCCCATTGGGCCGAAATATATTCGAGGTCTTTCTTTTCGTACCGTTGCTCTACTATTTCAAAGCTATCTCTTTTATAAACAGCTACATCAATAGGAAAATCAACATTGTTTGAGCTTACCCTTGTCGAATCGAACGAAAGAAACCCTGTTTTAAGTGCTAGTTTAAGACTACTGTCTTCGGTTAATATCCGGTTCAAAATAGCCTTGCCATGGCCCGAATTACCAATTACCACGTAAGGAGCACCTTGCCCTAATTCAACCCAGTTTCCTTCGGGATATAGTAAAAAAAGCTTGTGCTCGTCGTCGTCTTTAAGCTGGCCACCAATTATAGTATTCAGATCAAACCTGAAGCCTGCGGCCTCCAATGAGGCTCTATCTTCTGCAATCACTCTTTTTACCTGTTCTCCAAAGGCGTTTACGGCTTTGTACATTTTGTTAAACTCCTTGGTTTCCAGTAGCTCGTTAAAATATACAATGGCCTTATCCCGTGCAGATCGCAGGCCGCTTGTCATGATGAAAAGCGAAAATTTATCTTTTTGCGCTATTGTTATTTTCTTTTTTACGGTGGTATCTGTACCCGAGGTAATACGTGTATCGGCAATGGCCAATAAACCTTCTTTAACCTTAATCCCGAGGCAATAAGTCATTTTTATGCTATGCGTTAGTTATTAACTTTCTGATAGCCAAAGTAGGTAAAAGAATCGGGGAAATTAGAATCAAGAGTAAGGAACCAAGGCGCTGAAAAATAATAAACAGTTAGAATCAGGGGGGGCAGGATTTTTGACGGAAAGTTCAACAAAAAAGCCGCCGCCTCCGAAAGGAGACGAGCGGCATCACGGTACAAAAAACTTAACTCTTCTTTTAAAGTATGTAAAACGCTGGCTGTTTCTGCGGCTGTTTGTTGATCATCGCATTAATATCGGCTGGCAGTTCATCTTTCATCATCTGCTTAAGGTTGTTTTCTATAGTGCGGCTAATGGTAGTTGTAGGGGTGTCTGTTGGTTTGTTTTCAAAGGGATCTTGTAGGTGGATGGCCATTTTTTCGATCAGGAAAAAAGCTGATGAAATAGCAATTACCAACGGCACCTGAAAAATGCCAAAAAATTCCATTAAACTAAATGGCAGCAGCAAAACAAAAAACAATACCAATAGATGGATATAAACACTATAGGTAACGGGGAAAACGGTGTTTTTAATGCGCTCGCAACCACCCATCGAGTTTGTAAACCCGGTTAGGGTACTATCCAAAGCCACTTGCTGGTATTCGTTTATCCAACCCAGTTTGTGTAAGGTGCGCAAATCATGTCCCTGTAGCTCATTTAAGGCAAGCGGAACGTGATCCATTTTTTTGATGGTTTTTACATCGTCGTCGCTTAAATAAGCTTCAAGGTTTTCTTTGGCATTTTGGCCGCGTAGGTGGCAGCTTAAGCTGTAGCACCAGGCCATTTGCCGCCTGATGATACGCTCTTTTAGCGCCCATTTCTGCTCTCCGTCGTGGTTACTACTATCCACAAAGGTTAAAATCTGGCGGGTAAGTGTGCGACTGTCATTTACAATGGCGCCCCACAACGTTCGTGCTTCCCACCAGCGGTCATAAGCCTGGTTGGAGCGAAAGGCCAGCAGCAGTGAGATTATAGTGCCCAACATGGTTGACACCGTTAAAGGGATAGACACTGCTTTGAAGTTGTAATACTGGTGTATAAAGTATATAGAGGCCGAGTAAACGGCTACCAGGATGAGCTCTTTTTTTATCTTGCCAAATACGTAGCTTACCGGTATATTTTCTTTTAATAACATAAATGTAAGTTTTAAGGGTTAATTAATGATGTTCTGTTAATTCCGGCTCTTCAATTACCACGTTGGCCGGTATGCCCGGTGTTTTAGGGAGGGTAACAATGTCAATGTCGCACCTTTCAATCAGCACGTTTGGGTCTATACTGTTTTTAAACAGTAGCTGGTAATTATCGTGCGGGGTTACAATGGCATCTACTTCATTGGCTTCCAAAAAGTTATTAAAAACAGCCACGGTGCTGCCATAAAAAAATGTGATGGCAATGTTGTTAATGAGGTGGCTGTGTTTGTTTTGAATATCGCGGCAACGGATATAAAAATTATCGGGGATATGCCTGTACTCCACACTTCGGCGCGAGAGCATCAGCAGTTCGCTTATCGAGTCGGTAATTTTAAGCATGTGTACCAATACTACATTTATCTTTTCGGGATAATAACGTTCGGCTAATGCCGGGATACTTTGTATGGACTGTTGGGTAAAATCGGTTGGAATTAATAACGTTTTCATGGTGATCCTAATTAATGGTGAAACCTTGTATGTTTTGTTTGATACAAGTGTAGCGGCCAATAATTAGGAGGATATAAGAAAGTTATTAGAAATTGATTAGAGTTTTTTTTATTCTCCCTGGGGCACTTTTAATTGTTGCCCAAAAGTATAGTGTTGCGCAACAAGTGAAATACTTGAAAGTGTCATCTATTTAGTAATCAGTAAATTACTAATTATCATAAAGTACAAACCGCTACAGCAGGCCAAAAAGAGTAAGAAATAAATAAGGTAGGGCGAAGCTATTCCACCGGTAAAAAGATCTTTATCTCGGTACCTAATCCTACTTCAGAGCTTATGCCCAGGCTGCCTTTATGCAATCGTATAATGTTAAGCGCTAATGGCAGGCCAACACCATGCCCATGGTAATTATTTGTGTTTGATGCCCTGAAAAACGGTTCGAAAATATGCTGAAGTTCGGTTTGTGGGATGCCTATTCCCTGGTCTTTAATGGCAACTATCACTTTATTATTCTCCGAAAGCAGTCTAACCTGTACCATGCTGTTGTTAGAGTATTTGCAGGCATTGCTAATGATGTTGTTAATGGCAAGCCGCAGCAGGTTGCTGTTACCTTTAACATGGAGCAGGCCTTCGTCGGCAGGCAGGTTTTCAAGATCAATGTAGATATTACTTTCGGGGTTGATCCTTTTAACAGTTTCTGAGGCGGTTAGCAAAAGCTCATCCATGCGGATGCTTTCCCAGTTTTGCCGTTTACCATCAAAGCCCGATTGTGCCAGGGTAAGTAAACTGTTCAGTATCTGGCCCAGTTTTTCAGATTCGGCATAAACGGTATTTAAAATTTCCCGTTGATGCGGATTCAGATCGTGTTTGTTTAAAGCCAGTTCAATTTCTGATGAAATAATGGTTAAAGGTGTGCGTAACTCATGCGATGCATTGCTCACAAAGTTGTTTTGTGTTTCGAAGGCCGTTTCGAGGCGGTTAAGCATGTCATTAAAGGTAAGGGATAGCTCGGCTACTTCATCTTTACCACTTAACTCATCCAGCCTGAAATGCAGGTTGTTGGCCGTTATACTTTTTACTTTGTTGATGATACGCCGTACCGGCTGAAAGGTGTAAAAAGAAAATATCTTACCTACAAAATACACCAGTACCAGGGCAAGTAGAAAGCCATAGATCAATATTTCTTGCAGATCTTTTAACTCCTGGAAACCCGCCGGATTTGATGCCGATACGATGACGATATATTTATTGCCATCTTTTTTAAACACCGAGCCGGCATAAAAAGTATTGTTGTTTTTAAAATGAGCATGCCCGCTTAATAATATATCTGCAACAAAACTGTTTTTAACACCGTTGCCGGCCGGTATCTGAAATTTGCCGCTACTATCCGCAGTAAAAAAATATTCCCTTTCCGACTCTAGTTTTTCGAGATATTTGTTGCGCACCTCCAAAGTGGCTTTGCTTTTGGCTCCCGGCGAAAGATGTACTTCGGCCGCTATGTTTACACGGGCTTCCAGGCGTTTATAAAAATCGTCGAAATTAAATTTGTAAACCAGGTAAAATATAGATGCATTGAGCAATATAAGTATACCACCCGATAGCAGGAGGAACAATAGGGTTATTTTACTTTGTATCTTCATCTTTATTGCCCTCTTTCATCATATAGCCCATGCCAAATACGGTATGTATCAGCTTTATACCGCCATTTTTCTCAAGTTTTTTACGCAGGTAGTTTACGTACACATCTACCACGTTGGTACCCATGTTAAAGTCGATATCCCAAACGCTTTCCAAAATCTGTATGCGCGACAATATCTTTTTCTGATTTTTAACAAAATACTCCAGCAAACGGTATTCGGTTGCTGTAAGTTTTAATGCCTCTTTATTTCGGTAGGCAATTTTGGAGTCGGTATCCAGCAGCAGGTCACTTATGGTATAGGTGTTATTTACCAGTGTTTCGCCGCTACTACGGCGCAGTAGTGTACGTAAGCGTGCAGCAAGCTCGGCAATTTTAAATGGTTTTACCATGTAATCGTCCGCACCGCTATCAAGACCACTCACAATGTTCTCGGTAGAGTCGAGCGCGGTAAGCATAATAATTGGTATCTGTTTTTTTTGCTGTCTAATGAGTTTGCAAACCTGTATACCATCCATTACCGGCAGCATCACATCAAGTATAATTAGCTCAAAATCATTATCCAATGCCATTTGTAAGCCGGTAGCGCCATTGGCAGCAACGCTTACTTCAAAGCCATAATCGGTAAGGCCCCGCTTTATTACCGATACCACATTTGGCTCATCCTCAACTAATAATATCCCCATAAAACAATCGGCATTGTTAATCTTTTAATTTGCCAGATACGCCAAAATATTAATAAATCTGTTGATTAAGCGATTTATTAAAAGATAAAGCTATCATCTTGCATTCAATACAGGTTTAATTGATATTAAAGTTCGGAACCAGAATAATAAGGCGCCGGATACGGGCACTACATTTATGCGTAGGGTGAGTTAACCTTTGCCGGTTACGTAGTTAACACCAAAACCAATAACTTCTTTAATATATATACTCCAGGTGTTTAACACATATGCGTCGGGTATAAGGTCAAAAAAAGAGATGTTGCCCTGGCCGGCCAGGTAATTGCAGGGATATGGAATTACATCAATACCCCTGTTTTTAAATATCTGTAATGACCGACGCATGTGAAATGCCGATGTTACCAATATGTATGGACCCTGTTGTTGGTTTTTTATAAGCAATGCTTTTGTAAGCGAGGCATTTTCGAGCGTATTTCTTGATTGATTTTCTAAAAGTATACAACTATCCGGAATTTGCAGCGCCGTTAATTGCGATTTAACCCAATCTGCTTCCTTAAAACCATTGTTAATAAGCAGGCCGTTACCGCCAGATATAACAATTTTTTTTACCCTGCCCGTACGCTGTAGTAATACACCCTGTATAAACCTGTCGGCTGCCCAGTTAAAGGCTCCTTTACCGGTGTTGCCATCCCCCGCAAACCCGCCCAATATAATGGCTGCGCTGTAGGTTTTATTGGGTTGCAGTTTGGCCGGGGCAATATCCCAGCCTTTAGCCAATAAGTTTAAAAATAGCGGGGCCGAAAATATCCAAAGCAGCGCAAGGCCCCAGGCCATGCATTTACGCTTTAATCCGGGTTTTTTTGAAAAAAAAGCCACAACCAGTAATACAAAAATATACAACAGCGGTAAAAGCAGAAATGACAGTATTTTAGACAGGATGAAAAACATAGTGATAGTAAAAGTAATTAAAAACAGTTAACCTAAAAATTACAACCGGGAGTTAATATGCAATAATCTCAGATTTACGGCGTATAATTTAAGGTTGATTTATATGGCATTAAACTATTTGCCGTTATAAAGCTCTTAATAGCGATGGCGCGTAACAAACTGGCACCATCATTGTCATACACTTATTTAAATAAAACATTAAAAAGATGGGCTTTATCAAAACACTTGCCATTGGCGCAGCAGTTGCCTATGGTATAAATTACATTACTAAAAAAGGACCGGATGGCAAATCGATCATCGATAACCTGGTAGATGAAGCTCCGGACTGGATGGACCGCGCCAAAAAATATGGCGAACTTACATTAGAGCAAATTGCGGTAAGGGCACAAAACTACAGGGATAACGCGAGGTTTTAAGTAAGTCTTTAGTCGAAAGTCTTAAGTACGAAGTGGTATGTTATTAGCCATTAGTCGAAACAAAAGGAAGCATTTTAAGAGCTTGCTATAAATTCTGAAAGCGTAAGCCAAAAATTTAGGACTTAGAACTCCCGACTTAAGACTTAGAACCTATCACATGCAGAATATACTTTTCTTTGGCGATAGCCTAACGGCGGGGTACGGTTTGCGCGATCATAAAACCGAATCGTTCCCTGCTTTAATACAATATAAAATTGCTGCCGAAGGGCTGGCCTACCATTGTATAAACGGCGGCCTTAGCGGCGATACTACCGCTGGCGGTTTAATGCGGCTGGAGTATTGGATGAACCGCCCTTTACATTTATTTGTACTGGAGCTGGGCATTAACGATATCATTAGGGGGATCTCGCCCCAAACCACCGCTAAAAATCTGCAGGCAATTATTGATAAGGTAAAACTTAAATACCCTGGTATTAAGCTGGTAATGTTTGGTATGGAGATCCCCGCTTTTATCCCAGGCGCTTTTGCCAATGATTTTAAAGCGATCTTTCGCACACTGGCTGATGTTAACCAAATAACTTTTGTGCCTTTTTATCTGGATGGCGTTGCCGGCAAAGCACAATTTAATTTACCCGATAGGTTGCACCCCAATGCAGCAGGGTATAAGGTAATGGCCGATAGGATTTGGCCGGTGCTGAAAAATTGCCTCCTCTAAAATGCCCCTTTAATACATGCCGCTAAAAAAACTCTCAGAAAATGAAGTAATAAGCTTATTATTGTTTTTACTGATAGAACCAATTTAAAAAATGAAAGTGTTGCTCACCAATTGGATAAATATTGCAGGTGTTTTTGGTGCTGGATTTTTGTTTGCAATGGGTGAAATGATTTTGGAGCAACAAGGTAATATTGCCGCTGTATTATTAGGCCCTCTGTTTTTAATTCTTTTATATGGACTTACATCATGGTGTTTATTTATAGCTTCGTTGTTTATTTTCGATTTGCTTTTTATAGTTAAGAGCAGGGATAATTTACTGATTAAATTAGCTGTTGAGTGGCTGTTGATAAGTTCACCTTTTATTTATTGGACAATTATATTCCATGAATGGATATTTGGGGTGTGCACAATAGCCTTTTTTGTAACGCAGTTTTTAAGGATTAAACTTATTGTTAAAGCGCAAACCTCGGGTTCGCGTTAAGGATTGTAGTGAAACGCCCTGAGCGAGCAATTGCCTTGCGAGTGCGCGGACTTGTCTTGTAACGGAAAGCCTGACCGCCGCTTCTATCGGCGGTGGAAACGCCATGATATTTATACGCTTCCACTGCAAGACAGTTCAGGATGCTCCAATAAAAATATCATTTTACATTGCAGCTTGTATCCGGAAGGCTCGCCTTCCGGATAGTATTTTACTTGTGATTTTGCTGCTTTTATAAACATAAATACCACCATCCTGCTATGAAACATCCTTTATGTAAGCCCGCGCTTTACATCGCCCTGTTATTTAATTGCTTTTTAGTAATCAACACCGCCACTGCTGCCGGGCAACCCCAAGCTGCCGGTTTAAAGTGCGAATACCTCAATAATCCTATTGGTATAGATGCTAAGCACCCGCGTTTAACCTGGTTAATGGCCGATGCAGAACAGGGTGCCGCTCAAACAGCTTATCAGCTTTTTGTAGGTACCGATTCGCTTGCGGTAAATGCCGGTAAAGGCGAAAGCTGGAGCACTGCAAAAGTTGCATCGGCAGCCAGCCTGGTTAGTTATAATGGTAAGGCTTTGCAGCCATTTACCAAATATTACTGGCGGGTAATACTATGGGATAAGGCAGGTAAAAAGCTTAACCCATCGGCAACGGCCAGCTTTGAAACCGGGATGATGGACATGCGCAACTGGAAAGGATCGTGGATAAGCGATAACAAAGGCATCGCGGTTAACCCTGCGCCTTATTTCAGGCATGGGTTTAAGGTTGATAAAACCATTAAATCGGCCCGTGCTTATATAGCGGTTGCCGGTTTATACGAGCTGTATATTAACGGTAAAAAAATAGGCAACCACCGGTTAGATCCAATGTATACCCGGTTTGACAGGCGGACTTTATATGTAGCTTATGATGTTACCGCCAATCTGCAAAATGGCAAAAATGCCATAGGGGTATTGCTGGGCAATGGCTGGTACAATCACCAAAGCACTGCTGTGTGGTACTTTCACCAGGCACCGTGGCGTAACAGGCCAACTTTTTGCATGGATTTGCGGATAACTTATACCGATGGAACAGTAGAAACCATAACATCAGATACCCGGTGGAAAACATCGCTTAGCCCTATAGTATTTAACAGTATTTATACTGCCGAGCATTACGATGCCCGTAAAGAACAACCGGGATGGAATACCGCCACTTTTGTTGATACGGCCTGGAAACAGGTGATTAACCGCTCGGCACCATCTGCCAATATTGTGGCGCAAAGTATGCAGCCTATTCGTAACGTAGAGGAGATAGCCTCTAAAACCATTACTAAGCTGGATAACAACCTGTGGGTGTTTGATATTGGCCGCAATATTTCGGGCGTAAGCCAAATAACAGTAAAAGGCGACTCGGGCACGGTGATTCGCCTTAAACATGCCGAGCGGTTGAATAAGAACGGCCATGCAGATCAATCCAACATCGACCTGCATTATCGCCCTACCGACGATAAAGACCCATTTCAAACGGATATTTTTATTTTGGGTGGTAAAGGCGAGGAAACCTTTATGCCTAAATTTAACTATAAAGGTTTTCAGTATGTGGAGGTAAGCAGCAGTAAGCCTATAGCGCTAACTAAAG
Source organism: Mucilaginibacter cryoferens (assembly GCF_014205845.1). Taxonomy (GTDB): domain Bacteria; phylum Bacteroidota; class Bacteroidia; order Sphingobacteriales; family Sphingobacteriaceae; genus Mucilaginibacter. Next base: position 140,536 of record NZ_JACHCR010000008.1, read on the forward strand.
AGAGTTTAAAAGCTTACTTTATGCACAGCGATGTGGAGCCAATAGGCGAGGTAAGCTCATCGAACCCAACTATTGATAAAATTTGGAGCGCTACCAACCACAGTTACTTAAGCAACCTGCAAGGTTACCCAACAGATTGCCCACAACGCGAAAAAAACGGATGGACGGGCGATGCTCATATAGCCAGTGAAACAGGCCTGTTTAACTTTGATGCCATCACCATTTATGAGAAATGGCTGGCCGACCACCGCGATGAGCAGCAGCCCAACGGCGTATTGCCATCCATTATTCCAACAGGTGGCTGGGGTTACGAGTGGGGTAACGGGCCCGACTGGACAAGTACCATTGCCATAATTCCGTGGAATGTTTATATGTTTTATGGCGATAGTAAACTATTGGCCGATAGCTATACCAGCATCGAGAAATATGTAAACCACATTAATGATCTGTATCCAACCGGCCTTACCACCTGGGGGCTTGGCGACTGGGTGCCGGTAAAATCAGTTTCGCCGGTTGAACTTACCTCGTCTGTTTATTATTATACCGATGCCAATATATTGGCCAAAGCAGCAAAAATACTAGGTAAACAGGCCGATTTTGTAAAATACACTGCCCTGGCCAATAAAATTAAAAATGCTATCAACGCCAAATACCTTAATGCGCAAACCGGCATCTATGGGCAAGGTTTGCAAACTGAGTTAAGTGTTCCGTTATTTTGGGGAGTAACGCCGGATAATCTCAGGAGCAAGGTAGCCGCCAACCTGGCCGCGCGTGTTGCTGCCGATAACTACCATTTGGATGTTGGTATATTGGGTGCCAAGGCTATTTTGAGTGCTTTGAGCGATAATGGCTACCCTGATGTTGCCTACAAAATAGCATCGCAGGAAACTTTTCCTTCGTGGGGATGGTGGGTGGTGAACGGTGCTACTACGCTGTACGAAAACTGGCAGATAGATGCCAAATCAGACATCTCCTTAAACCACATTATGTTTGGCGAAATTGGTGCCTGGTTATTTAAAGGCATTGCCGGTATTCACCCGGATAGTAACCAGCCGGGCTTTAAAAACGTGATACTGGCACCCCACTTCGTGCCCGGCTTAAACCAGTTTACGGCTACACACAATGGCCCGTATGGTAAAATTGTATCGGCATGGCAACGCGAGGGTAATAAGGTAATTTACAAAGTAACCGTACCTGCAAATTCAACCGCGGGTATTACTTTCCCGGCAGGGAGGGTTTATTTAGGTGGTAAATTAATTGCCAACAATTATAAAGTTGCAGCAGGGAGCTATGAGTTTGAAGTGAAACCCTAAAGCGCGTTTTTGCTATAGGCAGGCAGAGGGCTAAGTGACCAATTGCCATAGTTTCTTCATATTTATATTAACGCATAGGCAAATGACCTTTTGCTGACAGGCCGGATAACTAACCGGCCTGTTTTGTATATAGATTTGTTACATCGGGTCCTGTAGCCCGGCCTACACTATGTATAAAAAATTGACACTGCTGTTTCTGTTGGTTGTGAACGTAGCTTTTGCCCAGGCCGATGGCGGCTGGACACTGCACACTAATGATGACGGCATAAAGGTTTATACCCGTACTCTGGTTACCTCAAAGGTAAAAGCTATAAAAGTAGAGTGTGTGTTAGATGCCAGCCCATCGCAATTGGTGGCGGTGCTTATGGATATTAAAAACAGCGAAGATTGGGTGTACCATACAGCGGCCAACTACATCATAAAGCAGGTTTCACCCTCAGAGATATATTATTACTCGCTGGTAAAGGTGCCTTGGCCGGTAAATAACCGCGATTTTATTGCCCATATTAAAGTAACACAGGATGCTGCAACCAAAATAATAACTGTTGATGCACCTTGCATTACCGATATGATTCCGCAAAAGCCCAACATTGTGCGTATTCAGCAGTCGGCAGGTAAGTGGGTTATTACGCCTACCAATGATGGGAAGGTAAAGGTAGAGTATACGCTGCATGCCGATCCGGGAGGTAACGTACCCTCGTGGCTGGTAAATATGTTTGTAACCCAGGGCCCTATGGAAAGCTTCAAAAAATTAAAACTCCAGCTGCAAAAGCCTGCTTATAAAAATGCAAAGCTGGCTTATATTGCAGATTGAGTTAAGGGGGTTTGATTTGTAGGTCAGTTCATTTAAAGAGTAGCTATTTTCTCGTTTTTGTTATGCAGGTGTAGATTGTTTTGACCTGAAGCTTATTCTATCAGAATAAATTGTACTTTACCTCAATTTTAAATTAACTAAACCTTAGTATGTTAACCGAATTAGGGCCTAATAAAACAGATCTTTATGGCAGGATATTTTTACAGATAGTACTTATCGCTTTTGTAGCCTATTTTATTTACGTTATAGTTCATCCCACTGGTCATCATCATTATGCAAAGCAGCTGTTTAAAGATAAACTTTGGTGTGGCTGTGCACTAATAGCAAATGTTGTACTGTTTCTGAAATTATATTTTACTCCATATTGGGTAAGTATCGATGACGAATTAAAAACCCTTACTGTAAGGTATCTTATTCAACCAACCCGCACTATTGGTTTGCACGATATTGCAGGCTACGGTACTACTGCTTTTAAATCAAAATCAGTAAGCTATTTTGGCATCTCCATTCATCTGCACCAGGGCAAGTCAATCCCGCTAAGTGATTTAAATTTAGGTAACTATTTCCCTGTCGAACTTTTTTTAATAGATGCAAAGGTTAAGAAATTGGGTCAGGAGTAGTTTCGTATTGTACGCTAACAGTTCTATATCTGTATTCTATATTGTTTTGCTTAGCAATTTAAACCTTATTAATACACAGCCTGGTATTAACTGCTAAACCGTTGAAGATTTGGAACGAGATGGGCATTGAACGATATGCAAATGGCTACATCCATAGGCTTGAAAGGATTTATATCTCCCTTTAAATTTAATTAGCTATAAGAATTTTAAAACCCTATTTTTAGCGCCGCAAATAAAGGTACCTGCGTACCGGTTATGGGGGTTTAAAAAATACAGATGAAAGTTTTAAAATTTGGTGGCACATCAGTGGGCAGCCCGGCCCGTATGAAGGCACTGCTCGACATTATTAATCCTGCGGAGCGACAAATAGTTGTGCTTTCGGCAGTATCGGGTACTACAAACAACCTGGTTGAGATTGGACAAGCTTATCTTACCGGCGATAAAAAGAAGGCTATTATTCTTATTAGCGCGCTAAAGGATAAGTACGAGCTGTTTATAAATGAGCTGTTTGCCAACCCCGAATATTTAAAACAAGGCAAGGATGTTATTGATTACCATTTCGCCCTGCTTAATAATATGGCCAATGATAATTTTACATCTGTAGAAGAGAAAATTGTACTGGCCCAGGGCGAGTTACTATCTACCACATTGTATCATGTTTATTTAAAGGAAATTGGCGTGCCATCGGCATTGCTGCCTGCTTTAAGTTTTATGAAGATTGATGAGGATAACGAGCCTATTGTTGATTATATTACCGAAAAGATAAGCCCCTCGCTGGATAAGCACCCCGATGTTAACCTGTTTATTACCCAGGGTTTCATCTGCCGTAACGCTTTTGGCGAAATAGATAACCTGCGCCGTGGTGGCAGCGATTATACGGCATCGCTGATAGGTGCCGGTATTCGGAGCGAGGAGGTGCAGATATGGACGGATATTGATGGTATGCACAACAACGATCCGCGGATTGTTAAGGGTACACAGCCTATTGCCCAGCTATCTTTTGACGAAGCCGCCGAGCTGGCTTATTTTGGTGCCAAAATACTGCACCCGCAAAGCGTATTCCCCGCTCAAAAATATAAGATTCCGGTTAGGCTATTGAATACGATGGACCCGCAGGCAAAAGGTACATTAATAACCAATACCAGCGAGAAAGATAAAATTAAATCTATTGCAGCTAAGGATGGTATTACCGCCATTAAAATCCAAAGTAGTAGGATGTTACTGGCGCATGGTTTTTTAAGAAAGGTATTTGAGGTGTTCGAACGTTATAAAACATCTATAGATATGATCACCACATCGGAGGTGGGCGTATCTTTAACCATAGACGATACCACCTACCTGGGCGAGATAACCACCGAACTGAACATATTTGGCTCGGTAGAGCTGGATGTAAACCATACCATCATTTGTGTTGTAGGCGATTTTGGCGCCGAAAAGCATGGTTATGCGGCAAGGGTACTGGAGGCTGTAAAGCATATTCCGCTGAGGATGATATCATACGGCGGCAGCGATCACAACCTATCGTTACTGGTTAAAACCGACGATAAAGTGGAAACTTTAAGAAGTTTACACAACAGGCTATTTTAATGTTGGAATTGGGAATTTCGATTTCGGATTTGTTCTGATCCCGGAATTTTGATATCCGATTTTAAATTGATTAGAAAACTTAACGCAGTAAAAAATAAATACCAAGTATGGCTACTGCTGCCGAAATACCAGTGTTTAAAATAAAGCGTTTTAGCGTAAGTTTTCTATCATGGTACAATTTATAGCTGGATATAACACCAGCAAATACAGAGATAGATACACATAATATAACAGACAGATTATTCTTCATTACTATGTTTAGTAAAGCTAATATAAATAAATTTCAAGAGTTGGATACCCCATTTTATTACTATGATATGGGTGTGTTACGCCAAACTTTAGATGCCTGCCGTGATGCTTCTGTAAAGCATGGTTTTCATGTACATTATGCCATGAAGGCCAATTTTAACCCCAAGGTTTTGGATATGATCCAGTCTTTTTGCTTTGGGGCCGATTGTGTGAGCGGTAACGAGGTTAGGGCCGCTATTGAGCATGGTTTTGATAAAGGTAAAGTTGTTTTTGCGGGTGTAGGAAAGTCTGACAGGGAGATAAACTTTGCTCTTGATGCAGATATCTTTTGCTTTAATGTAGAGTCGGTTCAGGAGTTGGAAGTGATCAATGAACTGGCTGCCGCTAAAGGTAAAAAGGCCAATGTAGCTATCCGCATAAACCCTAATGTAGATGCGCATACACATCATTTTATTACTACGGGGCTCGATGAAAATAAATTTGGTATCAATATATGGCAACTGCCCGATGTGGCCGCAGCCTTGCGTAAATGTGCCAGCCTGCAGTTTTTAGGTATCCACTTTCATATCGGTTCGCAAATTACCGATCTGGAGGTTTACAAAAGCCTGTGTACCCGCATTAACGAAATGCAGGATTGGTTTGAAGATCATGGTTTTCCGGTTAAGGTTTTAAATGCCGGTGGTGGTTTGGGTGTTGATTATTATAGCCCCGATACCAATATTGCCGATTTTGAAAATTATTTTCAGGTGTTTAAAAACTTCCTGAACGTAAAACCTGGTCAGGAAGTACATTTTGAGCTTGGCCGCGCATTGGTAGCCCAGAGTGCATCGCTGATATCGAGAGTGCTATACGTTAAAAACGGTAAAAAGAAAAACTTCCTGGTACTTGATGCCGGCATGACGGAGCTTATCCGCCCGATGCTTTACCAGGCTTATCATCAGATTGAGAATATAAGTAAAAATTCAAAATTCAAAATTCAAAACCTGGATAGTGGAGAGAGCCCGAACCTCGCCACCGACAACGGGAACCTGAAATACGACGTAGTAGGCCCTATCTGCGAAAGCACCGATTGTTTTCAGAAGGATGTTGACCTGCCCGAATCTTTCCGTGGCGACCTGATTGCCGTACGCACGGCTGGCGCATACGGCGAGGTAATGGCATCGGGCTATAACCTGCGCGATAGGGTAGGGAGCGTTTATTCTGAGTAAGTTAAAACTTTACACCAACCCTGAACTGTACATACGTACCGCCTTCAATTACTGCAAAGTATTGCTTTAGCTGTACAAAGTAGGCGAATGATACGTATGTGGGCGCTTTATAGGTTATATAGTTGTTTTTGGTGTTGTTATAAATATTGTCGTTGCCAAAGGTTTCGCCTACAAATACCCTGAAACCCATTTGGGTATTTGGGCGGCGGCCGTGAAAAACAATTTCGCTGGTTAAGCCTCCGGTAAAAAGTTCGGTGCGGGTATCTGTATAAAAATCGGGCTGCCCGGTTATGGCTTTTCTGAACTGGGCATAGTCGCCAAATTCGTGGCTATATACCGCTTCGAAGCCTATGATCCGGAAATCTGTACGGCTATCGCTGTTAAAGAAAAAGTTACCCGATAGCCTGCCGCCAACAGCACCAAAAAATTTGCTGTTAAAATAGTTAACGTTATTGGTCTGCAAATCGTAGTTTTTATAGCCCCCTAAAGAGGTAAATGCCCCATAGGCCAGGTTAAAGTTTTGAAATGTATTGGCGTGGATTACATTTAATTGTCCACTGGTAAGCTGGTCGTTTAAGTTATTGGCAAAATCCCGTACCAGTGCGCCTGATATGTAGGTGGCAGATTTGGCGCTATCCATAGACATGGGCTTAGGCATGTAAGATATATCGCTATGATGCAAAGCCGGGCCATACACATGATCGCTGCACGAGCTCAATAAACCCAGTAATAGCGCCGTGGCCGGTAAGTAAAATTTTATCTTCATAAGGTATATTTTGGCTGATATTTGATGGTTTGATGGCAATGTAATTGATTTAATTATAAAATTAGTCATATTCAGCTGATCTAAAACCGGTAGCCAACCCTTATTTGTGCGTAACTGCTTAGCTCAACAACAGTGATGAAGTTTTTTATCTGCATAAAATAAGCAATGGTTGCAAATCCTGGTCCGTTTGGCAGCCGATCTGTATTCAGCGCATGCCCGTCGGTATACCTGTTATAAATACTGTTACTGCCAAAAGTACCTCCTATAAATCCCCTTAGCCCAAATTGATAATTGTGCCTGTTTCTGAAAACTATTTCGGTTGTGGCACCCATCGAAAAAAGATCTGTACGGCTGTCGGCATGATAATTATCCTGGTTGCCTATCGCTTTTCGGAAAGAGGAATAGTTTCCAAATTCGTTGCTGTAAGCAGCCTCAAAACCAATAATGCGAAAATCGAAACTACCACGATGGATAAAGTAATTGGCAGACAGGCGGCCGCCGGCTACACCAAAAAACTTATTGTTAAAATAATACCTATCGCCTGGGGCAAGCTCATTATTATGGTAATTGCCGGCCACTCCAAAAACGCCATAAGCCAGGTTAATGTGGTTAAAAGTATTGGCCCTGCTTAAATTTAATTGTCCGCTGGTAAGCACATCATTATAATGCGCGCTTTTTGCAATACCAAAACCACCCGAAACATAATTAGCCGCTTTTGCCGAATCGGTAGCCAGAGGTTTGGGCATATAGGCTATATCTGCAAGGCGTAAAGCAGGTGCATACACATGGTCGCTGCACGAACTTATTACCAATGCAAGCAGCATAACAGGCAGGTAAAATTTAAACTTCATCAACGGTTATAATTTAGTAGCCGGGTTTATTGGTTTACTAAATCAATAATACGTTAAATTATGCCTTTGTGTAACAGTTGTTTACAGTTAAGTTTATTGGCTAATTAAGATAATAATCCAGCAAAATAATCATCAGTAAAATCAGCCGAAAAATGAAGTGCGTTTTCCATGTGATCAAATTCGTGGCGTTCATGGGTGGTGGTAATTACAACAGCCTTCATACCGGCATTGGCCGCGGCTTCTACTCCCTTGGGCACATCTTCAAACACCACACAATCGGCAGGAGCGGTATTTAAAAGCTGCGCCGCTTTTAAAAAAGTTTCGGGGTGGGGCTTGCTCAATACCACATCGTCGGCGCTCACTATGGCCGTAAAATAATGCCTTATGTTGAGGTTGTCTAACACAAAATTGATATTAAAAGGGATCGCTGCCGAGCCAATAGCCATAGGAATACCTTTTTGATGAGCGGCTTCTAAAAAATCATGTAACCCAGGTAACAGTTCCAAATGTGGTAGAAATTCCTGTTGATATTTTTCTTCTTTTTTGTACGATAGATCGTTCATCTCATCTATAGTAAAACGATTTGGGCCAAACATGCGTACCAACACTTCGGGATTTTTGCCGTACATCTGTTTTTTTACTTCTTCCCAGGTAAAATTGCCGCCCAGTTGCTCATTTAAAAGTGTTTGCCATGCTTTGGTATGGTAGGGCATATCATTAATCATGGTGCCATTAAGGTCGAATATAAAGGCCTTCATTGAGTGTGTTTTGATTTTGGCGCAAAATACACTTTATAAAAACTAAAAATTGCCTGTTGGCGTATAATCAGGCAAATCGCTTTTAAAATTAGAAACCGACAGAAGGTACCTACTGAGCCAAAAATACAAAGCAACCATTAAAACTTAACCGTTACTCCGGTATCAAAGTAAAATATCCCTGGTTTGGTTATCATACTCCCCGTAATATTTGCCGGCAGCTTGTTTTGCGAAACCGCGTAGGTTGGTGTAAAATGAAATATAAGCCTGCCTATTTTATAGGCTATGGGTAACGAAAACTCATAGTCGAGCAGGTTAAACTTGCTTAGTTTTGTTTCTTGTTTGGTAAGTGTTTTTGACGTTGCTGTTTTCGATTTTAGTTTATATTTTTTTAAAGTAAGGTAAGCATCGTAAAAGTTTTGAGTACCGGCATTTACCGTTACAGATGGCGAGATCACTAAAAAATCATCATCGCTCAATAACCCGGTGTTTATAAAATCGTGAGATAGACCGGCATTTAAAAAAATATCGTTTTTAAATCCTTGTTTAACAAAATTATAGTCAACCCCAATGGTGGGGGTAATAATATCGCCAATGTCATAATCAAGGCTTGCACTTATAGTGCTGCTTATAGACGAGCCAATTTGTGTGCTGTTTTTGTTGTAAAATAATTTCGAGAAAGAGGTTGTGGCACTCAAATCGTCGGTAATGTCAAAATCATACCCTGCTGTAATGTTTCCCTCGTCCAGTTTTCCACTTACCCTATTGGGGATATAGGTAACGCTTCCCAAAACATATATCCCGTTGCTAAAGGTGTATTTAATATCGGGTATCAGCATGGCAGTTTTAATGGTATCGGCCCGGCCCATAATTACGTTGTTGCTTAAATAGCTCAACCCAAACTTAAACGAATTTTCTGGGGCGCTTTTATCATCCTTATCGGTTTTATCAATGGAGGTGTTCTGAGCGAAAGATTGGCTTGCCGAAAGCAGTAGTGCAGTAATTACCAACAGGGATAGATAAACGATCTTCATTGCTTTTTAGAATAGTAGTTTGCGGTATTAATTATTGGGTTTTTAGCAGGTTAAAAAATGGTATTATATTTAAAGTGATGCTGTGATGAGGTATAAAAAAAGCTGCCCGTTGTAAGCAGCTTATTTATTTGATAGCATGCCGCTATTTGGCGCGTGCAGTACGATGTTTTATAGCATCGTGCCTGGCCTGTCGTACTTCCTTTTTTATATCTTTTACATCGGCCCTGGCGGTTGAGCGCAATTCTTTGGCTGTTTTTACATTTGCTTTGGCAGCTTTTAAATCGTCTTTGGCGGTGGCAACATTGGCCTTGGCGGCTGCAATGGTTACCTTATCGGCTTTTTGTGCAATGGCTGCATCTAAAGTGGCCTTTGCCGTAGTAAAAGCCGACTCGGCAGCTGCTAAGTTTGTTTTTGCAGTTACTTCTCCAGTTTTGGATGCTGTTGCTTCGGCTTTGGCAGTAACGGGCACTGCTTTTTCATCCGCTTTGGCCGGTATAGTCGTTTGGGCAAACGCTAAACTCGAAAAAAGCGTAGCGATAGCTAACAGGGTGAATTTTTTCATGATTTTTGATTCGAACTGGTTTAATAATTGTTTACGTTTTTTGTAACTGCATAGTTACAAACTATGATCAAACTATTATTAAAAGGTTTAAAATTATTTGTTGAAAAATTAAACCATTCCTGATAGCTATAATTGCCGGGTTCTTGTCAAAATGACAACTATTAGGCCTCGTAATCCGTATTCATTGGTGAAACCATAATCGTACATATACACTTCTACATAATCAATAATGAATAACGAATTACTACGTCTGCAGGCAGTAAGGAAATTTAAGGAGCTTGACGAGCATATCGTTGTTGATTTAAATGAAATAGTGGGCCTGGCAGCCCAGATCTGTAATACCCCCATAGCCCTGGTAACTTTACTTGACGAGGATAAACAATGGTTTAAGGCAACCTTTGGCACCGAACTTACCTGTACCGATAGAAAGATAGCCTTTTGTAACCATACCATTCAACAAACAGAAGTACTGGTGGTGCCCGACATGCTAACCGATACGCGTTTTAACGGTAAGTTGGTAAAAAATGAACAACAGGTACGGTTTTATGCCGGCGCCCCGCTAATAACAAAAGATGGGTTTGCGCTGGGTACGCTATGTGTAATTAACTTTGAACCCGCCAACCTGGATATAAAACAAATCAATTCGTTAAAAGTATTGGCCAAACAGGTTGTTAATTTGCTGGAGCTTAACTGGAGCCTTCGCTCGTTAGAGCATCAGCACCAGGAAACTCAAACCCAGCAAGTTGCTATTGGCAAATCAGAAATGAAACTTAAAGCCATTTTTGATAGTTCGAGAGATACTCATATTTTGGTTGGCAAACAGCTGGAAGTACTGGCCTTTAACAAAAGCGCAGCGGTTTTTATCCGCACTACATTCAATAAAAAGCTTTGCAACGGCGATAACATTCTTCAATACACATCGCCGGAGTTGCTTACACTGTTTAGTAAATATTTTAATGTGGCGTTGGCCGGTCGCTCCATTAAACGTGAATGGGTGTTAATGCCCGGCACCATAAACGAGAATTGGAAAGAAACCTCTTTTATTCCGGTTAAAGATATTAGCGGCGCCGTTATTGGTGTGGCCCTTAACTCAACAGATATAACCACCCGTAAAAGGCACGAAGAACAAATTCGTGTTCAAAACGAGGCGCTGCAACGCATTGCCATTATTCAATCGCACGAGTTGCGCAGACCGGTGGCCTCATTATTGGGCATTATGGATCTTATGCGTATGGAGAATATCGATTTTAGTTATTTTGATATTATGGAACTTACCGTACAGGAGCTTGATGAAAAGATACGAGGCATAGTTAAAGATTCTGAAGATACCATTCAGGGCAGGCACCTTGCCATTGTGGCGTAAATTTAATTTGAAGATTTAAGGATTTGAAAATTTGAAGATAATTTTCTAATTTTTCAAACTGTTGATTTTTAGTTGTTTAATTTCTGTTGTTGCTACTTGGCTTCTACAGCATAACTTTTCATCCCCAAATCTTCAAATTCTCAAATCTTCAAATCGAAGAATTTTCCATAACTTGCCGCCTTTAATAAATAACATAATGCAAAAAGAAGGAACAGTAAAATTTTTTAATGAGACAAAAGGTTTTGGATTTATTACACCAGCTAGCGGTGGTCAAGACATTTTTGTTCATTCTACAGGCCTAATCGATGAGATCCGTGAAAATGACAAAGTTGAATTTGAAGTTGAAAACGGCAGAAAAGGTTTAAATGCGGTAAATGTAAAAGTTATCTAAGTATAATATAACCATTAAGCATACCAAGGCATTCACTTTTTAGTGGATGCCTTTCTTTTTGCCCATTTCGCCAGGCAGTTTATTAGTCATTGGTCATTTCGCTTCGCTGTCATTGGGTATTGTGGTTTGTTTTTTATTCCTGGTACCAAAGTCTTTTGTGAGAAAGTCCTTTGTCCAGAAAATCAAAGTCCTTGCTCTTTTATCCAGCAATCCTTACTCCCCAAAACTGGCATTGTTGTTGTTCTTATCCTTGCAGGTTAAATCATTATCTACAAAAAAACAAATAAAATGAAAGATCAAGCAAAAATTATAGCCGCATTATTAGTAGGTGCCGCAGCAGGTGCTGCTTTAGGTTTATTGTTGGCCCCAGAAAAAGGCGGTGAGCTGAGAGACGATATTGCCGATTACCTAAACGACCTGGTTGATACCGCCAAAACAAAGGCGCAAACAACTGCCAGCGGCATAAAACAGTATAGTAATGATGCCGTTGAAAGAGCAAAATCAAAGTTTAACGGTACCGTGAGCGATTTATACGATTATAAAGATGATGCTATCGAGTCGGCTAAATCAAACGCTAAAACTGCTGCCGAGCATGCACAAGCTGTAGCCGAAGGCGTTGCAGATGATGCTAAAGCTAAAGTTAAAACAGCTGCCAATAACTGGAACAATTCTATACAGGGCGCATAATATTTAGTACTATATTAAAAACAGAAAACCCGGCCAATAAGCCGGGTTTTCTGTTTTTATACATTTTCTATTTTATTTAATAGTGTATGTATTGTTAATTGGGGTAGCATCCATAAATATGTTGCCATCTAACGTAACCGCTTTAATGGTTTTGTTTGTTTTAATGTTTACTGCAATCTGTTTCTGATTGTGTTCCCAAACTGCAGGTGTTTGGTGCTGTGTTTCGGTAGTACCATCTGTGTAAGTTATTTTTACATCAAACGGTACGGCAAAGCCGCCCACGTTTTTAATATCGGCTGTGTAGCCTCCGTTGGTTTTGCCTACGTTTTGCAGATCAAGATCAATATAGTAATTGCTGAAGAACCAGTTGTTGAAAAACCAATCGAGGTTGCGGCCCGATAGATTGGTCATGGAGTTAAAGTAATCCCACGGAATTGGGTGTTTACCATGCCAGCGGTCCATGTAACCATGCAATGCTTTTTTAAACAGATCGTCGCCCAGCATGTCTTTTAAGGCAAAATAGCTTAATGACGGCTTGCCGTACGAGTTGTTGCCATAACCGGCCCTTAACTCGCTCGACATGGTGATTATTGGCTGATCTTCGGCTGTTACCGCATCATGAATCCATCCGTTTATCCTGAAATCTTTATAAAGCGCATCGGCTTTTTCGGCCCCAACCTCATCTGTACCTATCAGGCGTTCAAAGGTGGTAGCCCAGCCTTCGTCCATAAAAGCATAGCGGCTTTCGTTTATACCCATATAAAAAGGGAAATAGGTATGCGCAATTTCATGATCCTGCACAAAGGCGGCAAATTGAATATCGTCGGTATGGCTGTCATTAACCATCATTGGATATTCCATATCGGCAAAGCCCTGGAAAGCGGTCATCTTAGGGAAAGGATAAGGTACGCCAGGCCAGTTGTGCGACAGCCAGCTTAGTGAGTGGCGGCCTGCCTGTACTGCGTGGTGAAAATCGGCAGCACTATCCTGAAACGCGGCCTGCATACTTGCTCTGCGGTGTGTGGCATCATCAACTATAGTGCTTGCGCCATCCCATACGTAATGATCGCTAATGCCAACGGCCATATCGCTGATGTCGTCGGCCTTCCATATCCATGAGTTTTGATCTTTCTGGGCTGTAATGTTCTTTTTAGCAATATCGGCAGCGGTAGCTATGTGGATGGTAGAGTCGCTGGTCATTGATTTTTCCAGGCGTTTGGCATATTCTGGCTGTAACACGGCTTTAGGGTTTTGCAAGGTGCCTGTTGCCCAAACTATATAGTTTTTGGGTGCATTTACAGTAAGTGTGTAGTCATTAAAATCGTTATAAAATTCCTGTGCATCTAAAAACGGTAACCTGTCCCAGCCATTGTAATCGTCGTAAACAGATACGCGGGGGTAAAAGTAAGCCAGGTAATAGGTGGTAGGGTCAATCATTCCTTCACGGCCGCTTTGTAGCGAGATCTCAAAATGCCAGTCAATATCCAGCTTTACCGATTGATGAGGAGCCAATGGTTTGGCTAAAGTAACCCCCATATTGGTTGATGCGCCCTCTCCATTTATTTTAGCGGCATCGCCATTAACCAAAAATTTATCAAAATGGATACCTGTGGTTAAGTAGTCGGCCCCGGCATCGCCAAACCTGGCAGCGCCCGGTTTATGAATGTTGAGGATAAGCTTCATGTTAAGCCTTTTCAGCGTATCGGGGCTGTTATTTTCGTAAACAATGGTTTCTGAGCCTTTAATATTACGATCGGGCGGTAACGCCGTAATGGTAATGTTGTAGGTGCCATGGTTTTGCCAGTATTTTTTGCCGGGAGTGCCATCGGCCTGGCGGGTTTCTTTGTTAAAGGCCTTTTGAATATCGCGCGGCATATATAAGCTTTGTGCCTGTGCCTGCATCAGCGCGAAAAAAAACAATGCGGATAACGCAATCGGTTTAATCAGTTTCATATTATAAATAAGTTCAGTTTGTCAACTTCTGTAAAGATGCTGTTAACTGTAAATAGTTACAAAATAAATGTTTTTTTAATATACCTACTTATTCGTCAGTTTTTGGTAACAAAACTGTAACATCCCTTTAAATCACATTAAATGGTTTGCGATTACGGGAAATATTTTTTTACTTTGTTTAAGTTATTTTAATAGGGGTATTAAATAACTAATATTTAAGCCATTCGCGTAAAGCGGATGGCTTTATTTTTTTAGCAAAAGAGCCGTATAATTTATTATTCCTCAGTGAGGTACTCTTTTGAGATGATCACAAACAAGCGGTCGTTATCTGTCGATTCATCAAAGCATTCGGTAAGTAGCTGTTTAACTTTATCATATTTTAATAATTTTGCTATCATCATAAGCATGCGGCACGATGTAATATTAATATGTTCCAACACCTGTAGGTACATAATAATATCCAGATCACTAAAAACGGTTATGGTCTGTTTTTCATCAAGGCAAAACTCATCTTTAACAATTGATTTTATGGGATTGCAGTTTTTATCAGATGGGGTTTCGCCCATGTAGGTATAAACTTCATCCATACGTGCAATTTGCTTTTTAATATCGCCCCAAAACTCATGTATGGCCAGTTGCAGGTTGCTAAACGATGCCAGGCTTATAATATGCTCCAGATTTTTATCGAGGTAACACTTGCCAAAATAAATGCGGTTAAGGTTGTGTACAAATACCTGTTTCAGTAAATGCGGGTTTAAGGTGTTAGGGGTATTTTCGCTCATGGTTTTTATATAAATAATTTATGATGTTTAAAAGATCTTGCTAAATCTGCATTCAAATACAATGTAAATGGCTATTAGTTTTATTTTATAGTTTAATGTGCCCATATAGGCTAACTTTGCTAACAGATAAATACTACTATGAAATATAAATTAGGCGATTTTGTGCGGTTTGTTGACGAAAAAATGGAGGGCTTTGTTACTCGCATTATAGACGAGCAAATGATAGGCGTAACCGGCGAAGATGAATTTGAGATACCCGTATTGGCCAGCAAAGTTACTACCGTACATGGCTATGAGCCGGCCGGATCAAAAAAACAAGCTGTGCCCGATGAAAAACCTGCCGACCTAACGCAGTTTGAAAAGAAAGGAATTTACCTGGGTGTTGTTGCCGATTTAAAAGCACCATCGGTGGTGCATTTTCATTTGGTAAATACAACATCGTTTCAGTTGCTTGCAGCTTTTAGTACCGAAAAGCTGCATGCGTTTAAAGGCGAATTTTCTGGTGCTATAGCGCCCCGGTCATCAGAAGTTATCTACTCGGCACAACTGGCCGATTTGCAACTGTGGCCCGCGTTTACCTTTCATGTTATTTACAGTACCAAACAAAATATAGAGCCACCTGTGCCATTGGTGGTAAAAGAGAAATTTAAAGCGAAAGATTTTTCGGGCACCAAAAAACAAGTGCCACTATTAAACCAGCAGGGATGGATCATCAGGCTGGATGAGCCGGATATGGTGATAGATGCCCAAAAACTCAAAGAAAGCTTTTTTAAACCAGCCGAAGAAAAAGTTGTGTTTGAGCGGCCGGTAAGCGAGGTAGACCTCCACATAGAAAAACTACGGGATGATTACCAGTTTTTACAAAGCAGCGAAATGATACAGATTCAACTTGCTCATTTCCATAAAGCATTGGATGCAGCTATAGTACACCAGCTACCCGATATTACTTTTATACATGGCGCGGGTAACGGTACTTTACGTAATGAGTTACACAAGCAATTGGGCAAACACCCCAAAGTGCAAACCTTTATGGATGCCCGTAAAGAGAAGTTTGGTTATGGGGCCACTAAAGTTTTGTTGAAGTAAAAGAGAGCGATTAGTAATAGAGAAATTGCACTGTTACAATTAATAACCTATTACAACACCTTATTGGTTTATCTATAGCTCATTGCAGGATGCCAGACTTGAAGTTTTTGAAATTTAAGTCTGGCACTTTTCAGTAGCTTATTGTTTGTGGTGTTTTTTCTGTTTTAGAACAGCAATAAACTCGTTGTAACCTTTCTATTTTATCAGTTCCCTTACAGGTGTTTTAAAAATGCTTTTTCTGGGTTTTTGAGCATTGGGGAGGGCGTAGCAAAATGAGGCACCTTTTTGCTGGTTGCTCTCTACCCAGATACGGCCGTTCATTTTCTCGGTAAAATCGTTACAGATCATCAGGGCCACGCCGGCGCCTTTTTCCTTTTCGTTGCTGTATTTAAGGTCGGCTTTAAAATTGAAAATGCCGGGTAGTTTTTCGGCAGAAATTCCTTTGCCCTCGTCTTGTACACAAACGGTAGTTTCGTTATTATCACTAAAGCCAACTATAGTAATAGTGGTGCCTCTTGGCGAAAACTTAAGGGCGTTGTGTATAAAATTACGGTTGATGAATTGTACCAGTTCTTTATCAGCGTAGAGGGTTATATTGCGGTCAATATTGTTTACCATGGTTATGTTGCAGTCTTCGGCCATGGCTTTAAATGTTTGCAGGGCTTCATCAATTAAATCTCTAAGGGGGAGCGAAACGGGGGCATAGCTAAAGCCCGATAGCTGCTGCTTTATCCACTGCAAAATATTTTCGAAAATCTCTAATGATATATTGGATGAGTGCTCCATGCTTTCTACCAGCGTCATCAGCTCTTCGCGGGTAAGTGCGTCGGCATCTTTTAATACCGTAGCTAATGTTTTCAGGGTACCAATCGGCTGCCTGAAATCATGCGCCAGTATGGATACCAGGCGGTTGTTAAACTCGTGGTCAACTTCCAGTTTTTGGTTACGTGCCTGCACGGTGCGGTTAAGTTCTTCCAGGGTTTGGTTGTGTTTTTGTTTTAAAATATATAACCTGTAAAATATTACCAGGGATAGTGCAGTAAGTAGTAATAGAAAGCCGAAAACCAATAGTAATGTGTTGCGCCCCTCGGCGCGTATTGTAAGTGCCTCAATTTGTTGATCTTTTATGGCGTAATCAATATAGTCGAAACCGGAGGTGTTGGTGAATATTTCCTCATCCTCATATAATTTTAATAGTTTACCGCTGTAGCGCTTTACTTCGGGGAGGTTATTCTGGTTAATGTAGACGTCGTAAAGCCTTTTGCCAAATATTTTGTCGTAAAAATGGTAACCTTTTAAATTGGATATGCCAAGCCCCTGTTTGTAATAGTCAATAGCTTTTACGCTATCGGTAATAATAAACATATCGCCCAGGTTTTGGAGAATATCGAGGGTAACGTAGTTTACTTCCATAGCTATGCCTTCGGCGGCGGCTTTTTGCAATAACGCTATTCCTTTCTCACGCTCACCGTTTTTAAAGTACAGCTTGGCCTGTATCTGGTCTGTAACCAGTAGTACGCGTTCATCTTTGTATTTGGTGGCTATCTGCCGGGCTTTTTGCAGATAGGCTGTTGTAAGCTCGTTGCTAAGCTGCCCGGGATATAAAAGCAGGTAGTTGCAGTACACCAGGCTCATAATGGAGTCTCTTTTAAGCGTAATGCCTAGCGCTATGGCCTGTTTTAAGTTTTCAACCGCCTTTGCATCTTCTTTGCGTTCATTAAATACCAGGGCAATATTCATGAGGCCCTGAATAATATTAACAGAATCGTGTAAGGCCACATATCGTTGATAAGCATCGTTGTAATACTTTAACGAAAGTTGGAGGTTGCCCCGTAAATCATATACTATACCAATAACGTTTATGGCATCAGCCTCGCCCTGTTTGTATTTTATACGGGCAGATATGGCGCGCGCAAGCTTGGCGTAATAAAAGGAGTTATCTACATTTTTTTCGTACATCAACATGCCCAGGCGGTTAAGGGCATTTATATATTTGGTACTATCGGTAATTAAAGGCAGTTCTTTCTGTATCCTGTTAATATCGTTTAACTGGCCATAACATATATTGCCGGCAAAAATCAACAGAAATAAAATTACCAGGTGTTTTCTCATCTTTACAACTTAAAGTTGTTATAGGTATGTATACGGTATAAACTGTAAGGTGGTTTAAGATATGTAAAATTTTTATTACTAAGTTGTTTTTTGGATTATAATAATAATTAATCAATACCTGTATCACTGGCTGCTTTATTTGTTTTTACCTTGTTTGAAAGGTATGTAAGGCAGGCGTAAGGCGTTGTTATTTAAATAAAAAGAGTAATGGCAGGTTGCGCCAGTGTTAAAATTGGCGAGACGCTATAATGTAATATGCCCAACACTAAACATATATTAAATATATGTTTAGTGTTGGGCATGTGCTCTGTATAATTTATAATGAAGCCAGCCTTGGCTGGCAATATTTACAACGTATCCGGATTAGGGATAAAGTTCATAAATGCCTGAAATTTGGCGTAGTAATTTTGCATATTAAGCTGGTAGTAATAGGCTCCCCGTTTCGAGCCGGCTTTATCTTTATCTGTAAGCTTTATTAATAAGCCTGTAGCTAATACCCGCTTGCTGAAATTGCGTTTATCTATAGTGGTATTAAAAACACTTTCGTACAAGATCTGTAACTGGGGGATGGTGAATTTTGTAGGTAAAAGCTCAAACAAAATAGGGTGCATGGCTGCTTTGTAGCGAATGCGCTTGCGGGCCTGCTCCACCATTTCCTGCTGATCGAATATCAGTTTGGGTACGCGTTTAAGCTGAAACCACTCGGCATGGTAATCGGCGCTTATCTGTGTTTCGTATTTATGAATATCGATAAGGGCAAAGTAAGCTACCGAAACCGTGCGCTCCATAGGGTCGCGCTGCGGATCGCCAAAAGTGTATAGTTGCTCAAGGTATACGCCTTCCAGGCCTGTTAACTCTTTCAGAATACGATTGGCAGCCTGATCTAAGCTTTCTTCGTTTTGTACAAAGCCGCCCATCAAACTCCAGTTCCCTTTTTCGGGCTGAAAATCTCTCTTGATCAGTAATATTTTTAAAACTTCCCCATCAAAGCCAAAAATTATGCAATCTACAGCTAATAATAACCTGGTTTGTTTGGAATACTTCTGCATTTTATACCTTAAGGTTTATAACAAAAACAAATATATAATAACAATTGGATTATCTAAAACCTCACCCAGGCCTCTCCAACCAGCTGGGCTTTAAATGAGCCTATTTTATACACTAATTTGACAAATACAACCTTGCAATTAGCCAGCCCGGCTATGCAAATCGCCAATGCAAAAATTATCTAAAGCCGAATTAGTTTCTTTGCAAATTAAAGCCCTCTCCTTTGGAGAGGGTTGGGTGAGGCTACTCGCCCCAGGCGGTTACCACCAAGTCTCTGTTCCCTCCATAATTGCGATGCTCGCACAAATAAATGCCCTGCCAGGTGCCAAACGCCGGCCTGCCGTTACGGATAGGTACCGTTACCGAGCTACCCAGCATGGCGGCTTTTAAATGAGCGGGCATATCGTCGGAGCCTTCATCATCGTGGCGGTAGTCGGGGTCGTTTTCTGGAACGGCCTTGTTAAAATACATTTCAAAATCCATGCGCACGGTTGGGTCGGCATTTTCATTAATAGTGAGGGATGCCGATGTATGCTGTATAAAAACCTGCAGCATACCCACACGCATGTTGGCTATTTGGGGCAACGCCTGTAAAACTTCGGCAGTAATTAAATGAAAGCCGCGTTTCCGTTCGCGCAGGCGTATGGCTTGCTGATGTATTTGCATGGTTAATAAATGTACCTAATTAAAATTGTTGGTATGGCGCTTAAATAGCACAATAGCCTACATGTTTCGGCAAATATAGTTCCTTCTGCCCAAGGCTTAAAGCACTTTAAAAAGCGTGGGTATTTTTAGTTGTATTACTTGCTATTGCAAGGGTACATAACAACAGTGTTCTTCCCAAAAAAGCCTTGTTCCTTACTCCAAAAATCCTTACTCCAAAAAATCGAAGATTTTTTCTTACTTTTCTGTAACCAATTAAAATTACGGCGGTCTCCAATATATAAATTAACGCAACTAAGCCTTTTTTTTGAACGCATTAAGTGATAATACAATAATGCTCCGGGTAAAAGCCGGAGATCTGGATAGGATGGGGCTGCTGTTCCAAAGGCATTACCGCGCCTTGTATGGCTTCCTGTTCCACATGACCTATCAGCGCGAGGCCAGCGAGGATATGGTGCAAACTGTGTTTTATAAAATGCTGCGGTATCGTAACAGCTTTACCGGCGAGGGTGAGTTTATGGCCTGGATGTACCAGATAGCACGTAATGTATTAAAGGATAACGCCAAAAAAGGCAATAAACAAGGCCTGCACTTTGATGCCGGCGACATGGCCGACAGGCTGCCCGGGGGCACAAGCGCCGATGAGCAGCTGGAGAAAAAACAGGCAAACGCCGGGCTACATAAAGCAATGGAAAAGCTAAGCACCGATAACCGGGAGATATTAACGCTGAGCCGTTTCCAGGAACTGAAGTACCTGGAGATTGGGCACATATTGGGCATCACAGAAGGGGCCGCTAAAGTACGCGCCTTTAGGGCCATGCAGGAGTTGAAAGATATTTATACCAAAATGGAACGTTAAAAAAGATGAAGATGAATTGTGCGCAATACGAAGAGGAATTTAGCAGCTATATGAACAACCAGCTAACCGCTGCCCAACAGGTTGAGTTTGAACAGCACATTGCCGGCTGCGAAGGCTGCCTGCAAGAGCTAACCGCCATGCAGCAGGTTTGGAGTTTGATGGGCGACATGGAAGTACCGGAACCCGGCGCCCACATGGAAGTTAAGTTTGAAGCAATGCTGGCCACCTTTAAACAATCTGTAGCCGAGAAAAAAGCAAGCTTTAGCATTAAAGAACAATTTGCCCGCCTGTGGCAATGGCAGCCTAAATGGCCGTTGGCATATAGCTTTGTAATTATATTAATAAGCTTTAGTTGTGGATATTGGGTGTTTAAAGGCAGTACTACAGGTAAACAGGATGAGCAATTGCAGGCGCTTACATCGCAGGTGCATGAGTTGAAGCAAACCATGATGCTGGCCTTGCTGGAGAATCCTTCGGCATCTGAAAGGATAAGGGGGGTAAGCTATACCAGCGAGATAAAACATGCCGATAAGGAGGTAATAGATGCCTTATTTGCCACGCTAAATAACGACCCTAATGTGAATGTGCGCTTAAGCACTTTAGATGCCTTAACTCACCTGGCTGCACACCCCGAAGTGCGGCAGGGACTGATAGCATCCATCGTTCAGCAAGATTCACCTTTGCTGCAATTGGCCATTGCCGATGTGATGCTGAAGCTGCAGGAAAAAGGATCGGTAAACTCGTTTAAACAGCTATTGAAACAAAAAGACCTTAACCCGGGTGTAAAGGATAAAATAAAGCAAACCATAACACAACTCATTTAAAAACCATATTTATGAAACCAGTTTTATTTGCCGTATTGTCGGCACTCGGGCTGTGCCTTGCCCAAAATGGCGTGCAGGCGCAGGAGTATAAGGAGCATATAACCAAACAGTTTACCGTAAACGGCGGCACCGTAGCCGTATACAATATATGGGGAACCATTAAGGTAGAAGGCTACAGCGGCAATAAAGTGCTGATGGAGGTAGACGAAACCATTAAAGGCAAAACCCAGGCCGATGTAGACCAGGCCAAAAAAGAAGTGAAACTGGGGTTTGACCAAAAGGCCGATAGTGTAATAGCTTACACCGCCGAACCTTATGATACCCGCCCTCATAATTGGAACCATCATGACGACAGCCACCGCAGGGATTACACCGTGCATCTGGAATATACTATTAAAGTGCCTTTTAACACAAGCCTGGCGGTATCTACCGTAAACGACGGGCATATCACCGTTAAAGATGTTTACGGCTCATTAAAAGTAAATAACGTTAACGGCTCGTTAGAGATTATTAACGCCAAAGGTACCACCATTGCTCATACCGTGAACGGCCCGGTAACGGTAAACTATTTGGCTGCGCCTCCGGGCGAATCATCATATTATACCATCAACGGGCAAATGAATATCACCTATCCCGCCAACCTATCGGCCGATCTCACTTTTAAAAGCTTTAACGGCCAGTTTTTTACCGATTTTCCGGATGCTGTGGTATTGCCCAATAAAGTTGTAAAAACCGAGGCCAAAAGCGGCGCAGGTACTACCTATAAGCTAAGCACAAACTCTGATGTGCGCATAGGCTCTGGCGGTAAACTATTTAAATTTGAAACCCTTAACGGAAATATTTATATCAAAAAACAACAATAATAAACGATAAGATGAAAGCGATAAATTTTTTAAGTGTACTTGCTGTAGCCATGCTGTTAACAGCCCGCCTGTGGGCACAAGATCAATTAGTGGTACCCTTAAGCGAGCCCGGTAAACCATATAAACTGAATGTAGGTTTAATAGATGGATCGATAACCGTGATAGGTTACGAGGGTAAAAGTATTGTTGTTGAAGGGCAGCTTGACGAGAAACGCAAAGAGCGCGATAAAGAAAAGGAAAAGCCAGCCGGCATGCACCGCCTCAATAGTAGTGGGATGGATATCAGCGCCCAGGAAAACAATAACCAGGTTACCATACACAGCAGTATAGGCAAACCCGTTAACCTCACTATAAAAGTGCCTAAAACCACAGCTACATTTCAAATATCTACCGTAAACGGCGGCGATATCACCGGCAGTAACCTGGATGGCCAGCTGGAAGTAACCAATGTAAACGGCTCTATAAAACTAACCGATATCACCGGCTCGGTAGTAGCCACAACGGTGAACGGCCCGGTTATAGTAACTTTCAGATCGATAGACCCAAAGGCGGCCATGGCTTTCTCTACCCTTAACGGTAAAATAGATGTAACCTTCCCGGCAAATCTTAAAGCCAACGTGAAGCTAAAATCAGACCATGGCGATATTTTTACCGATTTTGATGTAGTAACCGATCAGCATAAACCCAACGTAACCCGCACCAGCAAAGATGGCATGTACGGTCTTAAGGTTGACGAGTGGGTATACGGCAAAATAGCAGGCGGCGGTCCCGAACTGATGATGAAAACCACCTTCGGCGGGGTTTATATCAGAAAGGCGAAATAATTAATTTGAAGATTTGAGAATTTGAAAATGTAAATTAAACTCATTTTCAAATTCTCAAATCATTCTCTTTTGCCCCCGCGAGGTTAGCGTAGCATAACTCGTGGGTTAAATGATTTAAGCCTTTGGCTTAACTTCAGCTGAAAGCCCTCTATAGCTACGTTTATATTTTGATTTACTTACAGTAAAATTTTCAGAACTCTTTCCTTTGGAGAGGGCAGGGTGAGGCTCTGCATATTAGTAAACCACCTGTTCACCCATTCCCTTAATGCCTCCAGTAATCCCTGCTTTTTTACCGGGTAAACAGCCGACTCTTCAATGGGAGGCCGGCTATCCGGCGGGGTATCTATCTCCTGCATTTCTACCAGGATGCTTTCGCGGATGGCGGGGTCGCGGTTTACAATATCATCCAGTTCGGTAAGCTCGTTAAAGGTAGCAGTGCCGTTTTTTTGTCGTTTAATCAGTATGTCGAAACGGTCTTGTAAAAAAGTACGTCGTTCCAGTTGTTTGTGGTGCTTCATGGTGCTTCCCCTAATGTACTATACTAAGCAAACTAAATGCCATGCTTATATTTATTTGATTTTTAGATATTTACATTTTTAAAACTTCAAATTTGTTCAGTTTTGATACAGCAGATGTACGCTTTTGGACAAATTAGCGGCGGCACTATCCGATCTTTCTTTAAAACGAATTTTATTTGTTTTCTTAATCACAAATCATAACTTCACTGCCCCCCCCCCTAACTAACCATTTAACCGATACTTACTGTTGATTTTTTGTATGACTCCCGCAATTCAAGAAAAGAACAATGTTACCATTGAAGGTAACCTTAATGCGCCCGAAACACTGGTGTTTGCCCATGGTTTTGGTACCGACCAAACCGCCTGGAACTGGGTAAAAGAAGCCTTTAAAGATGATTACCGCCTGGTATTATATGATAACGTTGGCGCTGGCAGTGCCAATCCGGATGCTTATAGTTCCATTAAATACAACCATATTGGTACATATGCCGATGATATGCTGCGTATTCTGGCCGATCTGAAATTATATAACGCCACTATCATTGCGCATTCTGTAAGCTCGATGGTTACCTTACTGGCGGCTAATAAGGCCCCCGAATATTTTGGTAAAATGGTTTTTATTGGGGCTTCACCACGTTATATCAATGACGAAAGCACAGGCTACACGGGTGGCTTTACTCAAACAGCACTTGATAGCATGTACGATACCATGACCAATAATTATTATGCATGGGTAAGTGGCTTTTCGGCATACGCTATGGGTAACCCGCAGCAACCCGAACTGGGCGAGCATTTTGCTTATACGCTATCGGCCATAAGACCAGATATTGCCCTGTCTGTAGCCAAAGTGATCTTCGAGTCTGATTTGCGCAGCGAGATAGGTAAACTGGATAAAGAAGTACTGTTGCTGCAAACCAAAGAGGATATTGCAGTGCCCCTGGCGGTAGCCGAGTACCTGTTGGATAACATTAAAGGAAGTAGGCTGAAAATAATAAAGGCAACCGGCCATTTCCCGCACATTAGCGCGCCTAAAGAAGTAATAGCCGCCATCAAATCATTTATCTGATAGTTCTAAAAGAAGTACAACCCTGGCGGCTACTCTTTTTTGAAGTAAATGCCTGCCGGGTAAAACCGGCTTATTATTTATTACGTTTTTATAATAAATAATAAACCGACCAATGAATGCCTTAGTAAACCACAGCGTTAAATCTGTTGCAGAAAACATCCGGACTACCCGAGAGCGTTTAGCATACTCGCAAGAGTACATTGCCGCTAAGCTCAATGTATCGCAAAATACCTATAGCAAAATTGAATTAGGTTACGTTAAATTAACCCTCGATAGGTTTTTCAAAATCTGCCGTGTACTGGAAATAGATCCCGCCGAGGTTATTAACGCCGATAAGTTAGTAGCTTAGTTTGGGAGTAAGGATTTTTGGATTAAGGAGCAAGGATCTTTGGATTAAGGATTTGTAATTTACACTCCGAATGACAGCTAATGGTCTACTAGCCTACTATATAGTGTGTTAATAACTATTTCATTTCGCAATCAACAAGCTTTTAAACCCAAAACCTGGGAGCCTGTCGCTATTTACCAGGTATATTCTCCACCGTCAAAATCCATCTTCAAAAAATCTTTATTCTTTGCTCCTCTAATCGTTGTTCCCCTGCTCCTTGTTCTTTACTCCCCCAATCCTTGCTCCAAATCAATTTTCTTTCACTATTCCTGCCTTATATAAGCTTGGCGTTGTGCCCACAGTTTTTCTGAAAGCGCGGCTAAAATAGTGCTGATTGTTAAACCCGGCTTTAAAGCAGGCATCGGCCATACTGCAATAGGGGTTGTGTAATAGATGCTTGGCAAATTGGATGCGCTCTTTAATAATATAATCAACCGGCGAAATGCCCATTTCGTGTTTAAATGCTCTAAAGAAACTGGCCTTGCTCATGTACGCCATTTGGCTCAGTGCATCTATATTTAATTTTTCGGTAAGGTGATTTTTAATGTATTGCAAAATATAAGCAAAGCGGTTGCCTGTAGATAGCTGCTGCATATTATCTTTTACCTGGTGCAGGTTTTGCATCTGCATAATGCGTATCAGCAGTTCCTTAAGTGTTAAATTGGCCAATACATCTTTAGTGAGCACATCGCCGGTGCTTATGCTGATGAGTTTATTGATGAGTTGCGCCAGCTCGTGGTTATTAAAAAAATGGAACTGCTGATAGTTTAATTCCCATTGATCGTTGTTGGCGCGCGGATAGTTCTCGTTTAAAAAATCGAGCGTGCTTTTTATCTCCTGATGATTAATGGCAAGGGCTGTGCATTGTGATGGATTAAGCTCGGAAGCCTCGGGGAAATCGATGGTCATGGTTACGTTGGGTGGTACTATCACGGTTTCGCCGGGGAGGTAATCAAAACCGGGTTTATCAAACAGGTGCATCACCTTTTTGCCACGCAGCATGCTGGTGATCACCAGGTCATGAAAGGTAAGCGGCACAAGTTCGCTGCGCTGGTAGGTTTCATAGATGTTTAATTCGCAGTGGTTTAAGGTATACGCACGGCGATTTTCTACCAACGTGTGCAGCTCCCGTTTGCCGCTCAGGGTAAACGGAGATACCAGGCTTCTCTCGGTCATAATTGGTTTATTATAAATTAAATTTAGGGATAGTAATCGGTAGTTTATAATCCAATTTAAAATTGAAACTATTGTGCACCCAATTGCGATTATAATGCAAATGGTTGATGGTGGCCGCCCCTAACTTAGCCTTACCAATTAAACTATAAAAAACATTATGAGTGTAGCGCAAAGACCATCCTTTAAGGATAAGTACGACAATTTTATTGGCGGCAAATTTGTTGCGCCTGTTAAAGGCGAATATTTTGATAACATATCGCCCATTGACGGCAAGGTTTTCACTAAAGCCGCCCGATCAACCAAAGAAGATATTGAAGCCGCTGTTGATGCCGCTACCGAAGCTTTTAAAACATGGAGTAAAACAGCGGCTACCACCCGCAGTAACTTATTATTAAAAATTGCCCAGGTAATTGAAGACAACCTGAGTTACCTGGCCACTGTAGAAACTATTGATAACGGCAAGGCCATCCGCGAAACA
The DNA here is from genome assembly GCF_014205845.1 of Mucilaginibacter cryoferens. Lineage (GTDB taxonomy): Bacteria > Bacteroidota > Bacteroidia > Sphingobacteriales > Sphingobacteriaceae > Mucilaginibacter. Next base: position 167,375 of record NZ_JACHCR010000008.1, read on the forward strand.
ATGGCGGCCGATTTGCCGTTGTGTGTTGATCACTTTCGCTACTTTGCAGGTGCTATCCGTGCCGAAGAAAGCAGCATATCCGAGCATGATGAGTTTACGGTAAGCATTAACCTGCAGGAGCCACTGGGCGTAGTAGGCCAGATCATCCCCTGGAATTTTCCTTTATTAATGGCTACCTGGAAAATAGCACCGGCCCTGGCCGCGGGCTGTTGCGTGGTAGTAAAACCAGCCGAACAAACACCAACCAGTATTATGGTATTGATGGAGCTGATTGGAGATATACTGCCTCCGGGAGTATTAAACATTGTAACAGGTTTTGGCCCCGAAGCTGGTAAGCCACTGGCTACAAATCCGCGTATAAGCAAAGTTGCCTTTACCGGCGAAACCACTACCGGGAGGTTAATTATGCAGTACGCATCAGAAAACCTGATACCGGTTACTATGGAGCTGGGTGGTAAATCGCCCAATATCTTCTTCGAATCTGTAGGCGACGCCGACGATGAGTTTTTTGATAAAGCTGTGGAAGGGGCGGTGCTGTTTGCCTTAAATCAGGGTGAGGTTTGTACCTGCCCGTCGAGATTGCTGGTGCACGAGAATATTTATGATAAGTTTATTGAGCGTGTAATAGCCCGTACCAATGCTATTATTATGGGCAATCCTTTAGATTCTACCACGATGATGGGCGCACAGGCTTCAAACGATCAGTACGAAAAGATTTTGAGTTACCTGGATATTGGCAAAAAAGAAGGCGCCGAAGTATTGGCCGGTGGGGATGCTAAAAAGCTACCCGATGAATTGGGTGGTGGCTATTACATTCAGCCTACTATTTTTAAAGGGCACAACAAGATGCGCATTTTTCAGGAAGAAATTTTTGGTCCGGTACTATCAGTTACCACTTTTAAAACCACCGAAGAGGCTATAGCAATTGCTAACGACACACTTTACGGTTTAGGGGCCGGCGTATGGACACGCGACGCTCATGAAATTTACCAGGTGCCACGTGCTATACAGGCCGGTAGGGTATGGGTTAACAATTACCACGCATATCCGGCGCATGCGCCATTCGGTGGCTACAAAAAATCGGGCTTTGGCAGGGAGAACCATAAAATGATGCTGAACTACTACCGCCAAACTAAAAATATGCTGATCTCTTATAATAAAAACAAACTGGGCTTCTTTTAGCCTTGTGTTAAGGCGCTGCGAAATGATTGGAGTTTTGCAGCGCCTTTTTATTTGAAAATATCTAATTTGTCATTTCTATGCTCGCACCTCGTATCTAAATGACATGCTTTTTTAGATGTTTGTTGTTAAAAAGCCATCCATCATGACCAAAAGAGTATCCACAACCCCTGAAGCCGAAAAGGTAATAGCTCAATTAAAATTAAAGTTTGGAGAGTTGATGTTTCACCAAAGCGGTGGATGTTGCGATGGTTCATCGCCTATGTGTTTTGAAAATGGCGACTTTAAAATTGGCAGCCGGGATGTAAAAATAGGTGAGGTGGCCGGATGCGGTTTTTTTATGAGCATAGATCAGTTTGAGTACTGGCAACATACCCATCTTACATTAGATGTTACTCCAGGCAGAGGAAGTAGCTTTTCTATCGAGATACCCATGGGAATCAGGTTTATTATCCGTTCGCGTTTGTTTACCGATGAAGAGCTGGGCCACCTGGAGGCTGTGGAGTATTTTGAATCTTAACCGGTGGCAGGTTGTTTTTCGTCTTCAATCCAATTGGAGGTTTCTGGATTTCTTTCTAACTTAAAAGTTTACTTAAAAAAATATTGAACTTTTAAATAAACAAAATTGTTGTTAGATTGCTTAACAATTCTAAGTAACACAAACATCAGGTTGGAAAACTTTAGTCCCCAGATTCAGGCAGATATTAAAGCTGTAAATGCCATATCTGTAGTGCCATCTATTTTAGAAGTTATTTGCCGTAGTACAGGTATGGGTTTCTCGGCAATTGCACGGGTTACCGACGAGAAATGGATATGCTGTGCTGTGCGCGATGAAATAGAATTTGGATTGGATATAGGTGGCGAACTGGTATTGGAATCAACCATCTGCCACGAGATAAGGCAAAGCGGCGTGGGCGTAGTTATAGATCACGTACAGTTGGATGAGTACTTTTGCAATCACCATACGCCTGCTATGTATGGTTTTCAAAGCTATATTTCTATTCCTATTATACGTAAAAACGGCGAATTTTTTGGAACACTTTGCGCCATAGATCCAAGGCCGCATATTGTAAACACGCCCGAGACCATCGGCATGTTTAAGCTATTTGCCGAATTGATTGCCTTTCACCTGGATTCGATGGATAAGTTGGCGCTAAGTGAGAAGAAATTGAAGGAAGAGCGCGAAACAGCAGAACTACGCGAGCAATTTATAGCCATTTTAGGGCACGATTTGCTTAACCCGGTGGGGGCTGTGCTTAACGTGGCGCAGTTGCTTTTACGCATCCCCGGAGACGAGCGCGTAAAACGGATGGCCAACATTGTACAGGATTCGGCCTACCGGATGAAGGGACTGATTGAAAATATATTGGATTTTGCCCGTGGTCGCCTTGGCGAGGGTATTGTTTTGAACCGTAAGGATGATGAGGCTGTAGAGGACCTGCTGAGCAAGATATTAACTGAACTACGCATCATTTGGCCCGATAGGGCTATTGAAACATATTTTAATTTTTCGGTACCTGTAAATTGCGATGGCCGGCGCATAGCCCAGTTGTTTTCTAATATTTTGGGCAACGCTTTGTCGCACGGTAAAAAAGATGTGCCTGTAATTGTTGAGGCATTTAGCGATACCAAAGGTTTAACGCTTTCTGTAACCAACGGCGGTAACAAAATACCGGATGCGGTACGCGAACGCCTGTTTCAACCCTTTTACCGCGGCGAAGTAGAACCGCACAAAGAGGGCTTGGGGTTAGGGCTTTACATTTCATCAGAAATTGCCCGTGCCCATGGTGGTACACTAAAGGTTAAATCAACAGATGCAGGTACCTGCTTTACGCTGTGGCTGCCCGCCTGTTAGCGTAGGCTGCAATTTTTAACTTGCCCATTGCTTCATTTTTTAATATTCACCGTTGTACGGCGATGCTTTTTTGCAAGTTTTTCTGTCAATTCCCAAATCTAACCTCCTGGTGCTAATTGATAACCGGTACCGGGCTTTTAACTAATTTGGCGTATTTGGCATCAAGCGTGCTTACCGGTACGGTTATGCTCAACGCGTTGATGGCAAAGTAATTTACCGATACATAATCGTACCCTTTAAACGGACCGTAATGTTCGCCGCCCGAATCTTTTAAAATAAAAAACAATTTGCCGCCTTTACTTTTGGCTATGCCCACTATGTGTATCAGGTGATCGTCCTGGGTTACCAGGGTTTCAAAAAGTTCTTGTCTTAATGGTACAGTGTATGCCATTTCGGGAGTATCGGCATTGGCATGTTTAAACCGGGCGCTTTCAAAAAGGGCGTATCCGGCTTTGCCACAATTCCAGCCGTTGTTGCTTACATCCATATCAACCACCAGCGACTGGCCTTTTTCAATGGTTTCTTTGGCAATAGTTATCAACTCCTCTAACGGAACGTTCAGGTAGTTTTCGCGCAGCAAAAAATTATCAGGAATTTCCAGCGGGAAGTTTTCGTAAAATGGATGATGCGTGAAAGAGGTTATGGTTGCATAATCTTCGCGTTTAAATTTTAAAACATCCTTTGCAAAAGTAAGAGGTGTATACTCCTTGCCCTCCCATGTAAATTTTTCGGGAGGGGTGCCCACAATGGCATCGTGCTTTTTAATAAAGCCGGCCAGCCAGTTGGCATCAATAGGTTTGGTTTTAAGCACCGAATCAAGATAGCTTTTCAGGATCTCGTCTGTTTGCTTGCCGCCTTTTTTGTCAGAAAAATCCACACCTTTTTTGCGGGCATAAAATTCGTTGGGAATAGCGCCATATTTTTCAATACCATACATGGCATCATGAGCCAGGCCTCCGGCCTCAAACAACGTTGTTCCGTTTGATAGGATGTAGCGTTTGGCTTTTTCTATAAACAGGTTGCGGGAGGTATATAGTTCAGATATATCAATGTCTTTTTTTGCATTTTCTATCTCTGCCGATTCCACAAGCGAGGTAGTTGAAAACGACCAGCAGGTATTGGTGCCACCCTGATATTTTACGGTGCCGGCGGCAATTTTTTTAATGGTTATAGGTTCTTGTGCATACACACAGCTAACAGCAGCGGTAAGCATCAAGGCCAGGCAATACTTTCTCATTTTTTTGTTGAGGTTTAGTGACTAAAGTAAAAATAAAATTTGATTGGAAAAGGAAGAATAGCCAATAATATCAAACAGGAGATTTTGAAAACAATACGTTAATCGTCAATGTGTGGTACACATTTGGGTTTGGTGCCAAAAGGCTAGGGGCTTATATTTAATTAATAGCAGGTATTGGCAGGGTAAAGTAAAAGCAGGTACCGTTAGCCAATTCCTCATCATCTACACCAATTAGGCCGCCATGCCTGATGATAATTTCGGCGCTTAGAAATAAGCCTATGCCAAATCCCGGTATGTTTTTGGGGGTTGAACTTGCCCTGTAAAACTTTTGAAATACTTTATGATGTTCGCTTTTTGCCAGGCCAATACCGTAATCTTTAACCTGTACTTTTATCTCGTTATTGTGTGTGCCTATATAAACTTCCACCTCCTTACATTCGGGCGAATATTTAACGGCATTATTAACAAGGTTGGTTAAAACCTGCCCAATGCGGTACCTATCGGCAAATACCAGGCTATCAATGTTGGTAGTAGCAACCTGTATTTTGTAGTCGGGATTTATTAGCATGGCATTGCCGGCAATTTCTTCGCCAAGCGCGTTTAAATCAAAATAATCTTTAGCTAACCTAATTTGGTTCGAGTATAGATTAGCAGGATCGGCCATTTCATTTAACAGGCGGGTAATTCTTTCAACAGAGCCCAGCGCGCGTTTTGCTACCTGGGTAATTTTTTCGTTCCCGGTGGTGGCAATAAACCTATCCAGCAATTGCAGGTACCCTTTTACTGCCGAAAGTGGTGTTTTAAGCTCATGCGTGGTAACGTTAAAAAGCTCATCTCTTAAAAGTTCCAGGTCTTTTTTTTCGGTAATATCAACCATGGTACCTATAATACGGGTAGGTACCGCGGCATCAAAAAATACGGTGCCTTTGGCATCTATCCAATGGATGCTGTAATCGGCATGCCTTACCCTGTACTGCAGGCTATAAATACCATCGGTTGATTGTATGGCCTCAATAATGGCTTCAGGCATTAAAAGCCGGTCTTCGGGCAGTATGCACTCCAGCAGTTTATCATAATCTAAGGTGTCGTTTATTTGTATGCCGATGTTTGTTTTGCATTTTGAGGTGCAGTTTAACGCATAGTTACCTAAGTCGAGTTCCCAAAAGCCCAGTTGAACCTGGTCGAGCGCTATTTTTAAATGCTCCTGGGTTACTTCGATAGTAGGCTCCTTGTAGGCTAAAACTGATGGCATAACGTAAAATTAAAAGTTGAGCTATTTTAACAAGATAAACAATAACTTATGTACCAGGTGTCATTTCTTTAAGTGCGGGCGTTAGTGGCAGGCTAAAGCAAAAACGGCTGCCCTTGCCGGGCTCGCTTTCTATGGTGAAATTTCCGTTGTGTTTTTTAATGATCTCGGCAGCAATGTACAAGCCTAAGCCTACACCCTGGTAATGCATGGCAGTTTTGCTTACCCTGTAAAAACGCTGAAATAGCTGGTCTATATCTTCTTTGGCTATACCTATTCCAAAATCCTCCACAATCACTTCAATTTGCCCTGCCGATACTTTGGCTCTAACCATTATCTTATTGGCATTGGGCGAATATTTGATGGCGTTATTCAACAGGTTTACCATTACCTGCTCTATCCTAAACTGATCGCCAACATAGTTTATATTAATAGCGTTTTCCAATATTATCTGATGTTTGTTGGATATCAATTGTACATTGGTGATGCTATTGGTAAGGGCTTTTGTAAAGTCAAATTCGGCAGTGTTAAGGTCTATCTGCCCTGCGTTTATCCGGGTAACATCCAGCAGGTCTTCAATTAATCGTTCTAAGCGTTTAATACTGTGGTTTGCATTTAAAATGAAGGCATACGTTCTATCTGTTTTGTTGGCGGTTTTCTCCAATAACTGATTAATTGCCTTAATATTGGTTAGCGGGGTTTTAAACTCATGGCTTACCATATTAAAAAACTCATCTTTTTTTGCCTCTGCAGCTGTGCGCCTCTCTTTTTCCTGTTTTTGGAGCTGTACTTCCCTGTTGGCAATAACTAATTCGGCAGCACGCTTCTCCTTTTCTTCGTCCTGAAAATCAAGCTCTTTAAGCGCGATGATCAGTTCGGCCGCTCGCTTTTCTTTTTCTTCATCCCGAAAATCAAGTTCGGTATTGGCGATAATCAGCTCTGCGGCACGTTTCCCTTTTTCTTTATTTTGGTACGCCAGTTCTTTGTTGGCTATTATTAACTCAGTTGCCCGTTTTTCCTTTTCCTGGTTTTGGAAAATCAATTCGGCATTGGCTACAATTAATTCGGCAGCCCGTTTTTCCTTTTCCTGGTTTTGAAAAATTAGTTCGGTATTGGCTATAATTAATTCGGCAGCTCGTTTTTCTTTCTCCTGGTTTTGAAAAATTAACTCGGTATTGGCCAGTATCAGTTCGGCCGCCCGTTTTTCCTTTTCCTGGTTTTGGAAACTCAACTGGGCATAGGCAATAATCAGTTCGGTAGCGCGCTTCTCTTTTTCGGCGTTCTGAAAATCAAGTTCAATGTTGGCGGCAATTAACTCTTCGGCACGTTTTCTTTTTTCCTCATGCTGAAAATCGAGTTCTATATTGGCAATGATCAGTTCGGCGGCACGTTTCCCTTTCTCCTTATTTTGGAACTCCAGCTGCATCAGGGCCTGGTTTAGGTCGGCGGCAAGTTTTTCTTTTTCCTGATGTTGGATTATCAGCTCATTGTTGGCAATGGTTAATTGCTCCGATAGCCTTTTTATCTCCATAATACGGGTTGATAGTGTCATTTTTTAATGAATACCATCGCCGTCCGAACAGTTAGATGTGTGTAATTGCAAGCTGATTTTGAGTTGCTAAGCTTAAAAAGACCGGATCAATGCAATAGTACATATAAAACAACTATTTGTTTTAAAATTAAATTAATGCTCGGGGTAAGGGTAACAGGTATAAGGAAGATAGCTGTGACAAAAGGGACTCTTGTACCCATATAAAAATATCCGCCCCGTACAAACCATCCTTCACCTCGCCCGTTGCATTAAAACATGAAAAAGCTAATTGTTTTTGATCTGGATGGTACCCTTGCCGAAAGTAAGGCGGCTATAGATGCCGAAATGGCCAGGCTGTTTTCGGGCTTGCTTAATGTTGCCCATGTTGCCATTATATCTGGTGGCGACTGGCCTCAGTTTGAAAAGCAGGTAATTGCTCACCTGCCAAAAGGTAGTAAACTGGCCCGCCTGTCGATATTGCCTACATGCGGTACCAAGTATTATCAATACAAGGCCTCTAAATGGAAAAAGATCTATTCAGAAGATTTTACTGCAGATGAGAAGAAAAAGATCACCAGTTCGCTGAATGAGGCGGTAGAAAAATCAGGCTTTAAAGCCGATAAAACCTGGGGCAACCAGGTAGAAGACCGCGACAGCCAGATCACCTTTTCGGCACTTGGCCAGAAAGCGCCGCTGGAGCCTAAGAAGGCCTGGGACCCCAATTTTAAAAAGCGAAAGAAAATTAAAGTGATATTGGATAAACTGATCCCCGAGTTTGCGGTTCATTTAGGTGGTGCAACCTCTATTGATGTTACCAAACCCGGTATAGATAAGGCTTATGGGATGTACAAACTGAGAGATATACTGAAAATACCCATTAAACAAATGTTGTTTATGGGCGATGCCCTTTTTGATGGCGGTAACGATCAGCCTGCCCGAACAACAGGTGCCGATTGCATCCAGGTGCGCGATCCGCAGGAAACAAAAAGCGTAATTGCAGGTGTGATTGCCTGTTTAAAAAAATGACATTAAAAAGCAACTATGTTGCATTTGTTTGATAATTTTACGAGTTATTAATGGATGCGAACATGAGCTATGATGTAATTATAATTGGCGGAAGCTATGCAGGCTTGCAGGCTGCCATGACTTTGGGCCGGGCTTTAAGAAATGTATTGGTGATAGATAGCGGTAAACCGTGTAACCGTAACACTCCGTATTCTCATAATTTTTTAACCCAGGACGGCGAAACACCACATGCGGTAGCAGCTAAAGCGAGGACACAGGCAGAACGATATCCGACAGTGAATTTCTTAACTGGGAAAGTTGTGGGAGCAGAAAAAGGGGAGACCTTGTTTTCAGCAAGTACAGATGCGGGAGAGTTGTTTGAAGCTAAAAAACTTTTGTTTACCACAGGTATAGCAGATGTAATGCCGGCTATTCCCGGCTTTGCACATTGTTGGGGTATATCGGTTATCCACTGTCCGTATTGTCATGGTTACGAAATGCATAGTAAACCAACAGGCATTATAGGTAATGGCGATGCTGGTTTCGAGTACGCAAAAATGATAAGTAACTGGAGTAGGGATTTAACGTTATTTACTAATGGTGCAGCTACATTTACCCATATTCAGGCCCAAAAGCTACTTGCTAATGGTATAAAACTGGTGGAAACCGGCATTGAACAAATTATTCATACAAATGGATATATAGAGCAACTGGTGGCCGGTGACAATTATAAATTGGATGCCCTGTATTGCAGGCCTGTGTTTAAACAACATTGCAGCGTGCCGCAAACAATATTGGAGTGTAATATTACCGATGATGGCTATATTAAGGTTGATGATTTTAACCGTACATCTGTAGCAGGTGTTTATGCTGCCGGAGATTGTATATCGCCTTTACGGTCTGTTTCTACAGCGGTGTTCTCGGGAACTTTGGCGGGCAGTTTTATCAACAGAGAATTGATTGATGAGGACTTTTAATGTTGCATTTTTTTCTCTGTCCCAATTAACAGTATTGTGGTAAAGGCAATGCACTTATATAAAAAATCTGCACCTTTCAACAAAGTAGTTTGAGCCTTATAACAAAGTTTAACGCTCACACCCTCCCGATATTTGTATCAACAAACAAATAAAAAAGAGAGATGGAAAAGATTTGGTTTATAACAGGCAGCTCCCGCGGATTGGGACGCAGCCTTACAGCGGCAGTACTTGCCAAAGGCGATAAAGTGGCGGCCACAGCACGTAACCCCGCGCAATTAAAAGATTTTGAAGATCAGTACCCCGGTCAGCTACTGGCTATTCAGCTGGATGTAACTAACCAGGAGCAAATAAACGCGGCTATCAAAAATACCATTCAGCATTTTGGCCGTATAGATGTATTGGTAAACAATGCCGGCTTTGGTATTACCGGCGCTGTGGAGGCGTTTACCAACGAGCAGGTTAGTAGTCAGCTTGACACCAATTTGCGGGCGCCAATTGCCATTACCCGCGCGGTTTTGCCTTATATGCGTAAGCAACGGTCGGGGCATATATTGCAGATCAGTTCTATTGGAGGTAGGGTAGGTAGTGGTGGTGTATCTGTTTACCAGGCCGCTAAGTTTGGTTTAAGTGGCTTTAGCGAGGGTTTGGCACAGGAAGTTGCACCACTGGGCATAAAAGTAATAGTTATTGAACCGGGAGGTTTTCGTACAGATTGGGCCGGCGATTCGATGACCTATGCAAAAGAGATTGAGGGGTACGAAGATACGGTTGGCAAGCGTGCCGAATTTTTCAAAAGCGGAGATTTTGTGCCCCTGGGTGATCCGGATAAGGCTGCCAAAGTAATGGTAGATATTGTTGAGCACCCCCAACCGCCCCTGCACTTAATATTAGGCAGCGAAGGCCTGGTCATAGTTAAAGCATCAGAGACCGCGAAAATGGCCGAGCTGGAAAAATGGGCAGAGGTAAGCCGCTCAACCGATCATGATGAGGCTGAAAACTTTTTCGAAACAGAACAAGGTAAAGCCTATCTCCAACTAAAAAAGTAAAAAAAAACAGATAGTTATAACAGCGCAGGTTTATTTTACCTGCGCTGTTATAATTTATAAATTTGAATTGATATGCTTAAGCACGATAAGGAACCGGTATTGCAGCAAATAAAGCACTCGTGCTATATAAGCAGGAGCAGGGAGGGTGAGCAATTTGTACCCGAGCATGTTTTTAGCTACCAAATAGCAGGCTCGATAGAAATAAACGACGGAACTAAAACTTATGTGGTTAATGAGGGGGATTTTAGGCTTAGTAAGCGTAATCACCTTATTAAGTTTATAAAAACGCCGCCACCAAATGGCGAGTATAAGGCATTATCGATTTACCTTGACCAGGAAACCCTGCGTAATTTTAGTATAGAGTATGGGCTGAAGTCTGATAGGCACAATGCCGAAGGGCCATTTATTGTGCTAAAGCCCAATGCGCTTTACAAAAGCTTTATGGATTCGCTGATCCCTTACCAGCAAAGCGGGCATGCCATTGGTAACGAGTTGCAACGTTTAAAGTTACGGGAAGCCATTCTGATATTATTACAGGCCAACCCGGAGTTAAAGGATGTGCTTTTTGATTTTAGCGAACCGGGTAAAATAGACCTGGAAGGCTTTATGAATAAAAACTACCAGTTTAATGTTGAGTTAAAACGCTTTGCGTACCTCACCGGTCGCAGCCTGGCAACATTTAAGCGCGATTTTGACAAAATATTTCATATAACCCCCAGTAGGTGGTTACAGCAGCGCAGATTGCAGCAGGCTCGTTACCTCATCAAAGAAAAGGGAAGGGCCCCCTCTGAAGTTTACCTCGAACTGGGCTTTGAAGACTTATCGCACTTCTCATTTGCTTTTAAGAAAACCTACGGCGTTGCGCCATCAAAAATTTAAAACCCAATTGTTTTGAATGGCGTATTTGCTGCATTATCTCCACGTTACGGGGAAAATAATCCCCGCATATTTTAAATTAAATTTGAAGAAATTGAATCTATTTGACTAAGTTGTAAGGGCTTGCGTGTTATCTTTAATAAATGAGTAAGCTTCCAGCTTTTGTAAAAAGGATTGGATGTTGGCATCAATCAATCTCACCATATCTAGCGTTACTAACGATACCCTCAGGAGGTTATCCTGAATATACACTGTATAAAATGCTTTAAGTGCTGTATGATCTTTGTAAATAAACTCAACCATACCTATAGGATTAAATTCCTCGGGATGGTGAAATGTGACCATACAGTTATGAAAAAAATGATTTTGAGCTGCTAACTCTCTGATGGCTTCGTTTTTTTGATCGGTAAGTTCAGGATCGGCTTCTGTGCGTAGGGCGTTATATAACATTGTCATTTTTGGGGTATTGGTTAAATAAATAAATCAGTTATCACCAATTGCACAACAAAGATACCAATAGGTGTTTAACCGTCTATTCATTTTGTTCAGTTGTTATTTGTGCTGGATGTTAAAGATCTTATCCTTTTTGGTATTGGTTATTAATTGATTATATATTTGGTCGTTTTTTTTCAGTAGTCTGTTACTACTGAATATAATGGTTGCATCTGTATATATTAAAAAATCGTTAATTGATATATCATTTAATTTTTGACGGATGTTTTTAAGCAAAATTAGAAATACTAACGTGACGGATAAACTTATCATTGACAGAATGGCCAACAAATTATTTTATTACCCCGGATTTTACGAAGGTGTAATAGAGGTATCCAACCTTTTTCAGTTTGAAGATATGGAACAGTTTGAGGCTGTATGGCAGGATATTAAGCGATTTTTAAAGTACTACCAGTATATAACTTCGGCAGTATCAGATGCCGGCGTTTGTGTAGAAACTGTTTTTCCTTTCGGTACAAAAGATGATATAGAACTGGTGCGACTTATTATGGTAAGTTGTATTAAATAATACCCGTTTTACAAATTGATTACCAGCTTGTTAAATTTATTATTAATAACGTAACTATTCTGTTTAATACCACGTACAAAAAGGTGTAAAAGGTTAGTTAATTTATTGGTTTGAATTTTTGTTTATGAACTCCCGGATGCCAACCGGGAGTTTTTTTATTTTACAGGTAGTAAAAGCTACTTGCTTACAGATTGACGCCACCAGAAACCTCAATGCGCTGGGCGTTTATCCATCGGGCATCTTCGGTACATAAAAAAGATACTACGCCACCAATATCATCTGGTAAGCCTACGCGGCCCAGTGCGGTGATGCCTGCAATATGATCATTTACATGTTGGTTATCGCGTACCACGCCGCCGCCAAAGTCGGTTTCGATGGCACCGGGGGCAACTACGTTTACAGCAATATTACGTGCGCCTAGTTCCTTAGCCATGTACCTGGTAAGTACCTCAATAGCGCCTTTCATGGCCCCATAAGCCGAGTATCCTGGCATACAGAAGCGAGCCAAGCCGCTGGATAGGTTGATGATACGACCGCCATCATTAATCAATGGCAAAGCTTTCTGACTTAAAAAGAATACACCTTTGAAGTGTATATTGAACAGTAAGTCAAAATCTTCTTCCTTGGTTTCGGCAAATGAAGCATTAACGCCAATACCGGCATTGTTAATTAAAAAATCAAAATTACTGGTATTGAAAGTGTTTTTCAATATGCCGGCAACCTGGATAAAAAAGCTGTCGAAGCTTTTGATGTCGCCTGTATCAAGTTTTAAGGCTGCGGCTTTAACCCCGGTTTTTTCAATTTCGGCTACTACGGCCAGGGCTTCGTCTTGCTTACTGTTGTAGGTAAGTATAACGTTGATGCCTTTTTTTGCAAGGCTTAAGGCCATATTTTTACCCAACCCGCGGCTGCCACCGGTTACAAGGGCTATTTTATTTGTTGGTTCCATTTTTCTGTTTTGTTTAATAAACACAAAGGTAACGCGCCAAATTGCGGGTGGTTTGCGCATATCAATCCAATGTTTACCAAAATCAATCAGGTGCCGAAGGCATAAAGTGGAAAGCTTGAGGTAAAATAGCCTCGTGGCCTGTACCTCATCACACAATATATCGCTATAAATACATGTATAGCTTTAAACTTTCACTAGCTCGCTTTCACTTTCTTTCTATATTCATTTGGCGAACTTCCCATTAGTTTGGTAAACATGCGCGAAAAATAATATTGGTCCTCAATCCCTAAAGTTAAAGCGATGTTTTTGATAGACATAGAGGTGAACGAGATGTACTGGCAGGCTTTCTGTACCTTCAGCTGGTTAAAATACTCAATAGGAGAATAGCCCGTTTTGGTGCGGAATATGGCCGAATAATGGGATGTGGATAACTTGGCAAGCCCCGAAAGATCATCCAACCTGATTAGCGTATTAACGTTATCCTGCATGTACTGGATGGTTTTTTCTACAATATCATTATCTGCCGGTTTATCATCGGCATGGTTAAACTTGTCCTCATAAATTAATGAAGATAAAAAATGCGAAAATATCATATTCACATAGCGGAGGGCATCACTGCTGTAGCCTTTTTCCAGGTTAAAGCAAATATCCTCAAACAGCTTTATCCTGTTTTCATTAAAAGACAAGTATGGCTTATAGTTTTCAGAGTTTTTTAAAATCAGTTCAACAATAAAAGAGGCAATTTCGCCTTTAAAATGAATCCAGTATATCGTCCATGGTTTATCCATGTTGGCGGCGTATTTGTGTGGCGTATTGGCTGGTATAGCTATAAATTGCGAGGGCGAAACCTCCACCTTTTTTTTGTTGATCTCCAACCAGCCATAGCCCTCGGTACAATAAATAATAATATGCTGGTTAATGCCATTTGGGCGTTCGGCGTAGTGGTGGCTGGCTTTGGGGTAATAGCCAATGTCGGTAATGTATATTTGTTTGGTCACCAGATCTTTACTTAAAAAGTTGGTGATTATTTTTTTTGGTAACACAATAAGCTTCTGTCCCTCAAAGCCATCTCTGCGCCGTAAAACTGTACTTTTCGCCATTTTTTAAAACAGGGAATATAATGGTAAATTAATCTAGCCGGTTAATTGGTAAAACCTGGTTTACAAACATTCACAAAAAAACTCAAAATAACGGCATTTAATAATAATTAATTGATACAAAGGTGCCGTAATAAAGTCCATCATTTCCGTAATATTAACTATTTTATTATCTCATTTAATCCATGAGATTTACACCATAACCAATTTTGATTCCATTACTATCAAAAGCTTCTTAAAAAAATCCTGTTAAGCAATTAAAGAAGGGTTTGAGTAAATGACAGGGTCGCTTTTTATCGGCTTCAGCAACAGCTGTAAGCCGGCGGCATAGTATGAAGAATTTTAATATATAAACAGCTTTAACAAAAAGTATAATTACACTAAATGCATCATTTTAATCTAATACTCAGCTATTGCAAATTGAAAGGGATAAAGTTACCCGGCTTTATAACTATGCTTATAACCCTATTATTTACAGGTACGCTGCAGGCACAGGATGTACAAAAAAACACCAATAATACCAGCATCAGCAACCCGCAGGTAACCATCACTGTTAATAAGCTAAACGGTATGGTAAACTACGTATTTGCCAATGGCATGCGTATGGATAATACGGTCGCCTATGTTAATGATATAAAGCAAGGTATGTTTACATCTGCCGGTTTTACCAGTCACTCCTGTACAACCCGGCCTATTAATGATAACATTGGCAAAGGCATTACCCTAACCGTTAAACATAGCGATGCTAAGCATAATATAAGCATCACACAGTGTTTTACCCTTTATCAAAATCACACATACGCTATTGTTAATGTAAGCGCTGCAAGCGCCGGGAGGCCTATCGAAACGAGGGATATTTCGCCAATAGCAGTTTTGCCCGCTTATAAAGGCAAGCTATACATTCCGGGTACCCAGCCGCGTATTTTGGATGTACCGTTTGATAACGACGACTGGACACCTACTTTACAACGAAGCTGGCCTAAAGCCGGCGAGCCTAAAAATAGCGGTATCAGCTACGAGTTTATTGCCGTTTATGATCAGCTAAAAAATGCAGGCGTGGTAATTGGCAGCGTTAATCACGATTTTTGGAAAACCGGCCTGGCTTACCAAACCGGTAATCAATTGGGCTATGTAGATTCGTTAAAGGTTTTTGGTGGTGCGGTTACGCCCGATAACCCATCACTAAAATCGGCTTACGGTGGCTTGGATGGCACCCACGATCATGCCGATCATGGCACTATGCTGGGGCAAACGGTTAGTTCGGCTAATGTTTATATATGCGGATCGGACGATTTGCAGGAGGCTTTTAAAGATTACGGCCGGGTAAATTCTATCATCAACGGCAAACAAATCTGGGCGGGTTATGCGCCGGTTTATTGGAACAGCTTTGGAGTAGAAGGCGTGCTTGGCTACGAGGGGGTAATGATGCCGCCTGCTGTAAACCAGATCTCGGATTTTATCCGCTCTATGCCCAATTTTAGCGCCTACTCAAAACCGGTGCTCAGCATCGACTCTTACGATCAGGGCATTTACACTACCGAAGTTTTAAAAACGATAGGGGAGTATGGCAAAAATAACGGCCAGCAAATGGGCTTTTACTTTATTCCTTTTGCCATGTGGAGCTGGAAAGATGATATTAAAGGTCATAAAGTACCCGGCTCCAATTACCTGTTAACAGATGTATTACTGCACGATACCGATGGTAAACCCATTATGTACAAAGACGGCAAATGGGGGGCGTATGCTATGGACCCAACGCATCCGGCCATTCGTCTGTATATTATACAGCAACTGGAAAAGGCCAAAGCCATTAATGCCAAATTCATTAAAATAGATTTCCTTACCGCCGGCGCGCTGGAAACAACCCGCCGGTACGATGCCAATGTGCGTACCGGGATGCAGGCCTACAGTTACGGGATGAAAACGCTGAGGCACCTGGTAGATTCTATTATGGGTAAAGATGTGTTTATTACCCAGGCTATTTCGCCCTTGTTTCCGCATCAGTACGCACATACCCGTTTTGTATCTACCGATGTATACTCACATCTGCGCGATGATCAGAAAGGTTTCCCTAACTGGGGCAGTACAGAATCTTCGCTGGCAACGGGTTCGCACATGAACTGGGTGCAGGGTACTTTATTCCCTTATACTAACCTGGATGTTACCATCATGAAAAACTTTCAGCGCAATCCCGATTTAAATGAGCAGGAGATTAAAGTAAGGTTATACGCCATGATGGTAATGGGGAGTATTTTGGGCGATGGATCTGATTTTAGGAACCCTTTGGCTGCCTCCCGTGCGCAGGAGTTTTTAAACAATAAAAATATAGCGAAGTTTTTTAGTGATCCCAAAGCATTTACCCCTATTAAAACCGCTGACGGCGAAAGTTTTGATCAGCAGTTATCATTTTACCTGCCGGGAGATGCTACGATGCTGGCCCTGTTTAATTTCGATCTGAAAAACGACTTTAAACAAACGTTTAGCCGGGCGGCCCTGCATCTTGATGCACATAAAAAGTACGAGCTAAGGAATTTTATGACTGATGCTGTTATTGGCGAATTAAAAGCCGGTGCACCAGAACTTAGCTTACTTGCAAACCCTGCCGACGCGGTACTGATAAAACTGGTGCCCGTAAATTAATTGACCAAAATAAATAGTAATATTATGCCTACTCCAATTATTATACAACCTAAAAAATGAGCAGTTCTAAAAACTTTAACAGTAGTTATATCATCGGTATTTCGTTTATTTCGGCCCTTGGAGGATATCTTTTTGGGTTCGATTTTGCGGTAATCTCTGGCGCGTTGCCTTTTTTGCGTACCCAGTTTGCTCTTACGCCGGTTTGGGAAGGTTTTTTAACCGGTTCGCTGGCCCTGGGCTGTATTGTGGGCTGCCTTTTTGCCGGCAATATTGCCGATAGGTATGGCCGCAAACCGGGCCTTATTATTGCCGCCCTCATCTTCGCGGTATCCTCTATCGGGATAGCATTCTCGGCAACGTTAACTTATTTTTTGATACTGCGTTTTGCAGCGGGTATAGGCGTAGGCATGGCATCAATGCTTTGCCCCATGTACATTGCCGAAGTTTCGCCGGCCGAAGTACGGGGGCGTAATGTGGCCATTAACCAGCTTACGGTGGTTATAGGCATATTGGTAACCAACCTGGTAAACTACTTTTTGGCCAATCATGGTGCCGATTCCTGGCGTTGGATGTTTGGTTTGGGTGCAGTACCATCAGCCATATTTCTGATAGGTGTTACCTGGTTGCCCGAGAGCCCAAGATGGCTGATGAAATCGGGCCAGCCCGATAAAGCCCGGTTGATATTGAATAAAATAGGTTCGCCAGATTTTGCGGAGGCTACTTTTAAAGCGGTAGAAAGATCGTTAGTTGGTTCAACAAAGCAATCATACGCCATGGTGTTTGAGAAAGCCGTTCGTCCTGCTGTGGTGGTTGGTATCACACTTGCGGTGTTTCAACAGTTTTGCGGTATTAACGTGGTGTTTAACTACACCTCTACCATATTCGAATCGGTTGGCGCAAACCTCAATCGTCAATTGTTTGAAACCGTGGCTATTGGTATTGTAAACCTGGTGTTTACGTTGCTGGCCATGTGGCAGGTTGATAAACTGGGCCGCCGTCCGTTAATGCTCTGGGGTTCATTGGGTCTATCTATCCTTTATATTGTACTTGCATTTTTACTGCAAAATCATTTCCCGGCGGGCCTGGTATCCATATTTGTGTTGCTGGCAATTAGCACTTATGCCATTTCTCTGGCCCCGGTTACCTGGGTGCTTATTTCAGAAATATTTCCCAATAAAATAAGAGGTGTGGCATCTTCTGTGGCCATCGTATCATTATGGGGAGCCTACTTTATACTGGTTTTTACCTTCCCAATCCTCGCTAAAATATTGGGTGCTTATGGCCCCTTTTACCTGTACGCGGCTATTTGTTTTGGTGGCTTTTTGTTTGTAAAAGCTAAAGTGAAAGAAACCAAGGGCCAAACTTTAGAAGAGTTAGAAGATAATTTAATAAGACATTAATTAATACATAGTATGCAGCATTCAACCGTTTCCGTTTGGGAAGAAAAAGTAATTATACCCACCTATGGTGTTGGCAAGCCCGATAAAAACCCTATGTTTTTCGAAAAACGGGTATACCAGGGTAGCAGTGGTGTAGTTTACCCAAACCCGGTAATTGAAAAAATTGCCGACGAAAAAGAAGATAAAGAATACATAGGCCTGTATCTCGAAAATAAATACCTTAAAGTGATGATATTGCCCCAACTGGGCGGTCGTATACAAACAGCGTTTGATAAAATTAAGCAACGCCATTTTATATACCACAACCAGGTAATTAAGCCTGCACTGGTGGGTTTAACTGGTCCGTGGATATCTGGTGGTATTGAGTTTAACTGGCCGCAGCATCACCGGCCAAGTACCTTCGACGCGGTTGACTATAAACTGGAAGAGCATGCCGATGGCAGTAAAACCGTTTGGGTTAACGAAGTGGAACGCATGTTTCACACCAAAGGGATGGCTGGTTTTACCCTGCACCCGGATACTGCTTACATCGAAATAAAAGCGAAGCTGTTTAACCGCTCGGCATTGCCGCAAACTTTTTTATGGTGGGCAAACCCCGCGGTAAAGGTTAACGATTATTACCAATCGGTTTTTCCGCCCGATGTGAACGCGGTGTTTGATCATGGCAAACGTGATGTATCCGATTTTCCTATCGCTACCGGTACGTATTATAAGGTAGACTATGCGCCGGGTACCGATATTTCGATGTACAAGAACATTCCCGTGCCTACATCGTACATGGCCATCAATTCTGACTATGATTTTGTGGGCGGATATGAGCACGATAGCGAAGCCGGTTTGCTGCATGTGGCCAATCACCATGTATCGCCCGGTAAAAAACAATGGACCTGGGGGCATAGTGATTTTGGCCAGGCCTGGGACCGTAACCTGACCGATGAAGACGGCCCATACATTGAGCTGATGACCGGCGTATTTACCGATAATCAGCCCGACTTTAGTTGGCTGATGCCTTATGAGGAGAAAACCTTTACCCAATATTTTTTACCCTATCGCGAATTAGGGATGGTGAAAAATGCATCGAAGGATATTTTGCTGGCGCTGAACAAAGCAGACGATAAAGTAACCCTCAAAATACAGGTAACATCGGCGCAGCCAGATCTTCACATCAGCCTTACTTATAAAGGGAGTGAGCTGTTTACGCAAACCACAGGCATTAGCCCCGAAAGTGTTTTTGTACACGAATTAAACGTTGCCGGCGGTTTAAATGAAAACGAGTTATTACTTGTTATTACCAACAGCGCCAATCAGGAAGTATTGCGCTACGAGCCTGCCAAAAACAAAAAGAACGAAATGCCGGTTGCCGCAAAGCCTGCTGTGGCACCTGCCGATGTGGAAAGTGTGGAGCAATTGTTTTTAACGGCCCAGCATCTGGAGCAATATCGCCATGCTACTTATAGTCCGGTGCCTTATTATGAAGAAGCCTTGCGCCGCGAACCAACTGATGTTCGTAATAATAATGCCCTGGGCAAATGGTATATCCGCAAGGGGCAGTTTGCCAAAGCCGAGCCATTTTTAAGAACGGCTGTAGAAACCAGCATTAGGCGTAACCCTAATCCTTACGATAGCGAGCCATATTATAATCTGGGTTTATGCCTTAAATACCTGGATAGGGCCGATGAAGCCTACACTGTTTTCTATAAATCAACATGGAGTAATGCATGGAAAGATACCGGCTTTTTTGAGGTAGCCAAAACAGATATGGCCCGTGGTCACTTTGCTTTAGCATTAGATCATATCAATCAATCATTAGATAGAAACGCCAATAACAGCAAAGCTTATGTTGTAAAAATGGCTGCCCTGCGCAACCTTAAACAGTTTGATAAGGCGTTGCAGGTTGCTGATGCCGCTTTAGAAAGAGATGGTTTTAACCTTGGTGTTATTTTCGAAAAGGTGCAACTATACAAGCTAACAGGCGAGGCTGAGCAGGTTGCCAGATGTTTGGATGAGCTGGCCAGGCTATCGAGAAATGAAGATCAAAACTATATAGAATACGCGTTGGATTATGCCGCCGCCGGTTTGTATACCGAAGCAGATGAGCTTCTGCAATTGGTACTGAAAAGTGTAGGCAATAACCCTATGGTTTATTATAGCCTGGGCTATTTTAACCATAAAAACGGACTGCCCGGCGTTGCAAAAAAATGGTTCGAAAAAGCCGCTGCCACCGATTCATACCTGTGTTTCCCTAACAGGTTGGATGAAGTGAAAATATTACAACTGGCCATGGAGATCAATCCGGCCGACGCCAGGGCTCCCTATTATTTGGGTAACCTGTTTTACGATAAACGCCAGTATAACGAAGCGGTAAGCAATTGGGAAAAGGCTGCCCAACTGGATGGAACTTTTCCAACAGTTTACCGGAATTTGGCTATAGCTTATTTTAACAAACAGAACGATGCTGATAAGGCGCTGGGTTATTTTGAAAAGGCTTTTTCTTTAGATCCTACCGATGCCCGGGTGTTGATGGAGCTTGATCAGCTTTATAAGCGATTAAATTATCCCGCTGATACCCGTCTTGAATTTTTAGAAGGTAACCTACAGGTTGCAAACCAACGCGATGATGTTTACCTGGAAATAGTAACGCTGTATAACCTAATAGGGCAGCACGATAAAGCGTTAAGGCTTGTAGCGAGCCGTCAGTTTCATCCGTGGGAGGGTGGCGAAGGCAAAGCATCCGGGCAGTATGTGTTTAGCCTGGTGCAGCTGGCAAAACAATATCTTAACGAGGGCGGATATAGTAAAGCCATAGCCAATCTCAACCTGGCCAAAAGCTATCCCCACAATTTAGGTGAAGGAAAATTGTATGGCACACAGGAAAATGATATTGATTATTGGCTGGGTTGTGCTTATGAAGGGTTAGATCAGGCTGCTGCCCAGGTTTATTATATGCAATCAACCATCGGTTTGGATGAGCCGTCGGCCGCGGTATTTTACAATGATCAGCAGCCCGATAAGATCTTTTACCAGGGGCTGAGCTGGATAAAATTAGGCGATGAGCAAAAGGCCAAACAGATATTCAACAAGTTGGTAGCCTATGGTAAGGCACATGAAAACGACGAGGTTGAAATTGATTATTTCGCGGTATCACTGCCCAATCTTCTGATTTTTGATGATGATCTAAACTTACGTAACACCATTCATGCTTACTTTTTGCAAGGTTTGGGTTTGTTGGGTTTACATGAGTTTAAAGCGGCGGAGGCTATGTTTGATAAAGTGCTTAAGCTTGATACTGCCCATGCCGGAGCAATAGCGCATTTAAAGATGACCAAACAACAATTGAACGTGCCCAATTATCAGGCGTAAAATAACGGCGGCATATTATACGGGTACATGAGCACCGATCAAAAAATGAAGCGTATAAAAGATGGGTTTGCAGGGCAACGCATGTTTGTGTTGCCCCCGCATATCCGCCGCGCGGTAATGGCTAACCCAATAAGCCGCAATTTTTATATTACAGCAGTGGGGTATTATCCTAAAGCATGGGGCCACGAGCGTGAACGCAGATACGGCAGTAACGATTATATTATGATTTACTGTACCGATGGGGGAGGTGAGATAACCGTTAACAGTGCAAAAGTTAACCTAAAATCTAACAGCTATTTTATTATACCGGCAAATACACCGCATAAATATAATAGCTGGGTAAATGAGCCTTGGAGTATTTACTGGATGCATTTTAACGGCGAATTGGCTGCAGAAATTTATAGCCGCTGCCTGTTGGCAGGCGAGCCAGCTGTGCACGAAGTTAGCTATAACGGCAACCGGATACAAACGTTTGAAGAGCTGTGCGATATTTTAGCGCATAGCTATAACAAACGCGAAATGGAGATCATGAACTTTGATGCCCTCCACTTTGTAACGTCGCTGGTTTACTACCGCGAAATAGATCCGGTAGCTTATAATCTGGATGCCATAAGTAGTTCCATCGCTTTTATGAAGCTAAACATCAATATTAAATATGGTTTAAGTGAGCTGGCTAAACAGCAAAACATCTCGGTAACGCATTATTCAAAAATGTTCAGGCAAAAAACGGGGAGCTCGCCGGTAAATTACTTTAACGAGCTTAAGGTGCAGCGCTCTTGCCAGGAGCTATATTTCACCGATAAAAGTATCAAAACCATTTGCGCCGAACTGGGGTTTGAAGATCAGTATTACTTTTCGCGGTTGTTTAGCAAAGTAACAGGTGTATCGCCGTCTAAATATAAACAGTTGCAAAAATGCAAGCCCCTGGTTAAGTAATTAACAAGCCCAAAGGCTTTAACCAGGTATTTATCAATTTAACAATAATATAATCTATCTTGAACTATAAACAAACGCCAATTATGATAAATAGCCAAATTAACGTATCGTGCCAGCCATGGGGCGAACATTTTGGCTGTCCGGTTTATCTTTTCAGGATAGAAAATACTTCTGGAGCGTATGTAGAACTTACCAATTATGGGGCCACATTAGTTTCGGTGGTAGTGCCCGATGCACAAAATAATTTCGAAAACGTGGTGCTGGGTTATAGCTCATTAGCCGCCTATATAGCTGATGAATGCTATTTAGGTGCCACCATAGGCCGGTTTGCCAACCGGATAGCAGGTGCCAGGTTTACACTTGATAACATCGATTACCATTTAGATGCCAACGACGGTGCCAGTTCAAATCATGGTGGTGGCAACGGCTTTAACTCCCGTGTGTTTGGTTATAGTATAACCGATAATTGTCTATTATTTACCCTCCAGAGTGATGATAATGATGGAGGATTCCCCGGTAAGCTTAACCTCACGGTAGCCTACAGCTGGTCTGAAAACAACGAGTTGAACATTAGTTACCGGGCCACAACAGATAAGAAGACGGTGGCCAATTTTACCAACCATGCCTATTTTAATCTATCGGCAAAAGGTGTGGGGATATTTGATCACTCAATTAAGGTTTATGCCGATGCTTTGCTGGACGTTGATGCCGCTTACGTACCCACCGGTTTAATTAAGCCGGCCGGCAATAAGGCTTTAACGGGGGAGAACTTACGGGATAAAATGGTTGCAGACGGGGATAGAGCCAGTGGTTTTAATGATTGCTTTGTCCTCAAAAATGATAGCGATAATAACCTTAAAACCGCTGCCATACTTGCAGAAAAAGCATCGGGGCGTACCTTAACCGTGCTTACTACCTATCCTGCTATAATTGTTTACACCGGCGATTACCTGGATTGTACACCCCCTGGTAATTTTTTACGCCCATATAAGCCATTTGATGGATTATGCCTTGAATGTCAGTATTATCCGGATAGCCCCAACCATGCCCATTTTCCATCAACCGTACTCAGTCCGGGTGATGGATATAATGAAACAATTGTTTATAAATTCGGGGTTGTCAGGTAAGACACCGTCGTAAATAAGCCTCTAAAAACCTTATCAACTATTGTTGCCATCTGCCCCTGAACCCTGTTTTCCTATTGTGAAAAAATAGCACCCTGCTTATGGAAGCAGCGTAGTTGGATCGCTATTGTAATTTAATTTCAATATATACAACGCGTTCAATTTTCTCTTTCTACCACAGGTGAAGAGTGGGGGCGCGTGCGCAGCGATGGCGTGTGAGTTTTCACGCACACAGCCTGTAGTTTACCTCCAAATATCTCTAATTTCCATCCCAATAAATTGATGGACAAAATAGTACCCCCTGCTTTATGTGAATCAAATTATCTATTCTCTTACAAAAAAATAATGCCCCGCCTGGCATATATCTCTTGTTATTGATGGATAAAACAATTTTCGATAAAATATTCAGAAAATTGTCCATCTTTTTTGAAAGTAAATCCATTTTTTGAAGGCTCGCCCTCGCCTACATTTACAAAACCAATTATTAACTAAACCCATACAGTATGTAAATATCTTGACTCTTAAATTGAGGGGAGAAAGGCAGGAGGGCTAATTATAACAATTACTTAATGGCGAAATTCTGCTGAAATATCAGATAAAATCTGGCGAATTTTCGAGAAAAATCTGTGACCTATCTGGAAAATATCTGACTGTGATCAGATTTGGCTCAATTCCCAACAATATTATTCTCCCAAAAACTGATCCTGCGTTCGATAACCACGAACTGATCAAAAAAACAATTAATAAACCAATAAATTATGAATCAAGTTTTATGAAGCCACTTTACATTTTTAGTAAACTACTTTCAAAAAAAAATAAACACATGGCCGCGTGGCGTTACGTTATGCTGTTTGTGTTTACCCTGCTTTTTTGTGATGCTTATTCGCAAAGCCGGGTTACCGTTACAGGTAAGGTAACCGATACTTTGGGCGTAAAAATACAAGGGGTTACCATACTGGCCGAAAACGTTAAAAATATTTCTACCTCCACAGACGAGAACGGTCGGTTTGTGTTGGAGGTACCTGTAGGTACTTCACTGCGCATCTCCTTTATTGGTTTTACCGAGCAGCATATAATTGTTACCGCCGATAAAAAGGTATTTAATATTATACTGAAGGAGAACAAGCTGATAGCCGAAGAAGTGGTAATTACGGCCTTTGGTAAAAAAGAGCGTAAAGAAGCCCTGGTAGGATCGGTAACAAGTATTAAGCCCGGCGAACTGAAGATTCCGGCAAGTAACTTAACCAATGCGCTTGCGGGGCAGGCAGCCGGTATCATCGCTTATCAAAGGAGCGGCCAGCCGGGGCAGGATAATGCCTCGTTCTTTATTCGCGGGGTAACCACTTTTGGGTACAAGCGCGATCCGCTTATTTTGATAGATAACGTAGAGCTTTCTACCAACGATCTGGCCCGTTTAAATGTAGATGATATTGCCAGCTTCTCAATATTGAAAGATGCCAGTGCCACCGCACTATACGGTGCCCGTGGTGCAAACGGCGTTATTTTGGTAAGCACCAAAGAGGGTAAAGAGGGTGCACCAAAAATTAATTTCCGCTCGGAGTACTCATCTTCCCAATCAACTCAAACGCTTGACCTGGTAGATCCTATCCAGTACATGAACCTGTACAACGAGGCCACCCTCACCCGCGACCCTAAACTGCCCTTGCCTTTCCCCGAAAGTAAGATAAGGAATACGCAAAACACGCTTAACGGTACACCGGGCAGCAACCCATACGTATACCCGGCTGTAGACTGGCTTAACCTGCTCTTTAAAAAGCATGCTACTACCGAGCGTAACAACCTAAGTGTAAGCGGCGGCGGCAACATAGCGCGCTACTATATAGCCGGTGCTTACAATGTTGATAATGGTGTTTTAAAGGATGATATCCGCAACAATAACAACAATAACGTTAAGTTTAAAAACTACCAGTTACGGTCAAACATCAACGTAAACATGACCAAAACTACCGAGGTAGTTGTAAGGCTCTCCGGTACTTTTAGCGAATATAACGGCCCCATAACTACCGATGGTTCCTTTGCATCAGATTTGTACAATGTGGCTATCCACACCAGCCCGGTGTTATTTCCTGCTTACTTCCCGGCCGATTCGGCCAACCTGAACGCCCAGCATATTTTGTTTGGTAACACGGGTTTGGTTGGTGGTACTACCAGCAACAATATATCGTACAATAACCCTTACGCGGCATTGCTACGTGGGCATAAAAATTCGTCAGAGTCTCGTATGTCGGCCCAGTTGGAGTTAAATCAAAACCTTAAATTTATTACCGATGGTTTAAAGTTTAAAGGTATTTTTAATACCAACAGGTATTCGTATTTCGATTCGCAATCGGCCTACTCTCCATTTTACTACAATGTAAATACCTACGATCCTGAGAGCAACAAATACACCTTAACCTGGCTTAACCCACAGCCAACCGGCTATAACGTAGCTCAGGAGTATTTAAGCTATTCGCCTGGCAATACGCAGGTAAATACTTTCTTATACTTGCAGGGCGCTTTAGAGTACTCCAAATCATTTGGTAACAATAATGTTAACGCTACCCTTATTGGTACGCAGCAGCAAACGTTGTATGCCAATGCAAGTACCTTGCTGGCAGCGCTACCTTACCGTAACCTTGGTTTGGCGGGCAGGCTAACCTACTCTTATAAAAGCCGGTATTTTGCCGAAGCCAACTTTGGGTACAATGGGTCCGAGCGTTTTTCGGCCAATCACCGTTATGGTTTTTTCCCAACCATAGGTGCATCTTGGGTTGTATCTAATGAGGACTGGTTTACTCCCGGCATCGTAGATCGTTTAAAATTTCGCGCCAGCTACGGTTTGGTGGGTAACGATGCCATTGGTTCGCAACGTTTCTTCTACCAATCTGATGTTGCTTTTAACTCGGGTTATAACTATGCCCAGTTTGGTATTAACAACCAGTACGAGCGTAAAGGGGTAACCATCAACAACTACGAAAACGACCAGGTTACCTGGGAAACATCAAGGCAAACCAACGTTGCCGTAGAGATGACCTTGCTTAAAAACTTCAACATTATAGCCGAGTTTTATAAAAATCACCGCTACGATATATTGCAGCAACGTACCAGCATCCCGGTAAGTGAAGGTTTGGAGGCCCCCATCAGCGCCAACTTAGGTGTGGTTGATTCAAAGGGTATGGATCTGTCAATGGATTATAAGCAAAGTTTTAGCAACGGCGCATGGGCATCTATCCGTGCCAACTTTACCTACTCTACCAATAAATACACTTATATAGAAGAGCCCGACTATAAAGAGCCATGGCGTCATGCTATCGGTCAGCCAATCAGCCGTGGTTATGGCTACATTGCCGAGCGTTTATTTGTCGACGATCAGGAAGCTGCCAATTCGCCAACCCAGATCTTTAACGGCAGCGGTATAAAACCCCAGGGTGGCGATATTAAATACCGCGATTTAAACGGCGATGGCAAAATTGACGTGCTGGACCAGGCTTACATCGGTTATCCGCAAGTTCCGGAGATTGTTTATGGATATGGCTTTTCTACCGGCTACAAAGGGTTTGATCTTTCGGCATTTTTCCAGGGGCAGGCAAGGGTATCATTCTTTGTCGATCCTACAAGGGTAAGTCCTTTTATACAAAGCCCAGATCCTTATGTGTATGGTAACACCCAGGTATTAACCGCGTTTGCCAACAATCATTGGAGCGAAGAAAACCAAAACCTGTACGCAACCTATCCGCGCCTGGGTACCAATTCAACGGTAATATCAAACAACCTGCAGCCAAGCACCTGGTGGCTGCGCGATGGCAGCTTTATGCGCTTAAAATCTGTTGAGGTTGGTTATACATTGCCTAAAGGCGTAGCCAAATCTTTAAGGGTAGCCAACGTTAGGCTATACCTAAACGGGTTGAATTTACTTACCTGGAGCCCCTTCAAATTGTGGGACCCCGAGCAGGGTGGTAACGGGTTTGCCTATCCCATACAAAAAGTATACAACATAGGCTTAAACGTAAATTTATAATTAACAGAAAAAACAGAAGATATGAAACCATCATATTATAAATTGATTTGTGTGATTGTGCTATGCTGTATGAGCCTGTCATGTAAAAAATATCTGGATGTTACACCCGATAACGTAGGTACGTTGGAGTACGCTTTCAGAAACCGTAACGAGGCAGAAAACTACCTGTTTTCGTGCTACTCTACCATGACGCAGATGAACAACGTGGTAAATGATCCGGGTTTTGCAACCTCATCAGAAATTGTGTACCCCAACACCCTTACCGATCATTATTTTAACGAAGTAGGTTTTAACATGATACGTGGTTTACAAACCACTGCCAGCCCAAGTCTTGACTACTGGGATGGTACCAACGGTGGTTCTAACCTGTTCCAGGCTATCAGGCGCTGCAACATTATGCTCGAAAACATTGATAAGCCTATTGATCTGAGTGCATCAGAAAAAAAGAGATGGATTGCCGAGGTTAAATTTTTAAAGGCCTACTATCACTATTATATGTTAAGGATGTACGGACCAATTATTTTAATTAAAGATAATAACACCGTAAATGCCAGTACCGATGCCGTAAAACGCAGCCGCTCGTCGGTTGATGAATCATTTGCCTACGTAGTATCGTTGCTTGATGATGCCATTCCAGATCTGCCTCCGGTTATTGAAAGCCAGGCAACAGAATTTGGCCGTATCACCAAATTTATAGCCATGAGCGTTAAAGCAGAAGTTTTAACAACCGCGGCAAGCCCGCTGTTTAATGGTAACCCCGATTATGCCACCTTTAAAGATGGCCAGGGCAAATTGCTTTTTCCGGCTACTTATGATGCCAATAAATGGAAACTGGCTGCCGATGCCTGTAAAGCGGCTATTACCGAGTGCGAAGCGCAAGGTTTGCACCTGTACACTACGCCGCCAACAGTTAGTGTGGGTACTGTATCAGACAATCTGAAAAAGGTACTAACCCTGCAAAACATGATCACCGATAAATGGGAGCAAAACCCCGAGTTGATCTGGGCTTTAAACTACACCTTTAGCTACCAGGGTTTCACCATCCCAAGGATGACCGATAAATCGGAGAGTTTGGCATCTACCTATCCGTCCACCTTCGCGGTGCCTATCTCTACCGCCGATTTGTATTATACCAATAATGGTGTGCCTATAAATGAGGATAAAACTTTCGATTACGCCAACCGCAATACCGTACAAACTGGTGATGATGCCAATGGCTCGTACATTAAATCGGGCTACCAAACTGCCAAAGGGCATTTTAACCGCGAGCTGAGGTTTTATGCCAATATTGGTTTTGATGGCGGCATCTGGTTTGGTAATGGTAAGCTTGATGAAAGCAGCGCGTATTACGTACAAGCCCGCGGCCCCTATGCATTAGCCGGCCCCAAAAGCCTTAGTGCTACCAATATTACCGGTTACTGGCCCAAAAAGCTGGCCAACTACCTGTCTGTTTACGATGATGTTTTTACCTCGGTTGATTTTCACCTGCCAAGGATGCGTTTAGCCGGCTTGTACCTTTTATATGCCGAAGCGTTGAACGAATCACAGGGGCCGGTGGCCGAAGTTTATACTTATGTAGATAAGGTAAGGGCCCGGGCAGGTTTAGGCGGCGTACAGGCATCATGGGCAAGCTATTCTAAAAACCCCGGTAAGCCTAATACCCAGGATGGTTTACGCCAGATAATTCACCAGGAACGCAGAATTGAGTTGTGTTTTGAAGGCCAGGCCGGTTGGGATCTGCGCAGATGGAAAGAATTGCAGGATGTGTTAAGCCGCCCTATACAAGGCTGGAATATTAACCAGGGTGAGGCTGTTAACTACTATCGCCCACAAACGGTAATTACCCCGGTATTTGGGTTAAAAGATTACTTATGGCCTATTCAAACCAGCGATATTATTGTAGATAACAACCTTAACCAAAACCCATACTGGTAGTTTACCGGTGTTGTAAATATTTCAAATGATTAATATTAAAATATAAATTATGAAAAAGATCAATAGCCGCAGATACCTTACCGGGTTAATGCTGGTGCCTGTTTTGCTGGTTATGCTGTTGGCATCGTGCAAAAAATATGAATCTAACATTGAGGTGGTATCAAACGATCCAACCAAGCCGGGGCCGGTAACCAATGTTAACGTAACCAATTTAAACGGTAGTGCTATGTTAACCTATACGCTGCCCAGTTCTAAAAACCTGTTATACGTTTTGGCCAAATATGCCATAAACGATAAAACAGTACGCGAAACCAAGGCCAGCTACTATACAGATACCATTACGGTTGATGGTTTTGCCCGGGCACAGGAGTACTCGGTTACCTTATATGCGGTAAGCCGCGCCAATATCATGTCAGATCCGGTTACTATAAAGGTAAATCCGTTAACGCCAAATTATCAGCTTATTAATTCGGCACTGGCCATAACGCCCGATTTTGGTGGAGCCAACTTTTATGGCCTTAATCCAAATAAAGCACCTATTGCCATGCATGTGTTATCGTTTAACACAAAAACCAATAAGTACGATGAGCAGGACCCTAACTACATTAGTACCGATACCGTTAATTTTTCGGTACGCGGCTTTGCCGCAACACCGGTAAAATTTGGAGTTTACACTACCGATAGGTTTGGCAATCATTCAGATACCCTGTTTAAAACGCTAACCCCTTTATATGAGACGCTGCTGGATAAAAGTAAGTTTTATGTTTACCATTTACCGAGCGACAGCCCTATTGGCTACGGTTGGGAACTAAAATACCTGTTTGACGGCAACACCGGCGAACCAGGCTGGCATACTTTAGGTGCGCCAACCAACCAGTGTACATTTGGCCTGGGTACCACTGCCAAGCTCAGCCGCTTTGTGTTATGGGAACGGATGAACAGTATCTACGCCTACCAAAATATCCAGAATTTTACCTTGTGGGGGTCGCTTTCTGATAGTCCGCAGGATTCTGTTTTACCGCTTAACTCGGCCCCGGGTACCATATCCGGCGATTGGGTTAACCTGGGCAATTTTGCGTTTCCTAATCCGCCATCGGGTTTACCACCAAACCAGGCAAACGCATCAGACGCGGCATTTGTGGCTGCAGGGGTAAGCTTTGCTATTCCGTTTAGCTCGCCATCAACCAAGTTTATAAGGCTGGTATGCACACGTACCTGGGGCGGCTTAAATTATGTGAACGCGCTGGAGGTATCACTTTATGGCAATCCACAGTAAAACAGTATGCAGTTAAAATTAAAAGCTAAAAAAATGAAAAATACTTTCCATGTTACTGTTTTGGTTTTGATGCTTTTTGCGATGGTTGGTTGCAAAAAGTACGATACGGATTATAAATCCTTTTTAGACCATCACGAAGTAACCTATCCTGGCTTAGCTGCGGGGGTTACTTATCACGCCGGTAATTTACGGACGGTGCTTGTTTGGCACCCCAGCCCCGATCCGAGTATCAAAAACTATTTGGTTACCTGGAACAACGGAAGCGATTCGGTAGTGGTTAACGCCACATCGCACAGTCCGGCCGATTCTTTAACTGTATCCATCCCCAATTTAAAAGAGTACGTTTACACCTTTACCATTGTAGCGCGGGATAATGATGGCAATAGATCAGTAGGGCAGGATTTAAATAATGTGCGGGTTTATGGTCCGGTTTACCAGGCATCGCTTTTAAACCGTGCCGTTAATGAAACTGAACCATACAGCTATAATAACGATGGTACCGTAACCCTTTATTTTAATAAGGCTGATACAGGTAATGTTACCACCACGGTAACGTATACCAATATGCTGGGCGTTGCCGTGCAAAAAAATATAAAGCCGGCAGATAGTACCATGATGCTTAGCGACTATAAATATGGTACCGCAATTCAGTACTCATCACAATACATCCCGGTTGCGGGCGCGGTGGATGTATTTACCGCCAAAGCAGATAATTTACCAACTATATATGCTATTACAGAGATGGATAAATCGTTGTTTAAGCAATATAACTTACCTACCGATGCGGGTTCTGCCTATGGTTGGGAAAAATATTATTTGTGGGATAAAAGTACTGCCGAGCCTGGTTATTACTCATCAAGCCAGGTATATCCATCGTGGTTTAGCTTTGACATGGGCGCGGCGGGTTCTATGGGTAAATTGCAGATCTGGCAGCGCACTTCAGACCTGTTTAACTATGGCAATCCTAAAGTGTTTGAAGTATGGGGCACCAATAACCCAAGTGCCGATGGTAGCTTTAGCAGCTGGACCAAACTGGCCACCTTTACCTCGCGGAAGCCATCGGGCCTGCCGCCGGGACAAAATACCCAGGCCGATGCCGATTACGCCGCCGCTGGCGAAGCCTTTACTTTTCCACCAGATTCGCCGCCGGTAAGGTATATCAGGTTTAAGATATTACAAACCTGGAACAGTACAGATTTCTTCCATATGCTGGAGATAACCCTGTACAAGCAAAATAAATAAGTTTATAAATTGGTTAAAATGTAAGCCGGTAGCTGTTGAAAAACAGCCCGGCTTTTTTTGTGGCAGACAGGCGGTACAAACGAGTGCATGTAGAGATAGCTACATCCCAAATTTGCTTGAATAAGTTTCGTATATTTGTTTAAGCACCAATGAATATGGAAACAGTTTTGCTTCAGATTAATAATAGTAAAGCCTACAAACTTATTGAGGACCTGGAGGCATTACATATTGTTAAAGTATTAGAAAAAAATAATCAACCCAAAAGAAAGCTATCAGAAAAATTTGCAGGGGTGCTAAACCTCTCTAAAGAAGAGTACGATAACCTTCAAAATTCTATAACCCAAGGTAGAAACGAGTGGGAAAGGGGTATTTAATAGATTCAAATGTTGTAATCGGCTATTTGGATAATCAGCTACCAGAACAAGGTATGAAGTTTAAATGTGTTGTCAATCCCAAACATTCCTGGTGCCATCTGGCTGGCTCATGGGCGTTTTTTGGGTAGTACCAAACCTGCTTTTGGGCGTTGGCTATTGGAAATACTATAGCAGTATGTTTGTGGCAAAGGCGGTTGTGTAACGCTATCATCTGCTTATTGTATCTAATGCAAAAAGCCCTTCCGGGAATATGGAAAGGCTTTCGCTATTATTAACAGATATTTTTAAGCAAACAGCTCTTCTTCTGCCAGTCTTGTTCCTTCAATGCGGGCTGCTATTTTGGCAAACGCGGTTTCACGGGTGGTAGAGGTGTCATCGCAGAAAGGCGAAAAACCACAATCGTCTGTAGTGCCCAGCTGATCTAAAGAAATATATGCTGCTGCTTCCAGTATCCTGTCTTTCACTTCTTCGGCGGTTTCAATGGTTGGGTTAAGTACATCTATCACCCCAATAAAAGCTTTTTGACCGGGTTTAAGATATTGTTTTATTACTTTTAAAACTTTTACACGGTCGGGCTCGCTGGCCAGTTGCAGGTAGAAGTTGCCCACGTTGAGTTCAAAAAGGTCGGGTAAAAAATCGGCGTAGTCAATATCAGCGCTATGGGTAGAGTCATGGTCGCCGCCGGGGCATACATGCACGCCTAATTTTTGTTGTTCTTCTTTGGTAAACCTGTCAAACACCTGGTTGTTTAGGCTGATAAAATGTTTCAACACACCGCCGGATGGATCGAGCTTTAAAGACAGCCGGCCTTCGGTAAAGTCCATTTGTACTTTGTAAGCGCCTTGCTCCAGGCAAAGCCTGATATCTTTTTCGCATTCGTTAAGCAGGTCGGCCATAAACTCCGCTTGTGGGTAGCCTTCAATGCCATCTGCCGGGTATATTAAGCTTAATGCCGATGCCGAAATAATGGCCTGTTTAACCGGTAAGCTGGTTTGTTTTTGTGCGGCTGCCAGATATTTTTGAGCGTAGTTACCGTACCTGAAAGGGCCGCCGGTTAATAGTGGCAACTGGCGCGAATGCCCATCCTCAAAATTAATTTTCATCCCTTCGGATGTAAGGTTGGTGAGCCCCTCAAGCGGGTAGGTGGCAAAGCTCGATTTGGTTTGCTCCCCATCGGTAATAACCGGCGATCCGGTTTCTTCAAACTCTTTTAATGTTTCGGTAATGGCATCTGCATACAGTTGCTGTAATGTATCGGCACTGGCTTGTGTAGTAATTGCGGTTACAAGCTCTGGCGACCTCGGAATGCTCCCGATAGGTTCAGTAGGTATTCTCATAGTATCAAACTGGTTTTAAATAGATTACCTAAAGCTACATTATTTTTATCCGGTAATAAAACACTGTGCGCAATTATTATAATAAGTTAAACTGAGTTTAACACAGGCCCAATATATGGCTAATACAATACCGTTACCGAACCGCTTAGCACCTGTTTAGCCCCTTTTGTACTAATAACGTAGTAATAAACCCCGGTAGGTATTTTTTTGCCGCTGTACGTGCCGTTCCATGGTATGGCATAACCTTGCGATTGAAATATAAGGCTACCTAAGCGGTTATAAACTTTTACAGTGGTTGATGCATCACCTTCTAAACCGGCTATTTCCCAGGTATCGTTGTGCCCGTCGGCATTGGGAGTAAAGGCGTTGGGAATGTGGATATCATCGCAATGGCTGCTTATTACAATAGTTTGTGTGGCATGGCAGCCATTATTATCTGTAACGGTTAAATTAACCGATCCTAATTTATCGGTAACGAATATCGTGCTGCCGGCCTGTCCGTTCCATTCATATTTTGCAAAGCCTGCAGGAGCTGTAAGGGTAATACTTTCTTTGGTATACTGGCAAAGTGTAGCATTGGGTACAGCCAGGGTAGGGGTGGGCAAAAACTGCACGGTAGAAGATTGTTCTACCACGCACCCTGCCGCAGTGGTAACCATAGCGTTGTAGGTGCCAGAACTTTTTACGCCAATATTGTCGGTTGTTTCCCCGGTCGACCATTTGATGGTGCCGCTGGTGTACGATGCTTTCAGATCAACTGTTTCGCCACTGCATAAGGTTGAGTTTACAAACTGCTGAATGCTTACTGTAGGCGGTGGAGTAAAACTTAACGTATATGATGCAGAACTGATGCTGCATTTATTGCTGTTATCAACTACGTTAACCAGGTACGTGCCCGGTTGATTAGTGGTGATCTCGCTTTTGTTTTGCTGATCGGTAAGCAGGTTATCGTCCTTAAACCAGGTAACAGCGGTAAAAGGGTCGGCGGTAATGCTGGTTGTTAGCCTGGCGTTATCGCCTATACAATAGGCGGGCTTATCGGCGGAAATAGCCGGTTTTTCCATTTTAATAAAATCGACCTGGATCTCGTTTGACGAAACAGCCCCCGAGCAACCCGATACCATCACTTTATATTTGCCTGCCTGGCTTACTTTTATGGAGGGAGCGCTGCCAATAATAGGGCTGCCGTCTTTAACCCAGCTATATTGATAAGCCGACCAATTGATTACGTTTGAGCCATCAATTGGAACGGCCGCCGATAGCACAGCCTGGTCGCCATCACAATAACCCGTTTTATCGGTAGTTAAAACAGGCACAGGTATAGGGATGAAATTAATTTGCACCTCTTTTGATGGCACCCAACTGCCTGCGCAGGCACTTACTTCTACTTTGTATTTGCCTGTTACAGTTATATTATTAAGCGTGGCGGTGGTTATGCCGTTCAATACACCATCCTTATACCAGCGGTATTGATAGTTGGGTTTGTCGTCGGTTTTTAATGAGGCTGTTGAGCCAGCGCAATAGTTTAATACATCGGGATAATTGAAAGCAAATACCGGGGCGGCAATTTGTGTTACTGTTAAATGGTTTGATTCGAAATGCAAGGCCGAGCAGGGATCGTATAACACCGCATAATAATCACCGGCATCTTTGATGATGAGTGTTGTGCTACTTTGGTTTGGTATCTCAACACCATTTTTATACCATTGAAACAAATTGCCATTGTATGCATAGCTGTTAATATATGCATTAACGGTTGTACTAGCACATATCTCTACACTGGTTTTATCATAGTTTAGTCCGTCAAATTGTATGGCTTGTATTATATTTTGGGTGTCTACATAAGCACCGTAGTCGGGCTTTAGCAGGTACAAACCATCAATTGCTGCCACCCATATACCATCCTCACAAATTGGAGTTGTATAGGATGTAGCATTAACACAAATATCATTTATCTTTTTATTACCCAACCCATCGTAATGCGTAAAACTATATACGTTAAGATATCCATCGCTTATATTATGATAACCGGAGGTGCTAAAATACAGGCCGACATCAGAACCGGCCAAGACGTTTTCTTTGGCGATGGCTTTATAACTGGATGTGCCAAATGCCTTTAATCCTACAATAGAAGTCAGTTTATTGATATTTACGCCGGGTAAATATTGTTTATATGGCCAGGTGAGGCTGGACGAATAATTGCGGCTATTTTGAGCAATACCATTTTCGGTACCCCAAAGCTGGTTAAAGTAAACGCCGCTTGAAGGGGTGCTAATATCATCTATGATACCGGAAGTGTAGTACGCAGTGTTGATGTTATTGCCAAAGCCGTTGTCGCCATAATATATATAGCCACCATAAACAGTATAAGGAGTAAACTCAATAACCGGATATTGATCCGTTTCGGTGCCAGACCACGATCCAAATTCTACATCGCTAAACATTTCGGTTCGGTAACTGGCGTCAAATACCCGGGCAGGTACGTGTGATGCACCAGATAGCATAACATCGTTTTCATAATCATAATGGCACATTCCCTTATCGGTACCTATTACTAACACCTGTGCGTCGGGCTTACCTGCCATACCATAGGTATTGTTTGTTAAGTATGAATGAGTGTAATCAACGCCAATGGAGTTTACAATACCTAACACACCATCGGCATTTGTTATAATTTTTAGAGTGCCTTTCTTATATTCCAACAGGTTACTGGTATTGGTTGCAATAAAAACGGTATCCTTACTACAACCTGCAATATCAATGAAATGAAAATTACTATAGCTGCTAAACTGATTTGTATAGTTGTCGATAGTTTTGGTAACACTATTGATCCGGTAAACCTCATTGTTTTGCGCAAGCACCCACAGATAAGGATCATGAAAATCGCGTTTTACCTTTAGTATATTTTTGCCTGTTAAAAAAGTACTGTTTAAATGCAGATCCATATCCTGCTGGGCATGGGCGCTAAAGAAAAGAGTAATAAGTATAAATAACAACCAATAGCGTAGCAGGTACATGACAGGGTTTTAGAGCAAGAAAGATAGGATAAATATTAAAATATTTAAAGCACTATTCTTCCCCGCCTACTACGCCCCATAAATATTATGCTCCAAAAACGCGTTCCTGAATTTACCATGCGGATCGTACTCAGCTACCACCTTTTTAAAATCGGCCAGTTTTTGGTAGCGGGATGCCAGTACTTTCGGGTCGAGCGTAAACACTTTACCCCAATGCGGGCGGGCATTAAATGGTGCAAGGGCTTTTTCTATGGCGGGTAGTAATTTGGTAACGGCTTCGGTCTCGGGTTTCCAGGTAAAGTGTATGGTTACCGATGTTTGGTTATGGCAGGGGCTCATCCACAAATTATCGGCCGCAATGGTACGGATCTCGGTAATAAACAAATGCGGACCAACCTGTTTGCCCAGCTTCGCGATAGCTTCAATAGCTTCTACAGCATGTTGTATTGGTACAAAGTATTCTGATTGCAGCTCTTTGCCGCTGCTTGGCGTAAAGCCCATTTTAAAATGCGGCAAACGCTCATACCACGGCCCCGGAACACCTAACTGGTCGGTACAGCTTTCGGCCGGGTGGTCATAAATAGGGTGCAGGTTTTTGGTGGCGGCTTTGGCTCCGTAAAATTCGGGGCCGTCATGGTCTTTTTCAGATATTCGGCTTTTTATCCAAACTTCGTTAATGTAATCATTTTGCCAGTCGGTAAACAGGCTTACGCTGTAACCGGCAGATACTATGGCATCAAAGTGCTGTTTAACCTGCGCCATCGGCATTTTTAAAAACACGCGTTGGCGCATCATATAGGTAGGCTCAATGGCCAGGGTAACTTTGGTTATAATACCAATTGCACCCAGGCCCACTACCATAGCGTTAAACTTTTCGGGATCTGTAGCTTTATTGAAATGGACAACGCTGCCATCGGCAATCACCACTTCCAACCCAACTACCGCGCTGGCCAGGTTGCCGTTTTTAACACCGCTGCCGTGGGTAGCCGTGGTAATAGAGCCCGCAACCGAGATGTGCGGCAGCGAGGCAAGGTTATGTAAAGCAAAGCCTTCTTTATGTAAATAGGGGGCCAGTTCGCCATATTTTATGCCGCCCTCAACGGTAACGGTCATGGCTTTTTTATCAATAGAAACAACCTTGTTCAGTTCTTTGGTCGATACCAGGTCGTCTTTACTATCGGCAATGCGGTTAAAGCAATGCCTGGTACCCAGCGCTTTAAGCTTGCCATGTTTTTTAACCAGTTGCTGCACCTCGGCCACCGAGCGCGGATACTGTACGTTAGCAGTACTGTAGGTAAGGTTGCCGGCCCAGTTTTGCAATGGGGCCTGGCCGGCCAAACTAATAACAGGAGATAAAAAAGGTGTAGCCATAAGTGTGCCGCCTAAACGGATAAAAGTTTTTCTTTTCATAACTAATTGGTTGCTACAAGGTAGGGTTTTAGTTTGGAGAAAAACAAAAAATGCATGGCTTTAAAAATATATAGTGCAAACTAACCAAGGTTTAAACTCACCCGAACATCGCTACGCTCGTTCACCCTCTCTCTTCTGCTGCGCAGGAAAGAGGGGTTTGAAGGGTTTTAGTTATTTTAAAAAATATTCGATGCCATCTTTCACCCGCGGTCTGTGTCCTCACCATAGCCGCTATTCCGAATGCTGCAGGCTAAGGGTGGGTAAATCAGCGTTATATTTGGGAAGATGCTTGTGAGGACACATGCATCGGGTAAAAAAGTGTAACTTTTGTAACGAGTCTTAGACCATAGCGATGGGTTTTAAATCCATCGCTATGGTCTAAGCTGCATGTCAACTAATTAGCTGTTAATGCCACCGGCGCCAGCTGCCTTGGCGAGCCATCGGGCCCAACGGCAATAATGTTATCAAAAATTACGCGCGAACCAGGTTTAATAGTATTGAGTGATGTTGTCATGGCATCGTTGAGCGTATTGCCCGAGCCTACCTGTACCGATGCTGTTTCGCGCGGGTTAGCTATGATGAGGCTAAAACGGGTTATCTTAAACCTTGCGTCAAAATCAAAATTATCCAGCATGGCAAAAATGGCGTTCTGGGCTTTTAGCGCCACGGTTGGTACGCTGCCGCTGGAGCGGCCAGAGAACTTGGCGATAGGATCTGGAATACGCTTTGCCCTGAACAAGGTATGACTTAACACCTGTGTTTTACCCGGCGAAATTTCTGCCGATACCGATACCGTTACCATACCCGGACTGCTTACCCTGGCCACATACTTGCCTTCCGAACCATTGAGCGTGCCGCCCGAGATGCCAATTTTGATATTTTTTGAGGGAATCCCCGGCACCGAAACGGATACCGGGTTATCCACCCCAATATAAAACACGTTCATTTTATCGGGCGATACCACTGCCGATGGCCGGGATACAATATAACGCTGCTCTGGCGTGGTATAGGTTTTAACGGTGCCATCGGTTTGTTTTACGCTGATGGTACCTTTCCAGTTAAATACCCCTTCGCGGCTGGTATTTACGTTGTAAACGCCCCGGCCATCTTTTACGGATATCGGGCTTCCGCCTACCTGTACCGTTGGTGTAGCGCGCGAATCATAAGCGGTTAAAAATACCTGTGCCGTATAAGGTTGTCCCTGTATCAGGTACGATGTTGGCGCTACGGCTACGGCTTCAAACTTATCCAGGTTCACCACAGCCTGGTCCATTTTACCGAGGATCTTTTTCACCACTTCCGATTCGGCGTTTTTATTATCGGCCTGGATACGGGATAGTATGGTAAAGGTGGCGGTTAGTGGCACCCCTTCGCCAAAGTTCAGTTCTTCCCAGTTACGGTGATTTGCTCCCCGGTTTACAGGGTCGTCGGCATTAAGGTTGAACGATATTGTTTTACTATCCTGCGGACCAAGCAGTGTAAGCAGTCGTTCGCGGGTATCGTTTATCCGTTGTTTTAGTGCTGTTGCCCGCTTTTTGTTAATCATTACATCAAAGCCTATATCCAGGTTATCGCGTTGTTTTAAATCGCCGGTTACTATATCGTAGCCGTTGCTTTGGTTACTTAATTCTGCTTTAATGTCCCTGATATAATTATCCAGATCTGTTGTAGCCTCCCTTGCCTGTTTGGCTTTCTCGTACACAGGTTTTGCCCTTTCAGGCGATTCTTTAAGCCGGGTTTGCTCAAAAGTGCTGAATAATTGCTGTACCGAATTGCCCACATTAGCCGCCGATGCGGTTAAACTGTCGTTTATGGTTTTAAACGCGTCAAGTATGGTTTCTGATACATTGAGGGCCAGCATCGCCAATAAAACCAGGTACATGATGTTGATCATTTTTTGCCTGGTGGTTTCTTTTCCTGCAGCCATTTTTTTATGTTTTAATTTAATTTATTAATTAAGTTATTTGGGGTGTATCTCTTGTTGGATGTTATTACATCTTTAAAGGGAGCGCGCTACTCCTGATATGTTGTGCTTTACATAAGCATTGGCGTTGAACGCTGGTTAATACTCACCCGGCTAGGCTACGCCCGCCACCCTCTCTTCGGCTTCGCCGGAAAGAGGGGCTTGAAAAGCTGTTATCGTAAAACTTTATAAATCGTTCAACTCCCTCTTTCCACCGCAGGTGAAGAGAGGGTGGCGGGCGTAGCCTCGCCGGGTGAGTCTTCGCCACCATACAGTATACACCATCCTCCACCAGCATTCTACTCCTAAAAGTTACCTCCTATTTTTACTGCATACGTTGCTGGTTCATAGCCGATAGCATGTTGGCGTAGTAAACATTTAATGATGATATGTTTTGCACCAGCTTGTTTACTTCATCCTTAAATACTTTGGTTTCGCCGGCCGATTCGTGCAAACTGTTGAGTGTGCCGCTTAACCCCTGGTAAAACTGGTTAATGCGGCGCAGGTTATTATCGGCACCGTTTAGTTCGCTCTCATACAGGGAGTTTAAATGGGCAAGGTTATGGGTAAGCTTTAAAACCTGTTGCTGATAGGCCTGGGCATCATCCCGGCTATCGGCAATGGTGGCAAACCCGGTCGATGCTTTCTCAAACATCACACCCAACAGATCGAATTTAGACGACGCGTTTTTTAGCTTGGCGGCAAACTCATCTGTGCCTAAAGATGCATCGGCAATGGCATTTATCCGGCTCATTTTATCAGAGAATTGCTTTAATCCCTCACCCAGGTTATTGATTTTTTCGGGGCTTAGGTCGGCCTGGGTCAGTAAACTATCCAATGCTGCTGTTGTGCCATTGCCGGTATGTACTTTTCTTAAACCTCTGGAGGCAGGTTCTCCAATGTAATCAACCGCCAGTTCGGGGTACACCTTTTCCCATTCAGGCTCCTCGGCCGGGGGGAAAAAGCCGAGGGTAAAAAACAACATGGCTTCTACCGATAGGCCAAGCCCGATCATATAAGTACCCAGCTGGCCGCCCCAGTGGTTAATTTTAAACATGGCGCCAAGTATAACAATGCTGGCACCCCATGATATGGCTATATGCAGCCAGTTGATTTTTTTTGTCTTTAACATGATATTTGATTTTAATGGTTAATGGATCAGAATTTTACGTAGATGCTTACTGCCGAATTAAGGCCCGGCAACAGGCCTCTTAGTCCGCTGCTTACGTTGCTTGCCTTATCATCATAAGTTGATGTGGCCGAACTTGTGGGTATAAACCATCCGAGGTCTGTACGCATACCCACATTTTTAAACAGGTGGATATTGCCCAGCCCCGTGCCGATGTATGGCCTTACTCTTGACATGTAGATGGTATAATTTGGCGTTGTGCCCGCCCCCTCGCGGTACAGGTTATTTGAAAAATAATAGGCTATACCTGTAGATATATACCATTTACGGGCAAACCAGTCGGTTTTACCATACATGGGCTGCCAATCGGCAATGGCAAATACCGATGTGCGGTTAAGCTGCATATCGCGGCTGTTGTATTGTACCGTAATACCGGGAACGGTGTTAAAGCCAATACGGGCGTTAAACGTAGTCCAAAAACTATAGGAACCCTGCAGCCCCAAGCCCTGTGTACCGGCCTGTATGCCAACCGATGATGACGGGAATGCGCTGTACTCCGGTAGCACCTGGGCACTGGCTTTGCCGCAGCAAAATAGCAGCCCGGATAGTAGCATCATCCAAAAAAACTCTCTTAACAATTTTACGTGC
This sequence comes from Mucilaginibacter cryoferens, assembly GCF_014205845.1. Classification (GTDB taxonomy): domain Bacteria; phylum Bacteroidota; class Bacteroidia; order Sphingobacteriales; family Sphingobacteriaceae; genus Mucilaginibacter. Next base: position 209,206 of record NZ_JACHCR010000008.1, read on the forward strand.
GTTGTCATAGTTTATCCTCCTTTTTACTATCTGTTTTTACCAGATTTTTTGCGTTTATCCCTTTGGGGTTTTGCCAGATGTGTTTTTTTAGATCGGCAATCTTTTGTTCCAGCATGAGGGCTTCTGTGCTACCCGGTTCCAGTTGGCCGCTTTGTACGCCGCTTGGCGAGGCCTGTTTTACCAGGTAGGCCGAAAACTTGTGCTGCATAAAAACATCATCCATGGTAAAATCAAAAATGTCCTTATCGGGGTTGCTTACATCCTCCTGTACCAGCGTATACCTTAGTTGCGGAAAATAGAGCCAAAAGGCCGGGGTAAAGGCCAGGTTATCGGCCAGGTCGGTAGTGGTACTGATGCGCATCATGGGGGCCAGGGCTACAATACGGGTATCAACCCTGCCGCGCTGCCTGTCAAAAAAAACATCCTCCTTAATGCGGAAACGCCGTACCTTATCGGGGTTAAACTCGTTGAGCGCCATCCGCGAGCTTATCTGGTTGCCATCCTTATCAAAAATCGGTATCAGCACCGAGTCGGCAAAACGCAGCTCGCCCTGTTTGGCGGTTAGCTTCTTTTTAAAGTCCTCCTTTTCGTAAGGCGTAAGCTTGCCGGCTTTTATCCCTTTCATGATATCTTCCATCAGCGATTTGCCGGGAATCATCAGGATGCTGTTACCGGTATCGGCCAAATCAATATCCCGCCAAACCTGTGCATATAGCCTGATATTGGCCGGGTTTGTTTTTGGGTAGGGGAAAGGCCGGGCCTTGCCCAAATCGGCCGATTTAATTAAATTATCATAGGCCGGGAGGGTATCTGTTAATGTGCTATCAACCAGCATAGCCTGCGCAAAGCCCATACTTCTGCCGAAACCGATCAGCAGAAGGGTTTCAATCACTATTATTATCTTTCTCATAAAATTATCGTTTAGCGTATTTTCTTGTTTTAACCTGCTCGCCGGGGAGTTCAAAAGCGGCCATAACACAGCGGAAACCGATGTAGGAGTGTGCGTTGCCCTGGTCTTCAAAACTGCGGGTATCGCTGTTAAGCATCTCGCCGTTATCTTTCCACGATCCGCCGCGCACCACCTTTCGTTTTAACAGGGGCGAATCTTTATCGGTGGCATCGTACAGCAATGCCGGGTTTAAATCATTTACCAGTTGCGATGCCGATGGACTAAAGGCATCCAATACCCATTCAGATACATTGCCCGCCATATTGTAAATACCAAAAGCGTTGGGAGTATATGAAGTAACCGGCAGCGTAAACGTCGATCCATCGGCAGCGTAAGAACCTTCGCCCTGCTTAAAGTTTAGGGAAAGCTTTTCTTTACCCGTGGCTTTATCAACTGTGGTTTTCACGGTTCGCTCTATGGTATCAGCCGGATCGAGTTTGGCTTCGGCAGCGTATTGCCATTGTGCTTCGGTAGGCAGGCCAAAACTCAGCTTAAAGTTTTTGAGGTTGGGGTTATTCCTGATGAGCACCTTCAGCTGCGTGCTACGCCAGTCGGTATAGGCACGGGCCTGTTTCCAGGTTACACCAACTACCGGGTTATACTCGTAAATTTTATTGCTGAAATAATTGGCATCCATCACCGTCATCTGCGCGTTGGGGAAATCGGCCGACCATACATGTTCGTTAGGGTAAACGCCAACCGTATCCATCACATACTCATTGTTTTTCTCGCCATCCATCCGTACATAATAAAACCGGTAGTTCATCAGCGCCGGATCGGGCATCCGCTGGCCGTTTATCATGGTCATCATGCCGGCCAGCTTTTCTTTTACATCTGCCGGGGCTTTTTTCCATAGGGGCGATATCTTGTTTACCTTATCCCAGTCTATCATCCTTACCTCCTTACCATTTTTACCAACAGTAGCCCCGGTTGATGGCAGGTAAAAAGATTCATCGTGCAGGTAATTTGTAATGGCAACAGAATCGGCAACCCAGTTTACAAAGGCCTGGTATTGTTTGTTGGTTACTTCGGTTTTATCTATAAAAAAGGCACTTACACTTACGTTGCGTTTTTCGCCTTTATCATCATCCAGCAGTTTATACTGAAAAGTACCCGATGGAATATATACCATGCCTACCGGCGGAATAAGCCGTTTTGCAGAAACCGCGCGGGTGGCAGGTGTATTGTATAGCTTTGACTGGCAGGAGCTGAGCACTATGAGCAGCAAGCCTGTAATTTGGATGGACGATCTCATTTTGACGATTCGGGATTTTAGTTAATAAATAGTCAATGTGAGATCATAGCGTTTTTTTTAATTGGTGAAACAATGACCCAAATATGGGCGGTGTGCACTCAAAGGGTGAGAATGTGCCGACAAACGGACCTAATAACTCGATGAAGAAATGATGAAGTACGTACGGCAAATTTTAGTTGCCGGCATATACAATATCCCGGTAGCAACAAGCGTTTTTATCCGCGCTTTTGCAAGCTTTACAGGGCTTTAGGATTGAAAAGGAGGTAGTTAAGCAGTTTTTAATAGAAATTGAAGGCTGCTTTAAACGCTTGGAAAGAGCTGGCTGGGTAATAAAATATAGCCAATTTATCACTCGCTATAACTTATTGCTCTATTTGTGGTTATTGTTGTAATTTTTATAGATCTGTTATTTTCGATAACAAAAATTTTGCCGCCATCATTACTGTAGCTTTCTACATCGGATGTTTTGTTGTCATCGCGATAAACAACGCCGTAACAACCTGTGGCAGCTGCAGAGCTAATTACAACGCAGTATGTGCCACGTTGTAGGCGCCATATTTTGGGTTGAATAGTTATAGTTTTTGCCGACCAGCCAATTCTGGTTACTGCTATTGTTTGGTTACCAAGGGATTTGCCTGTTGGTAGCCCTGCACTGTTGGCTTTGTAAACACTTATTTGCAAACCAGCATCCGGATATCCGGTTTTATAAACTGTTAAATTAATGGTGGTGAGCGTACCTGAATTGGATACCGGAAACGATTGCGAGTGTTGTACGCCTTTACTGATATCGCAGATGGTTTTATAATTTGCAGAGCCATAATTTGCAAATGCTTTCGTACTTAATGGAGTAATTTTAAAACTCTGCTCGCAAGTCATCGGCATAATCGAACCATCGGCATTAAAGGTTAATGGTGCCCAATAGTAATTGGCAAGCGCCTCATTTTTAGCTGCATTGTTCCAGAGGTCGCTGCCAAATAGAAATACTGTACCCGAACTTAATTTTATAGTTGATACAAAGGAGGGCTGTCCGCCGCATGAATTATCGCTGATCTTTTTTCCATCAGACCATGGCCCTAACGGAGATTCTGCTGTACGATATGAGGCACCTGTACCAGAACAATAACCACAATTCGGATCGGAGTACACTAGGTAGTAAATGCCGTTACGTTTAAACATACCGGGCGCTTCTGTGTTGCCCGGGGTTATTCCTTTTGCAACCTGGCTGGTGCCGGTAAGGTAGTCGTCGCTTAATTTTTCAATTACTATGGTGCCTTTGGTACGCCAGTCTGTATAAGCCAGGTATGCGGTGCCGTCATCGTCAACAAAAGTGTCGTGATCGCCGTTATTTAAACCGGCGGCGGGGGCATCTGCATTTACGGCCAGTTTCGGCTCGGCAACTTCTGTAAAAGGACCAACAGGGCTTTTTGCGGTAAATACTCTGTAGCCAGATACATTGTCGTAAACGTTTATCCATAGTACATACAAAGCCGTTTTTTTATTATAAATAACATGCGGACGGAAACATCCGTAAGTATTACCATTACAGCGGGTTTGCCATACCGGGGTTTGTGCATTAAAAAGAAAACCACGATCTGTCCAGTTCACCATATCTGTTGAGGAGTAACTTTTAAAACCACAGAAAGGAGCGCTTTTGTTTCCCCACTCAAAACCACAATCGTAGCTTGTACCGTACAAATAATAAACGCCATTAAACAACGCTATCTCACCATCATGTGCGTCAATGGCATCGCCAACCGTACTAAACCGGATTACCTGTTTGCCATCTTTGTCAAAATTGGTAACTGTATTTGAAGGCATGGCTGCCATTTTTTTAGTTTGAGATAAAGCGGATTGCACTACAAACACAAGCACCAACAATAGAAAAGGAGTAATATGTTTTAGGTATAATGGATAGCTGTTTTTGGTTTTCATTTTTGGGGAGCGGTAAGTAAAACGCTAAAAATAAATATTATATGTTAAATTAAAGCGCCTTTCAGGATGGATAGGGATGCCGTTAAATTAAGGGTTTATTACCTTCGTTACCCCACATGTTATTAACCTGAAAACATTGTTTATGTATAAATTTATTGCGAGCTGTTTTATAGCCTTTTTGCTGGGTTTAAGTGCTCCTTATGCGCAGGTAAATAATTTACAGGCTGGCTTTGTACATCCGCCCGATAGTGCCAAACCTGGTGTTTACTGGTATTTTATGGATGGCAACATGTCGGCCAGGTCTATAACCGAAGATTTGGAGGCGATGAAAAAGGCGGGTATTGGCAACCTGATATTTTTGGAAGTGAACGTTGGCATTCCCCGTGGTCCGGTTGATTTTTTAAGTGAAGAATGGCAAAATATGTTTGCGCATGCGGTAAAGGAATCTAAAAGACTTGGTATTGAGATAACCTTAGGTATTGGGCCGGGGTGGACGGGTAGCGGTGGCCCCTGGGTGCCTATTGCGCAATCTATGCAGCACCTGGTAAGCAGTACCACAAATATAACCGGCGGTAGCAAACAAGTAATTGTTTTACCGGTACCGGCCCCCAAACCACCGTATTTTGGCGAAGGTGCTTTTACACCCGAACTTAAAAAGCAATGGAATAATTTTTACGAAGATGTTGCTGTGCTGGCCTATCCAACACCTGCGGCAGCATCGCCCCCAATAACCGATGTTGATGAAAAGGCCTTGTATTATCGTGCGCCATATTCATCGGTAAAAGGAGTTAAACAGTTTTTACCCTCGGTAGCAGCGTATGCCGAACCGGCTAAAACTACGGTGATAGATAAACGTAAAATAATTGATGTTACCGGCAAGTTACAACCCAATGGCACCCTTAACTGGGTAGCACCCAAAGGTAACTGGACCATTATGCGCTTTGGTCGCCGTAACAATGGCGCTATAACACGCCCCGCGCCTGTGCCGGGTTTAGGTTTTGAGGCCGATAAAATGGATACCGTTGCGCTAAACGCCCATTTAGATAATTATGTAGGCAGGCTGCTGCGTAAAACGGGGGCACCCAACCCGGCAGATGCCGGTGGTTTAAAAAGACTGCACATGGATAGCTGGGAAATGGGCTCGCAAAACTGGACGGGCCGTTTCCGGGAAGAATTTATAAAACGACGGGGATACGATCCGCTGCCGTATTACCCGGTTTACGCCGGCAATGTTGTTGAAAGCCAGGAAATAAGCGAGCGGTTTTTATGGGACCTGCGCCAAACCGCGCAGGAGTTGGTATTAGAAAACCACGCCGGGCAGGTTAAAAAGTATAGCCACCAAAATGGCATGCAGCTGTCTATCGAACCCTATGATATGAACCCCACCGCCGATCTGGAACTGGGCGCTGTTGCCGATGTGCCCATGGCCGAGTTTTGGAGCAAGGGACTTGGGTTTAATTCGTCGTTTAGTGTTGTAGAGGCTACTTCAATAGGGCATGTAAACGGTAAGGCGCTCATCCCGGCAGAGGCTTTTACAAGCCAGGATAATGAGGGCTGGAAACAATATCCCGGTGCCATGAAAAACCAGGGCGACTGGGCTTTTGCTGCCGGTATCAATAGGTTTGTGTACCACACTTTTCAAAATCAGTTTTTGGCAGATAGCCTGCGCCCTGGCTCAACCATGGGGCCTTACGGCGTCCATTGGGACAGGAACCAAACCTGGTGGCCTATGGTTGGCGCGTATCATGATTATATTTCGCGCTGCTCTTATATTTTACAACAGGGGCATACGGTGGCCGATGTGCTGTATTTAACGCCAGAGGGTTCGCCGCATGTATTCAGGCCACCATCTTCGGCCATGGATGGGGATGTGGTATTACCCGATAGAAAGGGCTATAATTTTGATGGATGTTCGCCGGGGCAATTACATAGTGCAAGCGTACAAAACGGGATGATTGTTTTTCCGGGTGGGGCAAGCTACAGCTTATTGGTATTGCCGGCTGTTAAAACCATGACGCCTGCTTTGCTGCAAAAGATCAGGCAATTGATAAATGATGGCGCGGTGGTAGTTGGTGCGCCGCCTTTAAAATCGCCGGGATTATCTGGTTACCCGGCTTGCGATACACAGGTAAGCAATATGGCAAAGGAGGTTTGGGGTAGTTTAGAGGAGCCATCGGCACAAACAACGCGCAATTACGGCAAAGGGAAGGTTATTTGGGGTGGAGGGTTGGATACCCAGATCAATGACCTGTATCCCGAATATGAATTAACAGCCCGCATCCTCCAATCAATGAAGATAGAGCCCGATTTTACAGCAAATGGGGAGTTCAGGTACACTCATCGTACAACAGGCGATGAAGATATCTACTTTGTATCTAACCGAACCGGACAAACTGTGGTAACTACAGCAAATTTTAGAAGTGTAAAAGGAGTACCCCAGATTTGGAATGCCGTTACAGGCGAAATAAGTAAGCTTGCCGGATATACAGTTAACGGTCAGCTTACGTCGGTGCCGTTAAAACTGGAAGCTTACCAAAGCTGTTTTGTTGTGTTTGCTAAAAATGAGTTGCCAGCATCAGTAGCTACCCAAAGTATGGCAGCAACCGTAGCGGTTAAAACCTTAACAGGCCCCTGGCAGGTTTCGTTCGATCCTAAATGGGGAGGGCCCGAAAGTATCCGATTTGACGAGCTGATTGATTGGACGCTGAGGCCGGAAAATGCTATCAAATACTATTCGGGCACGGCGGTTTATCATAAAGAGTTTGATCTGGAAGCCAGTCAGATATCAGCCCAAAAACAAAAATTATACCTCGACCTGGGCGAGGTTAAAAACCTGGCAAGGGTAAAACTAAATGGAATAGACCTTGGCGTAGTTTGGACGGCCCCATGGCGGGTAGAGATCAGTAACGCTGTTTTGAAAAAGCACAACAAGCTGGAAATTGAAGTAATAAACCTATGGCCTAACCGGCTTATTGGCGATGAAAACCTGCCCGATGATGGCCCAACCGGCGATGCCTGGCCCAACTGGCTGGTAAAGGGTTTGCCACGACCAAGCAAGCGGTTTACATTTTCAACTTATAAGTTTTATAGTAAAGACTCGCCCTTGTTAAAATCGGGGTTGGTTGGGCCCGTTACTATACAGGTCGATGGATTTTGATTTTATTTAATTAGATCAGGCATTTAAAAATGATACAGGAAAACAGAACTCCGCAGTTAAAAGTTGGTTTATTTGGCATAGGCCTCGAAGCTTATTGGGAACAATTTGAGGGGCTGAAAGAGCGCCTTACCGGCTATTTAAAAACAGTGGATAATAAGCTGCAAAGCTACGGCGCGCAAATTGTTAACCTGGGCCTGGTAGATACACCCGAAAAAGCATTTGAAGCAGGCGGCAGCTTTCGGCGCGAGGATGTTGATATTATATTTTTATATGTTACCACCTACGCTTTATCGTCAACCGTATTACCTGTTGTAAAAAGAGCCAAAGTGCCGGTTATTGTTTTAAACCTGGCACCAACCGCCGCTATAGATTATGCATCTTTTAACCAGATGACCAACCGTACTGCTATGACAGGCGAGTGGCTGGCCTATTGTTCTGCCTGCCCGGTACCAGAAATTGCCAGCGTGTTTAACCGTTCCAATATTCCGTTTTACCAGGTAACGGGCATGTTAGAGAATGATCCCATAGTTTGGCAGCAGGTAGAAGAATGGGTAGCCGCCGCCCGTGTTGCCCATACCGTGTACTACAATCGCCTGGGTGTTATGGGCAATTACTATAGCGGCATGCTGGATATTTACGCCAACCTTACTTTGCAGTGCGCCACATTTGGCGGGCATATTGAAGTGCTGGAGGTAGATGAACTTTCGGGTATCAGGGCAGAAGTTACAGAAAGCGAGATTACCGAAAAGCTGAAGGTATTTGATGAACGCTTTGAGATACAGGCTGATTGCCCGGTTGACGAATTAAAACGGGCCGCCCATACTGCGGTGGCGCTTGATAAGCTGGTGCAAAAGTATAAGCTGGGCTCAATGGCCTACTTCCATAAAGGTACCGGTAATGCCGCTAACCTAAATACCATGACCTCGGTTATATTGGGTAACTCCCTGTTAACCGCTGCTGGTATCCCCGTGGCGGGTGAGTACGAAATTAAGAATGCCCAGGCCATGAAGATAATGGATAGCTTTGGCGCAGGCGGTTCGTTTACAGAATATTATGCCATGGATTTTAACGATGATGTGGTATTGATGGGGCACGATGGCCCCTGCCATCCGGCTATTGCCGAAGGTAAAATAAAAGTAAGGCCATTGCAGGTTTACCATGGCAAAGTAGGCAGCGGTTTATCGGTAGAGATGACGGTGAAACACGGCCCGGTAACCTTGCTGTCGGTTGTTGAAACTGTGGATGGTAAGGTGATGCTGCTGGTAGCCGAAGCCGAGTCTGTAGCTGGCCCGATTCTGCAAATTGGCAATACCAACAGCCGCTACCGGTTCCCCATTGGCGCAAGGCAATTTGTGGAAAGCTGGAACTCGCATGGCCCCGCGCACCATTGTGCTGTAGGCAAGGGGCATATCGCCTCAAAAATTGAAAAGTTAGGCAAGCTGCTCAATGTGCAGGTGGCTAAAGTTTGCTAAAATCTGGATAAAAATATTCCTCTTTAACGGGTTGAGAAAGTGATTTACTTTGATAGCCGCAGCGTTGTTATGGTTGGTGAAAAATAACAAAAGGCCCACTATTGCAGGGCCTTTTGGGTGTTATAGCTGAGGCCGATAAAATATTATTTAGCAAAGATGCTGGATGTATAACCAACCTCGGCACGCTCGGCGGCCCGGTCTATATAGATCTGCCTGTCTTGCGGTGCCCAGGTGCCCAGTCCATCAACATAGCGGTTAAACATGCAAAAGGCGGCGGCAATCAATACGGTATCATGTATCTCTTTATCGGTTGCGCCCTCGTTACGGGCTGCATCTACCTGCCCGGTAGTTACCTGTTTGCCGCCTTTTTGTACACTGCCGGCAACAGCAAGTAAGGTTTTTATTTTGGGCGATAAATCTGCCGATGTAAAATCGGCTTTTACAGCATCTATCTCATCGATATTGCAATTGAGGTAGTGCCCGGCTACGGCGCCGTGCACGTTCTGGCAAAAAAAGCAATCGTTAAGATACGATACATAGGTAGCTATCAACTCCCTTTCGCCGCGCGACAGGCTGTTGTTATCATCCCGTAATAAAACTTCTGCCAGCGCGTTAAGCGGTTTCTCGGTATCAGGGCTGTAATACATTAAGCCCCTGATACCGGGCAAGTCGTTATTTAATTCAATATGTGCCATGTTTATATTTTGTTTTAGAGAATAATTATTGTTGTGGTTGCTGCGGTAACGTATAACCTTTTGCCATGCGCACCCCCATTTCGGCATAAGCTTCCGGATCGGTAGGGGTAAGGCTTGCAAGGCCATCTACATAACGGTTAAACATACTAAAAGATGCCGCTATCAGTACGGTATCGTGTAGCTCGCGGTCGGTAGCACCCAGGTTTTTGGCTGCGTCAATATCGGCCTGTTTAACTTCGGTGCCCAATACTTGCACTTTGCCTGCTATGTTTAACAGCGCTTTTAATTTGTCGCTCACAGGCGCCTGCTGCATATCTTTTAAAACTTCATCCACTATCAGTTCATCATCCTCATATAAACACCTTGCGGCTGCCGCGTGGCTGCTGTAGCAAAAAGTGCAATTGTTTCTGTACGATACGTATGCTGCTATCAGCTCACGCTCGGCAGGTGATAGGGTAGATTCGCCCCGTAATAACACCTGTGCCAGCTCGTATAAAGGTTTGCCTGTTTCGGGCCTGAACATTACCAGCGAACGGATGCCCGGAACGCCCTCGGGTACATTAATGTGTGCCATGTGGTTTTAATTATTGAATTATTGAATTATTGAATTATTGAATTATTGAATTATTGATTTTTTTATTGGCCGCTCTTGACCTTTCACCTTTCACCTTTCACCTTTCCGCTTTTTTCGTGGCCAAACAATACTACCAGCAGGCCCACTATAAATATTAGCGAAAAAATGAATATGGCATTGCCATAGCCCCCTAAGGCTGATACAAGAATGCCTACAAAGAGTACAGCGGTAGCGGTAAATATGCGGCCGATATTAAAACAAAAGCCTGTTGCCGTAGCCCTGATGCCTGTTGAAAACAATTGCGGTATATAGGCCGATAATACTCCCTGGCTTGCCCCGAAAAACAGGGCCAGTATGGCAATTTCGGCGTAGATGACCGGGCTAAACGTGGCGTTGGTTTTAAAAAGGATAAAAGACATGCCCGCGCATACCGCGAAACAGATGAGCATAGACCTGCGCAGGCTGAGGAGGTTTACCAGCCAGCCAGACAAAAAACCACCGGTAAGGCCGCCCATGCCCAAAAACATCATGCTCAGGCCGCGTTCTTTAGCGGCATCGTGCGTGGTTATAAGGCTTTGTACCCATGTTGGCAACCACGAAAATATGGCCCATAAACCTATAAGCATAGTGCCAAAGGTTAACGAACCTACTATCAGCTCGCGGCGGTGAACGGGCGACAACAGCTTATTTATTGGGTTATTACGATTGGCAATATCGTTTCTGTAGCTTAACCAGCCCGGCGATTCTGCCAGTAACCAGGCGCCCAATAATGCCAATGCCAAAGGAATAATACCAATCATAAAGCCCGAGCGCCATGATGATACTACGTAATTGATAAGCCCGGCCGAAAATATACCTACCGGGAAAGCTATAGATAGAATGCCAATAATAACCGCTTTGCTTTTGGCCGGCCAAACTTCGCTAACCAGGGTAATGGTGGTAACCAGTACACCACCCACACCAAAACCGCTCATAAAGCGGCATAAAACCACGCCCCACCAGTTGGGCATTTGCCCGGTTAAAATGGTAAAAACACCGTAGCAGCCTATGGCCATTAAAAGCGCTGCCTTGCGGCCCATTTTATCGCTGATAACACCCCAGGTAAAGCCGCCCAATGCCCAGCCAAAAATAAACAGGGCATTAATATACCCACTAATGGAGTTGATCTCGTTGGGCGGTAAGTTGCCTTGCAAATCTTTTACAACTACAGGCAAGTAAACCGACATTAGCGTGGATACCGTGCCGCCAAAGGCGCTGCTAAAAAAACAGATGGTGAATAATATCACCCGGTAAGCTACGGTGATATCTGTTTGCGGTTTTGCAACCGGCTCATCAACTACAAGTGTGCTCATGTTGTTTATTTTAAAAGGTCATCAAATACAATGGATACATAATAAATAGCGCCAATGGCCGGTGAGCCGTATGATTGGTAGATATGTTTGTTAAAAATATTGCTGCCACCCAGTTTTACGGTCGATTTTAATTTGGGCAGCCTTTTGCTCACTTGCGCGTCAACCGTTGAGTAGGCATCTACCCGGCCCGGTAAGGTGCCGTTAAAAGTACCATACCAGTTAAAAGCGCTTTGCCAGTGGCACGATAGGTTAAAGCCAAAATCGTTAACAACATCGCTGTTGCCAAAGGTGGCGTTGGTGCTCCATTTGGGTGTATTAAACGCGGCAATATTATTGGGGTTGGCATTACGCAGGTTAAAGGTTGATAGCGTTGCGTTGCCACCTAAGGCGTAACCCTTGTTAAATAAATAAGTTAACCCGGCGCTTGCTCCCTGTGCCGATACTTTATCTGGTGCGTTGGTGTACAGCTGAAAAGCGTGAACCTTGCCACCCGGGATGTCGCTTGCAGCTGCCGTGGTAACTTTGCCATCGGCACCTAATATTTGATCTGTTGGTTGTATAACTACCGTGTTGAGGATAAAATTGGTATAGCTGCTGTAATAGTAATTTACATCAACCAGTAATTTATCCATAATTAAGCCTTTGTAACCCAGTTCAAAAGCTTTTTGCTGCTCGGGTTTAATGTAGGCTACGTTTGATTTTTGTAGCAATCCTTTATTTTGTTCAACAGCCTGCGGAAAAGGCGTGCCACTTGCCACAGCCGCGCCAAATGCGGCGCCAAAAGCGCTAACAGACGATGCCGTGAACGAGTTTTCATACACATTAAGCCCTGCGCTGTTTTTAGGGGCACCACCCAGTATGGTAATAGGCCCTACGTTAAGGTGGATAAACTGATCAACCGGGGTTGGGTTACGGAAACCGGTTTGGTACGATGCCCTGAAGTTTTGGGTTTTATCAACAGTATACACTGCCGAAAAACGAGGGGTAAAGCTGCCTGCAAAATTCTCGTTCTTATCATAACGTAACGAAGCGGTTAGCTTCAGGTTATCATCAAAAAGCTTTTTGGCGGCCTGCATAAACGCGCCATACTCGGCAATGGTTACACGGTTTACTTTATCATCAAACAAACTACCATTGGTAAACATGCGGTAATCGCGGTAGCTGCCGCCGGCAAGTAATTCAAATATTTTGATGGCGCTGGTAAAATCGTACTGGCCATCGGCATGGTAAAATTTACTGGCGCTAAACACGCCTGCGCCGCTTAGGCCATAGTTATGTATAGATGCATCTTTGGCCGCATTAAACGCTGCGGTACCCGGTAAAAACCTGCCCTGATCTGCAAAGGCCCTCGCGGCGGTATTGTTTTGGGCGGTTACTCCGCTAACACTTCCGTTATAAGCAGCCGCGTAACGGGTAAACCAGGTATCGTCTGCCTTATCCGGGGTTACAGTATTGCCATTTAAATCCTGTACCCAATCGCGGTTAATAAATTGTGCCAGCGAACGGGTGTTGTACGAGTCGTGAGAGTTTTCGGCAACAGAATAGCCACGGATAAAAAAGTTACTGCCTTTTAACTCCACCCTGTGTGTTTGCAATACAAAATTATTCAGATCGAAACGGCTGCTGCCTGTATAGCTGGCAGTACCGCGACCATAGTTGTATTGATAAATGGCCTCCAGGTTATTGTTAATGCGGTATTCTAAAGCGCCGTTTAATTTAAGGCTATACACATTGTAGTTCATGAGGTCTTTTTCCTCGTATCCCGTTCTGGATACCAACCCGATGCCGGGCAGGGTACGGGATACCTCATCGCCGTAAATATTTAATGCATCGCGGCCGGGGTTGTTGGGGCCACGCTGTGCAGGCGGTGTTGAGGCACTTACGTCGGTATAGTTATCTGCATACCAATCGCGGCCGGTAAGGTAGGAGGCGTTTAGTTTAAAGGCAAATTTATCGTTGAAAGCCTTGGCGTATCGCGCAGCAAAATCATACAGTCCCTGTGGTTTTACAACCGATTCGCCAAAATGGTTAAGGCCGGTTTTTATCTGTACGGTTAGGCCCTGGTATTTAAACGGATCTTTGGTTTTTAATGATAACAAACCATTAAAAGCAACCGGGCCATACAAAGCCGAAGCCGCGCCGGGTATAACCTCCACACTTTCAATATCAATATCCGATGCGCCAAAAAGGTTACCTACAGAAAAGTTAAGGCCAGGTGTTTGGTTATCAACCCCATCTACCAACTGCAAAAACCTGCTGTTGCCTGTGCTGTTAAAGCCACGGGTATTAATTTGTTTGTAGGTGAGGCTGCTGGTTACGGCATCTAATCCTTTCAGACTTTGCAGCCCATCGTAAAAAGTAAATGACGGATTTTCTTTAATGGCTTTCTGGCTCATTTTTTCGATACTCACCGGCGACTGTAAAATACTCTGGTTAATGCGCGTGGCCGACGATACCACCTCGTTAAGTACAATAGATTTTTGGGTTAGCTTTAAGCTAATGCTGCCACCTAAAGCGGTGACAGGGCTTTCCTGCGCTTCATAACCTACGGCAGAAATAACAAGGGTAAAAGGTAGTTTTATTTTGTTTACTGTAAGGCTGTAATTTCCTTTGCTATCGGTAATGGTGCCGGCAAGTTTATTTTTAACGCTAATGCTGGCACCAACAACAGGCGTGCCGGTAGCGGCATCGGTAATGGTACCAGTTAGTTTGCTTTCCTGGGCAAACAAGTTAATGGATGAGAACAGTAATATATAGAATAAAAGTTTTTTCATTGTGATTGGGTTTTCAATTAATTAGAGTTAGGGTTTATTTTTTAAGATGATCATAGCCTTGTGGCAGGCGGGTGTAGCCATGATTAACCAGTCTATCTGCTAGTATGTTATAATAACCGGCATCGGCAGGTAGGGCTGTTCCCATGCCATCAACATAGCGGTTGTACAGGCAAAACAGGGCCGCAATTAATACCGTATCATGAATTTCAATATCGGTTGCCCCGGCGGCTTTTGCCCTTTCAACTTGTGCTGTAGTTACGTTTTTACCACTTTGGCCGGTTAATTTGGCAATAGTGAGCAGGGCCTTCATTTTTTCGGTAACAGGGGCTGTTTCTATGTTCTCCTTAATTTTTTGTGCGGTATCATTTTCGCCTAAATAAAGATCGGCGGCGGCAGTGTGCGCGGTGGTGCAAAATTTACATTGGTTACCGTGCGATACAATGGTGGCTATCAGTTCGCGGTCGCCTTCGGATAAGGTTGAGGGGCCGCGCAATAAAATTTGTGTGAGATTGCGGATAGGTTCGGCGGTTTCTTTACTGTATTCCAGCAATCCGGTAATTCCAGGTAAATGCGATTCGAGAGGGATATAAGGCATAATTTAAATTTGAAAATTTGAAAATGGCCGGGACTGACGTAACACCGTGAATATTTTTATTAGAGGATGCCAGCGTTTAATACCCCAACTTAAAAGTTATGGGAGCAAACAACTAAAGTGCGCAGGCAAAATCTGGTAAAAAAATTAACGCCGCTGTAAAGTAGAACCGGAAAAATGAATTAAATGAGAGGGAGAGTTAGCAGGTAGCCTTTGGTGGTTGCTCCGGAATATCCTGATGGTAGTAAACCAGGGCTTGTACAGGTTGTACAATAGATTGCTGTAAGTTTTCTACAGGGCAAATAAACTCAATTTGTACAAACGATAAACTGAGGTTGTCCTGTACAATAATTTTGCCATACGGAACGTGATCTTTTTGTGGTACAGGAATGTCTTTAACACCCTTGGCAACAAGCACATTTTTATTGATCAGCTGCGTGGTTTCATAATTGGGGATGCACATGAGGTGGATGGCTTTGCTGGTCATCCTCATTTTTACATAATTATAATTGCTATTGCCAAACTGAATATGGCCGGCAATGTTTTCAAACCGGGTCCAATCGCGTATGTTGGGCAGGTTAACCGGTATGGTTATTTCTGTAAGATCTTTAACATTATAAAGCCCTTTGCGCGTTTGTTCGGTATAAAAGTTAGCTGTTTTGTAAACCAAATATTGATGAAATACCAATTGCCCGCCAATATTTAGCAGGTGAATGTTTAGCAACATTAAAGCGATAAACTTTTTCAATGTGGTTTAAGTACAAAGGGTTGGCTAAAGGTGTGATTTTAAAATAAACTTTCAAAATTAAATTTAGCAATTGTGATAAATAATTGTTGGTTAGTTGTTTACGGAATATATGGACACCTTGGGTATCTATATTGCATAAAAATAAATACGGAGCGCTTTATTTGTTGATGATATGTGCATAAACAATCATGGTGTTATTTTAAATATTAATTTTATTTTCAATATATTTTGAAAGTTTAATATTTTATTTAGATTTGTATTGTCTTAATAAATAAAAATAAACCGCCGGTAACATGAAAATTTCGAGTTTGAGCATTCAGCAATTGATCTGGTTTGCAGGCCTTGCGCAGGTAGGGTTGGTGATGGGCAGTCTGGCTATACCCCGGGTGCTTAACTGGAGGCAGGAGTTGGTAAAAGTGCAGCCGCTTATTAAACAAATGTTTTGGACCTATGCCGCTTATATCCTGGTTATCAACTTATGTTTCGGCCTGCTGTCTTTAATGGCCTGTCGCGATTTAACCGGCGGCTCAAACCTTGCTATGTTGCTTACCGGCTTTATTGCCGTGTATTGGATCTCCAGGCTATTAATCCAGTTCTTTTATTTTGATAGGGCTAATTTCCCGGCAGGCAGGCGGCATAAACTGGCCGAAGCTGTATTGGTTTGCCTGTTTATTTTTTTAAGCGTGGTTTATAGCCGGGCCTGTTATTTAAATTACGTACAATTATCATGATCATACAAGCCTTAATACTTCCTATACTGGTATGTTTTGCACTGGTAAACATAAGCCTGGTACTTTTGGGATATTGGGTTGTGAAGCATAAGTTGGTTTGGTTAAGCTGGCTAATGCTGCTTGTAAGTATAGCATTGGTTTACCTGACAGCAATTGATACCCACCCCATATTAAAAATGCTGGTTATAATAGCCACCACCTTTACCGCGATGAAAGTGGTAGCAGTAACAGAAAGTTACAAAACTAAAAAGCTTACCCTGCAATTTAAGCCCTGGTTTGTTTTTGCCACAGGCTGGGCCGGCATGCGAGCCGAACCTTTTGAAACCCTGGGGCAGCAGCCATTGCCCAATGCCTGGCAAATGATCCGTTTTGGTATAAGCAGGGTTATAGCGGGCGGTGTTATTATTATACTGGCGCACCAGGTGGTGTTATTACCGTTAAACAACCGGGTAATGTACATACTGGTTACAGCCTTGCTGTTGGTAGGGTTAAGCCTTATTTTACATTTTGGTTTATTAAGCATTAGTGCCGGTACGTGGCGGCTAAAGGGAGCAAATACCTACTATTTGTTTAAGCAGCCCGTAAAAGCCATGAGCCTTACCGAATTTTGGGGCAAACGCTGGAATATGGCTTTCAGCGAGATGACCTCCGTTGCCATCTTTCGCCCGCTGCGAACTAGCGTAGGAGCCGGCGGGGCTTTAATGATAGCGTTTATATTCTCGGGCTTGCTGCATGAGCTTGCACTTAGTTTGCCGGTAAATAGTGGTTATGGTTTACCTACGCTATACTTTATTATTCAGGGTATATTAGTACTGGTAGAAAAGCTTTTGATAAGCCGGAAGGGGTTTTTAAAAGACCCGGTAATAGCCCGCTTATGGACATTGTTTTGGGTAATAGCCCCCATGCCCCTGCTGTTTCATGAACAGTTTATTAAACAAATTGTATGGCCGCTGGTAGGGCTAAGGCTGCAATGATATAAATGTAATAATAGAAGTTTAAGTGCCTGATAAAAAGGAATGAACGCTGCGTTTGCTTCTGTGATTGTAATCTCTTAAATTCGTTGTATGACCAATAACCGACGCAGTTTTATTAAGCAGGCGGCCGTACTTACCGGCGCTTTTTCGGCAACCAGCCTGTTTAGCCAGGCCCATGCCGCCCACTGGGCACCAGCCTTCAATAAAATAAGCCACCTAACGCCAGAACAGGTAGCACAGGACGAAGATTTTTGGGCAGTTATTCAGCGTTCTTACTCGGTAAGTACCAATATCATTAACCTCAACAATGGTGGTGTTTCGCCCGCGCCGCTGGTGGTACAGCAGGCCGTTGAACGTTATAATCAGCTTGCTAACGAAGGTCCGTCGTACTACATGTGGCGTATTCTGGATCAGGGACGCGAGCCCCTGCGCGAGAAACTGGCGCTATTGGCCGGCACCCTGCCCGATGAGATAGCCGTTAACCGCAACGCTACCGAAGCACTTAATACCATTATTTATGGCCTGCCACTTAAAAGCGGCGATGAGGTAATAGGGGCCAGGTTAGATTATCCGCACATGGTGCAGGTCTATCGCCAGCGTGCCCTGCGCGACGGGATTGTTTACAAGCAGCTTACCTTTGAGTTTCCGATAGAAAATGATGAGCAAATTGTAAAAGCTTATGCCGATGCCATCACCCCAAAAACAAAACTGATACACGTTACACATATAGTTAACTACGTTGGGCAAATTATGCCGGTACGTAAAATATGCGATATGGCCCATGCCCGTGGCATTGAAGTAATTGTTGATGGCGCGCACTCTTTTGGTTTGCTTGATTTTAAAATCTCCGATCTTAACTGCGATTATTTTGGTACCAGTTTACATAAATTTCTCTCGGCGCCGATAGGCAGCGGGATGATGTGGATTAAAAAAGAGAAGATTGCCAAAGTGATGCCTTTGCTGTGCGATGATAATCCGCAGGGACCGGATATCCGCAAGTTTGAAAATCTGGGTACCCGTAGTTTTCCGATAGAGCAGGGGATAGGCGAGGCTGTTAACTTTCAACTGGCCATTGGCAGCAAGCGCAAGGAAGATCGCATCCGTTACCTCAAAAACTACTGGGCAGGCAAAGTTCAGCATCTGCCCAAGGTGAAGCTGCATACTTCGCTTAAGCCCGAATACTCCTGCGCCATTTGCGGTATATCTGTTGATGGGATAACGCCCGCACAGTTGGATGCCGCGTTGTTTAATCAATATAAAATTCACCAGGTGTCAATAGTTTTCGAAAACGTGAGCTGTGTACGCATCACCCCACATGTGTACACCACCCTTGCCGATTTGGATAAACTGGTAAAAGCCATTACCGAAATAGCCGGAAAAGCCAGCTGATAGCTCATAAATGCCCTTGTTTTGTAACAAAAGTATACCACTGCAAACAGATATGTTGTTTACTGCGGGGTAAAGCCTGTATAGATCTCTAAAAAGAGATACTTAAAAACACCCGGTTAACATTTGGTACAGTAAACAGCAACATTTTTTGCATTTGAAAAAGCGGTAATGGCATAGTTTTACGGTTGAAAGCTATTATAAACCGTTACCGATTAAATTCAAATGCATCAAATGTCAATTCCTAACGTGATGCGCGAAACTACATCCCTAAATTCCGGAGATTGTTTTGCCATGTTTTCGAGGGTGAAAGAGAAGTTTGATTTTCCTTTACACTACCATAACGAGTACGAGTTAAACCTCATTATTAATGCCAAAGGGGCCAAACGTATTGTTGGCGATACCATAGAAATTATTGATGATATTGAACTGGTATTTATAGGCCCTAATGTTTACCATGGCTGGTTTACGCATCAATGTACTACACGGGCTATTAATGAGGTTACCATACAATTTCATAAGGATTTATTTGACGAGAAATTTTTGCAGCGTAACCAGCTGTTTTTCATCAAAAACCTGTTAGAGAACGCACAGCGCGGTATTGTGTTTTCTTACGAAACAACCCGGGATATCACCACCCGTATACTCAACCTTAACAATAAAGATGGCTTTAACTCGGTGTTGGAGCTGATATCCATACTGCATACTTTGTCCCTCTCCAAAAACATGCGGATACTATCAGACCTGGGTTTTTCCGGCGAGAGTTTTCAGTTTGCCAGCAGGCGGGTTGATAAAGTATTTGAGTTTATGAAAAGTAACTACGATAAGCAACTAACCCTGGCCGAGGTAGCCCAGGTTGCCAACATGCCCGAAGCTTCGTTTTGCCGTTTTCTAAAAAAACGCACGGGTAAATCATTTATCGAAAGCCTTAACGAGATCAGGGTAGGTAACGCGTCGCGCATGCTTATCAGCACCACACACTCCATTGCCGAAATTGCCTATCAATCGGGTTTCAATAACATTTCAAACTTTAACCGTATTTTTAAACGTAACAAATTATGCGTGCCCAAGGAGTTTAGGCGCGAGTATACAGCAGGGTAGTTTTTTATTAATAATTAAAAAATTATTAGTGTTATTATAACAGGTATTGTGTATTTTTAGCATTCTTATAAACCGGCTTTTAAGTCTCCCCATTGATTGTCTGATTATTTATGCTAAAGGTTAAAGCTTATGTAGTGCTTATATTATTGATGTGTGCCTGCCGGGGCTTATATGCGCAAAATAATTTATATAAATTTTCGCACTTAGATATTACCAATGGTCTGTCTGATAACCACATCAATTGTATTTTAAAAGACGAAAAAGGCTTCATGTGGTTTGGCACCAACTCGGGCCTAAGCAGGTACGATGGCAATAAATTTAAAATTTTTAAGCACGATGCCAAAAATGCTAACTCATTAAAGGAGAGTTATGTTTTAAAGATATGCGAGGGGCCTGGCCATAAGCTATGGGTTTTTTCAAACATCGACATCAGCATTTATAACCCCATTACAGAAAGCTTTGGCGACAATGTAAATGACGAACTTGCCCGCTATAAAATATCAACAGACCAGGTAAGCAAAATTAAAAAGGATGCCGCCGGCAACTTTTGGTTTATAACCAACAATTTTGGCTTGTATTGCTATAAACCTCAAACCGGCGTAACCAATTTTTATGATACCTCGGCAAAATCCACAGCAAAACTCTATTCTAATTTTGTTGTAGATATTGTTACCGGCCGTGGAAATGTACAGTGGCTGGTGTATAGCGATGGTACACTTGATGAGTTAAATACAGGTACCAATAAAATATTAAGCAGGTTTAACGGCATTGCCAGTGCAAACAACAACAAAAGTGAGTCGTATAGCGCAATTGCCGATAATAGAGGCAATTTGTGGGTTTACTCGGCAGCACAGCCTATTGGCGCTTATTGCTATAATCCGCAAGGCAATTCCCTGCAGCATTTTACTAAAGATACACCGCTTGGC
Source organism: Mucilaginibacter cryoferens (assembly GCF_014205845.1). GTDB lineage: Bacteria > Bacteroidota > Bacteroidia > Sphingobacteriales > Sphingobacteriaceae > Mucilaginibacter. Next base: position 229,824 of record NZ_JACHCR010000008.1, read on the forward strand.
AGGCTAAATTCTAATATCGTTAATTCTATTATACAGGCCGATGATGGCAAGATGTGGGTAGGTACCGATCATGGAGGCATCAATATAATAGACCCGGTAACGCTTAACGTTAATTACGTGGTTAATAAAGCCGATGATCCACAATCATTAACGGGCAACAGCATAAACCTGTTTAAGGATGATAATGGCATTATTTGGGCGGGTACTTTTAAACAAGGGGTTAATTATTACCACAAAGCCATTATCCAGTTTCCGGTTTACAGGCATTTGCTAACAGACCCGCAAAGCCTGCCTTACGAGGATATTAATGCATTTGAAGAAGATGCCGAAGGCAAATTGTTTATTGGTACCAATGGCGGCGGCCTTATTATATTTAACCGTAAAACGCAACGCTATACACAATATAAACACGATGCGGCAAACCCCAATAGCCTATCCAATGATATTATTATCGGGTTGTATTTTGACCATGATCACAAGTTATGGATAGGTACCTATTTTGGCGGGCTGGATTGTTTTGATGGTAAAACGTTTACGCACTACCGCCACAACGATAAAATACCGTTGAGCATTACCGACGACAGGGTTTATACCATTACAGAAGATGCAGCCCTTAATTTATGGGTGGGTACTTTTTCTGGCGGCCTTAATGTGCTTAATCGTAAAACAAAAACATTTAGCCATCCAAATTATAAAATGATATCTGATTATACGTCTGTGATATACAAAGACAGGCAGGGAAATCTTTGGATAGGCCACGATAGGGGGATTGATGTAATTGATGGAAAAACAAAACAGGTAAAACATTATTATTCAAACGCTAATAATCGTAATAGTCTGGCAGGTAGTGATGTAAATGCTATTTTACAGGATAGCCGGGGATTAATGTGGATAGGTACAAAAAGTGGTTTAAGTGTTTTAGATACACAAGCAAACAGTTTTTTAAATTTAGAGGATGTTTTAAATAAACCGGCCAGTAATATATCTAATATATTGGAGGATAACCAGGGCAGGATGTGGGTAAGCACAACCAACGGCCTCTCCAGCATCAGTTTGAGTAGTGCTAACAATAATTACAAGTTTGACGTAAATAACTACAATGAAACGGATGGCTTGCAGGGGCGTGATTTTAATTTGTACGCCGGTTTGGTACTCAAAAACGGACAAATAGTGTTTGGTGGCTCACATGGCTTTAACTTGTTTTCGCCAGCGGCCATAAATACCCTAAAGCCCGCCCCTAAGTTGATATTTACCGATTTTAGGTTGTTTAATAAAAGCGTTGCCGTGGGCGATTCTGTAAAGGGGAGGGTAGTTTTAAATAAATCTATAGCCGAAACTACGTCGCTAACCCTAAAGCACGATGAAAACGTGTTTGATATTGAGTTTTCTGCCTGCGAATATTTTTATCAGAATAAAATAAAATATCAATACACCTTAGAGGGGTTTGACGATGGATGGATAAACTTTCCGGGAAACAGCCGCAGCGCCACCTATACCAATCTTGATGGTGGCGACTATGTTTTTAAGGTAAGAGAACAAAATAGCAACAAAGTAATTACCCTTAAAATTACGGTGTTACCTCCATTTTGGAAAACTCCTGCTGCTTACATCGCATATTTTCTTTTGGTGGTAAGCTTATTACTTTACATACGGCACCGGGGCATCACCCGGCTGGAGCGGCAGTTTGATTTGAAACAGGCAGAAATTGAAGCCGAACGTAAAATAGCGGGCGAACGCGAGGAAGCACAACGCATGCATCAGCTTGATTTAATGAAGATTAAATTTTTTGTGAACATCAGTCACGAGTTCCGCACGCCGTTATCGCTTATTTTATCGCCTATTGATGATCTGATCAAGGTAAGCGACAAGCCCGATCAGCAGCATCACCTCACCATGATAAAGCGGAACAGTAAGCGCCTGCTTAACCTGGTTAACCAGCTGGTTGATTTTAGAAAGATGGAGCATAACGAGCTTAAGCTCACTTTAGCCAAAGGCGATATTATTAAGTTTATACAGGAGGTATCATCATCATTTACAGATGTGGCCCACCAAAAACAAATTCAATTTTTGTTTGAGAGTGAAGCCAGTTCATTTGTGACCAAATTTGATCACGATAAAATGGAAAGGATACTGTTTAACCTGTTATCCAACGCTTTTAAATTTACACCTGCCGGCGGTACCATAAGCGTAATATTAAACCTGCCCGAGGTAGATGGCCTGCCACCAGATCAACGAATGCTGGAAGTTAGGGTAATTGATACAGGTATTGGTATTACCAAACAAAACCAGGATATGATATTTGAGCGCTTTTTTCAGGATGATGTCCCCGAAAGTTTGCTAAATCAGGGAAGCGGCATTGGTTTATCTATTACCAAAGAGTTTGTAAAAATGCATGGGGGCAGCATTAAACTGGAAAGTGAGCCCGATTATGGCAGCTGTTTTATAATTAGCTTACCCGTAGGCGGCAAGTTTGAAAAACTGGAAGCCGCGCCAATGCAGGAACGGGCATTAAAGCCCGGTATAAAGAATGTAGAAGGACTACAAGGGACAACCAAAAAACCAACAGTTTTGCTGGTTGAGGATGACGATGATATGCGTTTTTATCTCAAAGAGAACCTGAAAAATAATTTCCACATTATTGAAGCCGTAAACGGTAAAGAAGGTTGGCAAAAAGCACTTTCGTTGCATCCTAAACTCATAGTAAGCGATATAAGCATGCCCGAAATGAATGGGCTTGAGCTGTCTAAAAAAATAAAGGCTGATAGCCGAACTGTACAGATCCCTATTATATTGTTAACTGCCGTAACCGGCGACGAAGACCAGCTGGCCGGCCTTGATTGTGGCGCCAATGATTATATTGTTAAACCATTTAACTTCGAGATACTGCTTTCAAAAATTCATAACCTGTTGCTGATGCAGCAAACATTTAAGGAAACCTACCAAAAACAGGTAGAAATTCAATCGCAGGATGTGGTTGTGGTATCTGAGGATGAGAAATTTTTAAAGAACGCCCTTGATTTTATAGAACAAAATATCACCAAATCCAATTTCTCGGTAGAGGAATTAAGCAGGCACCTGGCGCTCAGTAGGGTATCCTTATATCGCAAGCTATTAACATTAACCGGTAAAACCCCGGTCGACTGTATCCGTACCATTCGCTTACAGCGCGCAGTACAGCTATTGGAGAAAAGTAAACTTAGTATTGCCAATGTTGCCTACGAGGTAGGCTTTAACAATGCGGCCTATTTTGCCAAAGTATTTAAAGAAGAGTATGGCATACTGCCTTCAGAATATATCACCGAGCTTAAAAACAAAGAACAGGAAAATATATTGGCTTAGTTAATTGAGGGGAGGGAAGTCCCTTAAAGATTTGCTCTTACCGATGACGTGTTTAAAAACTACCCCTTTTGTCATTCTGGGTAATAAAATTTCCCTTCAGAGCTTTCGCGAAATTTCATCATAAAACTATGTCATTGCTTCGTTTCTTATAATGGCATACTTTCAAAGTATTGATTATCAGTGCGTATTTTTTAACACAACACCCTCGCCGCCGTCCTTGCTTCGTCGTACCTCCTCGCAAGGACGGTCTTTCTTTAAGATGTCATTACTGTTTTTTCTGGGCTGCTGGTGGTTCCTCGCAATGACATGGTTGTAAAGTATTGATTTTCAGTATGTATTTTTTTAAACACAAACCCCTCACCGCCGTCATTGCGAGGCACGAAGCAATCCCCGACCTACAGAGTAGCTGTGCAAATCCGCTCTGTAAGTAGGGGATTGCTTCGTCGTACCTCCTCGCAATGACGGTCTTTTTTTTAAGATGTCGTTACTGTTTTTTCTGGGTTACCCCCGGTTATCACTCAATGACATAGTTTTATATTGTCATTTCCCCTTCAGAGCTTTCGCGAAATTTCACCACTCAGCATAACCGGGCTCGAATAACGTCATTTCCCACAATCAGCCTAATACCCCCACTCACTGCCTGCCCTGCAACTCCGTAACAATCATTTAGTGGTATCTGTTGATACAATTTTTGATTCATTACACATAGCAGTATTGTATAGCTGTTATGATGTTTTTTTAACTTTTTATACTCTTTATGTAGTGTATCTAATTGGTAATTAGGTTATTAAATGCGTGTAACATTTGTTGTATCAATTTTAACATATGTGTTACAATCGATTGTTCGCTATCCATAGATTTGGTATCAAGGTTAAGTGAATATTTTTCGGTGACCGAAAAACTTGAACCGCTTTAATCGCAAACCAATTTTAAAATTCTAATAAATAATGTATGAGAGGAAAACTACACATCAAAAAGTTTGTGGCTTTTATCTGGATCAACTTAGCACTGTTGTTGGTAAGTATGTCTGGGTATGCCCAAAGCAAAATTACCGGTAAAGTTATCGGTGCCGACGACGGCTTGCCCATACCAGGTGTAACCGTTAAGGTAAAAGGTACCGCCATAGTTACCAGCACTAATACAGAAGGTGCTTATTCTGTGAGCGCAGGCAGCAATGCAACGTTGGTATTTAGCTTTATAGGTTATGCAAATCAGGAGGTAGCGGTTGGTACAGGTGCAACACTGAATGTAAAATTAGTTCCCGAAAATAAATCACTTAACGAGGTTGTTGTAATTGGCTACGGTAGTGCCAAACGCAGCGATGTTACAGGTGCCATAAGTTCAGTTAGTGCAGCTACCATTGCCAAGGTACCCGTTACATCATTAGACCAGGCTTTACAAGGCCGCGCGGCTGGTGTACAGGTTACTAATAACGATGCTTCACCGGGCGGTAACGTTTCGGTAATAATAAGGGGTACAGGTAGCCCGGCAACTGGTGGCAACACACCTTTGTATGTTGTAGATGATTATCCTTTAAACGCGGGTGGTATCAACAATATTAATCCAAGTGACATCGCGTCAATGGAAGTATTGAAAGATGCTTCGGCAACTGCTATCTATGGTGTTAGGGCTGCCAACGGCGTAGTTTTAATAACCACTAAAAGCGGGAAAAAAGATGGTAATGCGGTAGTTGAATTTAACGCTTACAACGCTTTTCAAAGCAAACCGAGGCAATATGATTTGCTGAACGCCCAGCAGTTTGCCACTTTGGCCAATAACGTAGCTGCTAACGATCCAAACAAACATTTTACCACATTAGCCAACTGGGCTGATCCTGCTTCGCTAACCAATGCCGACTGGCAAAATGCTATCTACCGCACGGGTTTAACTCAAAATTACGACTTATCTATCCGCGGTGGTAGCGAGAAAGTTCAATCGAAAGTTGCGATAGGCTATTATGACCAAAAAGGTACCGTTTATGCTTCCTTTTTTAAGAGGATCACGCTTGGAGCTAAATTAGATTATCAGCCTAAGAAATGGCTTAAATCAACCACTAATGCCAATTACTCTTATCAAAACTACAGCACACCTTTCGGTACAGGCAGCTTGGGCCTTATCAATCAATTGGTGCCAACGTTAGATGGTGGTAATAAATTAACCAGCCAGATAAAAGATGCTAACGGTAATTATGGTTTCTACAACCCTATATATACCTATGTTGCAAAAAACAGCAACCCTATTTATGACCTCGATCATAACCAATATAAAAACGTCAATAATTTTTTCAAGGCAAACTCACAGTTAGAAGCCACAATTTTTGATGGTCTTAAGCTTAAAACCAACGCAGGTATTACTTATACAGGTTATAACGGCTCATATTTTCAACCTTCAGACAGCCGTAAAATTGATCAGTATGGCGCTGCTGCCGGTGCATCAGGCAACGCGTTGTTTTCTAAACACATGAACAGTACTTTCGACTGGTTGTGGGAAAATTACCTGTCGTACGATAAAACCTTTGGCGCACACACCATCAATTTTGTAGGTGGGGTATCTCAGCAGGAACGTGATTATAACAGCATGGGGGGGAGCGTAATTCCGCCAAACAACGTTATCAAAGATTTGAACCAGGGAACCAATCTTATACTTGATACATATGGTAACGGCGAGATTAAACGTTCTTATGCTTCGCAATTTGCAAGGTTATCATATAACTATGCAAGTAAATATTACTTAACAGGTACGGTTAGAAGAGATGGCTCGTCGCAGTTTGCGCCAGGCCATCAATATGGTATATTTTACTCTAGTGCTTTAAACTGGAATGCCAAAAAAGAATCTTTTCTGGCCAATGTTGATTGGTTGTCTGGTCTTAAATTCAGAGGCAGCTATGGCGAATTGGGTAACCAGGCAGGTGTAGGCGATTTTACTTACCAGTCGTTATATACAGCCGGTTCTGCAGCAGCTACCAGTGGTAACCTGGGTTATGCTTTTGGTAAAATTGGCGGTAGTAATGGTGTTTACCAAGGTGGTATAGCTTCTTTCCAACCAGAAGATGATAACATTCGCTGGGAAACCGACTATGAAACTGATATAGGTACCGATATTTCATTTTTACATGGTGAACTAACCGTAACTGCCGATTACTTTAACAGAAGATCAAAAGATTTCTTGTTAAATCAGTTGGTATCTGCGCAAACAGGCTATTTAAACTTACCAGGTAATACAGGCTCAATCGTTAATAAAGGCTGGGAATTTGCAGTAAGTTATAACCATGCTATTACCAGTGATTTGCGCATTGATTTGAGTTTAACCGGCTCATTCATTCAAAATAAACTTACCAGCTTAAAGTCTGGCAATCCATATATTGGTAACCTGGCAGCCGTGGCTTCTGGTACAAGTGGTTCAACGGCTATTACATTAAATGGCGACGGCTGGACCGATTTTACCCGTACATACATAGGCCAGCCTGTTGGCGAATTTTATGGATATAGATCACTTGGTATTATACAATCGCAGGCCCAGTTAGATGCTTTAAATAAAGCAGCGCAGGCAAAAGGTAACGCTTACTATTACAAGGCTACCACTGCGGTGGGCGACCGTTTATTTGCCGATGTAAATAATAGCGGCAGTGTAACTCCAGACGATCAGGTAGGCCTGGGCAGCGCTCAGCCAAAATTCTTCGGTGGTTTTAACTTAGGTGGAGGCTATAAAAATTGGGATTTTAACGCCTATTTCTACGGCGTTTATGGTAATAAGATATTAAACTACCAGGAAAGTAACCTGGAGAGCTTTGCACTAAGAGGATCTGTAAGTATCGAAAACGTAAGTAAAGATTACTACAATAATTATTTTATACCTGGCGCAACAGCTGGTGCGGCACCTATACGTGCATCAAACCGTTATGCAGCTGTATACTATGATGATACCGATCACGGTAACCTTGTGCCATCAAGTGCCTGGATTGAAAACGGTAGTTTCCTGAAATTAAAAACCCTTACAGTTGGCTATACCTTACCAACCGATTTAGTTAAAAAACTTACACTAACCAAAGTAAGGATCTACGTATCATCACAAAATTTGTTCACCATTACCAAGTATACCGGTCTTGATCCGGAAATTGGTTCGCAAGGTGGCAGCCCAACCCAAAACGGTATTGATAACGGCACTTATCCATCATCAAGGTTTTACACCGTTGGCTTAAACGTAGTATTTTAATCGGCTACATAAAAATTAAAGATATGAAAATGAATAAAAAATATATAGCTCTTGTAGTAGTCCTGGCGGGTACGTTACTGATTCCGCTAAGCTGTAAAAAGGGTTTTTTAACCCAAACCAATTCCTATCAATCAACCGCCGGTGCAACTTTTCAAAAATCGCAGGATGTTGTTGCTTTAGTAAACAGTATTTACGATGGTTACCAAAGCGCCGATCTGTTGAAGAAATCTATCTGGTACTATGCCAATTTTACCACGCATGATTGGTTTAATGATGGTGGCGATATTGCCTGGAACAATTATACCATAAGCCCAACCTTTGGTGCGCTTTATGTTTTCTGGCAAAATGCTTATTTCGATATCATCAGGGCCAACTCGGCACTGGAGGTTATCGCGACAGCAAAAGCCAACGGTGTTGTTACCCCCGAATTAGGCGACCGTTTATTAGGAGAAGCTTACTTTTTAAGAGGTATGACCTATTATTACCTTGCAGGTAGCTTTGGTGGCGTGCCAATTGAATTAAAGTCTAATCCAAATGGTTTAGCCCCGAGAAATACGCAGACGGAAGTGTTTACCCAGGTAGTATCCGATATGAAACAGGCCGAAACCTTATTGCTATCAAAAACAACCTTACCCACTGCCGAATTGGGCAGGGCAACAAAAGGCGCGGCGTATGCTTATGAGGCTTCGGCGCAAATGTGGTTGGGCAAATATGCTGATGCGTTAACAGCATTTAACAATCCCGAGCTTACTGCCAACTATCACCTGATTCCTAAATTTGTAAATGTTCACGAATTTAGCAATCAAAACAACGACGAATCCCTTTTTGAAATTCAGTTTGATATCCAGGGTTCACAAAGCTGGGATGGCGGCTGGCAAAATGGTGGCGAGGTTGCATGGATAGATGACTTTAGCTGGCCACATGAAATAAGCGGTTTTGGTTACGATTATGGTAACCCAGGGTTATCGTACTCTTACCAGGCTGGCGATACACGTAAATATGCAACCATTGTTGGGCCTGGCGATTCGTTGGTAAGCCCGGGAATTATTGCCAAATGGGGTGGTATAAAAGGCTACCAGGTAACAATTGATGGTTTTAAAAATGGTACCAAAGACAATGCCGGCCAAACATACGGATCGTTTGTTGGTGATGATGGAAAGATCATCAATACCTGTGGTGCTGTAAGGCAACCATGGTATGGCGATGACCTTACCCGCTCTGGCTACTATTGCTCAAAAAAATGGCGCGATCCAAACCTTACCGGTGCAAACGGAACATCAACCATATTTGGTTCTCAAAACCAGATATTGATGCGCTACGCCGAAGTATTGTTAAGCCGTGCCGAGTGTAAAATACGTACCGGTGATGTTGCTGGTGGTTTAGCCGATGTTAAATTGGTAAGAGACCGCGCCTTTGGTGGCTCGGCGCCGGCTGTTGTACAGGATGGACTTACTTTTGATGGTAAAGCTACCCAGCCAATAACAGACCCTATGCAAATTGTATTAAGCGAATACCGGCACGAACTTACCGGCGAGTACTCGTTGTTTTACCTGTTACGCAGGGCAGGCAAAAGTGCAAGCGGCGGAACTTATGCGCAACAGTTTATAAAAGCTAATTACGGTACCGATAATACGGTAGTTCCGCAACCTTACCCATACGGCCCAACTGCCGATGGTAAATTGCATGGTGTTTGGCGCACATCGCTGCCAGATGGGCACGATATATTGCCTATACCGCAACAAGCAAGAGGGCTTAACCCTAATTTAGTGCAAAACCCCGGTTATTAAACTAATGGGCTATTATTTAATGAAATGAGATTTGGTTATATAATTGGTTATCTTGTTTTGGCTTTCTCCCTGCGGGGAGAAAGCCTTTTTAAGTTTGAGCACCTCACACAAATGAATTTTTAAATATAGCAGTACATATATGCACAGCATCAAATTACAGTTTGATAAATTAATGATCGGCTGATCTCTTGTTATGAAAAAAGTAATAGTAGTAACAGGTATTTGTGTGGCATTGTTGATTGTTGTTTATACTCAATTTAATGGCAATACAGCCAAGGCCGATCCGCGAGGAGAGGACTATGCGGGGGCAATGGCTTGTGCCAAATGCCATAGTAAAGTTTACAATTCGTACCTGCATACTGCTCATTATATGGCGTCAACCCCGGCATCGGCAAACACGGTGCACGGCAGCTTTGCCAAAGGCTTTAATGTGTTTGCTATTGATAGTAATCAAAGAATAGTGATGGAAAAACGGGATAGCGGCCTATATCAAACTTACTACGTTAAAGGTAAGGCTAAGCAAAGCAACCGTTTTGATATTGTTTTTGGAGGAGTTAAAGGCGAAAGTTATTTGTATTGGAAGGGCAATCAGCTTCATCAGTTGCCATTATCTTATTTCAACCTGCAAAGTGAATGGTCAACAAGCCCGGGTTATAAATTTAGCTTTATCGATTTCAGATCTATAGGTAAACGCTGCCTGGAATGCCATGTTTCTTATATAGACGAGCTGCCGCAGCAACAGCTAAGCCGCGACGAGCAGTTTGATAAAAGCACGTTGGTTTACGGTATTGATTGCGAACGCTGCCATGGCCCCGGCGCGCAGCATGTAAGTTTTCAGACCAATAACCCAACCGTTAAAACGGCGAGGTTTATAGCCCGTTATTCAACCTTAACCCGCGATCAAAAAATGGATATGTGCGCGGTATGCCATTCGGGCATCCATACGGCACTACTTAAATCAACTTTTGCATTTATGCCCGGCGATACGCTTGCCAAATTTAAACTGCCCGAGTTTCAACATAGTTTAGATACCAGCCACCTGGATGTGCATGGTAAGCAATTACAGCTGCTAAAAACCAGCAAATGCTACATGTATAGCAAAATGGATTGTGCAACCTGCCACGATACGCACCAGAATACCCGCGGTAACGATATTTTGTATACGCAAAAATGCCTCAGTTGCCACAACAAGCCCAATCATGTTTATTGTAAAATGACAGATAAGCTAAGCGCCGATGTGCTTAAAACCAAGTGCATCAGCTGCCACATGCCGGAGTTAACAACAAACGTAATTTCGGTACTTGTTGCCGATAAGGCGCCGCCTGTAAGGTTTTTTGTGCATACGCATCATATAGCCATTTACCCGCAGGAGGTTAAAAAAATATTGGCCTTTATCAACAAATAATTAAGTGTATAGTATTAATTTCAGTATATATTCTTTTATGAATAAGATCTACTTTTCGGCCCTGCTCTTGCTGTCGGTATGTTTGTGCGCTTGCAAAAAACATACCTTGTTTGAGCAAATTTCTTCGTCGCACTCGGGCATTCACTTCAATAACCAAATCATCGAAACCGATACTATAAATCCTATCGATCTCACCAATATTTACAACGGGGGCGGTGTTGGTGTAGGCGATTTTAATAACGATGGCTTGCAGGATCTTTACTTTACGGGCAACCTGGTATCTAATCGCCTGTACCTCAATAAAGGTAATTTTAAGTTTGAAGATATTACCGATAAAGCCGGCGTAAGCGGCCTTGGCCGCTGGGGCCGTGGTGTTGCCGTTGTAGATATTAATAATGATGGGTTGATGGATATTTATGTATGCAATACCATCTACCCCGATTCTACCCGTCGCCGTAACATCCTTTACATAAACCAGGGGGTGGATAAAGATGGCATTCCGCATTTTAAAAACATGGCTAAGGAGTATGGTTTGGAACTTACCCAGCAATCAACCATGGCCAGCTTTTTTGATTATGATAACGATGGCGACCTGGATATGTACCTCACCGTTAACACGGCGTCATCTGCCTATTACCCCAACGTTTTTGGCAAGGCCAGTCGCACAAGCAGCAGCAGCGCCGGTAAGCTGTATCGTAACGATTGGGACGAGAAACTGCACCATGCTGTATTTCATAACGTATCAGACCAGGCGGGTATTACTACCGAGGGCTTTGGCCACGGCGCCACAACGGTTGATATTAACGGCGATGGCTGGAAAGACATTTACGTATCTGACGATTTTGTATCGAGCAATATTTTATACATCAACAACCATAACGGCACTTTTACAGATAGATCCAAAGAATATTTTAAACATACATCATACAATGCCATGGGGCAGGATATTGTAGACATCAACAACGATGGCCTTGCCGATGTGCTTGAACTGGATATGAACCCAGCCGATAATTACCGTAAAAAAATGATACTGGGAGCCAACAGCTACCAGATGTTTGAACTGTTTGATATGTTTAAAACGCAATACCAATACGTGCGCAACACGTTACAGGTAAACCAGGGGCCGCGTTTGGGGCAAAATGGCACTTTGGGCAGCCCTGCATTTAGCGAGGTTGGTTTTATGAGCGGCATTTCACAAACAGACTGGAGCTGGACACCACTGGTTACCGATTTTAATAACGACGGCTTTCGCGACCTGGTGGTAACCAATGGTTTCCCCAAGGATGTATCAGACCGCGATTTTATGACCTACCGCAAGGATGCCTTCGCGGCAGTACCCAAGAAAAAAGTACTGGAGCAGATTCCCGAAATTAAGATCCCCAACTACGCTTTTGAAAACAACGGCAACCTTACTTTTCAGGATGTAAGTAAAAGCTGGGGATTAAACATCCCATCGTTTTCTAACGGTGCTGTATATGTTGATCTGGATAATGATGGTACCATGGATATGGTGATCAACAATATTAACGATGAAGCATTGGTGTCCCGTAATACCTCCAGAGACGATAAAACCAAACTTAATGATACCCATTACCTGCAAATTAGCTTTAAAGGCGATAAGCAGAACATCAACGCCCTGGGTACTTTGGTTAATATATACTATGATAAAGGCAAACAGCAGGTTTATGAAAACGATCCGTACCGGGGATATTTATCGAGTGTACAAAACATCGCTCATTTTGGTTTGGGTAAGGTAAACAAGGTAGATTCGGTAGTGATAAAATGGCCGGGCGGCAAAAAGCAAAAACTGCTTAATGTAAAGGCCGATCAAAAACTAACCGTAAACATTGCCGACGCTAATGATAATTATACCAGCACACTGCCGGCAGTTTACCTCAAATCGTTGTTTAAAGAGGTTACAGATTCATTAGGGATTCATTATGTAAGTAAAGATGCCAATTTTATCGACTTTAATATCCAAAAGCTTTTACCACATAAACTATCAGAATATTGCCCGGCTTTGGCTGTTGGCGATGTAGATAACAACGGATTAGACGATGTAGTGATTGGTGGTAACTCCAATTTTCCGGCACAGGTATTTTTACAGCAGCCCAACGGCAAATTTATACAGCGCAACTTGTTCAATAACAAACAGCAAAGCCAGGCAAAATATAAAGATGCAGGTCTGTTGCTGTTTGATGCCAATGGCGATGGCAAGCTGGATTTGTATGCTGCCAGTAGTGGTTACGAAACCGCCGCTGGTAGCCCCGAATACCAGGATAGGTTATACTTAAACGATGGTAAGGGCAATTTTACTTTAGCTACAGATGCCCTGCCCACAAACTTTACCAGTAAGCTGTGCGTACGTGCCTGCGATTATAATAAAGATGGTAAGCTGGATCTGTTTATATCTGGCAGGGTAGAACCCTGGAAATATCCGCAGCCGGTATCCAGCATTATTTTGCGGAACGATAGCCACAACGGGCACGTTAAATTTACCGATGTTACCGCGCAGGTTGCCCCTGCATTGAAAAACGCAGGGCTGGTTTGCGACGCCCTGTTTACCGATTTTGATAACGATGGCTGGCCCGATCTGATCATGGCCGGCGAATGGATGCCCATAACTTTTCTTAAAAACGATCATGGTAAGTTTGTAAACATCACCTCAAAATCGGGCATCAGCGATAAGCTGGGCTGGTGGAATACCATAACCGGTGGCGATTTCAGGCATACCGGACGTACAGATTATATAGTGGGCAACCTTGGGCAAAACAGCCTGTTACAGGCCAGCGACCAGTACCCTATATACATCACTGCCAAAAACTTTGATGGCAGCGGTTACAGCGCTATTCCGTCTGTTTTTTTCCCCGATGTAAATGGTGATAAAAAAGAGTTTCCGCTGCATGGGAGGGAAGATCAGTTAAAGCAAATGATAAGCCTTAAAAAGAAGTTTACCAACTATAAATCGTTTGCCACGGCCACCATGACGGATGTACTTACGCCCGAGCAAATGAATGGTGCATTGCGATTAAAAGCCAACCTGCTAAAATCATGCTTTTTGCGTAACGATGGCAACGGCAAATTCGCGCTCATTCCGTTACCCATTGAGGCCCAGGTATCGGTACTTAACGGTATGGAAACCGGCGATTTCGACGGCGATGGCAACCTGGATGTGGTGATGAACGGTAACGATTATGGCGCTGATGCATCAACCGGCAGGTACGATGCCCTTAACGGCTTAATGTTAAAAGGCGATGGCAAAGGCGGGTTTAAGCCGATGAGCATTTTGCAAAGCGGTATCTATATCCCTGGCAATGGCAAGGCACTGGTAAAACTGCGCGATAAAAGCGGGCACATCCTGCTGGCAGCCAGCCAAAACAGGGATTCGCTAAAGGTATTTAAGCTAAACGCGAAGGTGAAGATAATAGCCGCCGCAGCGCAGGATGCTTACGCTGTGATAAAATACAACGATGGCCGGATAGCCAAACAGGAGTTTTACTACGGTAACTCTTTCCTGTCGCAATCTGCCCGTTTTATGCAGGTAGATGATAGCATGAAAAGCGTAATTATTTTTGATAATAAGGGTAAGCAGCAGGTGGTTAAATAGCTGGATGGCGAAAGAGAAATGACAAAAGTTTGGGGATTGGTGTAGATCCCAGACTTCCGAAGTTTTTAAACTTCGGAAGTCTGTCGCCGGATTACCATTCTCCCTTCAGAGGCTCAGGATTTTAAAATTTGAAGGGAGATTGATAAAAGTCGCTTACAGCGATCCAACACCCAAGCCAATTTTCTATCATTTTTTGTTAAAATAAAATACGCAATCGATTGTACAAATAATTAAATTGCACGGTATAAGGTTACAAGCCTTTTATCGATATAAACCATATTATAATTTAAACATAATGTATTGTATTAAGCATCCTCCCATTAGTTTTGGTGGCAAAAGATCTCTGGTGTTGCTGCTGTTGCTGCTTGGCGGCAACCGGTTGATGGCGCAAAACACGGTGCCGCTAAATGATCTTTCTTTTTTTCAGGAACCCGCATCAAACTGGAAACTGGCCTCGGGCGTACAGGCCGATTTAGATAAAGACGAAGTTTTAACCACCAAAGGTGGCAACGGCATCCTCATTAATTTGCCCGGTAAAAGCGGCGCGAAAGATTTGTATAGCAAAACCAGCTATGGCGATGTAGACCTGGAGCTGGATTATATGATGGCTAAAGCATCAAACTCGGGTATTTATTTACAGGGCCGGTATGAAATTCAGCTGCTGGATAGCTGGGGTGTTGTTAACCCCAAATCGGGCGATAATGCAGGCATTTACGAGCGTTGGGACGATAGCAAACCCGATGGGCAGCAAGGTTATGACGGCCATGCGCCAAGGCAAAACGCCAGCAGGGCCCCCGGTTTGTGGCAGCATATAAAAATTTCGTTCCAGGCACCGCGTTTTGATGCACAGGGCAAAAAAATAAGCAATGCCAAAGTGATATATGTTTGGCTAAACGGTGTTTTGGTACAGGATAATGTAGAGCTTGCCGGGCCAACCCGCGGTGCTATGGATAGTAAAGAAACAACTGCCGGTCCGCTGCGCATTCAGGGCGATCATGGTGCCGTTGCGTTCCGTAATATCAGCATTACTGGTTTTGATAAAGCGCCCCCTATATTATCAAACCTAAAATACGCGGTTTATAAAGGCGGTAGCACTACCGAGGCCGATTACAAAAAACTAAAAGCCGAGGCGGAAGGTGCATCAACCATTTTGTCATCAAACCAGGGTAAGCTTGCTAATGATTTCTTTCTTCGTTACACAGGTACCATCAAAGTAACCGAGGCTGGCGAATACACCTTTAAGTTGAGCGTACCTGGTGGTAAGGGCGCATTACACATTGGCGGTGCCGATGCGGTACCGGTAGCCGATTTTAGAGGCACAGGTAAAATACAATTACAACCCGGCGAACACCCTTTTGAACTGTTTTACGCCAAAACAATTGATTGGGCCAAACCCGCTTTGGGGTTAACTGTATCCGGTCCCGGCATCCGCGAGTATTTACTGAGCGATGCCAACGTAAGTAACAATGATCCTGTTGATCCTATCCTCATCAACGCTACCGCCAATACTATTTTGCGCAGTTTTTCTGATCTGCCGGGAGGCATCCGTGTAACCCACGGCGTAAACGTGGGCAGCCCCGATCTGGTACATTATACCTACGATATGGATAAAGGGATGATTGTACAGCTATGGCGTGGCGGCTTTTTAGATGCTACACCCATGTGGCACGATAGGGGCGACGGCTCTTCGCGCGTGGCTGGTTCTGTACAATATTTAGGTAAACCGGTACCGGCGATACAAAAACTGGCCAATACACAGGCGACTTGGGCGGCAGATACCGCCGGCACGGGTTACCGCCCTAAAGGCTATGTTTTAAATACCAATGATGAACCAACGTTTAAATACCTTATTTATGGCACCATGGTTAATGATGCCAGTACAGTGATAACAGGCGGCCACGGCATCCACCGCGAAGTAACACTGCAAAATCCGGTTGATGGTTTGTTTGCGCAGCTGGCTACGGGTACCAATATCGAAGACCTTGGCAACGGCCTGTATACAGTTGATGATAAATCCTACTACATCCGCATAGAGGATGCAGCAGGAGCCAAACCCATTCTGCGCAACGCGGGCGGCAAGCAGGAGCTCATCGTACCTATCCAAAAGAAATTAACCTATTCTATTATCTTTTAAGGAGCCTTCATCATGACTTATACACTAAAACAAATGATAAACAGGGCCACGTTATTTACTGCCATATTAGCTGCCTCGCTGTTAAGTAATACGCAAAAAACATACGCCCAGGCCGAATCGCCGAAAGAGGACGATTTTTTCAAGATCATGAAAGTACCCGCGCCCGAGGGTACCATACTGGAAGTTGGTGGCTTGTGCACCTTGCCTAATGGCACACTGGCGGTAACCACCCGCAGGGGTGATATTTTTATGGTGGAAAACCCTACCAGTCAGCATCCATATTTCAGGAAATTTGCATCGGGCCTGCACGAAGTTTTGGGCGCGGCCTGGAAAGACGGCGCTTTATACGTAGTACAACGCGGCGAGCTTACCAAACTGCAGGATACCAATATGGATGGCAAGGCCGATGTGTTTGAAACCATATACGCCTGGCCCCTGTCTGGTAATTACCACGAATACAGCTTCGGCCCCAAACTGGCACCCGATGGCTCCTTTTTTGTAACGCTAAACCTGGGTTTCCCGCCAGATTGGTGGCACCCTAAAAGCTTTGTGCCTTATAGGGGCTGGGCTTTAAATATTAAGGAGGACGGCACCGTTACCCCCTGGGCGGCGGGTTTCCGCTCGCCATGCGGTATCAGTATGATAGACGGCGAATTGTGGTACAGCGATAACCAGGGCGACTGGGTAGGATCGGGAAGTATTATGCAGATCAAAAAAGGCGCTTTTATGGGCCATCCATCCAGTTTGGTTTGGACCAACCTGCCAAATTCTCCCTTAAAGCTAACGCCCGAACAATTCTTTGCCAAAAATAACCCAAGGATAGAATTTGATAAAAGCGGACAGCCTTTTAAACCCCAGGATATCCCCAACGAAAAATTCAGGACCGAGTTTGAAGTTAAAAAAGAGATCCCCGAATTAACGCTGCCGGTAGTTTGGCTGCCGCATGGTATTTTGGGTATTTCCAACTCCGAAATTGTAAAAATACCCGAAGATACTTTTGGTCCGTTTGCAGGCCAGTTGCTGGTATGCGATCAGGGGCAAAGTATGCTCGACCGTATCTTTTTAGAAAAAGTGAACGGCGAATACCAGGGTGCTGCCTGGGCGTTCCGCAGTGGTTTTCAGTCGGGTGTCATCAGGCTGGCCTGGTTACCAGATGGTTCACTGGCCGCGGGCGAAACTAACCGCGGCTGGGGTTCGGCAGGCGAATCTACCATGGGGTTACAGCGTTTGGTATGGAATAATAAGGTGCCTTTTGAAATGCGCGCCATACGTGCTATGCCCGATGGTTTTGAAATAGAATTTACCAAACCGGTTGATAAAAAGGTAGCCGAAGATATCGCGTCGTACTCGGTTGAAAGCTTTATTTATAAATACCAGGCCGTGTATGGCAGTCCGCCCGAGAATACCGAGAAATGCCCTATTGTTGGCGTTAAAGTATCTGAGGATGGTTTAAAAGCCAGGCTTATTGTAAACAACCTGCGCAGGTACTACATACATACCATTACGCTGGATGGCGTACGCGATAAGGAAAACTATTTTAACCTGGTGCACCCAACTGCCTACTACACCCTAAACAATATCCCCGAAGGGCAAAAATTGTCTATGACCGGGGTGAGCACCCTTAACACCGCCAAAACAGTAAAAGCTGGCTTACCTGCCGCCCCCAAAAAGGGAGCAACAGCAAAAGCTACCGCTGCAAAATTATTGGGGGCAGTAAACGCCGTGCCAACCTATGATGAGGTAAAACCATTGCTGATGAAAAATACCTGCCTATCTTGCCATAACGCCAATAAGCGCCAGGTGGGGCCGGCCTATGTAGATGTGGCTAAACGCAAATACAGTGTTAACGAACTGGTACAGCTGATTCATAACCCCAAGCCAGAACATTGGCCCGATTATTCGACACCGATGCCGCCAATGCCGCAGGTGCCTTTAGCCGAGGCCCGTAAAATAGCGCTCTGGATAAAATCGCTCAAATAGTTAACAAGCTTTTTATTTACACTCATCATTTAAATAATTAAATATGAAATTTCACATATTATTAGTGGCTTTAATAGCCGGATCGGCAATGGCTGCAAACGCGCAGCAAAAAGGAAAGCCCGAGGATACCGAGTACTGGACACCCGTACCGGCCATAGTAACACCCGGTGAAAAAATGGGCCAGGCACCATCTGATGCTATCGTTTTATTCGACGGTAAAAATTTGGATGAATGGGTAGCCCTCAACGATTCTACCTCTACCCATAAATGGAAGGTTGCCGATAACGCCATCACGGTTGATAAAAGTGCAGGCGACATCCGCACCAAAAGAAAATTTACAGATTTTCAGCTGCATATAGAGTACCGCATTCCATCAAACATAACAGGCAGTAGCCAGGCACGCGGTAACAGCGGTATTTTTTTGGCTGCTTTGCCCTGGGGCGCTGGAGGTTACGAGTTACAGGTTTTGGATAATTACAAAAATCCAACCTATGTAAATGGTCAGGCTGGCAGCTTATACAAACAATCGCCTCCATTGGTAAACGCCTGCCGCAAACCCGGCGAATGGCAATATTACGATGTAATTTGGACAGCCCCGCGTTTTAACGAGGACGGCACCCTAAAATCGGCTGCCCGCGCAACGGTTTTACATAACGGTGTACTGGTGCAAAACAACACCTCGTTGAAAGGCGATACTCCCTACATCGGTCAGCCCGAGTATCGTAAACACGGTGCCGAACCCATCAAACTACAAGCCCACGGCGATAAAAGCGAACCGATAAGCTACCGCAACATTTGGGTGCGGGAGCTTTAATTTATACCTTATCTAGATTGGAGGGGCAGGGTCATGAGTGATCTTGTCCCTTTTTTTGTTTTTATGTGGCTGATGGTCAAAAAATAACACTATCTCACTGAATGATAGCGCGGAGTTAATCCGGAAAAAACTGTAATTACATCTTAAAAAAGATCGTCATTGCGAGGAGGTACGACGAAGCAATCCCCAAAATACAGGGCCGATTTGCACAGCTACTCTGTAAGTAGGGGATTGCTTCGTGCCTTATAATGACGTGTTTTTAAGTTATTGATAATCAAGCTACTTTCTGAATGATAAATCCAAGTTTTGTAGCTTCTTTTT
>NZ_JACHCR010000009.1 GCF_014205845.1 Mucilaginibacter cryoferens
AGACCATGATCTTTCTCTTTACCCTTTTCTTCTGATTTAAAATTATTCCTTATTTATCTCTTTTCACAATCTCCCACAAACATAGGATGACAAACGTTTTTTAACATGTCATGGGTAGGTACGAAGCGTCTATTCGCAGACTATACAGAGCGAATAGGCATGGCGAAGAATAGATTCTTCACTATCGTTCAGAATGACAAAAGGGGTGGTTTTAAACCTTGTCATGGGTAGGGGGTACGACGAAGCAATAACGGCATGCCTTTGTATTTTTAGACAGCTTCTTAAAGCTTTCTACTAAACATGCTATTATGCTACAATAATAAAAGGCCACGCATTTGCTTGCGCGGCCTTAGCAGAATTAACTGATATTATATAAAGAACGATACAAATCAGTTGGGGTTTTTGATTGGAGCGCTACCTGATGCGGGTGGGTTGATAACATATTCGTCTGCGGGTACATCCCAGTAATCAAGAAAATCATAGTTGATGGTTGCGTGGGTATTCAAAACACCATCTGTGCCAAGCACAACAGCATTTGTACGCCCTCCTCCTTTAGATATGTCGTCTATAACACCCCATCGCCTTGCATCATAAAATGCAAGTCCTCTAAACACTAATGCCACTCTGCGTTCTCTTCTTAGTTCTTCTTTCGCATCAGTTAAGCTTAATGCACTGCTCAAAGCAGCTAAACCGGCTCCCTGGTAAGTTCTAACATTATTGATGCTTAATAAGCCCGAAGGTATGCTGCCTGTGTTTATTAAGGCTTCGGCTTTCATGAGTTCGTTCTCCTCGTAGCTTCCGGCTATATATAATTCATAGTTACCCGGTATTTTATCGCTAAGTACCGCTACCCCGCCTTTATCAACACCATTGGCATCCAATAATTGCCACCTGGTACTAAAGGTAAATCCACCCACCTGGTTGGTATACTGATTTGTAGCGAAATTAGTAGCAAGCCTTTTATCGCCGGTTTTATATTCCTGAATTAATCTTTCGCTAACTTTAAAAGTGGTTGATTTAGGCAAACCTGTTGTCATAGCAGCAACAGATCCGCCGCTTGCCGAGAAAAATCCATTTGTTGCCGAGGTACGGCCGGTGAAAACAAAATCATCAGATTTGATGCCTGCATTTACCAATGTTAAAACAGCGCTCCAATCGGTGGCGGTCATCGCGGTTAATCTTTTATTTGCTAGTAAGTTGCGCGCTTTCATGGTGTTGATATTCCTTATCCACATATCAGTAGTAAGCACGCCACCTTTACCTGTTTGAACAAAATTTGGCAATAATTTACCCAAAACTGTACTATAATCTGATGTGCTTGTAATGGCGCTTAATAAAGTGCTTGCCTCATCAAAGTTTTTATTTGCCTCGGTAATCATGGCCGCACTTGTAACATAAGTTGATACCAGCGTAGATGTATTGCCAACGCCAACGGTGTTATCGATAATACCAGCGTAATAAACCGAGCCTATTTTTGAATATGCAAATCCTTTCCACCAATAAGCCCACGCTTTTATGGTATTCTTTTTTGTTTCGGCATTACCGGTAAACTTTATATTATCAACTAAAGCTAATACCTGGTTACAGGCATTGTTTAATGAATACATATAGGCCCACTCATAAAAAAACATATTGGCGGGCTTTTTATCACGTGCATTACTTATTCTTATTACACTTTTAGAAGGGGATGTATTGGTGATCTTACTGCCGTTATCAAGTATTACATAATCGGGCAGGTTAACCACGTTGATATTTTGATTAGATGCTTCGGCCGATATATTATCGCCCAATAATTCATGATAACCAATGCCTAACGAAAAATAACTATCACCCAACCAGTTTTGATTGTCGATAATGGAAGGGCTGTTGCCATTAAATCCGTTTATGTACACCGCTGCGGTTGATAGCGAAATAATTCCTGGTTCATCCTTTGCCTGTTCTATTGTTGGTGAATTGGGATTTTTTACGTCCAGTTCTTTTTTGCAGGATGATACAGCTAATGAGATAGCCGCTGCAAAACCAATTGATAAATATTTATATTTTTTCATGTTTTTAATTTAATAAGTCAATTAAAATCCAAGGCTTAATCCCAATTGATACGATTTGTTATTAGGAGTGGAGTCGTGATCTACCCCCCTGTCAAATGATGAATTTGAAGAGCCAGAGCTTATTTCAGGATCAAAGCCGGTGTATTTGGTAAACGTTAAAATATTGCGGGCAGCAAACGTTAGTACTACTCTTCTGAAAACTTTATTAGCTATCAGCGAAGTAAAATCGTAGCCTACAGAAATATTTCTTAGCCTCACAAAAGATGCGTCTTCATAAAAGTAATCTTTAGTTCCGTTACGGGCGGGGCCGTTCCTTGCTCCAAAATAATCAGCATATATGCTTCGGTAATAGGCTGTATAGGCGGCTGTTTGGCCATCTATGGTTACCGGTTTATCATAATCGCTGCTTATGCCATCCCTATACATCCATTCTTTGGTTTGGTTGTATAAGTGGCTTCCATGAACCCAATCAAACTGAAAGTTGAATGAAAGGTGCTTGTAATTGAAATTATTAATAAACGACATGTTGAACTTAGGGTTTGGATCGCCCAACGCGTAAACCTCATTGGTAAACTGCACGCCTTTGGTTGTTCTGTTTACTACCCTGCCATCCACTATTTCATATTGGTTATAATTTGCAGGTTGTATGTAGGCAACGCCCTCCTGGTTTTTTTGATCGAGACTTGTTAACGCCTTGTAACCATAAATCTGGCCAATTTTTGCGCCGGCCAGTAAAACTTCCTGGGTACTGCCTGCAGCTGATGTTAAGATAATTGGCGGACCGTTTATTTTATCAATTTTTGATGTTTGGTGACTAAAATTGGTGGTTACGTTCCAGTTAAAATCTTTCGCCTTCAATACATTGATATTTAAAGACGCCTGAATGCCGTTTGATGACATATCAATGGCGTTGGTTTTTAATGTAAGGGGACCGGTAGACGGTGCAACACTTACATCATAAATTATATTGGAGCCTTTGCGGTTCCAATAGGTTACGCTTAAATTAATATCGCTTAGCCAATTGCCGTTAAAGCCTTTGATCCCGATATCGGTACCAGCTTCAAACTCTCTTGAAACTTCAACATGCAGGTCTGGGTTTTTTTGAGCATTTAGTAATGCAAACGTTAATGCATTGCCAACGTTTTTAGGGTCTAATGTAGGATACCTGTCAAAAGCGCCGGGCTGTATACCTGCTTTACCATAAGCCGCCCGTAATTTAAACTCGGGTATGCGATTACCAAGGCTGCTGTTTTTCCAGAAATCAAAAGACGATGGCCTTAAATAGGCATTTGCATTAGGGAACGTAAAGGGTTTTGAGCCCTGGCCAAATGCAGATGAATAATCACTTCTGAAACCCCCTCCGATACCTCCATACTCCCCAATATCAATTTTTTGGTTAACAACATACCCATAGGTTACAAAAGGTTCTGTGTAATCTTGCAGCACTTGTTGTGTTTGAGTTTGCTGAAAGTTATATATTGGATAGCTTGGTAAACTGTATCCATAAACAAAAAACTTGTTAAGGTTATTTTTCCTGTAATCATACTGCAATAAAGTACTGGTTGTTATAGGAACGTTTAAGTGAAAATCTTTTTCAAAGTCAGTTCGGATAGTAGCTGATCCGTTAAAGTTCTGAAAGGTTGTATTGTTGCTTTGCTTATCAACCTCGCCGGTATTATCAGCGTTATTATTAAATGATACCCAGCTTTCTGTATCATTTGAATTGGCGTTTCCTGATTGGTTTTGATAAATATAATTTATATCCTGATGGGTGTTGTTTATCCCGTATTTGGCGCTCAGTTCAATAAACTTATTGATCTTGTAGTCGGCCTGGATGTTTTCAATGATATCTATCCTGTTATCCTTTTTGCTTGCATATTGTAAATTATAAAAAGGATTGCTTCCGTTAACGCTCACTGTACCTGAGTTTAATGAATAGGGGTAATTTCCATCGGGTAATTTTTGATTAAAATCATAAAAAGGAGAGGAGTTAAGCGCGTTAAATATTGCGTTTCCACCTATCCCGAATGATGGATTAAGGGTATTTTTTGTATATATTAATTGTGTGGTTGATCTAAGTGTAAACCCTTTAAATAATTCGGTGCCAATATTTGCCGTTAAATTGGTCCTGTCGTTATATCCATTTTTAACAATATTACTTTCCTGGTGATTGTTGGATATGGTTAAAGCATAATCGCTTTTTTCCGATCCGCCTGATACAGCTACACTATTATTACGCGTGTAGGCCGTACGGAATAATTGTTTAAGGTGATCGTAATATTTAAGGTTGGTGCCATACTGCTGATGTGCCGTATTTAATGGGTTCGACATTGCAGTGGGGTTTCCATTGCCCGATGGATAGGCCCATGTGATGCCGGGGTAAGTGCCATCTTCATCCAGTTTAATAATGTTGCCACTGCCATCTATAAAATTCCCGTTAGCATCTGTTTTAAAACTGCTTAGCTTGGCCTGGTGCACGTTACCGTTATTGATATAACTACCTGCGGCAACACTGCTCGATAGATCGATCTTGACCTTTCCCTGAGCTCCTTTTTTGGTAAAAATCTGGATTACGCCGTTTGCACCTTGCGCGCCATAGATAGTTGAGGCGGCCGCTCCCTGCACAACCTCAATGTGATCAACAATTGATTGATCAATTAAACTGATGTCTGTAGACCTCGATTCAACGCCGTCTATCAAAATCATTGGTGAAGTACCGCCCTGTATGGTATTGATACCGCGAAGAACAATATTGGTACGGGCACCGGGTGTACCATCCACAGACGAGATCTGGGCACCGGCAATTTTACCCACAAGGGCCTGTTCAATGGATGCCTGTGGGGAGGGTGGTAAATTTTTACCTGAAATAGATTCAACAGCAATGCCTAAGCGGGCTTTACTTGTTGCCACGCCAGATCCTGTTACCACTACCTCGTTCAATTGCTTGTAATCGTTGGCTAAAGCAATAGTCACTACATCGCTGCTGCCAATTGGCACTTCGGTTTTTGCGAACCCAATAAAAGAAAACACAAGGGTTGTGCCGGATGAGGGGACACTTAACGAAAACTTACCCGTGCCGGACGTTTGTGTGCCAATGTGTGTGCCTTTTATGGTAACACTTACCCCCGGAATGGGTAAACCATCGTCTTTACTTGTTACAGTACCGGTAATTGTCCGGTTTTGGGCGTAGGCGTATTGGCAAAATAAAGCCAATAGAATCCCAATCAAGTTTTTGAGGAAACTTTTTTTCATGCTTAAATCAGTTAAATAGTTAATAGTTGTTAAAACACAATATAGATTGTAACAATTACATTACAGTTCGATAGCTGATTTTTAGCATTAAGGCAAAAAGGAGTATGGATTGTGGTTGGAATTAATGCTTTTTGTAAATTTTATATTGCAATATTGAGGAAGTGTTAATTCAGGTTGAGTTTACGATGGTATTTAAACGTTTTATTGGTGTTAAAACATCAAAAAATAAGATAACTTAAACGTTATAGTAAAGTTAATATAGTTGTGTATTGATTTTTTTTTAGTTTTAATCTGATTTTTATTATTGTATTATTAATAATAGCTTATTTTAATAAAATAAAATTACTAAATGATTGAAAATTGAAATATTTTATAGTTAATAATTCAATTTTGTTCTACTTTTAAGTGATTTTGTGAAATAAATTTTAACAATATAAATACACTAAGTATATTTGGGCAATGGTTTTTTATTTCCAGAAGGTTTAATGTGTAACTGCCGCGACATACACATAAAAAAGGCTGCAAACGTAAAATTTGCAGCCTCCTTTATTTAAATTATGTTAGCGTTATTCTAATTCCTGCAAATTTGCCGCGGCGGGCTCATCTAAAAACCATTCGGTTTCGCCAACTATCGAGTCGATGAGTTGGGCAGGGTATTCTTCAATGTTTTCGTCGTCTTCCAGTACATGGTGTACAGCAATTGCCTTGCCTTCGCCATAAACCAGAAATGCGATGTAGCGTGCATCGTTTATTAACGGTGCATTAAGTGTAATGCGCCATACCTGCTGGTCTTCCAGCCATACTTCTTTTACACCGGGTGTGGTATCGTGCAATACCGGTGTATGCGGAAATAACGACGCGGTGTGCGAGTTATCGCCCAAGCCTAATAGTACAAGGTCGAAGCTTAACTCGTCCTCATCAAAAAAGGTAGCCGTCATTTCCCAATACCTTGCAGCAGCTTCGGCCGGCTCAAACGTGGTATCAACCGCGAAGATGTTGGCAGGGCTTATCAGTAAAGGATCAAACAGGGCTGTTTTAGCCATCAGGTAGTTGCTATCCTTATGGGTTTGAGGCACGTTGCGCTCATCGCCAAAAAAGAAATAAACCTTGGTCCAGTCAACCTGGTCGGCATAGCTGGTAGAAGCTAAAAGCTCATACAGTTTTTTGGGCGAGCTGCCTCCCGATAGGGCTACGGTAAATTTACCCCTGGCGGTGATGGATGCATCGGCTATTTTAACAAAATAATCTGCCAGGGCCATAAGCACTTCATCGGCAGTATTAAAGATATTTAAGTTCATGTGCTATTTTTCAGTGGTCGGAGGTCTGAGATCGGTGCTCGGAGACCTGAAATCAAGAACAGGGTAATCCATTCATTTTTCAGACCTCCGACCACTGACTTCAGGCCACAGATTCAATTAATTTTTCTTCCCGTTTACCGGTAATGTAAACCAGTTATAACCATCACGGGCAATTAATGCCTCGGCGGCTTCCGGTCCCCATGAGTCGGCAGAATAATTAGGGAAGTTAAGGCTCTTTTTATGTTGCCATGTGCTTAGTATCGGCATAACCAATTCCCATGCAGCTTCAACCTGGTCGCCACGCATAAACAGGGTTTGATCGCCCATCATGGTATCCAGTATCAGGGTTTCGTAAGCTTCTGGTGCCTGGTTGGTATAGGTACCTTTGTAATCAAACACCATATCAACGGCGTTTAGTACCATATCAATACCCGGGCGTTTAGCCTGTACCTGTAAGCGGATGCTCATTTCTGGCTGTATGCTAATGATCAGCCTGTTTTGCTGCCAGCTTTCGGTGGCTTCGGCAGGGAAAATCATGTGCGGCACATCCTTAAACTGGATGGTAATAACAGATGATGACTGGTGCATTCTTTTACCGGTACGTAAATAGAAAGGTACACCCTGCCAGCGCCAGTTATCAATAAAAAACTTAATAGCTGCAAAAGTTTCGGTATTAGATTCGGGATTAACCTTAGGCTCTTCACGGTATCCCGGAACTTCTTTGCCTTTCATCCAGCCGCTGCCGTACTGGCCTCTAACAGCCGAATTACGTACATCCTCTGGAGTAAATTTGCGCATGGCTTTTAATACATCAACCTTGCGGTCGCGTACTTCATCGGCGCTAAAGCTAACCGGTGGTTCCATGGCAATGTGGCAAAGTAATTGCAACAGGTGATTCTGTATCATATCGCGCATAGCGCCACTGCCATCGTAGTAATCACCACGTTCTTCAACGCCCAGTTGCTCGGTAACCGAGATCTGTACGTGCTCAATATAGTTACGGTTCCACAATGGCTCCATAATGGAGTTTGCAAAGCGGAAAGCCATTATGTTTTGTACGGTTTCTTTGCCCAGGTAATGGTCTATACGGTATATCTGGCATTCGTCGAAAATGCTCTTCAACAATTGGTTTAGCTCTTTGGCAGTTTCCAGATCGTGGCCAAATGGCTTCTCGATAATGATGCGTACCCGTTTTTTATCTTCGGCCAGTTTGGCTTTAGAAATATTGGATGCGATGATAGGGAAAAAGTTAGGCGCTACTGCAAGGTAAAACAATACGTTTGCCTTGGTTTTCCACTCGGCATTGTGCTTGTCTATCCGTTTACCAAACTCTTTATAGGTTTCGGCGTCGGTTGCATCAGATACCTGGTAGTAAATGTTGTTTACAAACTCGGCCCATTTCTTCTCGTCGGTTTTACCGCTGCGCGAAAACTGGTTGATATCGTTATGCAGGTTCTCTCTGAATTGCTCGTCGGTAAGTTTGGTACGTCCGGTGCCAATTATAGAAAATTGCTTAGGCATCCAGCCGTCTAAAAATAAATTATACAGTGCCGGGGCAATTTTACGGGAATTTAAATCGCCCGTGCCACCAAAAATAATAAATATGGTAGGCTCTGATTTTGTGCTTGTGCTCATTGTTGATTTTATTTTGTGAACAAAGATTTTTGGAGCAAGGAGCAAGGATTTTTGGAATAAGGACGAAGGGGCAAAGAGCAAGGATGACTTACTCATCATAACACTTCTTAACTCCTTAGTCTATTCATCTTTGTTCTTAACTCCCTTCTATCTATGTTCCTTCTTTTTTCTTTGTTCCTTGCTCCTTAAATCCTTACTCCGCCTTCGTCCACTGTGTATGGAAAGTGCCTTCTTTACCAATAAGCTCATAAGTATGTGCGCCAAAATAATCGCGCTGAGCCTGGGTAAGGTTAGATGGCATTCTTGCACTGCGGAAAGCATCAAAGTAACTTAATGATGCGGCATAAGCAGGGGTGGCAATACCGGCAGCAATAGTTTTTGATAATAATGTTCTGATACCTTTTACAGATTCTTCAACCAGTGCCGCTACATTGCTATCTAACAGCAAGTGCTCAAGGCCGGCTTCTTTCTCGTAAGCGTTAAAAATATCGTTCAGGAATTTTGAGCGGATGATACAGCCGCCTCGCCATATCTTGGCAATTTCGCCTAAGTGCAGATCGTACTTGTACTCGGCAGATGCATTTGAAAGTAAGTGCATACCCTGCGCATAGCTAATAATCATGGTGAAATAAAACGCCTGCTCTAATGCAACAAGTATCTCATCTTTATCGGCATCTAAAACGATCTCGTCTGTGCTGTATATAGCGGCCGCTTTAACACGTAATGCTTTGTATTTAGACAGATCGCGCATTGATACAGCGGTATCAACAGTAGGGATAGGTGCCTGCAGGTCCATCGCTACCTGCGATGTCCATTTACCGGTTCCTTTGGCGCGGGCCTCGTCTTTAATATCATCTAATAATAAATGATCGGTCCCCGGTGCTTTAAAGGCGAAGATATCTTTGGTGATATCTAACAGGAACGATTGTAAACGGCCTTCATTCCACTGGGCAAATACCTTTTGGATGGCATCATTATCAAGCTTAAGGCCTTTTTTCAATACCTCGTAGGTTTCTGCCAGTAATTGCATTAAGCCGTACTCGATACCGTTGTGTACCATTTTAACAAAGTGACCAGATGCACCCGGACCAATGTAGGTTACACAAGGTACACCATCAACCTTGGCGGCAATGGCTTCAAATATTGGTTTCATTACGTTGTAGGCATCCTTATCGCCGCCCGGCATCATGCTTGGGCCACGACGGGCGCCTTCTTCGCCACCAGATACACCCATGCCAAAGAAATGCAGGCCAATAGCCTCCAGTTGGTCAACACGGCGGTTGGTATCGGTAAAGTGCGAGTTACCTCCATCAATTAAAATATCACCTTTTTCCAATAAAGGAATAAGCTCCTCAATTACGGCATCTACAATTTTACCGGCAGGTACCAGCATCATAATAGCACGCGGGGTAGTAAGGCTTTGTACAAATTCTTTTACATCGCCAAAACCTTTAGCGGCCCTATCGCCTGCTTCTTCATTTAATGATGCTACTTTACCGGCATCTTTATCATGCCCGGCTACTGCAAAACCGTGATCGGCCATGTTGAGTAGTAAGCTACGGCCCATAACGCCTAAGCCTATCATGCCAAAAGCATATTTATTTGTTGTTGCGCTCATGTTATTTGAGGTTTTCTTTTTTTAGATCTTCTAATATTTTTTTTGTGGTTTCGAAACTGGTGTGCTGAAACGAACGGATACCCAGTTTTTGGGCCGTTGTAACAAACATCATCCTGTCATCAAAGTAAACGCATTGCTGTGGTGTTACCTGGGCAATACCCATAGCCAGTTGCCAGATACCAGGGTCGGGCTTGCGCATTTTAACCTCGCACGATGATACAAAGGCATCAAAGCACTCATGCAGTTTAAATTTGCGTACCCGGTAATCGTTAAGCTCCTTCCCTTCGTTGTTAAGGGAGATAATACGGAAGCCGCAGTCTTTTTTCCACTCCTTTAGCCATTGCAGCATATTGGGCAGTTCAACCGAGGTTGAGAAAATAAAATCCTTAAAATCTTCGCGCACAAAATCCCTGGGGTGGTTAAATATTACCGTATCCAGGTATTCATCCAGCGTGATACTGCCAATTTCATATACATTGAAAATGAAATTGTGCAGGGAGTTTACTTCGGCGTAATCGAGGTTAAACCTTTTGGCCGCTTCCTCGCGTGCCTCGTGCCCCCAGCCGTTGGATAGTAAAATACCGCCAACGTCAAAAAAGAGGATCTTCAGATCAGCAACTTCCATCTGCTTGGGTTTATTTGTTTTTTTGATCTTCAATAGCTTTTAAAAGCTTCTCGAAAGGTTTGTTGAATTTCTCGATACCTTCATCCTCTAATTGTTGAGTGATAGCATCTAAATCGATACCCAAGTCTTTCAATTTAGCTAAAGTTGCAGTTGCTTCGGCTAAACCCAACTCCAGGGTGTTGGCAGCAATACCATGATCGCGGAAAGCGTCAACAGTTTCTAAAGGAACGGTATCAACAGTATCCGGACCTATCAAAGCCTCAACATATTTGGTGTCTTTAAACGCAGGGTTTTTGCTGCCTGTGCTTGCCCAAAGTAAACGTTGTGGCTGCGCGCCTTGTGCGGCAAGTTTTTGCCATCTTTCGGTGCTGAACACTCTTTTGTAAATTTCGTATGCTTTTTTGGCAGATGCTATAGCAACTTCGCCTAATAAAGCTTTTTCGCCTTTTGCTTCCAATAACGGATCAACAATAACGTCAATACGGCTTAAAAAGAAGCTGGCTACTGATGATATGTGTGCAATTTTGTGGCCTGCAGCTAAATGTTCCTCTAAGCCGGCTATGTAAGCTTCGGTAACAGCTTCGTAACGCTCTAAACCAAACAGCAGGGTAACGTTAATATTGATACCTTTTGCAATTGATTGCTGAATAGCAGCCAAACCAGGTTGTGTACCAGGGATTTTGATCATTACGTTTTTGCGGTCAACTTTTTTCCAAAGTTCTTCTGCCTGTTTAGCGGTACCTTCGGTATCTAAAGCCAAAAACGGAGAAACTTCAAGGCTCACGTAACCGTCAACTTTGTTTGATTCGTCGTAAACACCTTTAAATAAGGCGGTAGCATTCTGAATATCTTTAACAGCTAAACCAAAAAACAATTGCTCGTTATCTGAAGTTGTTTTTGCCAGTTCGGTAATATCCTGATCATAGTCAGAACTGCTGGTTATCGCTTTTTCGAAAATAGCAGGGTTAGAGGTTACGCCTCTTACGCCATCTTCATCAATTAATTGTTTCAGTTTTCCTGATACCATGATCTCACGGTCGATAAAATCAAGCCAGATACTTTGTCCGAAATCGTGTATCTGTTTTACATTGCTGGTTGCCATATTGGTCTAATTAAATTTAAATTTTTATTGGGTTAACGTTACAAATTGAAAATGCCTATAAAATTGATAGATATTTCTGCAAATGTATTCGTTTGATCCGTTTTGTAAAGTTCTTTGTTAATATTCTGTTTATTGTAAGCTAAATATCATCATTGCGTTACAGTGGCGTAACAAAGTTAATTATTTGATGCAACCAGTATCTCCAGGTTGTACCCTATAAATAATCCGCTTTCTATTACGCCTGTAATGCCTTTAATGTCCTTTTCTAAGGTTATGGGCACCTCGTTAAAACGGCAATCTAAAACCATGTTATTGTTTTCGGTGATGATTGGTCCGTCTTTACCTTTTGCCGGTCGTACTATAATGCTGTTGGCTCCTAATTTTTCAAGCTCGGCCTCCACATGCAGCAACGCTTGTGGAAACACTTCAATAGGGATAGGGAAATTGGTCCCTATTTTATCCACTATTTTAGAGTCGTCGACAATAATATAATTAACCCCGCTGGATGCAATAAGTAACTTCTCTTTAAACATGGCACCACCGCGACCTTTGATGAGGCTATTGTTTGGGTCAACCTCGTCGGCACCATCAAACAGCCAATCGGGTTTGTGTTCAAACAAACTGGTAAGCGGGATGCCCAATTTGGTACAAAACATCGAAATTTCTAACGATGTAGGAATAGCTAAAACGTTTAGCTTCTCGGCCTTAATTCTATCGGCAATAGCCAATAAAGCCATATACACGGTAGATCCCGAGCCTACGCCCAGCACATCGCCATCCTTTACCTTGTCGGCAATTTGCTGCGCTACTTTCTGTTTGCCGGCAGCATTAATGATCTCTGACGACCAGGCTAAATTTTTGATTAAACTACTTTCCCAATTCATGGATTTAGATTTGAGATGTGAGATATGAGATATGAGAATTTTGCCAAGTGGCGAAACTCCCGATCTCTCAAATCACACATCTAATATCTGTTGTTTTTCAAATCAGATAAGAGATTAGAAACCCGTACATCCTGTGTAGCTGAGTCTCAAATCTCATATCTAACATCTCATATCTATAAAAGCGCTTTAGCGCGAGCCACTACATTATCAACTGTAAAGCCAAAGTGCTTGTACAGGTCTTCGGCCGGGGCCGATTCGCCAAAGGTGGTCATGCCCAGCATGTCGCCTTCGTCGGTAGTGTATTTATGCCAGCCCATTGGGGATGCCATTTCAACAGCCAAACGTTTGCGGTATGCTTTAGGGAATACCGTCTCTTTGTAAGCCGCATCCTGTTTTTCAAACAATTCCCACGATGGCATACTTACCACACGGGTTGAAATACCTTCAGCTTCTAATTTAGCCTGTGCCTCCATGATCAAGGCAACTTCAGAACCGGTTGCTATTAATAGCAGATCAGGGTTTTTGCTGGCTTCAGATAGTATGTAAGCGCCTTTTTCAAGGTTTTCTGCCTTGCCATATTTATCCTGGTCAAGAATAGGTAAGCCCTGGCGGGTGAACACCAACACGGTTGGACCACCTTTTTTCTCGATAGCTACGCGCCATGCATGCACACTTTCGTTAGCGTCGGCCGGGCGGATGATAGTAACGTTTGGTATTGAGCGTAATGAAGCTAATTGCTCAACCGGCTGGTGGGTTGTACCATCCTCGCCTAAACCAATACTATCGTGGGTATAAACAAATATCGGGCTTATCTTCATAATGGCTGCCAAACGGATTGGCGGGCGCATATACTCAGAGAACATGAGGAAGGTAGCACCAAACGGTAACACGCCTTTTGTTAAAGCCATACCATTTAAGGCAGAGCCCATAGCATGCTCGCGGATACCGAAGTGGAAGTTACGGCCGCCCCTGTTTTCTGATGTAAAGGAATCAAACCCTTTCAGGTTGGTTTCTGTAGATGGTGATAGATCTGCCGCGCCGCCAATTAAATTTGGAAGGCTTGCCGCAACGGCGTTTAATGTTTTACCAGATGCCACACGGGTAGCTACTTTAGGATCTGACGCTTTAAATACCGGCAAGTTAGCTTTCCAGCCTTCAGGTAGTTCGCCTTTAAATGCGGCTTCGTATTCGGCGGCTAATTCTGGAAATTGTACTTTATAATCGGCAAATAACTTGTTCCATTTTTCTTCTGATGCAGCACCACGTGCTCCTTTGGAGTGGTAATACTCCAACACTTCATCAGGCACGTTGAATGATTTATCCGGATCGAAGCCAAAAAACTCTTTAACCAGTTTAATTTCGTCGGCACCAAGCGGTGCACCGTGTGACCCTGCTGTACCCGATTTGTTTGGGCTACCATAAGCGATCAACGAACGCACGCGGATCAACGATGGTTTTTGTGCCTCGGCTTTGGCGTTTACTAAAGCCAGTTCTAAAGCATGGATATCATTAACATCGGGCAGATCCTGCACATGCCAGCCGTACGAGCGGAAACGGGCGCTTACATCTTCGTTAAAAGTAATATCGGTAGCACCCTCTATCGAGATGTGGTTATCATCGTATAAATAAATAATGTTGCCCAACTCCAGGTGGCCTGCCAATGAAGCAGCCTCTGAGGTTACACCTTCCATCATATCGCCGTCGCTCACAATAGCGTAAACGTGGTAGTTGAAAAGATCGAAACCGGGTTTGTTGTAACGGGCGGCTAAGTGTTTTTGTGCAATGGCAAAACCAACACCATTGGCAAAACCCTGGCCCAACGGACCGGTGGTAACATCAATACCAGGAGCCAAACCATACTCGGGGTGACCGGCGGTTTTGCTGTTTAACTGGCGAAATTGTTTAATATCATCCAAACTCAAATCGTAACCGGTTAGGTACAAAAAGCTGTACTGTAACATACAGGCATGACCGCATGATAGGATAAACCTGTCGCGGTTTGCCCAATCGGGATTTTTAGGGTTGTAGTTTAATGCTTTCGACCATAAAACATGGCCCATTGGCGCAAGCGCCATGGCTGTGCCGGGGTGCCCCGAGTTTGCTTTTTGCACTGCATCTGCCGATAAGATCCGTACGGTATCTATTGCTAATTTTTCTATGTCGGTGGTATTTTCCATTATAAATTATATTGTCGGTATTGTATGTTATTCTGTTGGTGTTGTTGCCAGGTGTCAGGCTTTGCTTTCATCATCATTAACCCATAGCCTCGATCCGCCTTTAATGCCATCGGCATTGGTCACAATCTTCATGTTCTTATCCAGTTTAAAGGTAAGCTCATCGGAGTTGCCGCCGCCTATGTATAAAGTATCGTAATTGAATACTGTTTTTAAAATCTCAAAAACCTTTTGCATCCGCTTGTTCCATTTTTCTTTTCCCTCTTTCTCTAATGCACGTTCGCCAATATAATCGTCGTAATCTTTACCCTCTTTAATGGGCAGGTGTGAAAGTTCAAAGTGTGGCAGCAAGTGGCCATCCATTAACAACGCAGTGCCAAAACCGGTGCCCAGGGTAATTACCATTTCTAAACCTTTGCCTTTTACAACGCCAAGGCCCTGCATATCGGCATCGTTTATAACCTGGGTAGGTTTGCCCAATGTTTCGGCTAATTTTTTGGCCAGGTCAACATCGGCCCAAAGCTTGGTGTTTAGGTTTGGCGCGGTTTTAACAACCCCGTTTTTTACATAACCAGGAAAGCCCACCGAAATTTTATCATAAGCCGGAAATTTTTTTACCAGGGTTTTAATGGCGTTGATCAAATTCTCCGGACTGGCGGGTGCCGGTGTCGCGATCTTGTCGTACTCCATTTTTAGCTCGCCCTTAATGTTCAAGATAGTGGCTTTAATGTGGGAGCCACCAATATCGATTGAAAGAATTTTTAACTGAGAAGGAGTTGTTTTCATTGAATATAGATTTTAGCGCCTTAGAAACCCGGTGTAAGCCAGGGAGTTTAATAATTGTAGCGCGTAAATATCACATTTTTAATAATATCTGTATGTTAAATTGTATAAATAACACGCAGGGCGGTAAACAGTATAAGAGTAAAGTTAGCCCTGATGTTTGCTTTGTCAACAGATATTTGAAACTATTTACTTAAATGTGGCAAAAATGTGTCATATAGACACAAATGTGCATAAGTCCGGGCGGCTTACACCGTAGTGATGGTTTTAAACCTATCGCTACCCAGAATATTTTATGTTATTATATTAAAAACGTATCCCCACTCCGATGAAAGGATACCTTTCATCGGCCATATAAAACCGCCGATATTGCTTTTCGGTTGGTTTGCATGTACTTGTTTGAGCCTGTATTTATAATAATGGCGCTATTAAGACACAAAATTCGTTGATAATTTTCTTTAAATTTACTGTAAAAAGAATTTACTCGCCGCTTTTTTTGTATTAAACATGTTTTTTTGCTTTAAACATAAAAATATGTTGCAAATATGTTTATTTTGTCAGTAATTGTGTAATAAAACATAATTTAAATCATGCTTTTGGTGTATTTTTAATAAAAAATACATTTTTACCAGGTTTTATGACGTGTTTTTGTGAATCCCATATAAAAATGCCTGATAGATTTTGTGGCAGGGTTATATCTACGTTCAGCTTTTCTTTTTCGAGTTGGTATTTTACAACTATTTTACCATTAGGATGGGGTATTTCTCCGCTTATCGTTTTCAGATCGCCCAGGTGCGGTTCAATTTTTATTTTGCCGAAGCCGGGTGCATAGCTGTCTACCCCTAAAATGGTGCGATAAAACTCGATGTTGGGGCTGGCTCCCCAGGCATGGCAGTCGGATCGGTTATGTTCCAGATCCGAGATCTCAGCCCAGGTGGTAAGTCCCATTTTGATGTTGCTGCGCCATATATCGAGCCATTTTAAATAATCGTTGCCATAACCGCTTTTTATCAGGGCCTGGTGCAGGTAATATTTAAAGTAGATGGTACATTGGGTGAGGCTGCTATCGGTTGTTAGTTTTTTGCCGAGGGCGGATGCTTTATCGCCGGTTACCATGCCCGTTAAAATGGCAAGCGCGTTGGTATGTTGCGAAAAGAGTTGCTGGTCTTCTACATCGGAGTATAGCTGCCTGCTATCTACCCAATATTTTTTTTGGATGGTGGCTTTTAACTGTGCCGCCTTATCGGCATATATTTTAGCAAAATACGGCTCACCCAATTTCTCTTGCATTTGAGCGGCTTGATTATAGGCCCACATCAATTGCAGATCCAACAAAGCCGAGCTGCCTTGCGCGCTCACCGGTGCGGCACCAAAATCCCAACCTTTTGCGCCTACCCAATCGGCAAAGTTCCAGTATGGCGTATTTTTTAGCGATCCGCCAACCTGTTGATATTTAGCGAAAAATGCCAGTATATCCTGTACACCTTGTAATTTATTTTGCACAAAGGAGCTATCGGGCCGATACATCCAGTAGTCGTGCAGCATGCCAATGTACCATAAAGAAAATGTAGAAATAATTTGGGGCGAAAATGAAGGGTGGCGGCTAAGGGTAATGCCTTCGGCAATGCGGGAGTGGTCCATCAGGTTAATGGCATTGCGTACCAGGCGGTCGTCGCCGCTGTTGTAGTACGATACCAGGGCCTGGATGCGGCTATCGCCTACGTATTGTAATTGCTCGTAATAAGGGCAATCGTAATAGGTTTCGCCTGCACAAAGACGGGCAGTACGCCAGCCTATTTCCAGCATCTTTTGCATTTCGGGCGTTCCGTTAAGTTTCGCGTTCAATTGAAAAGGGTAGCCGGTAAAGGTTCCGTAAATATCATCTATTTGCAAAGGCTGGCTGCCGGTGGTTATTTTTAGCTGTATGTAACGAAAGGTGCGAAAGCTAAGCGTATTAAACGATTGAGCGGCGCTGCCATTAGAAATTATGCTATCCCGGCGGCCCGAAAATATTTTACCTTCTACATCATCACGGTTGCCTTTCACCAGGCCTTCTGGTCCGTTTAGCTTTGTAAATAATGTTTCGGCATAGCTTAAACTGATTCCAGCGTCTTTACCTAAACTAAAATTAAGTGAAACGAAGGCATTGGTTAAAAAAGTTTGATCGAGCAATAAAATAGCTGTGGTATTTGGCGGGATAACGACAGGCGTTTTAGTTGCCGGGAAGTTTTTGGGCGCCTTTATACCTTCAGCCTTGCGTAATATGGGGATGCGCTGGTAAGTTAACTCAACCGGGGGGATAGATGATGGTACCAGCATCCATCCGAAAGCGTTTACGGTGCCCTTGGGGTTGCCGTTATCTATTTTAATGGCGTTTTTCCAATTGGTTTCGTCGGTTTCCGGGGCGTTCCAGTTTTCAATTGGGGCATTCATATCTACCCGTTCGCCGGGGCCGGCTACGTAGTAGGTACCGTAGCCAACACCTACAATTGGTTTGTATGCCTTATTGTGGATGCAGCGCCAGGTTTTATCGGTATTAACAATAGCTTCTGCTTCACTATCACCCTGCATAATAAAACCGGTTTGGATAGAGATCTGTGCTTCGGGGCGGTAATCGCCATCGTTCCAAACTACGGCCGCTATGGCGTTATTGCCGGGTTTTAAGTAAGCGGCAATATTAACGGTTTCATAGTTCCAATAATAGGTATCGCCCCGTGCCGGGCCTAAAGATACCAGGGTTTGGTTAACGTATAGCTTATACCGGTTATCGGCAGATACGTGTACTATAAAGGAGGCCGGTTTATCTTTTAGGGTGATGTTTTTTCTGAAATAATAAACGCCATAATCTTTAGTGGCTTCATTGGGTACGGTTATCCAGTCGGCTTTCCAGGGGGCTTTTAATAACGTTGGGTTAATGGTTTGGGCATGGCCGGATTGCGCGGAAATAAAAAACAATATCAGCAGAAGTACTTTACAGGCAGATTTCATGAAAGGGTGGTTTTTGCTATTGGTTAACAAGTGCTTAAGCGCTAAATTACAATTAAAGTTAAAAGGATTGGAACTGCCTTAATTATAAATAATGCGTATTATTTCATAATTCCGTTATCTTTAGTTTTGCTAAACCTACCAATATGGATTTTTTCACCGTTTTTTTACTGCTGCTGATCGTCATTTTAATAATAAATAACAAAGGCAGCGTTAACCGCAATATAGAAGCACTTGAACGCCAGATACTGGAGCTGAAGCGCATGATTGAGCATTTACGGATATCCCAACAAACAGAAGAACCTGCAAAACGTGCCGAAGCGCCGAAGCCCGTTATAGACGAAGCTACGGCAGTAAAGCCACCGGCACAACCAGCTACCGCGCCGGTATGGCCAGTGGCGCAGCCCGAAATAAAACCAGAACCCGTTGAACCTGTTAAGGTAGAAAAACAGGCTGTAGTGATCAGCGATAGCGTACCTGTCATTAACCGGCCGGTTAAAACTTCGGCACCAAACCCTCCAAAACCGGCCGAGCCGAAACCATCATTTTTTGAAAGCCACCCCGATCTGGAGAAGTTTATAGGCGAAAACCTCATCAACAAAATTGGTATTGCCATATTGGTACTGGCCATTGGCTACTTTGTAAAGTTTGCAATAGATACCGGTTGGATAGGCAAGGGCGGCAGGGTAGCCGTTGGTATTGCCTGCGGTGCTATATTAATAGGCATAGCCCATTGGCTGCGCAATAGCTATAAAGCTTTTAGTTCGGTATTGGCAGGTGGTGGTTTGGCTGTGTTTTACTTTACGGTAACGCTGGCCTATCACCAGTTTGGCATGTGGGGGCAAACAACATCGTTTATTATTCTTATTGTTATCACCATTTTTGCTGTGCTATTATCATTGCTTTATGATAAGCGGGAGCTGGCGGTTATAGCCCTGGTTGGCGGTTTTGCCAGTCCGTTTATGGTAAGTACAGGTAAGGCCAATTACGATGCCTTATTTATTTACCTGCTTATACTAAATACCGGTTTGCTTATCATCGCCTATTATAAGGCCTGGCGGGTGCTTAATATTGTATCCTTTGCGTTTACGGTAATTGTATTTGGCGGGGTGCTGTATACGCTTACAACGCCTACTTACCATTACGGGTTTATTTATGCCAGTATATTTTATGTGCTGTTTTTTGCTATTAATGTGGCCAATAATGTACGCGAGAATAAAAAATTTATCGGGTCGGATTTTAGCATTCTGCTTATCAATACCGGTTTGTATTTCGCGGCTGGTTTGTACCTGCTCACTGCCATGCACCAGGAGCAGTTTCGAGGGTTGTTTTGTGTGAGTTTGGCGGTGGTGAATCTCATTTTATCGTACATATTGTTCCGCAACCGTAAGGTTGATACCAATGTGCTTTACCTGCTTATTGGCATTACGCTTACCTTTATCTCGCTGGCAGCACCTATTCAGTTGCATGGCAATAGTATTACCCTGTTTTGGGCTGCCGAAACGGTGGTGCTTTACTGGCTGTACCAGCGATCGTCTATTAAACTAATGAAAATTACGTCGCTGCTGCTGTGGGGAGCCATGCTGCTGAGCCTGCTGATGGATTGGTACCAGATTTATCCGGATAGCGCTATACAATTAACCATTATTGCCAATAAGGGGTTTATTACCACGGTTGTAGCTGCTATAAGCTCGTTCCTGCTATCGGTATTAATAAGCCGCGGGAAAAAGGAGGATACAGAGGGAATACAAGTCAGTAAATACATATTCAGCACAGCCGGGCTCGCACTGTTGTTTTTAAGCGGCCTGGCCGAGATCAATCACCAGTTTTTAAACCGCTACCCGGGTACCGACTTAAATATATTGTATATGATGCTGTATACCCCGGCATTTGTGTACAGCTATTATTTAATATCATTAAAAGTGCCTGCCGTTAGGTTTAAAGATAGTATCCGTTTAACCTTGTTGCTCATCTGCGTTGCGGTTTACCTGATGTTGATGCCTGCTTATTTTGACCTGTTGAGCAACACCCTTATTCATCAGAAGCCAACCGCTAACCATTTTACTGCCCATTGGGCCAGCGCGTTATTGGTAGGGTTGTTGTTTTACCGCATCATCCGCGTAAGCGAAGCCGTGTTAGACGATGGTATGAAGCAATTGTTCTCCTGGCTCATAAGTGCCGGTGTTGTGGTGTTTTTAAGTTTGGAATTTTGCCTGCTCAGCAACCTGTTGTTTTATAATAAAATACACAATATTGAGCGTATAGAAACTATTTACGTTAAAACCACGCTGCCTATTTTATGGGGCTTATTATCTTTTGCCCTCATGTGGCTGGGTATGCGGTATAAAATGCGTACCATGCGTATAGTATCGTTAACCCTGTTTTCGCTCACGTTGGTAAAACTGTTTGTTTACGATATTGTAGATATACCACAGGCCGGTAAAATAGCGGCATTCTTTTGCCTGGGTGTTTTGCTGCTTATTATATCGTTTATGTACCAAAAGGTTAAAAAAATTATTGTTGATGATAAAACTGCTAAAAGTAAGGAAGAATAGTATAGCCCTAACCGCGCTTTTTTGCGGATTGATGCTGTCGGCATCGGCACAAAAGAGTTTTAAGTACGGGGCGGCTTTGCAAAAGGCAGATAGTACCGGTTTTTACCGCATAAGCCTGCAACCCGCGTTTGTGGCCAAAGCCAAAGGCGATATGGCCGATATCCGTATTGCCGATGCGCAGGGTAAATTTGTGCCTTATATACAGGCAGGCAGTTTGCCGCAAAAAGATCAGAAAAGCTTTGTTGTTTTTAATACGGTAGTTGCCCGCCTGGCCACAGATACCGGTACCACTTACGTGGTTGAAAACAAAACCGGCCTGGCGCTAAACAGGCTGTGGATAAAGCTGCAAAACACCGCCGTAAGCCGCAAGGTAAACCTAATGGGCAGCGATGATCTGAAACAATGGTTTGCCATACAGGAAGATATTTCCCTGCAGGAAGCTGTGCAAAACAGCGAGGGGACATATATGCAATCGCTCTCGTTTCCGGCCAGTAGTTACCGCTATCTTAAAATTTTGGTAGATGATAAGAATAAGGCACCCATTAAGTTTTTGCAGGCCGGTATTTATACCGAATATGCCCGTACGCTGGCTTATACGCCTGTGCCCGATATTAAATTTACCCGTGCCGATAGCGTTCAAACTACCTTTATCAGCATAAAACTAAACGATAATTACCAGGTAAATAAACTGCACTTAAACATCACCGCGCCCAAATATTTCAGGCGGAACATAACGGTTTACCAAATAACCGGCGATTATAAGGAAGCTGTTGCCGAGGCCGAATTAAACTCGACCAAAAACAACGATCTGCTATTTTCGGCAAAAGCCAGCCGGTTGCTGTTGCAGATAGCTAATGGCGATAACCAGCCATTAACCATTACCGGCATTGATGCCTACCAAACCGACCAGTACCTGGTTAGCTACCTAAATGGCAACCAAAGCTACCACCTGTTGGCAGGCGATTCGACAGCGCAGGCACCGGAATACGATCTGAGATTTTTTGCCGATAGCATAAAGGATAACATTCCCACTATTAAGCATGAGGCCGTTTTTAAAAACGATGTGGTTTTACCTGTCCAGCCAAAAGCAGGCAAGGATTATACGGTACTGATATGGGTGGCCATTATAGTGGCACTGGGGCTGTTGTTGTTGCTTACTTTAAAAATGATGAAGGAAGTTGGGAAGAAAACGGGCGAGGGAGATAAGGTTTAAAATTGCGCCTTTCGCCACTCGTTATAAGTAGCTGGCGACGAATTAAAGGAAATTAAACAGCGGTAAGAAAGGCAAAATCTTAAAGGGATTATCTCCATTATATAGAATATAGCCAGGGTTTCAAACTCATCGCTATACTGGATATTTGAACTATGGTTTACCCGGCTTCGTTATCCTCATCCAACTCATCTGTTGGTTCCCAAAGCTCAATAATGTTTCCTTCCGGATCGAGTATATGGACGAATTTGCCATAATCATATTCCGCAATTTCATCAACAATGGTCACGTTTTCCTTTTTTAGTTCATCTACCAGTGCAACAATATTTTCTACCCTGTAATTAATCATAAATGGCTTGGCTGAGGGATTGAAATATTTGGTATCCTGCGGAAACGTGCACCAGGCTGTAGCTCCTTTTATCGACGGATTATCGGTATGCCGCCACTCAAACGTTGTTCCGTATTGGCTGGTAGGCAATCCAAGGTTTTTTACATACCATTCGTTCATGCCTTGCGGGTTATCGCACTTGAAGAATACGCCGCCGAGGCCCGTTACTTTTTTCATATTTAAAGTGTTGTATGATTTTAAAAGTGATACTACATATTGGTAATCAACACAAAAAAATATTTAACGCCAATTAAATGATTCTTTATGCACAATCTTTCAAGTAATTTCCATCTATTTTGGGACATTACCAAATCTGTTTTTAAATCTTCTTTTAACTTATAGTCATGTCATTATAAGTGATCATTAAGGAAAACCCGGGCGAAATGGTAATAACATGGATAACGCTCGTTTGAGAAAGCTTCATCCCTTTATACTCAAAATATCATGTATCGCATGCTCCGCTTTTTCGTATTGAAAAGTAAACCCTGTATCCAGCAGGCGTTGCGGTTTTACCCAGCGGCTTTTTAAAATCAGCTCGGGCTCGGTGCCAATAACCAGGGCACCTATCTCCAGCAGCCATTGTGGTGCAGGTAAACCAATAGGCATTCCATAGGCTTTACGGATGTGGCGCATAAAATCGGCATTTTTTTCGCCGTAGGGGGCGGTGCAGTTATAAACGCCTTCCATTTCGGGATGATCGAGCAAGAATTGGGTACTGCGGGCTACATCGTGCTCGTGTATCCAGGCCAGGTATTGTCGGCCATCGCCCTGTTTGCCGCCCATGCCCAATTTTACCAGGTTAAGCAGGCGCGGAAAAACACTATCGCTACGGCCAAGTACAATACCCATTCGTAGCGCTATTTTGCGGGTATGCGGGGTTTGGCTGTTATAAAAAGTGCTTTCCCAAATGTTGCATACATCAATGCTGAAGCCGTAACCTATCTCGCCGGTTGCCTCGTCCTGCGGGTGGTCTTCGGCATGGCGGTATATGGTGGCAGAGGTAATGTTGATCCAAACCTTTGGCGGATCGGTCATTTTGTGGATCACATCGCCCAATAATTTGGTGGGTATCACTCTTGATGCAATAATTGCGGCTTTGTTCTTTTTGGTGTAGCGGCAGTTTACGTTTTTACCGCACAGGTTAATGAGCATATCGGCATGGGTAAGTTGCACTGCCCAGCCGTTTTCTGTTTTACCATCCCAAACCACGGTGCGGATATTATCCATAGCCGGCGCCTGCTTGCGGGCCAGAATGATAACCTCATCGGCCAGATCTTTATAGTATTTAGCAAGTACAGTGCCCAGGTAACCATTGCCACCGGCAAGTACTATTTTTTTATACGCTTTCATCATTTTTAGTTTAAGATCAACACTAATAAAGCAATACGGTAGCTAACCCAGGTGATGGTCATTACCCAGCCGAGGCCAAGCAGCTTTGTACGACGGATGTGTTCTAAAAACATCAGTCCGGCAACGGTCATAAAGCAAAGGGTATATACAAATGGTGCGGGTTGAAACCAATGGCTTACCGCCAGCGGAATAAGCAGCAACAGGCTTCCTGCAAAAGAGATGGTCATCATATTGCCCAGGTAGACCCATATTTTATTTTTAGCATAAATACTGATCACTAATGCCTGGAAAATTACCTGGCCACCACATATTATGTACTCGCGGTAGGCGTTGCCCAGTGGCACCATACCTGTCAGTAAATGCGCGTACCTGGTTAATATAAAGCCTGTGCAAAACCAGGTGAACAATAAAAAAGTTATGCGGTAATGCAATTTAAACCCCGGTTGATAGGCGAAGGCGGCGTCCTCTTTTGTTGGAGGTATAATTATCCGCCTGTTGTAAGAGATAAAGGCGTAAGCCTTGCTCATAACCCAAACAAAAGGTTTAAATGCAAACAGGGGAGCAAATACCGGCCATGCATTGCCCAATATTTTAAACAGGCTTTTAATGCCGTAAGTAACCTCGCCGCTTTTAAGGTTTACGAGGGCTATCTCGTTAACGGCGCGCTGCCTGTCATAAACAGGGCAGGCATCAACCGGCATGGTTTGGTAAGCCGCACGACCGCCGCCATCCAGCATCCCTGTTTTTACAAATGCTTTGGTATAAACACTGCACATGGGGCATTCGGCATCAAAAAGTACCACATGGTTTTTAAGCGTTTTCATTGTATATTGTTTTTGTGATTAACGATACAAATATACAGTTTATTTTAAACTTTCAATAAATACTGAAAATATATTAATTTAATTGGTTTTGATTTCAGCCGGGAAGAGAGGAGTAAGAAGGGGAGATGATCCATCTATTGTATTTACCCATTATTTGTACATCTGAAATCAGCATAACAAAAGCTTGCTGGCTTCTTTTTCAAGCTGCTCATCAAATAATTGTACGCATTGGCCTGATGTTAAGATCATCGCCTCTCCTACGTTGGGACGGAAGGGGGGCGATGAGGTTTTAATTTATTATCTGTTGCTGTTTAATCTCCTTTGTCCAAGTCGCTCTTTCCAACAAAGTTGGAGAGAGCGATGGCGAACGCAGCAAAGCCAGGGCCTGG
The DNA here is from genome assembly GCF_014205845.1 of Mucilaginibacter cryoferens. Classification (GTDB taxonomy): domain Bacteria; phylum Bacteroidota; class Bacteroidia; order Sphingobacteriales; family Sphingobacteriaceae; genus Mucilaginibacter. The sequence continues at coordinate 25,121 of NZ_JACHCR010000009.1, forward strand.
TTTGTCAAATTCTATTCAGCAACTCAGGAGTCGGCCGGTTTCTTTTTAAACCAGGGCACAAATACACTAGTACTGGCCTGGTACGCTTTAAAAGCCTCACCTTTGGAGCGCAGGGATTGCTCTTCGGTAGCCGGGATACCCGTTACCTTAAGCAGCAGATACAAAATAACCGCCGGACTAATTATCGCCAAAAAACCCCATGGTGAACCCAGCGCGAAAACAAAATAGGAGAACCACATCAACCACTCAAAAAAGTAATTAGGGTGGCGGGAGTAATTCCATAAGCCAACCCCGCAGACCTTGCCCTTGTTAGCCGCAACTTTTTTAAACATAGCCAGCTGCCTATCGGCAATAGTCTCGCCGGTTACACTAATGAACCACAAGATAAAACCCGCGTATTCCAGGGGCGATAATACTGCTTTGGTATTAAGGCAAACTATAAAAAAAGGAATTGCTAAAAGCACATTAGAGATGGCCTGGAACTGGAAGAAAAAGAAAAATTTCTTTTCGGCAATTGGAGCCCACTCTTTGCGCAGCTGCTGGTAACGGCCCTCTTCTTCATCCAGGTGCCTGATAATGCGGGTAGCCAAATGCGTACCCAGCCTTACACCGGCAATTACAACCATAGCACAAATGAGCGTTTTACGATCATGATAACCTGGAGCAAGCAGAAACAGTATAATGGCAATAACCGGAAAATTGTACGACCAGAAGATATCAACCACCCCGGCGTTTTTAATTTTATGTGCCCATAACCATACCAACACCATAATACCGCAGCAAGCCGCCAGGCAATAGATCACCAAACACAAAAGCGAATTGTTAGTCATTTTTTTTACCAAATAATTCTTTTACCCCTTCGCCGGGTTTAAGCCTGAAAAGCTGGATAAGCACAAAAGCACAACTGGCAATGCTGCCCAGGGCAAATAACAATATCAGCCATATTATTTTAACAACAACGTATTTCTCTTTATAGCAAACCCATACAAATATTACCAGCACATTGGCATAAAAATCCCAAAGGGTGGCGCGCATCCAGGGTATAGCGCCCAGGTAATCCCAGTTGGTAAAAAGGTTGCTGCTTAGGCTGGTTGTTATTACAACGTAACACATCCACACCAAAACAATACTAAAAATAACCTTTAAGGCATTTATCATTGCGGGGCTTATTTTGTTTTGGCAGCTTTAATAAAGGCAAGGGCATCATCTGCGTGCTCTTTGCCCTGCATCATGGCTTCGTGGGTGTACACTATCTTGCCCTTTAAGTCAACAATAAATGTTTCGCGGCCAGTCATGAAAAACTTTTTGTGGATGCCAAACATGTTGTAAACCTTGTTATCCGGGTCGCTTAGTAAGGTAAAAGGCAGTTTATAATGATCGGCAAAACCTTTATGGCTGGCAACCGTGCCCCCGTTTATTCCTATCACCATAGCACCGGCTTTGGTAAACTGATCAAAACTATCGCGAAAGGCGCAGGCTTCTTTGGTACAAACCATACTTTCGTCTTTTGGATAAAAATAAATGACCAAAACTTTTTTGCCCACGTAATCGGCAGTTTTAAATTCCTTGCCGTTCTGATCGAGCAGGGAGAAGGTTGGCATGTTGTCGCCGGTTAGTAATTCTTTACCGGTTTGGGCCTGTGCCGCGCACGAGAACAGGAAAGAAGCAGCCAGGATAATAATCAAATATTTTAGCATGGTGGTGTCTGTTTCCATTACGTACGAAATTTTTGAGTACAAGCGATTTAACTCAGATAAATAAAAAAGCCATCACTTTGTTTTAAAGTGATGGCCAGTATATTACGCTTGTAACAAAGTTTTTATACCAAATTCTTCTTGATATAAGATATACTTTGAGTGATGCTGTCAAACGGATCGCCGGGGCATACATCCTGTTCAACAAAAAAGTATTTCATGCCTGCTTTTTTTGATTGGGCAAGAATCTTTTTAAAGTCTACAACACCGTTACCCACTTCGGTGAATTTCTTTTCGGGTGTCTTGTCCATATCCTTCATGTGAAACAGCGGGAAACGGCCGGGATATTTATTAAAAAAGGCTATGGGGTCCTGGCCTGCTTTTGTCATCCAATATAAATCCATCTCCATTTTTACCAGGTCGGCATCCGTTTCATTTAATAATGTTTCGTACGGGTATTTTCCGTCTTCCTGTATAAACTCAAAATCGTGGTTGTGGTAGCAAAGCTGTATGCCCGCTGTTTTGCAGGTTTGCCCTGCTACTGTAAGCATATCGGCCACTTTCTTATAATGATCAAGGTTGCCCCGTTCTGCTTGCGATAAATAAGCACAAACCATGTATTTAAGACCGAGTGCCGCGGCATCATCAACGGCCCTTTTCCAGTCGTTTAAAATGGTACCCAGCTGCGACGCGCCGTTAACCTGTTCTTCGCCCAGGCGATAATGCGCGCTTGGCATAATTAAACCCTCCTGTTTTAAAACACTGGCAAAGCCTTTGGCATTCATACCATAAAACAGTTCGTTGCCTGTATAAGTTGCGCCTTCAACAGATGTATAGCCTATTTTAGCCACTTTGGCCAATGCGGCTACCGGGTCTTTCGCCATGGCATCGCGTACAGTATATAGTTGCAGGCCTATTAGTTTTTTATCGTATGCAAATAAACTGGGAGCTGCCAAAAGTCCGGCAGAAAGTACAGCCGAAGTTTTAAGAAATGAGCGTCTTGTAGTCATAATTATTTTTTAATAATTGGTAATGATCGGTAGTGTTGATGATTGGTGAAGTAAATATAGTGTAATAACCACACCAAAACCAAAGACTAAATTTTAATTGATTGGTTTAAATTAAACCATCCGGCCAAAATGAAGTCACATTGTTACAAAGCCCGCAATGCCTAAGTTGTTGGGCTGCTTATGTACATCTTATCACAATAACATATGAAACTCCCTGCAGGTTTGGTTTTAGTGTTCTTATTATGCGGTGCTTTAACAGCCCGTGCCCAGTCAGGCGGACTGCTTATCAGGGTAGGCGCTATGCAGCCTACGGCCAATTTATCAGACAGCAATCTCACCAAAGGCTCATTCCGGGTTAATATCGGTTACGGAAAAGTTTTTGCCGGCGGTCATGCGGGTTTAGACGTAACCGGCTTTGCCGATGTTATGAAGTACAACTTTTATTTTGATCATTTCGACAAGCGCTTTAAAGGTACAACCTTATATTCGGGTATTGCCATAACGCCTAATTACTGCATTAATCCTGGAGGCGAGATCAGAGTTTCGATAGCCCTGTCAATAAAAACCGGCTACAACTGGGGCTATGGCAACGTGTATGGCTATAGCGAGCGGCATGATAATTATTCAGACAAACTGGAAAGTAAGTCACTAAGCGCAAGCTACTCTTTCGCTTATTCGCCAATGGTGACATTTGCCATTCCCGGCAACTTTGGCAGTGTGGGCCTTGAACTGGGTTACGATAGTACCAACTACGGCACAGGCATTAACCGTTTACGATCAAATTACTATGCCCCTTTAAAATACAATTCGGGATATTTGTTTGCAGGGGTATTTTTCAGGCTGCATCATTAAAAGCTATGTATGTAAAAATTACTACTTCCATCAATTAAGTAGCCCTTTTTACAAACAAACAACATTTTTTTCGATAAACTTGCAATATCAAAATAGCTGTTGTCCCTCAACAGCGTATTAATAAAACATGAGTGAAGAATTTTACGGGCAAATTTTTACCAAGCAGCAAAAGCTTGAGTACGTGCCATCTAACAAAGAAATTACCAGGTGGGCGCTACGCGTTATTCATTTGCTGTACCCCGAGCAAACAGCCAAGCTTTTTTCGACCGTTGATGACATAAAGGCTGAGTTTGTTTTGTTGGAGGCCGAGCTTTATAAAATTATGGAGGCTACTAAAGCCTGCGCCGATTGCGACAATAAAAAACGCGCTGCCAATTTTTTTGAGAATCTCCCCCGGCTCTATACTATCTTAAATACAGATATCCAGGCTATTTTTAACGGCGATCCGGCTGCCCGCAGTGAGTTTGAGGTTATTCGTACCTACCCCGGCTTTTATGCCATATCGCTTTACAGACTGGCACACCAGTTATATACAAGCGATGTGCCCCTGATCCCCAGGATACTTACGGAGTACGCGCACTCTAAAACAGGCATCGATATTCACCCCGCCGCCGTTATTGGCGAATACTTTTATATAGACCATGGCACCGGTATTGTAATTGGCGAAAGCTGCATCATAGGCTCGCACGTTAAGCTATACCAGGGTGTTACCCTTGGCGCTTTAAGCGTTGATAAAAGCATGGCCTTTACCAAGCGCCACCCAACGGTAGAAGATAATGTGGTGATCTATTCAGGAGCCACCATACTGGGCGGCGAAACCATTATAGGGGCTAACAGTGTAGTTGGGGGTAACGTGTGGCTTACCAAAAGCCTGCCGCCAAACTCAAGGGTTTACCATACCCCAAGTATCCGCATCCTTAAAAAACTTACAAAGCGCATCTTCGGCGAGAAAAAATAACTGACCGACATTTATTACCCTTTTACCGAAGGTTTACCGCACCCTGCCGGTTTGCGTAATCAAACGTGCCCTTTTTTTTTCATTTTGTCATTATATGGTTCAAAACTTACCATTCGCAAAAATGAAATCACTTACGCTATCTGCATTTATTTGCCTGTGTTTTACCTGCACGTATACAAACGCCCAAACCAACAAACCTTTACTAAGCGATAATCAGCTTAAAACCAAACTCGATTTGGCCGTGGATAAAGGCGCGCGCATTTATATGGATACAGCGAATACGGTTGGTATTTCTATAGGTGTTTATAAAGATGGCAAAGCATATACCTACAACTACGGTGAAATAAAAAAAGGGACAGGCAAACTCCCTACCGCCGATAACTTTTATAACCTTGGCTCGGTTGCCAAAACGTTTGTAACCACCATGCTGGCCGAGGCAGTTATTGAAAACAAAGCCAACCTCAACGATGATATCCGTAAATACCTGCCCGGCAATTATCCGAACCTGCAATACAACGGGCACCCCATCAGGCTGGTTAATTTGGCCAATCATACATCGGGCTTACCGGGGCAGGCGCACATATTTCCCAAAACGGTAAAAGACAGTTTAAGAAAACTGAGCCTGCCAGAACAACTTCATTTTTATGATGTATACAAGGCCGATAGCCTGTTGAAAGATCTGCATAGCTTAAAGCCCGATACAATCCCCGGCACAAAATTCAGATACAACGGTAATGGAATGATGGTGCTGATATTATTACTGGAACGTATTTATCATCAGCCTTATGAGCAACTGGTAACGCATTATTTAAAAACGCACTTAAATATGGCAGATACCAAAACACAAATAGATATCCATTCTGATAGGCTGGCACAAGGCTATAACAGCAATAATCAACCCCAGCCATTTTTAAATTTAACCGACTATTACAACGGCCCAAGCATGAACTCGACCATAAACGACATGCTTAAATACATCAAAGCCAATTTAGCAGAGCAAGACCCAGCAATAAAGTTAAGTCACCGGCTAACCTGGAAAAATCCCGATAACACCGGTGTTGGCTTAGGCTGGATGATGGATGTGGATTATAAGGGCACGCCTATTATTTATCACGATGGCCATACCGGCATCGGTTTTAATACCCTGTGCCTTTTTTATCCCGGTAAAAACCTGGGCTATATTGTTATTGTGAATGATAACATCGACCAGCAACGCCTTACCGATCTGCAAACCAACATTCAAAAAATACTTGATCATTAAAAGTAATTTATAAGTCAATTCAGCGGCTTTTTGCTTTCGGCATTATGCTTTTAGCTTCTATTTAAATAATCCTGCTAATTTTGTTTTTGGTAACCGGGAGCGATCTTGTTTACCAAAAACAAAAGAAAACAATTATGGCTACACTCATCGATTTGATAGGCAATACGCCTATGGTTGAAATAAAAAAACTAAACCCAAATCCCAACGTACAGATATTTGCCAAGCTGGAGGGTAATAATCCTGGCGGCAGTGTTAAAGACAGGGCTTCGCTGAATATGATCCGCAGCGCTATCGATCGTGGTGATATTAAACCGGGCACCAAATTAATAGAAGCCACCAGCGGTAATACAGGTATAGCACTAGCCATGATAGCCCGCTTATTTGATCTGGAGATTGAGCTGGTAATGCCCTCCAACTCTACCCGCGAACGTACGCTTACCATGGAAGCCTTTGGCGCCAAAGTAACCTTATTAGAAGGTATAGAACTTTGCCGCGATTACGCTGAAGAAAAAGCAGCCACCGGCGAATTTTACCTGGTAAACCAGTTTGCCAACCCCGATAATTTTGGCGCGCATATTAAAAGCACAGGTCCGGAGATATGGAGAGATACCGAGGGTAAAATAACACATTTTGTAAGCGCTATGGGTACCACCGGTACTATAATGGGTAACTCTATATATCTGAAGCAACAAAACCCCGATATACAAATAATAGGCTGCCAACCTACCGAAGGCTCTTCTATTCCCGGCATCCGCAGATGGCCGGCCGCTTATCTGCCCAAAATATTTGATGCATCGAGGGTGGATAGGGTTATGGATATCAGCGAGGACGAAGCCACCCAAATGGCACGCCAGCTTGCCAGAGTTGAAGGCGTATTTGCAGGTATGAGCAGCGGCGGCGCACTATCTGCAGCCGTAAAATTAGCTTCAGAATTAAAAGAAGGCGTAATTGTATTTATCTGCTGCGATAGGGGCGACAGGTATTTGAGCAGTGAATTGTTTGGATAACAATCCCATGCGCTCAGAAGATTATTTAATTCCCTCCCTCGGGAGGGGCGTGCCGGAAATGCGTGTAAATGCAGGGAGGGGTTTCTGCGAGCGACTGACCGTATGGCTGTTCGAGCGCCTGAATTAACCCCTTCCTTCCCTTCCCCAAGGAAGGAATCGCACATTCCCTCAACTTTTTATTTCTTCCGAACACCTATGGGGGCCAATTAACACTATAAATTATTTGCTATAAACGCACTAACCTCCCGCGTAATCCGATACTGACGGATTGCACGGGAGGTTAGTGTTTATAGATACTTTATAAAAATTAATCCCGGTTACTTCCCTAAATCGTAATTAACAACTACGGTTGGCAGTAACGTAGCATTATCCATAGGCACCTGGTTGGTTGAGAGAATAGGCTTACGATGGATATAAAAATCGTAAACGTGTTTCTCCAGGGCTTTTGTAGGCACCGCCGGCGGATTAAACCCTATTGAAAAAGGCAATATAAAATCGTGAGTTTTTTCATGATCGGGGATGATCCATTTATGGTTCGATTTTTTTAAGGCCTGTATGATCGGGGTTGTTAAAATATAATCATCGGCATAGTATACAACTATGCGTTTAATGGTGCCCTTTTCATCGGCAGTAAATTTAAACACAGCAGTACCCGTTGCCTTTTTACTAATGATATCGTTAGATACTACCAGGCTATCTTTAAAAAAAGTGCTCATTACAGGTGCACCGCCCTGAAAAGGGAATGCCAACTCTGTTTGGGCCATACTGTATACAGACGATAGAACGGCTACTACTAATAATATGATCTTTTTCATTTATGTAAACTTTTGTTAACGTAGTTACTTTGGCTGCGGACGTTCACTTGGGTCGCGCTTACTACCATCGTATAACTCATATTCAAATAAGCGGCAATCCAGCTTGCCATTGTAAAATTCAATCCGGCGCGATGGGCGTAAGCCTATCTTTTTAGCCAGATCGGGGTTGCCTGTAAAAACATAACCACGGTAGCCAAGGCATTTCTTTTTCAGAAAATCGCCCATTCTTTTATAGGTTATCTCCAGCTTGCTGTGTACCCCCAAACGCTCGCCATACTCGGGGTTAAACATAACCACTCCTGCATCTTCGGGTACGTCGGTATCTTCAAAGTCACAAACAGCAAAATCTATTAAATGTTCTACTCCTGCTGTTTTAGCATTTTTTTGAGCAATGTCTATAGCGTCTTCAGATATATCTGTGGCTATAATTTTAAAGCCGGTTTCTTTCTTAGCCTTATCTTTTAATTTACGGCGCTCCACAAAAAACACGTTTTCATCGTAGCCCATAATATGCATAAAGCCATAATTCATTCTAAACAGGCCCGGGTGCTTATCGGTAGCCAGTAAGGCTGCTTCAATAGCCAGCGTACCAGAACCGCACATGGGGTTAATGAAAGTACTCTTACGGTCCCAATTGGTAGCCATAATGGTTGATGTGGCCAAAGCCTCCAGCATAGGGGCTTTACCGGGTATTTTACGATAGCTGTGTTTGGCTAGTGTTTCGCCGGAGGTATCCATAAAAATATCGGCTTCATCATCTTGCCAGTACAGGTGTACTAACGTTTTATTGGCTTCGGAACCAGAGTTGGGGCGAACGCCTTTAACTTCTTTTATCCTATCTACAATGGCATCTTTTACCTTTACATTGGCAAACAGCGGCGTTAAAATGTGCTCGTTATTAACATTTGATGTAACGGAAAAATATCCGCTAAAATCAATCAGCTTTTCCCATTCAACGGTAACTAACTCATCGTATAGTTCCTTTGGATCGGCGGCCTTAAAGCTTTTTATTAAATAAAGCACCTGACTTGCGCAGCGCAGGTTTAAATTTAGGGCAATGGTATCTGTAACTGTGCCTTTTAGCTCAACCCCGGTTGGGAAAACGCGTGTTGGCGTATAGCCCAATGCCTCTACTTCCTGTTGCAGATAGCCCGAAAGCCTCTTGTTGCAGGTAATTATTATTTTACTCTCGTTGTGGAAAACTTGCATGATATTTTGCGAAATTAAGCATTAAAAACGCCCTATTTTAATTTCTTATCTATTAACTTTACATTTTAAATTATTTGAAGATTATGGAAGTTAAAGGTAAAGTACACGAAGTGTCGCCAACACAGCAGGTAACCGACTCATTAAAGAAGCGCGAACTGATAATTGAATACGTTGAAAACCCTCAATATCCTGAGTATTTGAAGTTCGAAGCTATTCAAGATCGTTGTGCTCTGATGGACAATGTGAAGATTGGCGATGATGTTGAAGTGTTTTTTAACCTTAAAGGTCGCCCATGGACTGATAAAGCAGGCAAAAAAAGCTACTTTAACTCATTACAGTTATGGAAAATTAATGTTTTGGCTGGTGCAGGCGCCGCCTCAACACCAGAATACGCAGCTCCGGCAGCAGATATCAGCTCATCAAGCGATGACGACGATCTGCCATTTTAATTAGCAGGCTGCTTATCCGATATAAAAAAAGACCTCTTTTTAGGGGTCTTTTTTTATTTACACCACGCCATCCTTCTTTAGCTAAAACATAAAGTAATAGGTTAAATTTCAAAGCGTTATTGCGTATTAACAATTGTTAAATTTTGTTAAAAGGCCCGTTTGTTGGGTTATTTAAAATATTTTTGCTTGTTAACAAATGAAAAAACGTAGCATAGGGTTGATTATTGGGTTGATGGGGCTTGCACTTTTAGGTGTAATGGCTATGCAATTGTATTTTTTAAGGCAATCGTACCAAATGCAGTCCGAACTTTTTGATCGTTCTGTTAACGAAGCCCTTAATAACGTGGTATCTAAAGTAACCAAGCAGGATGCCAACAACTTTTTAAGCGCCAAAGCACTTGCCAAAGAAAACGGCACCGACGAACCCGGGATAAAAATTGTTAAAAGTAACGGCAATATCCCTTACCTTTCAAAAACGGGTAAGCGCCAAACCTACCGCGAAAAAAAAATAGCGCTATTACGCGATAGTCTGGAGCGGATGCTTCTCCATAAAAAAATGGATGATGAGCTCAGCAATCTGTTACAACAGGAAGGCACTGTAGATATACAGGTAAAAATGGAAGAGTTTACCGACGAGAACGGCATAGTACATGCCCGGTACAAACAACAGGTAGTAGGCACCCATTTAACCCACAATATTAAAGTGCAAAAAAAACTGCACAAATACGATACTTTACGATTTGAATACCCCGACCCACAGTTTGGTAAACAAATGTTATCTGTGCTTGAACCCAACCCACTTTGGCAGCGCGAACAATTACGCAAGCATAAGGAAAAGCAGCTGGCCCAGATCAAAAAAATACTGGTTACCGATTCTCTTCAAAATTTAGGTTCGCCAACAAATGAGAGCAGCAAAACAAGCGTTATAGAAAACCTGGCAGAAGATTACCGCAAATCGGGCCAACCTTTAACCATGCGCTTAAATCCCTTTTGGATAGATACGCTCCTGCGGTTCGAATTGCATAATAAAGGCATTTACCTGCCCTTTAGCTACGAGGTTTCTACAACCAACGATTCACTAATATTTTCGAAGGCTAATGACCAGCATGGCGATAAGCCTGTATTTATAGCAGCCAATACCTATCAAACGTCCATCTTCAGTAAAGATGTGATCAATGATCCGGGAAAGATCAAACTGGCTTTTCCGCAAAAAAACTCACTCATATTAAGCCACATGACGGCTACTATGGGTACTACCGGCGGTTTATTGCTGGTACTTATCTTATGCTTCAGCTACACTATCTTTTCAATTTTGAAACAGAAAAAGGTATCTGAGATGAAGATCGATTTCATCAACAACATGACCCACGAGTTTAAAACTCCGGTTTCAACCATCATGATTGCCAGCGAAGCTTTAAAAGATACCGAGATCACCAGCGATCAAAATAGGGTTACCCGACTGGCCAACATAATTTTTGAAGAAAATGAACGTTTAGGTAGCCATATAGAACGGGTACTTAATATTGCCCGGATAGAAAGAAATGATTTTAAGCTGGATAAAAAGCCGCTGGATGTAAACGAAATGATAGCCGTTGTATTGGATAGCATGGCGCTTAAACTGCATAAATGCAACGCCAAAACAACGCTAAACCTGGAGGCCGAATACGCAGTTATTATTGCAGATGAGCTTCATTTTTCTAACGTGTTGTACAACCTGATAGATAATGCCATTAAATACAGCGATCAAAACCCGGATATTACCATCAGCACATCAACAAAAAATGGGCAGGTGATTATCAAAGTTGCCGATAAGGGTATAGGTATGAGTCGCGATCAGCAGACTAAAATATTTGAGCAGTTTTACCGTATACCAACCGGTAACCTGCACGATGTTAAAGGTTTTGGACTGGGTTTAAGCTATGTAAACACCATAGTGAAACGTTTAAACGGCACCATAGGTGTAAAATCTGAAAGAGAAAAAGGATCTGAATTTGAATTAAAGTTTTCGGTAGTTTGAGGCGTTGAAAAATCGGGAAAGTCCGTAAATCAACAAAACACTCCAACTAGTGGTAAACTATATAATACACTAATAACCTTCGGGACTTTCGGACTTTTCCGACTTCCGGACTAACATAACATGAAGAAAATACTACTGGTTGAAGACGATGCCAATTTGGGTTTACTGTTACAGGATTACCTGCAGTTGAAAGGCAAATTTGATGTTATTTTGTGTAAAGACGGCGAAGAAGGCCTACGTACTTTTACCAAGCATGTATTTGATTTATTGATACTGGATGTAATGATGCCCAAAAAAGATGGCTTTACATTAGGTAAGGATATCAGGAAGATAAACCCAACCGTACCCATCATTTTTGCTACCGCGAAGGGTATGATAGAGGATAAAACACAGGCCTTTAACCTGGGCGGCGACGATTATATTACCAAGCCATTCCGCATTGAAGAACTGCTGCTGCGCATAAACGCTTTACTTAAACGCACCAGCGGTACCGAAAAAACCGAAGAGGAAAAACAAACCAGTTTTAAAATAGGCCGCTACACCTTTGATTATACCTCACAGATTATCACCATAGGCGAAGCAAACCAAAAGCTATCAACCAAAGAGGCCGAATTATTACGCCTGCTATGTATGCGTAAAAACGAAGTACTTACCCGCGAAGAAGCCCTGCTCAACATCTGGCACGATGATAACTACTTTAACGGCCGCAGTATGGATGTGTTTTTAAGCAAGATTCGCAAGTACCTGAAAGATGATCCTAATGTGGAGATCATTAACGTGCACGGCAGGGGTTATAAATTGCTCATCAATTAAACTTCTCCTGGGAAGCTGTCTCAATTTGATTTATTAATGCTTTTATAGTTCTAATGAAACATCTATCCAAGCGTCGTTGCGAGGCACGAAGCAATCTCTACATAGGCAGATCAGACATACAAACCCGCTCCTCAGTATAGCATAGAGATTGCTTCGTGCCTCGCAATGGCGGTTTACTTTTTGTGTTTTTAGACAGCTCCTAAAATATCTTCACCAAAATGGATGATGTTGCCGTTATTATCCAGAATGCTAAACTGGCGCCTTCTCCAGGGCATATCTTTAAGCTTGCCATTGGGGTGCACCACGCCTTTGGGAGTATATTCGGCGTATAGCTTATCTACTTCGGTTACATTGATATAACAGCCAGTATTTTTAGGAATCTCGGGGTCATCAGTAGGCCACAGGTGAATGGTAATATTATCGCGGTTAAAAATAAGATACCCGTCCCAGTTAGCCACTGATGTAAAGCCCAGTTTTTCGGTGTAAAACTGAATAGTTTCTTCGGCATTTAGTGATGCTAAAATGGGGATGGCTGTTTGTAGCATGGCTTTAAGATTAGGATTAGTAAATATTATTACTTCTCTCTGGTTCTTACACTAAATACTGTTTTATCAATCCTCGGAGGCTCATTCTCTGGATAATTGTAAGCAACGCTGTTAAGATAATTTGCTACACGCAACCTCTCCTGCCAGGTAAGATTCTTATAATAGCTCGAATGATCTGCTGCCTCTTTAGCTGTTTGGGCTTTAAAAGCGGTCCGGTCCAATCTAAAGTCGCTCATAACTCAAATATACCTCAAAAACTTTTACATGTAACAACTTTGTTAAATCGCATTTTCGGTTTTGTCGCTATTAATAAATAGGTTTGTTATCGACTGATCTCATTAATTATTAACTATGAAACTAAAACTACTTTTTTCATGTCTCCTTTCTGTAGGCATAAGCGCCCAGCTGTTTGCGCAGGAAACGGTTGACCCGGCAATGGTTCAAAAGATCCGCGAGGAAGGCCTCAACCATTCAAAAGTAATGGAAACCGCATTTTATTTAACCGATGTATCGGGCCCGCGTTTAGCAGGTTCGCCGGGATTAAAGCGTGCACAAAACTGGGCTGTTGAACAATTGAAAACCTGGGGAATATCCAACGCCAAACTAGAATCGTGGGGCAAATTTGGTAAGGGCTGGGAAGTTCAAAAAAACTATGCCGCCATAACCGTGCCTTACTACCACGCCATTATCGCTATCCCTAAAGCCTGGACACCTGGCACCAATGGCCTCATCAAAGGTGATGTAATGGTGATAAAAGCAGATTCAGCATCCGATCTGGAAAAATACAAAGGTAAGCTGGCAGGTAAAATTGTAATATTTGATACCAAGCCACTTACCGAGCGTACCTTTAAATCAGACGCTGCCCGTTATACCGACGAAGAGTTGGATAAAATGGAAAAAGCAACCATGGCTCCTGCCCGTCAGCGTCCTGTGGTTGATCCAAATTCACCACAATTTGCGGCTATGCGTAAGCTGCGTGCATTCCGCGCTTCTTTAGGCATCTTTTTACAGCAGGAAAAAGTAGCCCTGGTATTAAGCCAGGCCCGCGGAACCGACGGCACCGTATTTACCACCAACGGCGCTTCTTACGCCGATACAGCCAAAGCAGTTGCACCAGAGCTGGAAACCAGCAGCGAAGATTTTCAGCGAATTTTACGCCTGGCTAATGCCGGCAAACAGGTACAGATTGAAGCCGAAATTAAAACCCAGTTTTTTACCGACGACCTGCAAGGGTATGATGTAGTTGGCGAAATACCCGGCACCGATAAAAAACTGAAAGAGCAGGTAGTAATGATAGGCGGGCACCTCGACTCATGGCATGGCGCAACCGGCGCAACAGACAATGCCGCAGGCAGCGCTGTAATGCTGGAAGCTATGCGTATATTAAAAACCATTGGCTTTAAACCAAAACGCACCATTCGTATTGCCTTGTGGAGCTCTGAAGAGCAAGGTTTGTTTGGCTCACGCGGCTACGTGCTTAACCATTTTGGCGATCCAAAAACAATGGAGCTAAAGCCCGAGCAGGCCAAGCTATCTGCTTACTACAACCTGGATAATGGTACCGGTAAAATCAGGGGCATCTATTTACAGGGAGATTCGGCAGCCGGGCCGATATTTAAATCGTACCTGGAGCCATTTAAAGACCTTGGAGCCACTACAGTAACTATAAGCAACACCGGAGGCACAGACCATCAATCGTTTGATGCTGTTGGCATCCCGGGCTTCCAGTTTATACAGGATGCTATTGATTATGGCTCACGTACCCACCACAGCAACCAGGATACTTATGATCGTTTAATTGAAGACGATTTGAAACAGGCAGCCACCATTGTTGCATCATTTGTATACAACACCTCGCAGCGCGAGCAAATGATACCACGCAAAGAATTACCCAAGCCACAACCGGCACGGGGATTTTAGTTAAGCGGTGATATATTGTGATTATTTAAAAAAGGCGATGGGGTTAACTCCATCGCCTTTTTTATTGCTTTATTCTTTTATCAAACACAAAGGGTTCTGTTTTAACCAGTGTGATGGATTTAAAATCGTCGTGTTTCGGATTGATCAGATAGTTTATCTCTTCTTCAATTATAGATGATGGAACCGCCAATAATACCGATGCTTTTTCCCTGATCCATTTTTCGCCCATTTGCTGGGTAAATAACATTCGGTCGTATTGTTGCCAGTTGGGCGGTAGGTCTTCTTTTTTTATGCTGATGATTGGCAAAGTATCGGGCACTCCAATAGTCATTACGCTAAAGGCAAGATTAAGCCCCACCTGGTTGCGGTGAACAACATTTTCGAGGCAAGCCAGCGAGCGGGATGAAGCCGTGTAAATCATCTCCACATCATTAGGATTCCAGCGCGCCGCCCTGCCCGAGGCCACCAGCTTATGCGCATATTTTTCGAGCGCTATCCGATAGATCAGCATCGCTAAGCCAGATCGCCAAATTGAATCCGGATGAGCTCTTCCTCTATGAGTTGGATGCCGGTAATGGTATCCATCATATCAAAGGGTAGCCTGTTACCCAGCCCATATGCAGGCGTAGTAAGCCACTGATGAAAAGCCTGGCCCGAACCAAATAACTCAATACCTATATCAAACAAAGCGAATGATTTGAGTAATTTTTCGCTTAATGCAGCATCCAGTTTTAAATCCCGGCTAACATGGTTTTGGATAGTTTTAACCGTAGTTTTAAACGTTTCCTGAAACTCATCCTGTGTAAAGCCCGATAGCGATAAAAAATCAAGTGCTGTTTTTGCTTCCAGGCCTTTCTTTGATGTATTTAGTAAGCTAATGGCATCGGTATATTTGGGCTGCCGGATATAAGCACCCTCAAAATCAGAAACGTAACTAACCATAGCTGTATCTTTATAAGTTACAGCCTCCTTTTTTTTACCCGCTTGTTGCTTATCTTTTGCCATAGCATTTACATCTTCAATACAAATTTAGAAAATTTTCCAAAGAAATAAGATTTTTTTCCAGTTATTTTAATTCAATTTTTTGATGCTGATAAGGAATTTCTACGTTCTTAAAACCATTCTCTTTCAGCGTTTTGCTAAAATGTTGCTGCACGTTGTACTCGCCGTGTACCAGGTAAATTTCTTTTACATTTTCGGGGTTTTGGCAAGCCAGAAAATGCAGCAGGTCTTCATAATCGCCATGGGCACTCATTGATCTTATCGATCGTACTTCGGCATTAACTTTATACATTTCGCCAAAAATATGCACCTCCGGGTCGCCGTTAAGCAAATGTCCGCCTAATGAGTTTGGCTCGCAGTAGCCTACCATTAAAATGGTGTTTTTATTACTGTTAATATTGTTTTTAATATGATGCTTCACCCGCCCGGCCTCGGCCATACCCGATGAAGATATGATAACGCAGGGTCTCGGATCGTCATTCAAAGCTTTTGATTCCTCGGTTGATTGAATAAAACGCAAGCCTTTAAAGCCGAATGGATTGGCATCAGTTTTTAATACTTCCTTTACCTGTTTATTGTAAACTTCGGGGTGGTTCATTAATACCTCCGTAGCTTTTTCTGATAGCGGGCTATCCACATAATAATGCAAATTGGGCAGCACACCTTTTAATTCAAGCGCGTTTAAAGCATATAATAACTCTTGGGTGCGGCCAACGCTAAAGGCGGGGATAATTACTTTGCCTCCCTTAACTTCGCAGGTTTGCTTAATTATTTCCAATAAGGTATCCTCAATTGGCCCTATATCTTTATGTAATGAATCGCCGTATGTAGATTCGAGCAAAATATAATCGGCCTGGGCAAACGGCTGCGGATCATTTAGCAACATATCATCATAACGACCAACGTCGCCGCTAAAGGTTATGTTGGTTGTTTTACCATCCTCGGTTATAGCCAAATGTACCGATGCGCTACCCAAAATATGGCCGGCATCGGTAAGCTTCAGTTTTATCTGCGGCGTAATCTCAAACTCCTGGTTGTATTCTACAATTTTAAATAACCGTAAGGCTTCCATCGCCTGCTCATCAGTATAAAGTGGCTCCAGCAAGGGCTGGCCTTTGCGGGCACGATGTTTATTATCATAGGCAACATCCTGCATCTGAATATGTGCCGAGTCCATCAGCAGTATACGGGTAAGATCCATAGTTGCCGATGTACAATAGATTGGGCCATCATAGCCCTCTGCAGCCAGGCGGGGTATTAAACCGCAATGATCTATATGGGCATGTGACAATACCATATAGTCGACCTTTTTAGGGTTGAAACCAAAATGTTCATTTAAATCTTCAGATTGGTCGCCCATGCCCTGAAACATGCCGCAGTCCAGTAAAATGCCGGTCTCATCTTTTAAGCGGATAAGATGTTTGCTGCCGGTAACGTTACGGGCAGCTCCATGAAAGGTTATATTCATTTATAATTGGTATAAAACAACATAACGAAGATGCGGATTTAAAGTTTAATAAAACAAAACTAAGCCTTTAGTTGTTAATTTGACTTATAGTATTTAACTTAGATCAACCAATTGGATAAGCTGATGTTATTTTAAATAAACATCGGCATTTTTTTATACGAAGCACATGGAAATTAAAGAATTAACCCGCGCCGAAGAACAACTTATGCAGGTATTATGGCAACTGGAAAAAGCGTATGTAAAAGATGTAATAGATGTGTTACCCGAGCCCAAACCGGCCTATAACACGGTATCAACCATTATCAGGATACTGGAAACCAAGGGGTTTGTTGGGCACACGGCATTTGGCAAAAGCCACCAGTACCACCCCATAGTAAGTAAAGACCAATACCAGGATTTTGCATCTGATAAATTACTGAGCGGCTATTTCGATAATTCGGTTAACCGCATGCTGTCCTTTTTTGTAAAAAAGGAAAAGATCGATCTTAAGGAGGCTGATGAGATCATGAAACTGATTGAAAAACTTAAAGACAAATAGCTATGATTTGGTGGCAATATCTGTTACTGGTAAATATTTACCTGGTGTTGTTTTATGCGTTTTATGTGGTACTGCTGCGTAAAGAAACCTTTTTTCAGCTTAACCGCATTTACCTGGTAACGGCATCCTTACTGTCGTTTTTTATACCAGTTATTCAGGCCGACTGGGTGCAAAACCTGTTTATTACACAGCAGGTAAAGTACACAATTTACAATATTCCGGTAATAGAATACCACTTTAAACCCATAGAAGAAAGCCACATTAATATGGGCCAATTATTTGTGGTTTTATATTTAGGCGGCATCCTGGTTTTATCGGCTAAGCTTACGTGGCAGTTATTTAAGCTAAAAAAGCTGATCAGTATGCCCAAGGCCGCTGTTCCGTATTCTTTTTTTAAAACCGTAAAGTTGGATGAAAACAACCCCGACAATGCAGTAATTGAAGCCCACGAGCAGGTACACGCCCAACAATGGCATTCGGCAGATGTATTGTTTATAGAAATGGTGATGATCATCAACTGGTTTAATCCGGTTGTTTACCTATATCGCTTTGCCATAAAACACATTCACGAATACATTGCCGACAGGCAGGCTGTACAGGCGGGCACCAGCAAAGCCGACTATGCGCTGCTGTTATTAAGGCAAACATTTAACGCGCCGGCTCACCAGCTGGTTAACCCGTTTTTTAACCACAGTTTGCTTAAAAAACGTATTATTATGCTTCAAAAAAACAAATCGCAACGTATTTCGCTCATCAAATACGGGCTGTCGGCGCCGCTATTTATATTAATGCTTATCCTATCGTCGGCTACTATTAACAACAGTAAAACAATTACTGCCATTAATGATAAGGCCCAGGAGATATTTATTACGCCGGCGGCGCAGGTTAATCTTTCTACCATACTCCCTGATGATAAAGATCCTTCGATAGCTACCAAAAAAAGAGTAGAACAGGATACCTCAAAAGTATTTACGTCTGTAGAGCAGCTACCTGTGTTTCCGGGAGGCATTGATGCCTTCGGTAGGTTTTTAAGCGCCAATACCCGGTACCCTAAGGATGCAAGGGAGAAAAACATACAAGGTAAGGTAATATGTAAGTTTGTTGTTGAAGAAGACGGTTCTCTATCAGATATTCAAACTGTAAAAAGTGTTAGTCCCGATATTGATGCCGAAGCTATAAGGGTACTCAATCTTTCGCCCAAGTGGAACCCTGGCGTGCAAAATGGATTAAAAGTAAGAACACAATATGCTGTACCTATAAACTTTACTTTAGCCGGCGATGGAAATAAACCAACCGAACCCGCGCAAACAATAACCGACGACAATGTTTATAGTTCGGTAGAAGAGCTTCCGGGTTTTCCGGGTGGCGTTGAGGCTCTTGGTAAATTTTTAAGTGCCAACATAAAATACCCTGCAAACGCAAGAGAAAAAGGGATAGAAGGGCGGGTAATTTGTACGTTTGTTATAGAGACCGACGGCTCGTTATCAAACATAAAGATAAGCCGCGGCGTTAGTCCCGACCTGGATGAAGAAGCCCTTAGGGTACTCAAACTCTCACCTAACTGGACTCCCGGCAAACAAGGCGACAAAAAAGTACGGGTGCAATACAGCATCCCAATCAGTTTTACGCTTGCCGATGAGAAAAAGCCTTTAAAAGCCACCGAAAATAAATCTGGTGCGGTTATATCGTTAACTAGCAAATTCCCGTCATACGCCGGCGTTGAAATTCCGAGAGATACTGCTATTAAAGGCCACCCAGTTGGCAAATACCAGTATTCCAGCATTTTAAACCAGGCAAATCCTCCCCTTTACGTTCTCAATAACAAAATTGCATCAGAAGCCGTGATTAAACAGCTCGACGTTAACACGATTGAAAGTATAGCCGTTTTAAAAGATAAAAATGCCACCGCGTTATGGGGCGACAAAGGCATAAACGGCGTTGTAATGGTAACAACTAAAAAATAGATTCGCGGATGATATGCAAGTCTGCCTTTTACCTTGTTGCCAAGCTCGATGAAGATTAGAATTTTACCATCATAAAAAAAGGCAGATGAAAATTAATTTCCATCTGCCTTTTAATTTAATATCAAATTATTTGCAGCTTTCATTTGCACATCTGAAATCTAAAACCCTCCCTATTTTGTATACCTGTTAATGATATCTACAACAACTTTATTGGTTTGTAGCTGCGGCAGGTAATCAAACAAAATATAATGCTTTTCCGGGTCGCTGCTTAACGCAGTTTCCAGTTGGTTTAGCGCTTCGTTATAGTCGCCTTTGGCAAATAAATAGGCCACCATGCGATAATATAGTTCTGCTGCCTCAGGATTGTTCTTTATGGCTTGCGAAATGATCTCGATAGCACCAACCAATCTCTGCTGTTCATATAATATAGAAGAGTAATCCAGCCAGGCATCAATATCCAGCGGATTAAGCTCAACCACTTTTTCATAGGCCTGCTCGGCTTCGTCCATGTGACCAAGCTTGTATTCGGCATCGGCAATGGCAAACCAGTAATCGGCATTGGCAATATCAAGGTCTAATGCCTTTTTGTAAAAGTGCAGAGCCTCAAAATAGCGCTCTTCAAAATCGAGGGTTACACCAATCCCAAACCAGGCATCGGCCAGCTTAGGGTCCATTTTAACCGATTTTTTGTAGAAAGCCCGGGCATCATCCATCTGCTCCAGCTTTTCGTAACACTCGCCTATGGCACAGTAAGTATCTGCATTAGGCTGCTCGTACTCAAACGTTTGGCGGTATACCTCAATAGCCTCGGCATATTTTTCCAGGTTAACCAGGGCATTACCCTTGTTAAAGTAGGCCGATGCAAAACTATCTTTGATCAGTATGGCATAATCATACGCATCAATAGCTTTTTCGAACAGGCTTAGCTTGGTATATGCGTTGCCCAGGTTATACCACGCGGCATAACTATAAGGCTCGTTATCAATATACTGCTGATAAAACTGCACACTCTCTTGCTGGTTGTCCATTACATCGTAGCAAAAAGCCAACTCATAAAGGGCATCCTGGTTTTCCATATTTTGCTTAAGGCAAAGCTTAAGATAGCTTATGGCAGTTTCATAATCGCCCATGTTTTGGTAAACGTAGGCTATGTGCAGTAGTATCTCGTCGGTTTCCTCGGCAAGGCCAAGGGCCTTTTCGTAGTTTTCCAGGGCTTCGCTAAACCGTTCCATACTTTCGTACAGGTTACCGCGAATAACATAGATATCGGCATCAGAAGCCTCCAGCATAGCAGCCTTTTCAAGGGCGGCAAAAGCTTCGGGCACTTTATTACTTACTACAAGCAACTGGGCCTCTTTAATTAAAAATACCGCTGCAAAAGGGTGCTGATTACGTGCATACTCTGCCACTTGCAGTGCTTTGGCCGGATCATTTTTTTCGATGTAATAGTCGATAATGTTCTCAAACGCCTGGGCATCAAAAAAGTACTGGTCGTGATTTCTGATCATCTCCTCGTACCGTTCTACCGAAAACTTTGGATCTTCGGTAAAACCAAATTCAAATTCTTCTTCCATTCAATTTTGTTTGCAGAACATCCGCTTTAGGTTAACAATTGGTATTGCCGCTTAAAGACTTATTTAGTTGAAAATACAACAACTAAGCAACCCAACTGCAATTTAGTTTTCAACATTCAAACATTGTTAACACGTGTTAATTACAAACTATTGATAATTAACATCAATTACTAAAACAGGCAATGGATGTACGATCTAAAAAATTGCCTTAAAGATTTCTACCTTTGACAAAAGTAACAATTATGAGGTTCGATATTTCAGATATTCTAAAACGTTTACATATAAACGATGTTAACGATGCTTTTAGTACTGGCAGCGCCTGGGGCAGCAGCCCTAATGCTGCAATTAAAGATATTACATCGCCGGTTGACGGCAACAAAATAGCTTCGGTAAAATTTGCTACCGAGGGCGATTATAACCAGGTAGTTGAACAGGCTGCCAAAGCATTTAAAACATGGCGTACCACCCCTGCTCCCAAGCGTGGCGAGATTGTACGCCAGATAGGCGAGGCCCTGCGCGCCAATAAGCAAGACCTGGGCATCCTGGTATCTTACGAGATGGGCAAAAGCCTGCAGGAAGGCCTGGGCGAAGTACAGGAGATGATAGACATTGCCGATTTCGCGGTAGGATTAAGCCGCCAGTTATACGGCTTAACCATGCACAGCGAAAGGCCGGAGCACCGCATGTATGAGCAGTATCACCCGCTGGGTATTATCGGCATTATATCGGCATTTAACTTTCCGGTTGCAGTATGGAGCTGGAACTCGCTACTGGCCATGGTTTGCGGCGATGTGTGCATCTGGAAACCATCAGAAAAAACACCCTTAACCGCCATTGCCTGCCAGCACATAGCGCAGGCTGTTTTACAAAAAAACAACATGGAAGAAGGGGTATTGAACCTGGTAATTGGCGACCGTATTATTGGCGAGCTAATGGCCAATGATACCCGTGTACCACTGGTATCTGCCACCGGATCTACCCGTATGGGTAAGGCCGTAAGCGCAGCAGTAGGCGCCCGCCTGGGTAAAAGCTTATTAGAACTTGGCGGTAATAATTCCATCATCATCAGCGAAAATGCTGATCTGGATATGTCGCTCATCGGTGCCGTATTTGGCGCTGTGGGTACGGCCGGGCAGCGTTGCACCAGCACACGCCGCCTTATTATACACGAAAGTGTTTACGAAGCATTTAAACAAAAGCTGGTAAGCGCTTACGGGCAGATCCGCATTGGTAACCCTTTGGATGAGCATAATCACATGGGGCCGCTTATTGATGCAGACGCGGTTGCGCTTTATTTAAATTCTATTGAAAAGTGCAAAGCCGAGGGCGGTAATTTTGTGGTTGAAGGCGGTAAGCTGGAAGGCGATGCCTACTCATCTGGCTGTTACGTAAAACCTTGTATTGCCGAAGTAGAAAATCATTTTAAAATTGTACAGCACGAAACCTTTGCTCCCATACTTTATTTAATCAGATACAGTACTATAGAAGAGGCTATCGACCTGCAAAATGGTGTGCCGCAGGGCTTATCATCGGCCATTATGACCAATAATTTACGCGAGGCAGAACAATTTTTATCATACGCTGGTTCTGATTGTGGAATTGCCAATGTAAACATAGGTACATCCGGCGCCGAGATAGGCGGCGCTTTTGGCGGCGAAAAAGAGACCGGCGGCGGCCGCGAATCTGGTTCGGATGCATGGAAAGTTTACATGAGGCGACAAACCAATACTATTAATTATTCTAAAACGTTGCCATTAGCCCAGGGGATCAAATTCGACCTCTAATATTTTATTTTCTAAAACTTGTACATGTTTAATTTTCGCCCATTCATTTTCAGCGCTCTTTTATCTACAGCACTCATTACAAACCTAACGGCATCGGCCCAAACGGAGATGCCCAAAACGGAGCCAGATCCGCCTAAACAGTGGCACCTGATGGACCTTAAAGAAGATGGCTATTTTGGCATCAGCATAAAACAGGCCTACCTTTTTTTAAAAGGCAAAAAAAGCAAACCCGTAGTTGTTGCCACTATTGATAGCGGAGTAGATACTTTGCAAAAAGACCTGAAAAGCATTTTATGGGTAAACACTAAAGAAATTCCGGGTAACGGTATTGACGACGACCATAACGGCTATGTTGACGACATACATGGCTGGAACTTTTTGGGCGGCGCGGGCGGCAAGGCCGATTTTACCGAAACCACCGAAGAAGTACGTGAGTATAACAAGCTTAAAGGTAAATACGCCGATTTGAGTGAAGCTACAGCTACCGATAAAAAAGCATTTGCTTACTGGCAACGGGTTAAAACTGTTTATGATACCACGGTAAACAAAGCCCGTACCGAAACAGAGCAGCTTCAACCGATCATGAACGCGTTGATGGCCACCAGCGGTTACATCAAAAAATCGTTACAGATAGGCGCAAACGGTACTTTTAAAGAAACCGACCTGGTTAGGGTTAAAACAACTAACGATACCTTAAGCCAGAGCAAATATGTTTGGAGTACCATATTTTCGCAAGAGGGCGGCAACAAAACAAATGCAACCATTATTAAAGACCTGAGCGAATACCTGGCCAAGCTTAATAACGACCTGTCGCCAGACCTGGATGCACGCAAAAGAATTGTTGGCGATAACGTAGATACCATGGATCATAAGCCATACGGCAACAACCTGCTTAAGTTTGCCGATGCATCGCACGGTACCGGAGTTGCAGGTTTAATTGGCGCTGTACATGGCAACAACTATGGTATTAACGGAGTTGCCGATAACGTAAGAATAATGGCCATTAAAGCCGTACCCAACGGCGATGAATACGATAAAGATATAGCCAACGCCATTCGCTACGCGGTTGATAATGGAGCCAGGATCATCAACATGAGCTTTGGTAAAAAAATATCACCCCACAAAGAATGGGTTGACGACGCTTTTAAATATGCGGCATCAAAAGATGTATTGCTGGTAATGGCGGCAGGTAACGATAACGATGATATGGATAAACAACCCGATTATCCGAATGATACATTTTTGGATGGTTCATCAACAGATGCCGATAACGTGATTAACGTAGGCGCATCATCGGCAAAATTAGGAGACCATTTGGCCGGAGATTTCAGCAACTACGGTCAAAAAAATGTAGATGTTTTTGCACCGGGCGTTAAGGTGACCACTATTGATACCGACGCTGAATTTAATACCGAAGACGGTACCAGTTTTTCATCGCCAATAACTGCGGGCATAGCAGCCTTGGTATTGGAGTACTATCCAACCTTAAGCGCCAAACAACTAAAACAAGTAATACTGCAATCGGCCACACCATTAAGTGGCACTATGGTTTACAAGCCAGGCAGCAAAACCGAAAAGGTTGATTTTACCACCCTAAGCAAAACCGGCGGAATTGTAAATGCCTACAAAGCATTGCAGTTAGCAGCCACGTTGCAGGGAGAGCGGAAATAATTTTTAGGAGTAAAGATTTTCCGGGAGTAAGGATTTGAGGAGCAAAGAATAAGGACGGGAAAGAAAGGACAACAGATTGGTATTACTA
The DNA here is from genome assembly GCF_014205845.1 of Mucilaginibacter cryoferens. Lineage (GTDB taxonomy): Bacteria > Bacteroidota > Bacteroidia > Sphingobacteriales > Sphingobacteriaceae > Mucilaginibacter. The sequence continues at coordinate 49,760 of NZ_JACHCR010000009.1, forward strand.
CCAGATCTGTTGTCCCTTCTTTTTTAATAGCCGGCATCAAGGAATCCATTATCCAAGAATCCTTGCTCTTTGCTCCCCAAATCCTTATTCCAAAAGAGTTACTTTTTCTTATCAGCATTAATTGGTTTTACCACATTGCTTTTGCCCGATTGATAATCAGATGGGGCTTTTTTGCTACCCTCTGCTGCGGGTTTCTTTTTTTCTTTTACGGCTTGTCTGTCCTTGCTCATGGTTTTATTGTTTATAGATGTTAGTTTTTAACAGGATGCAAGTGTTGCTGCCTGGTTTTAGTTGATTAGTACGGATAATTTGCGGGCTTAATGTAGGGCCCGGTCATTAAAGAAAGAAAGGGATTGCATTATTTTTTAAAACGCCTATATTTGGCCAATTATTACAGCAATCAATTAAAGGTAGCTGTAATTAATTAATAATAGGTAAGCATTCAACTTTAAATATCAAAAGCTTGTATAAATGCTTAACTTTGAAACAATTTTTAATAGACAGATATTAATATAAATACACCACAACAATAGCTACGAAAATGAAAAGCTTCATTCCTACAACATTTTATGCAGTTTTAAATTATGTAATTGCTCTTTTACTAATTTCAACACTGTGGACATTTGATACCATACACATTGGCGGTGCTGCTTTGTTCCTACCTTTACTTATTGGATGGCTGCAACTTATCATGGCTATTTTTGCCGATAACAAGGGTGGCTTTTTAAAAGTATTCCCAATGACGATGCACAATGTTAATGATGTAATTATGGGTTCGTTTTTAATGTGCTCTCCATGGATATATGATTTCCACTCAAAACTTTGGGTTCCACAGGTATTGTTTGGTGGCGCGTTATTTATCATGGGTATTTTCACCCAAGGCTCACCATTATTGAATAAAGACCACAAATTGCAACAGGGCGGTTTAACATCAACCGATTCGTTGTAATTAGCTATAACCTATTACAAACCAAAAGAGGCGCAAATTTGCGCCTCTTTTGGTTTTACAGCTTTTCTTCCTCCCCGGCCAACAGGCTATACATGATGGGAAGCGCGGTAGCAGAGGTGTATTTTCCGTGTTTCATTGCGCGGGCATAAACACACCCCTCCGCCCCTCTCGAGAGGGGAATCGCACATTTCCACCACTTTTTTAAAGAGGCCCCGTTATTATTTAGTCCACAACCGCCCATTTGCAACCATGTCATTACTGTTTTTTCCAGGTATCACTGGTTGTCACTCGCAATGACGATCTGTTGCTATATTTTTAGACAGGGGTTTAGACTTTCAACCAAATGCTAAGCGGCAATTTATCCGATCCGATCTTACCAGCTGTCTAAAAAACCAATCGCTTAAAACACTTCGTTAACCCCTAAAAAAAAGCCGCTGGACCCGTAGCTGCCACGGGCATAATCAAAGCACATATTCGATCGGGTATATTTGTTAAACAGCAGTCGTAAACCAACACCTGCGCCCGGCTCCCAACGGCTCCACAATTTAATGTCGCGCTGGTTATTGGCCGATTCAACATTTGCAAACGCAACGCCGCTCAACAATTTATTGGCCGTTAAGGGAAAACGGTATTCCATTTCGTTATAAACAAAAGACGGCCCTTTAAACCGGCCTATAATAAACGCGCGGCCTATGCGCCCATAAGCATCACTCCCCGTACCGGGCAGATCGAGATAAGGTACCGACCCACTGATGAGGTAATTTGCCCAGTGCCAAAAGGCCAGCACATTTTCGGGGTCGGCATCGCTCAGGCTCCAGTATTTTCTAAATTCGGTTTTTATCTGTACCGCGTTATGATTACTGCCCAGCCAGCCCTGGTTGGCCCTTAAAATAACATCGGCATAAATACCCTTAAAAGCCCGGTTTGGCTGGTCGCGGCTGTTGTATTGAAAGTTGAGCAATATTCCATTGGCATTGTACCTGAACGGATTGTAGCCTTTACGAATACTATAGCGGTAGTTGTGGGTATCCTCTACCGGAATGCTCTTACGGTCGTCGTCAATATTATTATAAAAATTAAAACTGAGACCAGCGCCTACATAAATATGTTCGGTTATTTTGCGATAAACGCGCTCGTTTATTTTGATATAAGTGTACCGGATAGGGAACTCATCGGGATTATTACCAAACTGCTGCCCGTCCATATGAAAAGGGCCATCGCCAATACTACGCCTTCCGGTACCCAGGCCGTTATCTTTGGCTATGGTTTTACCAACCTGCAAAGTACCCTGCAGGTTCCAGATGTTTCTGGAAGTAAAAGCGTTATGTTTTAGTTCGAGTGTTGACAGGCCATTGGTAGAAATGTAAGCACCGGCATTCATTACAGATAGAATGGTATTACGCCTGTCGCCAAAGTATTTGCCCGCGGCAGATGTTGCCCCTATGGCAAACCCCACACTTGGGTTATAAGCTGCAGATGGCAATATGGCCCAAAAAAAGTTTTTCTCCTGTATGCTGGTATCTGCCGTAACCGGCTTTTTACTGCTGAAAATAGAATTTAAAAACCCGCTGGCATCCCTTTGCATTTTCAAAGAATCTTCAATACTTCTGTTAGTTTGAGCCAACAGACCGCATGCGCCGAAAATAAAAAAGCATAGCGCAAGCACAAACCTGCAATAGTGTGATATCAACTTAGGGGCATTATAATAGTTCGTCGCTAATATAAAGCTATCAGGTTAAAAATAAGCGCGTAATACGTTAATTTATTGTTGCCTTAATATAACCGCGCTAATGTGGCTATATCTGCTAACTATCAATATCATAACCAAACACACCATTCCCGGGCAACACACATAGGCCCAATTAAACCAACAATTTGCTACTCGGCTCATCCTTTACCAATTAGGCATAAAAATTAGTGTAAAACTATTTGCTAATAAAATAAATAACTGTATCTTTGCAGTCCCGAAAATGCGGGGTATAATAAACGTTTAAACAATTTAATTTAAAGCAAGTGAATACGTTAAGTTACAAAACTGTCTCAGCCAACAAAAAAACCGTTAACAAGCAATGGGTTGTTGTTGACGCACAAGGCGAGATTTTGGGGCGCTTGTCCACTAAGATCGCAATGATCATCCGTGGTAAAACCAAGCCAGATTTCACCCCGAACGTAGACTGCGGTGATAATGTAATAGTTATCAATGCAGACAAGGTAAAGTTGACCGGAAACAAATTTAGCGCAAAGCAATATGTTTCTTACACTGGTTATCCAGGTGGTCAGCGTTTCATTTCTCCTAAGGAGTTAATGGCAAAACATCCAGAGCGCGTAATTGAAAAAGCCGTTCGTGGTATGTTACCTAAAAGTCGTTTGGGTAAAGCATTATTTGGTAACCTGTATGTATATGCAGGTGCAGAGCATCCACATGAGGCCCAAAATCCAACAACCATTTAACTTTTTAATTTTAAAGGAGAAAAAAAATGCCAACAACTAACACTTCAGGCAGAAGAAAAACAGCCGTTGCCCGCATCTACCTTTCAGAAGGAAATGGCGCGATCATCGTTAACGGTAAAGATTACAAAGAGTACTTCCCAACATTGCCATTACAGTACATCGTAACTCAGAGCACTGAGGTTTCTGGTAGCACCGGAAAATTTGATGTTAAAGTAAATGTTGCAGGTGGTGGTGTAAAAGGACAGGCAGAAGCCGTTCGTTTAGCTATCGCTAAAGCCATCGTTGAACTGGACCCTGAGAAGAAGCCAGCGTTACGCGCTAAAGGTATTATGACACGTGATGACCGTATGGTTGAGCGTAAGAAACCAGGTCGTAAGAAAGCACGTAAGAAATTCCAATTCAGCAAACGTTAATCACAGGAGGACAACACAATGGCAAGAACAACATATCAGGATTTACTGGATGCAGGTGTACACTTTGGTCACCTTACCCGCAAATGGGATCCGAAAATGTCTCAGTACATTTTCATGGAGCGTAACGGTATCCACATTATAGATTTAAATAAAACCTTAACTAAGGTTGAAGAAGCTGCTGCAGCTATCAAACAAATAGTAAAATCAGGCCGTAAGGTATTATTCGTAGCTACAAAGAAACAAGCGAAAGATATCGTTGCTGATTATGCAAAAAGCGTAAACATGCCATACATCACCGAGCGTTGGTTAGGTGGTATGTTAACCAACTTTGCAACCGTACGTAAGTCGATCAAAAAGATGTCTAACATCGATAAATTGACTAAAGACGGAACTTACAGCAACCTTTCTAAAAAAGAAAGACTGATGATACAACGTGAGCGTATCAAATTAGAAACCCTTTTAGGTGGTATTGCTGATTTGAACCGTTTACCTGCAGCATTATTTTTGATCGACGTTAAGAAAGAGCACATTGCAGTTTCTGAAGCTTTGAAGTTGAACATCCCTACATTTGCTATGGTTGATACCAACTCTGATCCTTCAAACATCGATTTCCCTATTCCGGCGAATGACGATGCTACCAAATCAATTTCATTGATCACCAGCATTATCATCAAAGCTATTGAAGAAGGTTTGGAAGAACGCAAACGCGATAAAGAAGACGAAGCAGAGAAAGAAGCTGTTGCAGCTAAATCAAAAGCGGATGCTCCTGAAGTAAAAGACCGCAGCGAAAACGAAGGCGGTAAAAGAACCAGGAAAACTGCTGATGTTGCAGACGTTGTAGCCGACGCTGAAACTGAAGCACCTGCCGAAACAGAAGAGTAATTTTATTTTAGTCGTAAGTACTAAGTACTAAGTCTGGAATTACTCTGAGGCTTTAGACTTAATACTTACGACTTTTTGATATAGGTTGTAGAATATAAGGTATATATACCGATACTTTACAACCTGTATTTTTTAATACTAAAAACAGCTACAGGTTATAGTACAACTATATTTTTGCCGGTAGCTATATCACATTAATTACAATAAAAAATTTATAATCATGTCTACAGTACAAATTTCTGCAGCCGACGTAAATAAACTGCGCCAACAAACAGGTGCCGGTATGATGGATTGCAAAAAAGCATTAACCGAAACTAACGGTGATTTTGAGGCAGCTATTGACTTTTTGAGAAAAAAAGGCGCTAAAGTTGCAGCAAGCCGTCAGGACAGGGAATCAAACGAAGGTGTTGTTATTTCACGCACAAGTGCTGATGGCAAAACCGGTGTTATCATCGAACTTAACTGCGAAACTGATTTCGTGGCTAAAAACGCTGAGTTTATCGCTTTCGCTAACGAAGTTGCTACCAAAGCTGTTGAAAACCAACCAAAAAGCATCGAAGAGCTTTACGCTCTTTCTATCGATACAGACAGCACCACTACTACTATTGGTGAAGCTATTATCGACAAAACAGGTAAAATCGGCGAAAAAATTGGTGTATCTAAATTAGAGATCATCACCGGCGAAAAAGTTATCGCTTACGTACACGGTAACTTCCGTTTAGGCGTATTGGTTGCTTTAAACTCAAACCCAGAAGGTGCCGACGACGCAGGTAAAGACGTTGCTATGCAAATTGCAGCTATGAACCCTATCGCGGTTGATAAAGATGGTGTTGATGCTTCTGTAATTGAGCGTGAGTTAGAAATTGCTAAAGATGTGATCCGTGCCGAAGGTAAACCAGAAGAAATGGTTGAAAAGATCAGCTTAGGTAAACTGAACAAGTTCTACAAAGATTCAACCCTGTTAAACCAGGAGTTTGTAAAAGATTCATCAAAAAGCGTTGCCCAGTTCCTGGCCACCGTTGAAAAAGGCCTTACAGTAACCGCATTTAAGCGGGTAGCTTTAGGAGCTTAAATATTTTATCCCCCTCGTTTTTAACGAGGGGGATTTTTTTTGCGATATTGTTTCGTAAATGCACAGCGGCGACGACTCACCCCGACATCGCTGCGCTTGTCACCCCTCTCTCCGCTTCGCGCATAGAGGGGAATCGCAAAGAAAACGGAAGTCTTCAATCCCCTCTTTCCACCGAAGGTGAAGAGAGGGTGGTCCAGCGAAGCGTAGACCGGGTGAGTGGTCGCCAGCGTTAAGCGAATGTTAGTGTAAAATCAAATCCGTAATTGCGAGGTACCAAGCAACCTCTTTGCTGTACAGAGAAATAAAAAAGGGTTAACCTGTATTACTGCCCTGCCTGTGTAGAGATTGCTTTGTTCCTCGCAATTACTTGTTAACCAAATAGCAGTTATGGTAACAGCACTCCACAATCTCCAACTCATTTCAAACGGGCAAATAGCCCAGGGCAAAGCTGTTTTAATCTCCGGCGCAACAATTATCGATGTTATTGATGATACCGCTATCCCGGCAGATGCTCAAAAACACGATCTTTCTGGCGCTTACCTCGCCCCCGGGTTTATCGATCTGCAAATTTATGGCAGCGGTGGCCAGCTTTTTGGCGGCATCCCAACACCAGAGGCCTTAGAGCGCCTGGAAACCGACCTGCTAAACCAGGGCACCACAGGCATTTTTGCTACCATAGCTACCAATGCCAACCAAATTGTTGAAGCTGGCATTGCAGCAGCTAAAATCTATCGTAAAAAAGCTAAAGGGGCTTTCTGGGGCCTGCACCTGGAGGGGCCCTATTTAAACCCGGCCAAAAAAGGCGCGCATCCCGAAAAGTATATTAAAAAGGCAACCCTTGCCGAAGTTAAAGGCTGGGTAGAAAGCGCCGAAGGCGAGATAAAAATGATAACCATTGCTCCCGAACTGCAGGACCAGGAAGTAATTGACTACCTGCACGGCGCAGGCATCATTATATCATCGGGCCATAGCAATGCTACTTATGCCGATGGGAAAGCATTTTTAAATAAACCAATCCCGGCGGTAACGCATTTATTTAATGCCATGCCGCAAATGCACCACCGCGAGCCGGGCTATATCCCTGCTATTTTTGAAGAACGGCCTTACGCCAGCATTGTTGCAGATGGCAACCATGTAGATTGGGCTATGATACGCCTGGCTAAGCGCGAACTGGGCGATAAACTATTTTTAATTACCGACGCCGTTACCTCAGCCACAGAAGGAGCCTATCAGCACCACTTGGTTGGCGATAAATATGTAATGCCCGACGGAACACTTTCGGGCTCATCCCTCACTATGCTAAAGGCGGTAGAAAATTGCGTAAAACAGGTAGGCATTGAGCTGGCCGAGGCGGTAAATATGGCGTCCTTATATCCGGCCCAACTGGCAAAGCAATTAAAAAAAGGCAAAATTGAAAAAGGTTTTGATGCCGACCTGGTTGTTTTCGACTCCGGTTTTGAGGTGCAGGCAACCTACCTTTCGGGGCATTTATTAACAAAGAGAACATAAAATTTTAACACTAATTTTTATTCGCTACTTTTGCCGAACGACTCCTCATATGAACAAAGCTTTATCAAGTCATGATATCTACAAAAGCACGTTCCCTTTATTTCTATTAATAACAAATCATACCAAATGAAATACAAAAGAATCTTACTAAAGCTTTCGGGCGAATCGCTGATGGGCACCAGGCAATATGGCATTGATAATGCACAGGTTTTGCAATATGCCCAGGATATTAAAAGTGTTTACGACACAGGAATGGAAATTGCGATAGTTGTTGGTGGCGGTAATATTTTCAGAGGCTTAAGCGCCGAAAAATCGGGCATGGAGCGTGCACAGGCCGATTATATGGGTATGCTTGCTACTGTTATTAACTGTATGGCCCTACAAAACGCACTGGAAAGTATTGGGGTAGAAACCCGCCTGCAATCGGCCATTAAAATGGAGCAGATTTGCGAGCCGTATATTCGCCGCCGTGCTATGCACCATTTAGAAGTTGGTAAAATTGTAATTTTTGGCGCCGGTACCGGTAACCCATATTTTACTACAGATACCGCCGCATCACTGCGCGCCATAGAAATTAAAGCCGATGTGGTACTAAAAGGTACCCGTGTTGACGGCATCTATACCGCCGACCCGGAGAAAGACCCATCTGCAACCCGTTACGACGAGATCAGCTTCCAGGAAGTATACGATAAAGGCCTGAATGTTATGGACATGACCGCCATTACCCTTTGCCAGGAAAACAAGCTGCCTATCATTGTATTTGATATGAACAAAGAAGGCAACTTTATGAAAATTGCCAAAGGCGAAGCCATTGGTACGTTGGTGAAATAGGAGGCCCAAGCCCCACTATCCCTAATGTTATCTGGTTAAGGTTAACTACCTTATCGTTAGCTACTATAATTAAAATTTAACTCATGTATAGAAGCCAGGCCGCAAAGCAATCCATTTATTTCTTTTGCGGCTTGGCATTTTAGCTTGAAAAGAAAACGCTTTTGAATGCGATATTTCGAGCAGTAATTACTCCCTACCATAGCCTATAAAATTTAAACGCCATCAGGCGTCTTTCAGACCACACCTGTCTTTTTCCTACATCAGGTATATTCATTAAACCCGCGAGAATCGGATTGAGGCTATTAAAGAGGGGATTTCTGCTGTCTCTTTGGTCAGGAGTCAATACTAATGGCATTTTGTCTTAGCCTTTACCTTTACCTACGGGAAGGCCTTATGATTCTCCCCTGGGCACAACGCTTGCACGAGGTAGCCGTATTTTAAATACCACTTTATATGCTTGCCCAGGCATAAACAGACTCGCTCAAAGTGCCATAAAAAAATCTTTTTACCGCTGCCATTTAAATAAATTAGTTATATTGTATTCGCTTATTAACTACCTGACTAATAGTAGTTTTAGTTAATAATAATTAATTAGATTTACTTAAACCTTAACTTTTATGAAACCACTGCTACTAACCCCGGTATTATTACTTTCGGTGTGCATTTTTAAAGTAAACGCACAAAGTAACAAACAACTTGTAAAAAATAAATTAGATTCGGCCAAAAACGCCACGGTTAACGGAGCCATTAACGATCCAGTCGGTAGTGTAAAAGGCGTAATGGGCTTATTTGGTCATAAACAAAAGACAGTAGCTAACGCTACAGTAGCTGCTCCTGCGGCCGCAGCGCCGGTATCATCCGTTGGTGGCCCGGTAAATAATACGTCTACACCCAGTGCTCCTTTATCAAATAATGTAGGCTTAATTACCGGCAATTCAAAAAACATCAATAACGGCCTGGTGTTTTCTATTATTCAATGTACCGGTGATAAGGCTTCACAGGTTATTACCATCACTTATACCATTTCAAATCCGGCTAAGGCCAACCAAAACCTGTTAGTTGGTTCCTTAAATGCGTATTCAAATAACAATCCCGGTTTTGCTATCGATGAAAATGGCAGTAAGTTATCCGTTGGTAGTATTTCAATGGGTAATGGAGCAGCATCACAAACAGCTACAGAACTGCCTACGGGTATTAAAATAAAAGGGTACTTAACGTTAATAAACGCACTGCCCACATCGTCAAACCTGCAGTATTTTAAATTGCCGATAGTAAGTGCCAATGCACAAGGCAATGGCGATCGCCAGGCGACTATTGTTGAGGAAAGAAATATTCCGGTAACCTGGATAAATTAAATAGCTGTTGAGAGATCAGGCTATTACCGTTTTCATCGTTAAGAGTCCGGATAGCCAACCCTATCCCTAAAGAACAGGCTTAACGAAGACTACAACCCTCTGCTCTACACTAAAAAAATCTTTAAGCCCCGTATTTCCGTAATTGGATTTAACGGGGCTTAATTTTTTTAGTTATGAAAACAATTTGCACAGCGGTAATATTATTCTTCACCAGCATTACGGCACCCGCCAACAAACCGGTTGGCAAGGTTGATCTGAATAAATTTGCGGGTAAATGGTACTCCCTGTACTCTATACCTACCATGTTTGATAAAGGCACGCGCGAAACCACCACCACCTATACCCTTAATAAAGATGGGTACTACAACGTAGTAACCGTTGCCAAAAAGGGCGAAGATAACGAGGTGAAAACCTATAACTCCAAACTTTTCCCCGATAAGGAAAACAACGCCGCCGAAATGAAAGCCCAGTTTGTATGGCCTATTAAGGTAGCCTATTGGGTAATTGATATTGCCGACGACTACTCATACGTTGTTGTTGGTCACCCCGATTATAAGTTTCTGTTTATCATGAGCCGTAAGCCCGGCATGCCACAGGATGAGTACAATAAGATTGTAGCTAAATGCAAAGCGATGGGATACCCGGTGGAAAAACTGGTATCGCAGCAGCAGAAAGCCAATTAAATTTTATCACGAAGTTTCACGAATTGAGGCAAATTTCACAAACCCATATTGGGATTAAGGCATTTTAAATACCACGCTCAAACGATTTTTTTTCAACGTGGAGATGCAATTATGCGTCTCTAAATAAAAACTTCCGAAGTTTTTAACCTTCGGAAGCCGCTTATCATTCGTGAAATTCGCCTTAATTAGTGAATATTCGTGTTAGTTCTTATCGCTCAGCATTATGGGGTTCCCCTTGCCTCCGCCTATAATAATTACTTTGGCGTTAGGTGAGGTAGCAATGGCTATCTGGGCTTTGATGGCTTCGTATTGCAATTGCTTGTCGGATAGGCCGGTGGAGAGTATCTTTTGGTAGTCGGCAATACCCTGCGCTTCTACGCGCTTACGTTCGGCCTCCTGCTTTTCTTTTTGCAGTACAAACTGCATTTTCTGGGCATCCTGCTCCGCATTTATCTTCGACTCGATACTGGCCCTTACAGAGGCTGGCAGGGTAATATTACGTACCAGTATCTGTTGCAACTCTAACCCTCGTTTGGCAAAGTTGGCGGTAATGTAGCGGTTTATTTTATCCTGAAACTCTTGCCGTTTGGTAGAATATAAATCAACAGCAGCGTAAGCCACTGCATTATCGCGTATAGCAGTACGGGAAACGGGCCGTACTATTTTATCTAAATAGTTTTCCCCTATGTTTTGAAGAATAAATGGTGCCCTATCTGGTATTACCTTATATAATACCGAAAGATCGATGGTAACCTCCAATCCATCAGAAGATAATACGCGAATAGCATCATCGCCCTCCTTTTGCCCTTCGCTGCTAACAGCGCTCATGGTATAAGTTTGGGTTTGGATATCGAAAATAGTGATCTCTACAGCGGGATTAATAATATGCAACCCGCTCTCTAAAACATTATCCTGCACCTTGCCAAAAAGGGTTTGTACCCCTACTTTGCCGGGCTCAATAACCTTAAACATGGATAGTAACAGGCCCAGGGCCACCATTACTACCCCTACTATACTTACCGTATTACTAAAGTGATTGGCCGGCTCTGGTGAGCGTTTGAGTACGATGCCCACCACCAGCACTATAACTCCTAAAATTGCTATAAACATGCAATGAAGTTACACCTTTTTCTGCGAGTTCTTTACGTCTTTTAACAGTCTTACTTTTAATACAATAACAACCACACCGGCAGCTATAGAACCAGCCATAATGGGATAGTTTTTGGCCAAAAAATACTGGTAGGCCACAAAAGCGCACAATACCATACCAATGGTATATAATACGTTAAGCACTAATTTAAATGCCATACTAATAAACGCTTAATTCGGGATCAATTTCGGCAGCCCAGGCTAAAATACCGCCACGCAGGTTATACAAATTGGTAAAACCCCTTTGCTCCAGTTGCATAATGGCAGCCGCGCTGCGTTTTCCGCTGCGGCACATTACTACTACCGGCTTATCTTTATTTACTTTTTCGCTCTCAATTAAAATACCACCCAGGGGGATAGATATACCGCCAAGGTTTGAAGTTTCGTATTCAAAATCTTCCCTGACGTCAATAAGTTGAAAATCTTCGCCTTTGTCTATTTTTTCTTTTAATTCCAGTACGGTTATCTCGTTCATGATTAATAAAATTATACTCCAAAGGTAGCTTTTTTTCTATTGCAAATAATTACGTTCAATTTTTGTAACAATCAATGCCCACAAGCGTTTATTATATGATTTACTGCACAATAGCTATTTTTGGCCGCAAATAGCAGTAAAGTACTACCGTCCGTTTTAATAATTTTACATAAATATTAAGCCGGCATCAAATTTAATACAACGTATAGATGAAAAAAGTTACCCGCTTTTTCTGGTTTTGTTCAGGAGCACATATAGATACACTTAAAAAATACCCCATAGAGCATAATAAATATGTAGGCATTGGGGCCACCATATTCTTCACCGCTTTGTTTGCCTCGCTCTCTGGCGGTTACGCCATGTTTTTTGTTTTTAACGGCGATGCCTTTGCCGTTGGTTTTGCCATACTGTTTGGCCTGCTATGGGGAACGGCCATTTTTAACATGGACCGTTACATCGTATCGAGCATTAACAAAGATGGCAGCACCAACCAGCAGATATTACAGGCTTCGCCCCGTATTTTGCTGGCCATAATGATAGGCGTGGTAATATCGCGACCATTGGAACTCAAGATCTTTGATAAAGAAATTCGCCAGAAACTGAAATCGTCGTACCTTAAAGGCCAGCACCGTAAAATTGATACCCTCGAAAAAACATACAACCAAAAGTATGCTATGGAGATGGGCAAAAACGGCGACTTGAAGAAAGAAAAAGACTCGCTGGAAAAAGATATCAACCGTTCGCGCTTCCAGTTAAACCAGGAAGTGTTTGGCGATAAAAGCAATCAAACATCGGGCATTAGCGGCTATGGCACCTATGCCAAGCAAAAGCAGGCCATACTGGAAGAAAAAGAAGCCCGCCTGAAAACAGTTACCGAAAGCCAGGGCCAAATGGATGAGTACCTTGGTCATCGGAAAGATTATGAGGGACTAAACAGCCTGCGGCTTTTTACCGACCATCAACTGGATAGTTTGGCTAACATAGCCGGCTTCTCCGACCGTAACTGGGCCCTGGGGCAGCTATCTTACAACGAGAACGGCACGCGCGACCTGGACACCTACCTGGCTATCTCTTTTATTGGCTACCTGTTTATATTGTTTGAGTGTTTACCGGTGTTTGTAAAGCTAATGTCGCCCAAGGGGCCTTATGATGTTGCCATAGCCAAAACTGCCGAGGCCAACATGTACATGGCCGATAGGGATAAGGATATGAACATTACAGTTACCGACAACACGTACGATCATCACCTCGATACGGATATAGAACGGCGAAAGCGATCTATTTCATCCGAATCTAAATACGAGTTTTAAGAACAAATTACTTCAAAAAAAATGTCACCCCGAAGTACTGGAAAACTGTTAACCTACCTGCACTCACAAACAGGATAGTTAACAGTTTTTTTGTACCTCAGCGCGACAGTTTTCTGTTTTCGAGGTGTGTAGGGTTGTCTATCTTGACAAAAAAGCTTAAAAATTGCGGCGCTTGTTATTTTATTTCAAACACAGCGTTAATCTGTAAGCTGATCTTGATCTTCTTAAAGTCAATATCAGATTCGGCAGGGGGGGCAGCTGCCACGGTTGATTTAAACATCATGGTGTTGTACTGGCGCGGCTGCGGAAAACTGCTGTTATCACTTTCGGTAATGTTTAATACATCACCCAGTTTATTGCCCAGCCCGGCTAATAAGTAGGTTGCTTTATCGCGGGCTGATAGCAAGGCCTTCAGCTTCAACTCGTTCTTCAGCTCGTTCAATTTCGAATAGTCGTAGCTGTCTACATTGGTTGATTGGATGCCTTTAGGATCAATTTTGGCCATTATCTGGTTAAATTTGTTCAGGTCGCGTACGCGGATGCCATATTGTTTGCTGGCTAAAAAATCGGGGGCTTTTTTCTTTTGATAAGTGTTGTTCCAGGCCGATACGTTGTTCACCGTAAAATCTGTAGCCGGAATGCCGGCTTCTTTAACGGCTTTCTCCAGCTGATTTTCCAGGTCATCTATCTGGATGTGTTTTTTACCGTCCATATATTCCTGTAAGGAGATAGATACGTTGATGATATCGGGGGTAATTTCCTGTTCGGCAATGCCGGTAACTTCAATTTTGCGACGCAGATCAACAGCCTGCGCAAAGGCTCCGTAAGTAAATGTTAGCAGGGTGGCAATGATAAATAGCTTCTTCATGTGTAATGTGTGTATGGTTATATTTTTTGTACGTATGACTATGGTAACGTATAGATAGTTTAATTTGTAACAGCGGTGATGATTTAAATGTTGAGCGACATTAAGGAAAACGAAGGAAAATTGTTTGGGAAAGTTTCCATAGCGGTAGCTCCTCACCCGGCTACGCAGCGCTGGCTACCCTTTCTTCGCTTCGCGGAAAGAGGGGGGGCAGCTGCGGATAAATCAGCGTTTAACCCCATTAAATAAGCAGGGCAAAACACTCCCCTAAAAGGCCGGATGAACAAGAAAAATGCTGCCCATGCAATCCAAGTTGCAACACACAACGTATACCTCTAAAAACAACTAAACAAAAAACTTATAACGTATTACGTAAAGCCTAAAAACGTAATACGACAACTCAATCCTAATGTGGTACGATAAACTAATTGAACAAGACAAAGTGCCCGACCTGATACTAAGGCAGGGTATTCGGAAACTATTAAAGCAACGCCTCGACGATGAAAACAAAGGCAGTGTAGAAGCGCAACAGGAACACCTTATGTTGCTGATAGCACAGCTGAAAGCATCGCCCATAGCGGTTAATACGGCCGCTGCCAATGAACAGCATTACGAAGTGCCAACCCGGTTTTATGAGTACTGCCTGGGCAAAAATTTAAAATACTCCAGCGGTTACTGGAAAAACGGGGTTACCGATATTGACACCTCCGAAGATGATATGCTGGAAATTACCTGCCAGCGTGCCGAGCTAACCAACGGTTTAAATGTATTGGAATTGGGGTGCGGCTGGGGCTCATTATCGTTGTATATGGCGGCTAAATTTCCGCAGAGTAACTTTACAGTAGTCTCAAACTCACGTACGCAAAAAATGCATATTGATGAACAGGCCAGCAAGCGCGGCATAAGTAACCTTACTGTACTTACCGCCGATATGAACACCTTTACAATTGCCGATAAATTTGATAGGGTAGTATCTGTAGAGATGTTTGAGCACATGCGCAACTACCAATTGCTGATGGCCAAAGTAGCATCGTTTTTAAAGGCCGACGGTAAACTGTTCATCCATATATTTACACACAAGGAGTATGCCTATCTTTTTGAGGTGATAGATGAAACCGACTGGATGAGCAAATACTTTTTTACCGGTGGCATTATGCCCAGCGACGACCTGATGTTTTATTTTAACGACGATCTGCTGGTTGAAAAGCACTGGCATGTAAGCGGCTCGCACTACGGTAAAACATCTGAGGCCTGGTTAAGCAATATGGATAAACACAAGGCCGAAATTATGCCTTTATTTGAGCAAACCTACGGTAAAGATAAGGCTGTGAAATGGTGGGTGTACTGGCGTCTGTTTTACCTGGCCTGTGCCGAGTTATGGAGTTATAATAATGGAAACGAGTGGATTGTAAGCCACTATTTATTTCATAAAAAGGCCGCATGATCCGTTTTATAATTTGCATTTTATTATTGCTGATAGCTCTGCTTACTATTGTTAAGGCTTTTGAATACCATGTGTGGATGCTGGCTATTATAGCCGCCGAGTTTTGCTGGGTGTTTATGCTATTTACTTTAATCGCGCTTTTGTCGGGGTTTTTTACGTCAAAACATCAGTTTGCGGGCACTATTACAGGCCTTATTGCGCTGGCGTTATTTACATCGCCAATAGTGAGGGCGTATAATGTGGCAGGGAGTTTAAAACAAAACTTTACCGCGGCGTTTGGTGCGGGTAGTACTATTGTTAACGGGGCTAATACCCAATCGCCTTTCAGCTTTTTTGCCATGTTTAAAGGCACTAAACAAATTACTGCTAAAGAACTCATCTATAATAAATATCCGGGTTTAAACCTCACCATGGATTATTTCCCCTCGCAAAAAATGGGTAACAGGCCCTGTGTGGTAGTAGTGCATGGCGGCTCGTGGAACAAGGGCGATAATAAGCAATTGCCAGAGCTAAACAGTTACCTCGCATCTATAGGTTATAATGTAGCGGCAATCACTTATCGTTTGGCACCAAAATACCAAGCACCGGCACCGGTAGAGGATATCCATAATGCCCTGGCTTACCTGCGTAAGCATGCCAACGAGTTAAATATCGATACCAATAACTTTGTGCTACTGGGCCGGTCGGCAGGGGCGCAGATAGCCTTATTGGCGGCCTATACTTTGCATGAACCTGGCTTAAAAGCAGTGATTGACTATTACGGACCGGCAGATATGGTTTGGGGTTATTCTATACCATCAAGCCGGCTCATTATGGATTCGCGCAAGGTAATGAGCGATTATATTGGTGGTACCTATCAGCAGGTCCCTCAAAAATTTGCGGCTTGTTCTCCGCTCGAGTTTGTAAGCAAACAATCGTTGCCAACGCTCATCATTCATGGCGAAAACGACGTGCTGGTTTCGCCCGAGCACAGCCGCAGGTTAAACCTTAAATTACAGCAAAACGGTATCAAACATTATTACCTGAAACTGCCCTGGGCCACCCACGGGTTCGATTTTAATTTAAACGGACCCGGCGGCCAGCTGGCTACCTATACTGTTGAACGCTTTTTAAATACGGTAACTAAATAATATGTTAAAAACAGCCATTATAGGCACCGGTATTGCCGGTATGGGCTGCGGCCATTTTCTGCACCCAAACAGCGATCTTACTTTTTACGAGCAAAACAATTACGTTGGCGGCCACACCAATACCGTAACGGTTGATGAGGATGGTAAGCCCGTGTATGTTGATACGGGCTTTATGGTGTTTAACTACCACACGTATCCCAACCTGTGCCGCCTGTTTGCCGAGATTGGCGCGCCGGTTAAAAAAACAGATATGTCGTTCAGCGTGCAGCATGTACCTACCGGCCTGGAATATTCGGGCTCGAGTGTTAACCACTTGTTTGCGCAGCGAAAAAACATCTTCAATATCAAATACCTAAAAATGCTGATGCAAATTGGCAGGTTTAATAAAGAAAGTGTAAAGATTGTTGACGATCCTAAATATGCCAATTACTCTATTGGCCAGTATGTAAAAGAGTTTGGTTTTGGAGAGGAAATGCTGTGGAAATACCTGGTGCCGATGAGCTCGGCCGTATGGTCGACCCCGATGGAGCAGATGTTGGATTTTCCAGCGGTAACGCTCATCCGTTTTTTTCAAAATCATGGGTTTTTAGGGTTGGATACCCAGCACCAATGGTATACGCTGGAAAAAGGAAGTCAATCGTACCGCGAAATTTTGATCAGGCCGTTTAGAGACCGTATTCACATAAACCGTAAGGCTACAAAAGTTGAGCGTACAGCCGATAGTAAAGTAACTGTACATGCAGCCGATGGCTCGCAGGAAATATTCGACAGGGTGATCATCGCCACCCACGGCGACCAGGCCCTCGCCTTATTGGATGAACCTACTCCACAGGAGCATAACCTGCTATCGTGCTTTAAATATCAGTACAACAAAGCCACCCTGCATACCGACGAAAGCATTATGCCCAAAACCAAACTGGCCTGGGCCAGCTGGAATTACCGGATACAGAACGAAAATGGTAAGCTAAACCCAAGCACCATTTACTGGATGAACATGTTGCAAGGCGTATCTGATAAAAAGAACTATTTTGTATCCATCAACCCGCACGATAATATCGACCCTAAAAAGATCATCCGCGAAATTGATTATGACCACCCGCTGTTTGATGTACCCGCCATTAACGCGCAGGAGCAATTATACAAGTTAAACCAGGATGGTCCGGTTTATTTCTGCGGCAGCTATTTTAAATATGGTTTCCACGAGGATGCCTTTGCAAGCGCGGTTAAGCTTTGTTCGCAGTTGCTGGGCAAGCCGGTGTATGATGATTTGGAATAAATTTGTAGTTTAGTGCTAAATGCCAGATTTAAATATAGACCAGCTTTATATCTATCGAATTATCCATTTTGATAATTTAGATTATATATTAAGAAATGGTATGTATGTTAGAGACCATTCCAGGTTTGATACCGCTTATGTAAACATTGGTAATTCAGATATAATTGGTGTGCGGGATACATATCCGGTTAAAATTGAGAATTACGGCAGTTTAGGGGATTATATCCCTTTTTATTTTGGAAAGCAATCCATTATGCTTTATAATATCTTGACAGGCTACGGTGGATTACAAAAGCAATCTCCAAGGGATATTATTTATCTTTGTTGTTATGTTGGGGATATAGTAAAAGTTTGCCCCAAATTTTTCTTTACTGATGGTCAGGCAAACAAAAGATTTACTGAGCATTTTAATAACTTAAAAGATTTAATTAAGGTTGATTGGGAAGTTGTGACAAGTTCTGACTTTAAACAAACCGAGGAAGATACTGATAGACCGAGGAAGTACCAGTCTGAGTTCTTGGTTCATGAACATGTGCCTATTGAATGTGTTAATAAAATAGTAGTTTATGATGAGAGTAGAAAGGAAAGTGTTGAACAACTACTTAAAAGAAATGGTCTTAATATTCAAGTAAGAATTGCAAAAAAAGACTTTTATTATTTTTACTTTTAGAAATATATGATTCGTTTTGTAACGGGTAATTTATTGGATGCTAAGGCTGATGCTTTGGTAAACACTGTGAATACCGTCGGTGTGATGGGTAAAGGAATTGCTTTGCAGTTTAAAGAAGCTTTCTTAAATAATTATAAAATATATAAGGATGCCTGTAAAAATGGAGTTGTAACCACAGGTGAGTTATTGGTTGTTAAAGACCAGAATGCCATTTTAGGAGAAAAGCTTATTGTTAATTTCCCAACAAAAAAACATTGGAAACAACCGTCTCGATACGAGTACATCGAAGCCGGGTTACAGGAATTAGCTCGATATATAGACAATAATGATATCAAAAGTATAGCACTACCTCCTTTAGGTTGTGGTAATGGTGGATTGGATTGGTCAATAGTTAAACCTATGATTGAAAAATATCTCGCTAACTCTAACGCAGATATCTATGTATATGAGCCTAATTCAGCAGTTAAAACGCTATTGCAAAAGCAAGAAACTACAAAAAAAGTGAAACTAACATCGGCAAGAGCCATGTTGTTATATGCCCTTTTTCACTATGAGGCTTTAGGAGAATATAGCAGTCTTTTTTCGGCAAATAAACTAGCTTATTTTTTGCAACGAATAGGTGAAGATTTGAAACTGAAATTTGAAGCACATATATATGGCCCCTATGCTTTAGGCGTTGAGCATGTTCTTTATGCGCTTAATGGAACGTATTTAAATGGATTGGAGCAAAGGGAAGCAAAAGCATTTGAGTCACTAAAGTTGAATTATGATAAATTTGAAGAGGTTAAAGCATTTGTTAATAACGAACTAAATTCTGAACAAAAGAAGCGCTTAAAAAATCTGATTGAATTTATAAATGGATTTGAATCCGAATTGTCTTTAGAGGTTCTTGCGTCCGTTGCCTATTTGTTAGATAAAAATCCAGGGTACTCACTTACTCAGACAATAGATGGGATCTTTAGTTGGAATGATAGAAAACGCAAACTTTTTAAAGAAAGATACATTGAGATTGCTTATAATCATGTAAGGAATAATTCATATCAACAAGAACTCTTCAATTAATCCATCCATCCATTAATTCCGTATATTCCATCATGGCAAATACGGCTATCAATTCCTGCTTATATAAGGCAAAGGTAATGCACCACAGGCTGGCACCCAAGGTGCATAGCTTCCACTACGAGGTGTTTATGTTTTACCTCGATCTGGATGAGATTGATAGCCTGGGCAAAAGCATGAAGCTGATGAGCCGTAACCGGTTCAACCTGTTCAATTTCAGGGATAAAGATCATTTACAGCTGCCGCGCCAAAACCCGGATATATCTAAAAATATCCGCCAGCACATCACTCAATATCTTCGGGATAACGGTGTGGAAATTGGTAATGGTCGTATAATGGTGCTTACCAACCTGTGCACCATGGGCTACCAGTTTAACCCGGTATCGTTTTACTTTTGTTATGACGAAAGCGGGCAAATTGCATGTGCTATAGTAGAAGTTTGCAACACCTTTTTGGAATTGAAACCCTACTTTTTAAGTGCCGATACCAAACAGGGCAATCAGTTTAAGCTAAATACAGAGAAATATTTTTATGTATCGCCGTTCATCGATATGGATACCAATTTTGATTTCGACCTGCATATCCCGGGCGAAAAATTACAGGTTAAAATTGATGATTATGATAAGGAAGGCAAACGTTTTTTCATCAGTACATTGAGTGGCGTTAAAAAGCCGCTTACTGATGCTAACCTGTTGCTGTATTTTATCAGCTTTCCGCTCATCACCCTAAAAGTAATAACGCTTATTCATTGGCAGGCTTTAAGGCTTTGGCTTAAAAAGATCCCTTTTCATAAGAAAGATGATCAAAAAGAACTTCAAAAAGGAGTATTCAGGCCGTATTAGCAAATTTGTATGCCCTACAGAAAACCTTCAACCAATTAAATTACGTAACTATTATAAATAACCCTATTACCCGGAATATATAATAGCCATGGCCAATACGCTCACACTTGTACACAATAGCAGCTTCTATCAGGATATAGTTTTGAAGTTTTTGTCGCGTATGGATAAAGGCACGCTTTACCTAACCCTGCCAGATGGCGAGCAATTGGTAATGGGTACGGGCGAGGGCAATATCAGTGCCCATATAACTGTTAACAGCGGCGAGTTTTACAAACGCATTATCCTTTTTGGCGATATTGGTTTTGGTGAGGCTTATGTTGATGGCCTTTGGGATACTGATAATATTACCAACGTAATCCGTTGGGCATTGTTAAATATCGAGAATGCTCCCGGTGTATCGGGCAGTAAAGTGCAAACATTGTCGCTCAACCTCATGAAATGGTTTAATAAACTCTACCATTTTAAAAGAGCGAATACGGTTGAAGGATCACGCAAAAACATTTCTGAACACTACGATTTGAACAACGATTTTTTCGCCAGTTTCCTCGATCCTACCATGACTTACTCTGCCGCTTATTTTTATAAAGATGGATTGAGCCTGGAAGAAGCACAAATAGCCAAATACGATCGCCTTTGCCGCCAGCTGCATTTAAAACCAACCGACCATGTGTTGGAGATTGGCAGCGGCTGGGGCGGTAACGCCATATACATGGCACAAAAATATGGTTGTAAGGTAACGTCGCTCACCATCTCTGAAGAGCAGCACAAAATGGCGGTTGAACGTGTTGAAGCTGCCGGTTTAAGTGATAGGGTAAGCATCCTGATAAAAGATTACCGCCAGATGCAGGGAAGTTTTGATAAGATAGTTTCTGTTGAAATGCTGGAAGCTGTAGGCTTTAACTATATGGACGTATACTTCAAAAAATGCCATGATCTGTTAAAGAAGAATGGCATCCTGGCCATACAGGTTATCACATCGCCCGATTCGCGGTATAAGGCCCTGCGTAAAGGGGTTGATTGGATTCAGAAGCATATTTTTCCGGGTTCGTTGCTGCCATCTGTTGGCGCCATTAACGAATCCATCAACCGTTGCGGCGATATGACCATGGTTGACCTGAAAGATATAGGCCTTGATTATGCTACCACGCTAAAACTTTGGCACGAAGCTTTTAACGCCAACCTGCCTAAAGTAAAATCGTTAGGCTTTGATGATAAATTTATCCGCAAATGGAATTAC
The DNA here is from genome assembly GCF_014205845.1 of Mucilaginibacter cryoferens. Lineage (GTDB taxonomy): Bacteria > Bacteroidota > Bacteroidia > Sphingobacteriales > Sphingobacteriaceae > Mucilaginibacter. The sequence continues at coordinate 71,362 of NZ_JACHCR010000009.1, forward strand.
TACCTGTGCTACTGTGAGGCCGCTTTTGAGATGCGTAACATCAATGTAATGCATTTGGTGTATACAAGGCCTAATAATACTGGGAGGTAGTGGGGAGGTGAGCGGTTGATTGGGTTGAAATTTGCCAATGTTAATACTGCTTAAAAGTACAGATAGATTGGCGCATACCTGTTAACGGCTCTGTAAGTTTACGAAGACTCACCCCGCCGGCGCTACGCGCGGCGACCCTCTCTCCAACTTCGTTGCATAGAGGGTAAGCCCATTTTTCTTTTTTGCCCCTCTATGCAACGAAGTTGGAGAGAGCGAAGGACGCCCGTTAGCTAACGGGTCGTCGGGGTGAGTATTCGCCGACATGTGTCATCGCCCTCCATAGGGCCGGACTATGCCATCTACCCAACCTTATCTATTTCCCTATTTCGCTAATCAAACCCAAGGCTTTTTTCAAATCAGGGTCGTTTTGTGTCACTACATCCTCTGGGGTATATAGCACACTGTAACCCGGTATAATGCCCCGGCCGGGTAGCGGGTCTTTGGCAAAAGCATCTAAACGCATCCACGGAAACTCAACAATCACCCGGGTATTGGGTAGGGTTAAATGTTGTATTGTACCGCCGTCGCAGCCCTCTTCGGCTCCGGCTGTTTCCCTGCCAATGAATTTTGCGCTTTTACATTGTGATTTTAGGGCTGCTGTAAAAAGCGCGGCGGATGAAAACGTGGCACCATCAATTAAAACCAATAAGTTGCCATTGTAATGATTGGCTTTTGCAAGCGGTAATGCCCCGTAAACTTGCCCGAATACGGGCTTAAAGCCGATGCGATACCAGGCTCCTTCTTTACTGCCTGGCTGAAAGCCAGTCTTAAAACTCGCTGTTCTGGCTGTGTCAAAGTATTTTGCAAAGTTGTTTACAGATGGATCGGGTATCCGGGATTTTATTCCCTTAATAATATGAAACGGAGCATCGGCAAGGTACGATAACAACTGGATGGCCACCCTGATATCGCCGCCGGTGTTGTGCCTCAGATCGAGCACCAGGTTTTTTATTTGCTGCTGATGGATCTGTTTAAAGATCTCTTTATAAAGCGTGGTATCGTTGTATTGAAATGTTTTTGCTGTAAAGTATGCGGTTTTGCTGTTTTTTAAAAAGCGTAACGGGAGGTAGTCTGTGTTTTTTGCATCTGTCCACCCGGCAAAGTTGTTAACCTGTTTTGGTGGCACGATGGAATTTTTACCGGCTGTATCCAAAGTAAGATTTTTTACTACTCCCGCCTGGGTTTTAAGGCTGATATGATAGGGGCCTTTCCAATGGTAATATTGGTAGCATGCATCTTCAAAGCCATCGTATTCGCTTAAAAATAGTTCTTTAAACGTTTGGCTGTTGCCATCGCCACAATACAAATCGGCACCGTGGCTAATTATTTGCGCAACAGGTACGGCATTTACGCTTAAAAGTTCGTCGCCGGTATTTAGCTTATTGCTTTGGCGGGTAGTAACCCAGGCGCGATGATTGCGGACTAACACTTCAAACGGTAAATGTGGTTCTTTATCGGCTGCTGTTTTTTTGTATCCCTCCGAATGTTTTAATTGCGTATGCCCGCATTTTAGCTGGCATAAAAAAGGGTAAACACGGCTTATAAATTCGCTTTCGCCAAGTGGTTTATCAATAGAAGCGTATGTTTTATCGAAGGCTGTTTGTAAACTATCGGCAGGCGTATAAATACCATAAGCTGGGTGCATTTCTTTTATGGCAGCCCAAAGTAAGTTGAGGTCATCCTGCATGCTTTTAACACTCAACCGGTTTGTTTCTTCGTTGGATACAATTGTTGATTTTGTATCTTTTTGATGGCAGGCTGTGGCGGTAATGGCCAATGCGCCAAGCAATCCAAGGAATAGGTTTTTCAAATTCATTGCCCCTAATTAGTTATATGTTAATCATGTAATTACGGATAGTGTTTAGTCGAAAGTCTTAAGTTTCAAGTTAAACAAGAACGAATTTAACTTGCTACTATTAACCTAACATTAGTACTATTAATTTTTGATTCTACGTTCTTTAAACCTGCTGAAAAAAACAATGGCCAACAGGCATAGCACACAACCGCAAATACCATTAAGGCGCAGGCCATAATCGTTCCCCGGATCTTTACCATAAACGGTTAAAAAAGCAAACAGGGCTATGCCCAGCGTTTGCCCCAATTTTACAAACAGGTATTTCACGGCAAAAAACATCCCTTCCCGGTTTTCGCCGGTACGTTTGGCTTCGTTTTGAGCTATGTCGGCAAGTATGGCGTTGGGGAGTATACCTAAGGAGGCCAGCGGGAAAGATGCGCTTAAAACCAGTATATAGATCTGTGCGGTTGGCGATATGGGAAACTTGCCTAAGAAAAATATGGCCACAAAAATGAGGCTCAATAAGCCAAATGAAAACAGTACGATGATTTTTTTGCCCACTTTTTTCGACAGGTAATTAACCACGGGGTAAAACACCAGTGAGAATAATACCATTGCCCCCATTAAAGCGCCACCCATTGATTTGGGCAACGGCAGCAATACCGTAAGAAAGTACAACAAGCCACTTGATATGATACTTAACGACATATAGTACGAAAAATCAGATATCAGGTAATACTTGAAGTTCCGGTTCTCAAAAGTTTTTCTGATGGCCGGCAATAAAAGCAATTGAGTAGGCTTGCTGCCCGAATACTTTTTTTCGTCGATGGCTAAAACCGGTACCAGCATAATAAGTCCGGCAAATGCGCAAAGCCCCCAGATGGTATATTGGATAGCCGAATCGCGGTCGATTACATGAAAGTTTTGCTGCACCAGATCGGCAAAGTTATTTACCAGCGACGATATAATGATGCCGATAACAAAGCCTACCTGCTGAAATGAGGATAGTTTAACCTTTTCGGCAGCGGTATCGGTCATCTCGGGCAATAGGGCATTGTAGGGGATAATATAGCTGGTGGCAGCCATAAAAAAACATACGAGTGTAAAGGTGATCCAGGCCGCGTTTTTCATGCTCTCGGCCCTTGCCAGCGGGAAAAAGGTGAGCGAACAAAATATAACCGCCGGCAAAATAGTCCATTTCATAAATGGAATGCGCCTGCCTGCTGGATTGTTACTTTTATCGCTCAGAGAGCCAATAAAGGGGTCGAAAATGGCATCAATAAACCTGCCCGATGCCACAATGATAGACATGATATTAAGCACTCCAAATACCAATAATTGCGGTACCAGTGGTATTAAACCCGAGTTGGAGGGCGGAAGGTAAAAATAGGGAAGCATCACAATGATGATATTAGTCATCACACTCCAGCCTATCATCCCGCAGGCATAAGCAAGTTGTTTTGAAAGTGGGAGTTTAGCAACCGGCATTGCATGCAATATGCAAATATTAACGCAATAGCGGCAATAAACTTATTTACACATTACTACTTTATTCACATTGGCGGTAATATGCTCCATCAGGTATGTAATTACAGGCCCGAATAATAATCGTACCCCTGCTCGGCCCAGTAATCGGGCGGGCGTTGGTTGCTAAAAGTTATGGTGCCTATTCGTTTCAAATTTTTAATCCCATATTTTACCGGGATAATGAGTCGTAGCGGTGCGCCGTGTTTTGGTGGCAGCGGTTTTTCATTTACCTCGTAGGCCAATAGTGTTTGCGGGTGCATGGCGCTGGGCATATCAATACCTACATAGTATCCTTTGTTAGGTGTTTCTAAACCCACATATTGCAACGCTGTTTGGTCATCCAGTTTAAAATGCTTTATAAAATCGCTGAATTTTACGCCACCCCAATGCGATATCTGGTCCCAGCCTTCCACACATTTAAAATCAAAAACAATATCTGTTTTGGGTAAAGCTTTTATATCAGCAAGTGAAATGCTGAGCACCTCGCCCGATTGTTTTTTTACCTGTAGCTTCCAGGCCGCCACATCTATTTTCCCTTCGCTTCCAATATCTTCGTTATGGCGTACGTTTTTAGCTGCCATAGCTTTGGGATAGGTTTTAACCAGGTGGTTGTTGCTAAACACCCTGCGGAACGCAAGCTCTGTTTTATTTAAAGCCCTGCGTAATGGAGCACGCGCTCCGGCGGTTACCGTTGCAACTTCCTCCGGCGAATTATACAGCCATTTCCACCCGCCATAGGCGGCCCCCGATACTATAAAAAAAGTACCGAACGAAATAAAGTTACGCCTGCTTATCTTTTGCTCAATGGTAAGCGGCTTTTTAGGGCCCTTTGTTTTTTTACTGAATGGGTTTTTCATCGGCTGGTGGAGTTGGGGTTTCAATAATAGGTTCGGGGTCTTTTACATTGATAACTTCGAAGCCGGATATTACCGATCTGAAATTGTTCCACCCGGCAAGTATCACCTGTATAATATGGATGAGAAAGAAAAACACATAGCCGATAGTTAACGCGAAATGAATGATACGGGCAAAATGGTAACCACCGCAAAGCCACGTTAAGTAGTAAAACTGCACCGGCTTATAAATGGCCAGCCCTGTTATGAGCGAGCCAAAGCCCATTACAATAATTGCCGTGTAGGCAATACGTTGCGCAGCATTATATTTTTTTTGCGGAGGCGCCATTTTACGGATATGCAGATCGTGCAGCAACACCAGCCAGGCCTCTTTAAACGATTTTTTTTGAGGTACCAGTTCGCGCCACTCGCCCGAGATAATGGTATACAGCACATACACCAGGCCGTTGAGCGCGAAAGCCCACATAAACAAAAAATGAAAAGCCATGCCCTCTGATAGCCGGTGGGTGATATTAAACGTTTTATAAAATCCTTCGGGAAAAAAGCTGAAAAAGGTATGCCCAAACAGGGTGATACTGTACTCGTCATTAGCCCAATAAATGAGCATACCGCTCCATATCATAATGGTGAGTATGGGGAAGTTTACCCAATGCGTCCACCGCATGGCCAAAGGGTGTTTTTCTTTTATTGCTTTCATTTAATGCCGGGTTGATTATTAAATACCTGTAAAATCGACCTTCGCCATAACGATGGGTTTCAAACCCATCGTTATTTTCCAATATTTAGTTTCGCGCGTGCAGGTGATCAACATAAAACTGCCTTTAATTATTTGCTCGCGTTTACCTCAAACCCCGATTTTGCAGCGGCCAAAATTGAGCCGTTAACCGTGTTTTGTATAAAGCCTATCACTTCGTATCCCCGGGCGTTAAAACCATCGGGCAAAGCTATAGTTGCACTGCCGTTACCGCCTGCGCTTAAGGGCTCGGTTTGCACTTTCCGCACAATTTGTACATGCGATAGTGTACGCCCTCCGTTTTCGCCTCGCTGCACTTTGGTTTGGGCTACCTTTTGTACCAGGGCCAATAACAGTGTGGTGTTTTTTTCGACGCCTTCGGTTTTGTATTGTACGGTAACATGCCCCTGGCTGTTCTGCGCGTTAAGGATTAGCTTACCGGCAGGGGCTGCACGTAAACCGGCGGTAATGGCATTGCGTAAAGTGCCTTCTTCCGAGCCTACAAACTCCTTGCGGCCATTAACTACTATCTGCGGTGTATAAACCGATTGCAGTTTTAACCAGCTGGCATATTGGTTTTGCCTTTTTGAATAATCGGCGCTGCTAAAAACATCTTTCCAACCCAGGCGGTTCCAGTAGTCAACATGGAAAGCCAAAATATAAACAGGGTTATCATTATTCTCTTTCTGAATGCGTGCCACCAGCTCATCGGCCGGTGGGCAACTGGAGCAGCCCTCGGATGTAAACAACTCAACTACGGCAAAACCGTTGCCGGCAACTTTTACTCCCGCCTTTTTTGCGGTGCTTTTATGACTGGTAAAAGCTGATGAAACCAAAACTGCTATTGCAAGGCAGGCAGTAATGGCCGATATCTTAAATAATCTTATATTTTTCCTGAATAATCTCATGTTTTTCCTGATTTGATATGCTTTTTTATATGCTTAGTCGGCTTGGTTTCCATATCCTTACAAAAAAAATATTTTTTATGGTACCGGCGGGGGAGTAGATAGGTCGATCTGTAAAAGAAATATAATCAATAAGATATATGTAAATTTAAGCAATTATAATCCGGTTTCGCACAGGCAAAAAAAACGATCTTTTTATTGTAAGGATTTTGGGGTATAAACGACTAATGGATAAAAGTTTTATGAACGCAATTGTTTAATGGCTACCGAAAATCAATTTTTAAATCCCCGGCTATGGGTGGCGGCGCATGCCGATTACTTATACGGCTATACGCTATCGCGATTAAACGATGAAGAACAGGCTAAAGACCTGGTGCAGGAAACCTTTTTGGCCGCTTTGCAAAAAATAGACAAGTTTGAAGGTAAAAGCTCCGAACGTACCTGGCTAACCGCTATACTTAAAAATAAGATAATTGATGTTTACCGCAAAAAATCATCGGGTTTAAAACCGGCCGATCTAAAACAGGCCGAAGACGAGCAGCATGATTTTTTTGAGGAAGATAACGGGCACTGGAGCAGAGCGTACCAACCACAGCCCTTCGGTATTGAAGATCATGATCCGCTGGCGGGTAAGGAGTTTAACAGCATTTTGCAAAAGTGTATGCAAAAACTGCCCGCTCTTTGGATGGCAGTTTTTACCATGAAACACCTTGATGATGCCACCACAGATATTATTTGCAGCGAGCTTAAGGTTACGCAGGCCAACTTTTGGGTAATTATCCACAGGGCCAAACTTAACCTGAGGGCTTGCCTTCAAAAAAACTGGGTTTAATAAATGAGCAATATGAGTACACTAAAACACATTATATATAATTGCAGGCAGGCTACATTGCTGATAGAGAAGAGGCAGTTTAAAAAACTGAGCTTTAGGGAGTTTGTTGAATTGAGGATACACCTGGTAGGTTGCTCTGTTTGTACCTTATATAACAAACAAAGCAAGGTTATTCACCAAATGGTGCAGCAACTTTTTCACGATTCGATGAAAGCCGAAGGCGTACACCTTGACGAGGGTTTTAAAAAAGAGTTGCAGTACCTCATTGACGAAGAACTAAATAAAAATTAAAATACTTTGTAAGGTTTACCTAAACCACCCGACTAAGGTTGAAATGTTAATCGACATAAAAACTAAAAAACAAAGTATGAAAACAATTATTTCTGGTGTACTGGCAACTACAGTTGTTGCAGTATGTTTAACGCTAAACGTTCAGGCAAAATCATTATCGCCTGTATCTTCAACCTCACATACTGTTGCAGTAAGTGATACCGGTAAAATGGCTAAAGACAAAATGAAAATGGCTAAAATGGAAAAGAAAAAAATGGGCAAAATGGAAAAGAGCAAGATGAAGATGGATAAGATGAAAAAGGATACTTCCGGTAAAATGTAAGTTGTTTTGTTTTTTGATCGTTTAGAGGGAGGTAATACTCCCTCTGCTTTTTTAATTGAATTTTAATGAACCCTTGTTATCTTTACCATCAGTTATAGTCGAGGTCAATTTTAATAATTGTTACTATTCAAACATTTAACCACTCCAACTACCATGCTATCTGCGATGAGCTTGCCTTAGCCGATCCTCATCTGGCAGGTATTATTAAAGTTTATGGTTACCCTCCTTTATGGTCGCGGCCAAATACGTTCGAAACGTTGGTGCATATTATATTGGAGCAACAGGTATCGTTGGCATCGGCGCTTTCGGCATTAAATAAAATGCGCCAGCGGGTACATGAAATTACCCCGGAGAGGGTATTGCTGTTAACCGACGAAGAATTTAAAGCCTGTTACTTTAGCCGGCAAAAAACCACTTATACTAAATACCTGGCCCAGGCCATCATCAGCGGGCAACTCAACCTAACCGGGTTGGAGCAATTGCCAGACGATGTGATCCGCGCTAAATTAACCGCCCTCAAAGGCATCGGTAACTGGACAGCCGATGTTTATTTAATGTTTGTGCTACAGCACGCCGATATATTCCCCATCGGTGATCTGGCGGCAGTGAATGCCTTAAAAAGGGTAAAAGGCTTACCCAAAGAAACTACAAGAGAACAACTCATTGCGATAGCAGAACAATGGGCTCCCTATAAAACCGTGGCGAGTATGTTATTGTGGCATTATTATCTGTCGGCACCAAGGGCATCAAAAGCAGGTGTTTAAGGTATTTATCTATGCAGCAGCTAGGTATAACAATAAGCAATTGGGGTGCGGCGACCGTTAATAATAGATTTATCAAATAGTAAAATGTAATATCGTAGCGGTATTGTTACGTAAAACATGTATTTTTGTTCTACCTACTACTTATCACCCTGCAATACAAAACTAATGCTCTACAATTTATACCGAATTTCTGATGCCGGAAGGGCAAAAGAGAAAATAGCGGGAGCTACCAAAATAAACTGCCTCAAAAATTTTATAAGTGTATTTGGTACCGATGGCTTAACCGTTTTTGCCGATAACTGCAGCCACGAAACGATTAGCGAAATACAAGAACTCGGACTCGAGCCAATATTTACCAGCCTGGGCAATTCCGGCTCATTAAAGTATATTGTTGATTTTGCCATAGCTTATTTTAAAGATAATGACCAGGTTTATTTGGTAGAGGATGATTATTGGCACCTGCCATTGGCTAAAGAGGCGTTATTAGAGGGCTTGCAAATAGCAGATTACGTTACGCTTTACAATAATCCCGATAAGTATATCAGTTACAATAATGGGGGGCACAATCCTATCATAACCAATAACAGCGAAAAAGGCAGAATCTATTTATCTAAAACCTGCCACTGGAAAACAACCAATTCAACAACTATGACTTTTGCTACCCATGTATCGGTGCTGAAGACGGATAAAAAGTTGATCTGGGAATTTACCCAAACTAAAATCCCCGATGATTTTGAGCTGTTTTTGTCTTTAACCAAAAACCTTCATTTGCCTTTTATTAAAACTAAACGGCTTCGTAAGGTACTTTGGAAGGTGGTGAAAAATTATTTTGGTGTAAAAAAACGCGTATTGATCACAGCCTTACCTGGTTTTTCAACTCACCTGGAAACCGCATACCTGGGCCCGCTTACAGATTGGGGGCATCTTATAAAACAAACACAAAAAAAACAGCTTGCGTAATTTATAACAATACGCAAGCTGTTTTTAATATTTAAACGTTAAACAATCCGTTTCTTTCCTGTTCCTGGTAGTTTTGTACCGTTTCAATGGCATTATCAACCACATCACTTAATGCGGTGATAAATGTGCCTGGTTTGGCAAGGCTCATGGCATGTTTAATGGCATCTATTTCCTTTGGTACTACCTCATAAGGTTTATTGGCATCAACCGAGTGGATACCATCTTTAAGCAGGCTCACAATATTTTCGGCAGTACGGCCGCGGAGGTGTTTTTCCTGGCGAAGGATGATATAGTCGAACATTTCGGCAGCTATTTTACCCAGCTCGCGTATGTCATCATCGCGTCTGTCGCCGGTACCGGCTATAATCCCGATCTTAAACGGCGAATCGATATGGCTTAAAAACTCCTTGATGCCATTAAAGCCATCGGGGTTGTGGGCAAAATCAATCATAAAACGGAAATCCCTGAACTCAAAAATGTTCATCCGGCCAGGCGTTTGCGCGGCAGATGGGATAAAGGTTTCTAAAGACATTTTAATGTCTTCGGTTTTAAAGCCATAAAGGAAGGTAGCCAGCGTTGCGGCAAGCACATTCTCTATCATAAACGGAACGGTACCGCCAAATGTAAGCGGAATCAATATGGTACGTTGCACCCTTATCTTCCAGTCGCCTTTTTGAATGGTGATAAAACCATTTTCGCAAATGGCTGCTATACCGCCTTTGCGGCAATGGGCTTTAATAATAGGGTTATTTTCGTTACGGCTAAAGTAGGCTATGTTGCAATCTGCCTTGTTGCCAATGCGTACGCAATACTCATTATCGGCATTTAATACGCCCCAGCCATCTTTTTTTACCGAATCGAGCACTACGCTTTTAACCCGTGCCAGGTCATCAAGCGAGTGAATATCGGCCAGGCCAAGGTGATCTGCCTGTATGTTGGTAACCACACCTATATCGCAAAAGCCAAAGCCCAGTCCCGAACGCAGGATACCACCACGGGCGGTTTCCAATACGGCAAAATCAACCGTAGGGTCTTTTAAAATAAACTCGGAGCTTACGGGGCCGGTTGTATCGCCCTTCAGCATCATGGTGTTTTGCACATAAATACCATCTGATGTGGTAAAGCCTACCCGGTGGCCATTGTTTTTTACAATATGTGCTATTAAGCGGGTAGTAGTGGTTTTGCCGTTGGTGCCGGTAATGGCGATGATAGGGATACGGGCAGATTTACCTGTAGGGTAAAGCATATCCAGCACATGCCCGGCTACGTTGCGTGGCAAACCTTCGCTTGGTGCAATATGCATCCGGAAACCAGGTGCGGCGTTAACTTCCAGTACCACACCTCCGTTTTCGGTTAAAGGTTCGTGCAGGTTTTCGGCCATAATATCTATACCGCAAATATCCAGACCTATGATTTTGGAAATGCGCTCGCAAATAAAAATATTTTGCGGGTGTACATGGTCGGTAACATCAACAGAAGTGCCACCGGTGCTTAGGTTGGCGGTCGATTTTACAAATACCTTTTCACCTTTGGCTGGGACAGTATCTAAGGTGTAGCCTTTTTTCTCTAACAGATCGAGCGTATCCCGATCTATAGCGATAAGGGTAAGCACATTTTCGTGCCCGTAACCACGGCGGGGATCGGTATTCTCTTTATCAATAAGCTGCTGAATGGTTGATACGCCGTCACCTTTAACGTGAGCCGGATCGCGTAGGGCGGCGGCTACCACTTTGTTATCGATAACCAGTACGCGAAAATCGTACCCGGTAATAAAACGCTCTACAATAACCCGGCGCGAGATTTGCGCGGCATGCTCGTAAGCGGCAATAGCCTCTTCTTCGGTTTTTATGTTGATAGAGATACCACGGCCATGGTTGCCATCAAGCGGTTTAAATACCAGCGGGAATCCCACTTTGCGGATAGCTTCGGCCACGCCGGCAACAGATGATATGGTAATGCCTTTGGCAACCGGAATAGCCTGCTCTTGCAGCATGCGTTTGGTTTCGTCCTTATTGCTGGCAATATCAACCGCTATACAGCTGGTTTTTTCGGTCATGGTGGCGCGGAAACGTACCTGGTTTTTGCCGTAACCTAGCTGAACTAATGATTGATTGTTAAGCCTTATCCAGGGAATATCCCTCGCAATGGCCTCTTCAACTATCGATCCGGTGCTTGGGCCCAAGCGAGTATTTTCGCGAATTTCGCGCATTTCCTGTATGTCAGCTTCCAGGTTGTAATCTTCTCCCTCTATCAAAGCTGCTGCAATTTTTACTGCCGATTCTGCTGCGAAAATGCCTACTTTCTCTTCAAGGTAAGCAAATACTACGTTATAAACACCCTTGGTTTTGGTTTCGCGGGTACGGCCAAAGCCGGTGTCCATTCCGGCAAGGGTTTGAATTTCGAGTGCGATGTGCTCAATTACATGGCCCATCCAGGTGCCTGCAACAACACGCTGAAAAAAACCACCGGGAACGCCGGGTGAGCAACGGTGTGCATATAGGGAAGGGATAAGTTTTTCTAAACGCTCATAAAAGCCGTCAATTTCGTTGGTTGGCTTATGTTCCATCTCCTGGAGGTCAAGCCGCATTTGTATTAATTTTTTGCGGCGGATGCTCCAGATGTTGGGTCCCCGTAATACTTGTATATTCTCGATCTTCATACCTATGTTACAAATTTTTTAAACGGCGTTTTTTCTTTAAAACTATAAAACTTAATAGGCTATTTAAAATTTTTAAGACTAAAAAGGCATTATTTGTTCATAACAGACTGGGTTTTTGGTGCATTTTATCGTAATTTGTATTAATGTTAGTTTGATTGAGTTCAATTAAGTTGATTAAGTGAGTGGTTTGCCTTCATTTTGGTTGAGCCTAACTCAATCAACCACTCCAACTCAATCAACTTAATCAACTTAATAAAAAAAGCATGATTGTCCCGAAAGGAAAACTAATAATTATAGGCGGCGCGGTTGATATGGGGAGTAACGTAACCATACAGGAACATATACTACAGCCTGATTATATTAAATTTTTTGAACAGGGCATTTTAAAGCGGATCATCACCGAATCTGCAAGGCACGAAGGTTCATTAGTTGAAGTTATTACCACTGCATCGCAAATTCCGGAACTGGTGGGCGAGGAGTATATTAAAGCATTTGGGCAGTTAAACGTTACCAATGTAAATGTACTGCACATTAAAAGCCGCGAGGATGCAGCTAAAAAAGAATATTTAGATCGCATTCGCAAAGCCGATGTGGTAATGTTTAGTGGTGGCGATCAGCTACGGCTAACGGCCATATTTGGTGGTACCGAATTTTTGCAGATATTAAAACAACGCTATAACAAAGAGAACTTTGTAATAGCGGGTACATCGGCAGGTGCAGCCGCGGCATCAACACATATGATATACCGCGGGCAAAGCAACGAGGCGCTGATAAAAGGCGAAGTGCAGATAACTGCCGGTTTGGGTTTTGTTGATTCGGTTATTGTTGATACGCACTTTGTACAACGCGGCCGTATAGGTAGGCTGATGTACGCTGTAGCCACCAACCCGGGTATATTGGGCATTGGCCTGGGCGAAGATGCCGGCTTGCTTATTACCGAAGGCAGCATGATGGAAGCCATAGGATCGGGGCTCATTATTTTGGTTGATGGCAGGAGTATTGTGGCTACTAATATTTATGATGTAGAAATTGGCTCGCCGGTTTCTATTGAAAACTTAAAGGTACATGTGATGTCTATTTACGATAAATACGATCTGTCTCAGCATCGTTTAATGATAAAAAAAACACTAAAGGTAGAAGAAGGCGTATTTATACACGCGCCGGATAACGACCTTTTGCAATAAGGGCCTCACCCAACCCTCTCCAAAGGAGAGGGCTTAAATAAGGTTTCTATTAAATAAACCTATCTCTGCAGCGTTTATAGTTTTTACCAATTTTTGAATCAATTAAACAATTCAAAATGAAGATCATCATACACGGCGGTTTTTTCAGCGAATCGCAAACCAACCAGGAAGTAAAACAGGCCAAGCAACAGGCGTTGAAAGATATTGTGCAGGCGGGTCATAAATACCTGTTAAGCCATACCGCGCTCGAAACGGTAGTTTATACGGTAAGGCTGCTGGAAGATTGCGACCTGTTTAACGCCGGTACCGGCTCACAAATACAGAGTGATGGCAAAATTCGGTTAAGTGCTTCTTTGATGGATGGAAAAACGCAAAAATTTTCGGGGGTAATTAATATCGAGGAAATAAAAAACCCCATCTGCATTGCCGAAAAGCTAATGGCCTATGATGATCGTGTATTGAGTGGCAAGGGCGCCAAGGATTTTGCTACCAATAATGGTGTAGCCTACTACAATCCCGAAACCCCGCAACGCAGGCACGAGTATGAGAAAAAGCTAAGCGACTCTATCAGGTTGGGCACTGTGGGCTGTGTTGCCCTTGATCTGTACGGTAACCTGGCCGCTGCTACCTCTACGGGAGGTAAAGGTTTCGAAATTCCGGGCAGGGTGAGTGATTCTGCAACTACAGCAGGCAATTACGCCAATGCTTATGCCGGTATTTCATGTACAGGTGTGGGAGAAGATATTGTAAGCGGATCTGTTGCTTCAAAAATTGTTACAAGGGTTACCGATGGCATGCCTTTATCTATTGCGGCAGATAAAACGCTCGATGAAATGAAGCCTTATGATGGCTTCGCCGGCATTATTGGCATCTCGGCCGATGGTAAAATTTATCATGCTGATACACATCCTTATATGGTTTGGGCGCTACATGATGAAGATGTAGAGGTGTTTGAATAACAAGTAATTTTGTTGCCTGGCAACTTAAACCTTTAATTCTCTCTTGCTCAATGAACATAAAATCAGTGATTTGATTGTTTGGGTTAAATTTATTTACTTTAAGAGTAATTAAATTCTGTCTTATAATCAGGCGGTTAACTATTTTCGAATAAACTGAATATAACATTATATCTAATCATTTCGTTAAATTCACTTGTTGATAAATATGGCTGGTTTGTGCCTTTTCGTGAGGTATTGACTAACTGGTTATTATCGTTATATTTGTTTACTGATTAATTTATTAAACTCAGACAAAAAGATTAAATGAAGTATTTTTTACTTATTATCTTATGCTCCGTTAGCGTTTCTGCATCGGCACAATGGTGGCAAAAGCCGGTGAGCACGATAAGTAATGTATTTAAAAAGCATGAGCGCTTTCCGCTGATTGCGGAGTTGAAAGATAATTCTGTTAGGCACTTACCTGTTGCCAAGCTTGCCAAATATAAAATTACACCTACAATTATTGAGGAGGCTTCTTATGTGCTTTACCTACAGGAAATGGCGGTAATGAGAACCGCGCAGCATAATATGCGTTTTAGAGTTTATAATGCTGCCAGCTATAATTTTAGCGATCTGGCACAGATGTACCTGAAACAAAATCGCTTATCCGAAGCTAAATGGTATTGGCTGCAAAGCCTGCAGATCTCGCGTCAGCAAAACGACGACAGGCATACCATATCTAATTTAATGGGTCTGGCTACCGTAAAAGCCGGTTATGGCGATTATGTACAGGCCATGCAAGACCTAAGCGAAGCCCGTAGCCTGGCTGCATCACATGGGCTTACAGCCGATGTTGCCAGTATTAACAAACAGGAGTGTTACCTGCAAGATAATAAATTGAACCCTAAAGCCGAGATAAGGTATGCCGAAACAGGCGATAAGGACCCCAAAAAGGTGATAAAATAAAAAAAATATGTAACAATTACGTAAAATGGCATTGCTTGTATACTACAAGTAAAACATTATCGTATAATTGTTATTGTTATTTAGAGACAGCATTTTGACTGTCTCTTTTTTTTACATTAGCAATAATTATTATTAGGCACCAATATTGATGTTTCACACCGCTCCCGATTTAACTACAGTAAAAGATATGTTTAAGAAAGTATATTTATTAGTACTACTGGCCGCCGCGCTTGCATGTAAAGCCGCCCCTTCCAAACCCATTAAAGTAAGCGCTGCAGACCTGGTGCCCGATGAGAAACAGGTTATAGTATGTAAAAAAATAGCAGAGCTTATTGCCAACTACAACTATAAAAAGGTGGAGTTGAACGATTCTGTATCAACCATAATTTATAACCGTTACATCAAATCGCTTGATGAAAACCATAGTTACTTTCTGGCATCGGATGTAAAGGAGTTTGAAAAGTACAAAACCGTTTTGGATGATGATATTAAAGAAGGTAACCTTAACGATGCCTTTTACATTTTTAATGTTTTTCAGAAAAGATACATTGAGCATGTAACCTACCAGTTGGCGCAGTTAAACAAAAGCTTTGATTTTGATTCGAAAGAGACCTTTATTTACGATCGTGATAAGTTGCCATGGCCTGCCTCACAAAAAGATATGGATGCTATGTGGACCCAGCGCGTTAAGTACGATTTACTTAACCTGAAACTGGCTAGCCCGGATATGGTTAAAAATAAAGCTACTTTGAAAAAACGTTACGAGAGTTTATTGTCGCAAGCCAATAAGCTTTCAAACCAGGATGTTTTCCAATACTTTATGGATGCCTTTACAGAGGCCATAGATCCGCACACGAATTACTTTAACCCATCAAACGCAGCTAATTTCAATATCGAAATGTCGCGCCAGGTAGAGGGTATTGGCGCATCACTACTTTCAGAAAACGAATATGTTACCATTAAAACAGTTGTACCTGGTGGTCCGGCTGATAAGAGCAAGCAAATAAGCATCGATGATCGTATTGTGGGTGTTGCCCAGGGTAAAGACGGCGAATTTCAAAATATTGTAGGCTGGAGGGTAGAAAATGCTATAGCTATAATAAGGGGTACCAAAGGAACAACTGTAAGGTTAGAGATTTTACCTGCCGGTACAAGCGCGGGTGGCAAACCTAAAATTGTGGAGATGGTACGTGAAAAGATCATCCTGAAAGATCAATCAGCTAAAAAAGAAATCCGTACTTATAACAGTAACGGCAAATCTGTAAAAATTGGTGTGATATCTATCCCCGCGTTTTATATCGACTATAACGATTATAAAGCAGGTAACCCTAACTACAAAAGCACCACACACGATGTTAAGATATTATTGGACAGCCTGAAACAAGAAAACGTTGACGGCGTAGTTATAGACTTACGTGAAAACGGTGGCGGTTCGTTAATGGAAGCTATTGAGCTTACAGGCTTGTTTATAAAAAGCGGCCCGGTAGTACAAGTGCGCGATACTAAAGACCAGGTAGATGTAGAGAAGGACGAAGATACCTCCATTACTTATAGCGGTCCATTGGGTATTTTGGTCGATCGTTTTAGCGCATCAGCATCTGAGATCTTCTCTGGAGCTATCCAGGATTACGGTCGTGGGTTGATCCTGGGTACACAAACCTATGGTAAAGGTTCGGTTCAAAACGCTATCGACCTCGATAGGGTATTGGGCTCGCCAATTCGCGATAAGATCAATCAACTGGCAGGTACTAAAAAAGCAGGAGCGGTATCAACCGGCAGCCAAAGTACTTACGGGCAGCTTAATTTAACTATTGCTAAGTTTTACCGTGTTAGCGGTAATTCAACCCAACATAAAGGTGTAACGCCCGATATTCAGTTCCCATCGTTGATTCCTTTGGATAAATATGGTGAAGATACCGAGCCATCGGCAATGCCATTTGACGTAATCGAAAAAAGTGATTTTACCAAAGCCGGCGATTTTACCTCGGTTTTACCGCAGCTGAAAAAAATGCACGATCAGCGTATGACAACCAGCGACAGCTACAAATACATGTTAGAGGATATTGCCGACTTTAAAAAGCGCGATACCGAAAACAGTGTAACCTTAAACGAAGCTGAGTTGAAAAAACAACGTGATACAGACGAGGAGAAAGCTTTGGTGCGCAATAACCTGCGCCGTGTGGCCTTAGGTTTGCCTGCTCTTAAAAAAGGTGATAAAAAACCTAAAGACGAAGATCTGGATTTTGTAAAACGCGAAGTGGGCCAGGTAATGACCGACTACATCAGCTTAGGATCTAAATTTACAAGCGTTACTACACAATAAGAAGTTTTTATTAACTCTATATTGAAAGCCACCTGTTTTATGGGTGGCTTTTTTGTTGACTTCGCCCCGGATACGAAATTGGCAACGTTTGTTAACTTTATACATAGTGTGCCCAATTACAACAAAATTCTGATTGTTAAATTTTTGTAACTTCGCCAACTTTAATCAATAAACTGACCATCAATGTTAACTATCAACAACTTCGCGGAGTTTGAAGCACAAATCGGTAACGAACTCGGCGTTTCGTCATGGTATAAGATTACCCAGGAGCAGATCAGCAAATTTGCAGATGCTACTTTAGATCATCAATGGATTCACACCGATCCGGAGCGGGCCAAAACCGAAAGCCAGTTTGGTGCAACCATAGCCCATGGTTACCTTACCCTATCATTGATCCCTTATTTGTGGAAAGAGATAGTAAAGATAGGCAACCTGAAAATGGAGATCAATTACGGTATAGAAAGCCTGCGTTTCGGCCAACCTGTTATAGTTGATAGCGAAGTGAGGTTAAAAGTTAAGCTTGCCAACCTGGTAAACCTGCGCGGCAATATCAAAGCTACAATGACAACCATCCTCGAAATAAAAGACCAAAAGAAACCAGCCTTTACAGGAGAGGTAGTTTTTATCTATAACTTTAATTCGTAAGAGGTAAGCCCGCAAGGCTTAATTCCAATAATAAGTTTTTTTCGTTACTAATGTTCCCCGTATCTATTGTTGTATAACTAAAATAGGCATGTTTGCTATTATGGTTATTTGTGAATAATTAAAATAGTGGAGGTTTTTATTTTAGTTTTTTGTAAAAAAATAAAATAGTGAGTATCTTTGTTTTAATAAGACACCTATGAAAACATTTGATGCCGGAACATATATTAAACAGGGTTATTATAAAAGTTTCCAGCCAACCTTTATTAATAAAGATTGGAAGTTGGAAGATATGGAGGTTATTAATCTTTTAAGTCAGGCTGATAGGCAATTGGGTAGGTTAGATATGTACTCAGAATATATTCCCAATATTGATCTGTTTATTAGTATGCATATCGCCAAAGAAGCTACTCAATCAAGCAAAATTGAAGGGACAAATACAAATGTTGAAGAGGTATTTTTAGAAAGGGAAGAGGTATCTCAGGAAAAAAGGAATGACTGGGAAGAAGTTCAAAACTATATACAAGCGATGAATAAAGCTATTCAATTGCTCGATGGGCTTCCTTTTTCCTCTCGTCTAATACGCGAAACGCATAAAATATTACTTCAAGGTGTAAGAGGGGAGCATAAGCAACCTGGAAATTTCAGAACAAGTCAAAATTGGATTGGAGGGGCATCTATAAATGATGCAACTTTTATACCTCCTGCGCACACCTCAATTCCAGAGTTAATGTCAGATATCGAGAAGTTTGCAAACGACGACTTTAATAAATTTCCAGAGTTACTGAAAATTGCGTTGCTACATTATCAGTTTGAAACTATCCACCCTTTTTTAGATGGCAACGGGCGAGTGGGAAGGCTAATGATCACCCTTTACCTGGTTAGCAAAAACATTTTGAAAAAGCCAATCTTATATCTGTCCGATTTTTTAGAACGCAATAGAAGTTTGTATTATGATAACCTCATGATGGTTAGAGAAAAAGGGAATTTAGATCAGTGGTTCAAATTTTTCCTGGTAGGGGTTATAGAAACAGCAAAAAGCAGTATCAAAACTTTTGACGGGATTCTGCAACTACAAAAGCAAATTGATACCAAGCTTCGCTTAATGGGTAGCAGGGCAGGCAATGCACAAAAGATCATGAACTATCTTTATCAAAAACCGGTAATCCACGCTCAAAAAATAGCGGAAGTTGCCGGTCTTTCTCCTGCAACAGCATATAAGTTGCTGGCTGAATTTGAAAAACTTGGCATCCTGGTAGAAATAACAGGAGCACAAAGGGGTAAATTATATGTCTTTAAAGAATATATAGCGTATTTCGGATAAACCTTCATTCTCTTTCTAAGACATCAACATAGGATTGGATAATTACAAATACATAAAACATGAAAGGCCTCAATATTGAGGCCTTTCATGTTTTATCACGTTCCGTATTCGGGCGTGGTTATTTCGCTTTCTTCAAACTCGTAATCTGTTAGTGGCGGGCACGAGCAGATGAGGGTTCTATCACCATAAGTATCATTAACCCTGCCTACCGATGGCCAAAATTTAAAGGCGGCCACGTAAGGTAACGGAAATGCCGCTTTTTGGCGGGTGTAGGCATGCTCCCATTCGTTGCCGGTAATTACGGCTACGGTATGTGGCGCATTTTTTAGTGGGTTATCTGTTTTATCTAAAACACCACTGGCTACATCGGCAATTTCATGGCGGATAGCGATCATGGCATCGCAGAAACGGTCAAGCTCGTGCTTAGGCTCAGATTCTGTTGGCTCAACCATTACGGTACCCGCAACCGGGAACGATACAGTTGGCGCGTGGAAACCATAATCCATTAAACGTTTGGCAATATCTGTAACCTCGATACCAAACGATTTAAACGAGCGGCAATCCAATATCATTTCGTGCGCGCAACGGCCATTGGCACCGGTGTATAATACCGGGAAATGATCTTGCAGGCGTGTTTTAATATAGTTGGCATTCAGAATCGCGTAGCGGGTTGCATTGGTCAGCCCTTCGCCGCCCATCATCGCTATATAAGCATGAGAGATGATAAGGATTGATGCCGAACCCCATGGCGCCGCAGATACCGCGTGGATAGATTTACCCCTGTCGATATCAACCACAGCGTGACCGGGAAGATAAGGAACCAGGTGTTTAGCTACACCAATTGGGCCCATACCGGGGCCACCGCCACCGTGAGGGATGCAGAAGGTTTTATGCAAGTTTAAGTGGCAAACATCGGCACCAATATTGGCTGGGCTGGTTAAGCCTACCTGGGCGTTCATGTTGGCGCCATCCATATAAACCTGACCGCCATTTTTATGGATGATCTGGCAGATCTCGATGATCGACTCTTCAAATACACCATGTGTAGATGGGTAGGTAACCATTAAGCACGATAGCTCATTTTTATATTGTTCGGCTTTGGCACGCATATCGGCAACGTCTATGTTGCCGTTATCGTCGCATTTAACAACCACTATCTTCAT
Organism: Mucilaginibacter cryoferens; assembly: GCF_014205845.1. Classification (GTDB taxonomy): domain Bacteria; phylum Bacteroidota; class Bacteroidia; order Sphingobacteriales; family Sphingobacteriaceae; genus Mucilaginibacter. Next base: position 91,634 of record NZ_JACHCR010000009.1, read on the forward strand.
ACCGGCCATTGCTGCAGATGCAGGATTGGTACCGTGTGCCGATGATGGAATTAAAGCAATGTTACGGTGCGTATCGCCTCTATCGTGGTGATAGGCGCGGATAACCATTAAGCCCGCGTATTCGCCTTGCGCACCAGCGTTTGGCTGTAAGCTCATGGCTGCAAAACCGGTGATCTCGCTCAACCAGTTGTTGATCTCATCAAACAATTGCATGTAGCCGCCTACCTGGTCGGTTGGTGCAAAAGGGTGAATTTTGCTGAAGTGGCTCCAGGTAACCGGTACCATCTCGGTAGTAGCATTCAGTTTCATGGTGCACGAACCCAAAGCAATCATCGAATGGCAAAGCGAAAGATCTTTTGCCTCTAATGATTTAATGTAACGCAACATTTCATGTTCTGAATGGTGCGAGTTGAACAGGCTGTGGGTTAAGTAAGCAGATGTACGCTGTAATTCGGCCGGAATAACAGTTACCAGGTCGGCTTTCAAGTTGTCGAAATCAACATCGTTAATGGTTTTGCCTAATACCCTGGCAAAAAACCTTACAATGGTTTTAACATCGTCCGGCGAGGTAGTTTCGTCTAAAGTGATGGTAACAACAGAACCTTCGTAGTTAAGGTTCATTTCGTTGTTCAATGCTTCAGAATGTATAGGGCCGGCTAAGTGCGCAACATCAAACTTCAGCGTATCAAAATACGATTGGTTTAGTTGCTGATAACCTAATTCGCCAAGGGCCTTGGCCAATAATATAGTTAGGCCATGTATTCTTTCTGCAATTAGTTTAACGCCTTTAGGGCCATGGTATACAGCATACATACCGGCCATAATAGCCAATAATGCCTGCGCTGTACAAATATTTGAGGTTGCTTTATCCCTACGGATGTGCTGCTCGCGGGTTTGCAAAGCCATACGTAAGGCGTAGTTGCCCGCGCTATCGATAGTTACACCAATAATACGGCCCGGTATAGAGCGTTTGTATTCTTCTTTAGTAGCAAAAAAAGCAGCATGCGGACCGCCAAAGCCCATAGGTACACCAAAGCGTTGGGTTGAGCCAACAACAATATCGGCACCCCACTCACCCGGAGGGGTTAACAGCACCAGGCTCATAATATCGGCAACAACGGTTAGCTTAATGCCTTTTTCGTGGCCTTTTGCAGCAAAATCTGCGTAGTTATAAACAGCGCCTTTGCCGGCAGGGTATTGTACAATGGCGCCAAACATGTTTTCGGTTAATTCAACCGTGCGGTGGTCGCCTATTTGCAGCTCGATACCGTAAGGCTCAGAGCGGGTTTTTAAAATATCAATAGTTTGTGGAAACAGCTCTTCAGAAACGAAGAACACATTGGCTGCGTTGTTTTTACGCAGACTGTATTGCATAAACATGGCTTCGGCAGCAGCAGTACCTTCATCAAGTAACGATGCATTGGCAATTTCCATACCGGTAAGGTCTATCACCATAGTCTGGAAATTCAATAAAGCCTGTAAACGGCCCTGTGCAATCTCGGCCTGGTATGGGGTGTATTGCGTATACCAGCCGGGGTTTTCCAGAATGTTACGCTGTATAACGCCCGGTACAATTACATCGTAATAACCTTTGCCGATGTAAGATTTAAACACCTTGTTTTTTAACGATGTTTGTTTGAGTGTGCTCAGATAATCAAACTCGCTTTTTGCAGGTGGCAGGCTGAGTGGTTTTTTTAGCCTGATCCTTTCCGGAATGGTTTGCGCAATTAATTCATCTAACGAATTAACGCCGATGGTTTTTAACATTTTTGCCGTATCGGCCTCATTAGGAGCAATATGCCTTGATTGGAATTGTTCCTGGTAATCTGCGTTTAGCTTCATGAAGTAGTCGTCCCCTTAAATTTACCGCAAAGGTACGGTTTTACATTTTTACTAACAATTGCGTAATACCATCTTGACAAAGCATTTACAGGGAAAATTTATATCTTTAACAGACTATACTTTATCATGTTTGCTAAGAAATTTTTACTTTTAGTTGCTTTTCTCCTTTTACTAAGCAATCTTTCTTTTTCAGCTACTATTATAGTAACCAGTAATGCTGATACAGGTCCGGGTACTCTTCGCGAAGCACTAACTATTGCAGCAGGCAACGGCACTACGGTAGCCGATATCATTCAATTTAACTTACCGGGCAGTTTAGTGTCAGATCGTACCATAAGGTTAAAAAGCCAGTTGCCTTTTATTACTTCAAACGTAACTATTGATGGTACTACGCAGCCAGGTATCGCCTTTGGGGTGTCAGATGCCCGGGTAATTATTGAGCCGGAAACTTCTCCTGTTTATTTCAATGCTTTAAATATTAATGGTGAGATAAATACAGGTGGTACACCCGCAACAAAAATTGCTATATATGGGCTTTACATTCGCAATTTTGCCAAAATTACCAGTTTGGCAAATGTAGATTTAAGCCAGGGATCGGGTTTAATGATGCAAGGTAACGTAAGCGGGATAATTATTGGCGCGCCCGGCAAAGGGAATGTTTTTTGCGGTAATATTAATGGCATCTTTAACATTGCCTATTATTATTCCACAGCCTTATCTGATATTCAGATCCAGAGTAATATTATTGGTTTGCTTGATGATGGCTTTACCGCAGCCAGCAACTATACAGGTATTAATTTAGGTTTGGATAAAGATGGCCTGATAGGGGGAACAGATGCCAACATGGGCAATGTGATAGCCGCAAACGTTACCGGCATTAATATTACCCGGGCCAATAACTTTGGTTTGCCCAACACCATAACCATACAAAACAATAAAATTGGTACCGATTATACCGGTAAGGCCGACTTTAAAGATATCCCGCTTTTGCAGCAAAGCGCCTTCATTAAAGCTTATGGCATTAATGTAAATTCATCAAATACAACGGTAAACATTACTGCCAACCTGGTATCGGGACAGCGTTACTGCGGTATTTATATCGAAAACTCTACATTTAAGATAACTGCAAATAAAATTGGTACCGATGTTACCGGTACAAACAACCTCGGCAATAGCGAGGGGATTCATGCAGGTACAAGCTCGTCAGGAACCATTGGAGGTAGTGCGGCTGCCGATAAAAATTTTATAGGTTTTAACAATTATGGTATTGAGGCTTTAAATAGTGTGCATACGCTAATTACGCGCAACAGCATTTTTTGTAACAGCGATTATGGCATAAGCGTTTCAAGTAATTATTACCAGGTACCCTTTGTACAGGTGCTTAATTTTAGCGGTACGGCAGTATCCGGAACAGCCACCCCCAATTGCAGCATCGAGTTGTTTTTATCTGATGATTGCGGCAATATATGCCAGGGTAAAACCTATATAACCACCGTACAATCAAACGGAAGCGGCGTATGGAACTATTCGGGCGTTTTTAGTAAAGCAGTTATTGCCACAGCTACGGATGCCAACAATAATACGTCGCCCTTTTCATCACTGGTGATACAGGATAACGATGTGGTTGTTAAAAACTATACCTGCGCCTACCAGGGCAGCATAACTATACAACAAAACCGTACCGGGCTTTTATTCCATTGGGACAAAAAAGAAATTAATGGATCATTAACACCAATAGGCGATACACAGAATATTAAAAACCTGTTGCCCGGCACTTACCAGTTAACTGTTCAATACCCCGGCGGATGCCAAAAAATAACACAACTGTTTGAGATAAAAGATCTGCGGATAAAAATACAGAATGTAATTGTACCTACGCCCCAGTGCCGCCAAAAGTTTTTCCTCTTTGATGTGAATTTTACAGGAGGTACGGGCAATGTAAGCTTTGCCTGGAAAGATAAAAACGGTCAAACCCAATCAACCGGTAAGGCTGCTAATTTACCCGAGGGAACCTACACAGTTACAATTTCTGATGAGGCTGGTTGCGCGGTTACCTCATCGCCTGCCATCACTATTAAGGCCAAGCCGGGCCCCGACTATGATCTTTCCACAATGACGGTTACCACTGCGCGTTGCGGGATAGCCGAGGGAGGTATAAGTAATATAACAACAACGGTAGGTATTGGTACTTTAACTTACAAATGGACAGATGCGACAGGCAAAACAATTGCCACCACAAAAGATCTTGCTAAGGTTAACGGAGGGTACTACACACTTACTTTATATGATCAAAGCGAATGTAGTCCATATTCTACGCCTCCCATATTTATTGAGGAAACCAATTCTGTAAATATCAACGGGGGATTTATCACTCCGGCAAAATGTGGTAATAACGATGGCGCAATAACAGGAGTATCCGTCCAAAACGCCGATTTGTTTCAGTGGTATGGCCCCCAGGGCAATCAAATTCCAACCAATCAAAATAATTTGGATATCGCTAATCTAAGCGATGGGGTATACCGTTTAAATGCACTTAATACGGTTACCAAATGCAGTAACGACAGATATTTTACCGTTAACAGGCTGGCACTGGAAGTATTTACTATTAAAAGCCTGGTTAGCGTGCCAACCACCTGTGGGTTAAATAATGGGGCAATTAGTCTCGAGTTTGATGGTGAAATAATTCCATCGTCTTATCAATGGCTAAAACAGGATGGTACTTTAGTTGGTAGCAATGCCAGCATAGGTGGTTTAGCAGCGGGCTTTTATACGCTTAATGTAACCGATAAAAATGGCTGCCCAAGCGTGTTAGTAAATAATTACGAAGTAAAGGTAACGCCGCTTCTGCAGTTTTCATCGCTGAACAATCCGTTTTCGAAGCCAGATCAATGCGACCAGCTATTTGGAAGCATTACCGGTGTGGATGTAACGGGAGGTGTGCCCCCTTACAAATACAGCTGGACAAATACCGGTAATAATGCCGTTGTTGGTACCGATAAAGACCTGAAAAATGTAGGCAAAGGCGATTATTCGCTGGTGGTTACCGATAATACGGCATGCGCTATCCCGCTTACGGTTGAGCGTGTGGTTGATAATAACGAGTTTGTACCAGATGAGCCGGTGGTTAATAACCAAAGAATATGCGATCCCGAAACTGTTACTATCAGCGTGCGAAACCCGGTTACCGGCACCTATAAATTATATGCCGATGCTACATCGGTACTGCCACTTTTAACCAATACAACAGGTGAATTTAGTTTGCCCATTGCCGAAACCAGCGACTTTTACGTGAGCTACAGCATTGGTACCTGCGAAAGTAACCGTGCCCAAACTCATATTGAAATAGTGCACGTAGATGTTAAAAAGCCAAACTCATTTACACCCAATGGCGATGGCACAAACGATTACTGGAAAATTGAAGGGCTTGAAAAGTTTCCAGGTTCATTGGTGCAGGTATTTAACCGTTATGGGCAAAAGGTGTTCGAATCTAAAGAATATAAAACTGTATTTACCGGGAAATTCAATAACCAACTGCTGCCTCCAGGCGTATATTATTATATTATCAATTTAAATACCCCTTGCAGTCTGCTCTCGGGGAGTTTAACAATTATCAGGTAAAGTGCGAAAATCGAAATTGCTTGTGTCTGAGTTTAATAGTCTGGAAAGTTTTGAATATGACTTGCCAGTGTATTGGAATTTAAATTCTGTATCCCTTAGTACAGGTGTTTAACCGCTACGGGCAAAAGTTATTCGAATCGAAGGGATATGGCCAACCTTTTAACGGTACATTTAACGGGAAGGCTTTGCCAACGGGTACCTATTATTATATCATAAATCTTAGCAAAAATTGTAACTTGCTGTCGGGCAGTGTAACCATCCTCAGATAAATAGCCAATTAGCTGCACCCGCCATCCATTTTTTACGTATTTCTGTTTAAAGTAGTTTGATATACCATGTGGTGCAGGCAATGTATGCTTACTTTAATTTTGCTGTTGGCCTGTTTGCGCGGCCGGTCGGCAGTATTTACGGTAACCAGTAATGCCGATTCGGGCCCTGGTACCTTACGCGATGCCCTTACCCTGGCTGCCGGCAATGGAGTGGCGCTACAGGATATTATTCAATTTAACCTTCCCGGTACCGGAGCGGCAGCCCTCACCATAAAACTATTAACGCAGCTGCCCGAGGTTTCATCAAACTTAATAATTGATGGCAGCACACAACCCGGCCCAAAACTGGGCAACAGCGATGCCAAGGTGTATATAGTGCCCGATGTTAACTACACTTTCCCCGGTACCAAAGCGGCCGCGTTTGTAATGACAGAGACCACCAATGTTGATATTTACGGCATTTGCGTAAAAGGGTATGATAGCCGGCTAGAAAACTTTAATGGCAAACTGATTTTTGCGGCGGTATCGGCTTATGATTGCATTAACGTTACCATTGGCGGCCCTGGTAGGGGTAATGTTTTTGCCGATAACATCTATGGCATTTATTGCGGTACTGCATCACTAACCGATGCAAAAAACAATACCAATATTATTATCCAATCAAACTTTATAGGATACGATGAATCGGGTACCAACGCTGTTGAATTGGGCTTTGGTGTTGATTTGACCACTGATAATTCAAATATAGGTGGCCCCGATCCCCAGGACAGAAACTATTTTGCCAACCAAATAACTATTAACGGTAGTGGAAACAGCGTAGTAAATAATTCGCTTTCGCTCGATATCAACCGGCAGAATAACCGGGTGGCGGGTTCTTCTATCCTGGTTTCGTGCAGGGGGGCAAACTTAAACATCACCAATAACGATTTTTGTGCCGCCCAGTTTCAGTTAATATCGGTAAGCGGCTTTACGTTTACCGGTAATAAGCAAAGCGCTATACCCGGAAATTCGTCGCTGTATCTTTCGGAGTGTAGTAGTGGGTACATTGGTGGCGAAACGGATAACTCCATGAATTTTTTTAATAATGATGGCGGGGCATTTTTTGCCGAAGGTTCATCGGGCATCAGCGTTTTAAAAAATAGCATCACGTGTAATAACAAGGCTTATGCTATATCAAACGGGGCGGGGGTGCCGGCTATTAGTGTGCTTGTAAACACTAATGCCGAGTTTTCGGGTACAGGATCACCGGGTGCTATTGTTTATATTTATAACGATAATACGGGGTGTGCAATTTGCAACCCGGTGCAGTTTTTTACAACGGCAACCGTTAACAATACCGGTAACTGGAAAATAACCGGCGATTTTACCACCCAAAAACTAATCGCGAACGCCACATTAAACAATAATTCGTCGGAGTTTACGCAGCCGGTTATATCTTCCGCTCCTGCCGATCTTGATATTATTCAACCATCATGCGGGCACGATAATGGATCGATCACAATTAAAAATTTAAAAAATGTCACCACGGTTTCGTGGTATAAAAGCGATGGACAATTTTTAAAGAATGGTCCTGTTTTAGATGGTGTTGGTCCGGGTGTATATTATGCAAAATGCTTTAGCGGATTGTGCAGTGCAAGCTCAGAAAATTTCCAGCTTCGTAATTTTAACCCGGTTATTAATACCGATGGCTTTAAAAAAGAAGATGCCCATTGCGGCATAAATAACGGTAGCATAAGAGGGCTTAAGGCCCCCGATATTTCCAATGGCGCTTTTACACCTGTATGGACAAACCAAAACGGCGATATAATTGCCAAAACAATAGATGTGGATGGCATTGGCCCCGGCACCTATACGCTTTTGTTAAGCTCAAACCAATGCGCTGTACCATACGGACCGGTAAGTATTACTAATGAGGATATTGTATTAAGCGCGCCGGTAATTAATAGTTTTCAGGTTTGTACGCCAGGTGCAGCCATTTTACCGGTAAGTAACCCAAATACCGCCGGCGTTTATCGCCTGTATGATAGCGAAAGCAGCGTAAGCCCGCTTGATGAACAAGCCAGTGGCGTTTTTAATATACTGATTACCGCCAACCGAAGCTATTATGTAAGCCAGTACAACAGCGGGTGCGAAAGTCAGCGTACAAAGGTTGACGTAACGGTTAGCCTGTCGGCATTAAATATAGCGAATGCCATAACCCCCAACGCCGATGGTGTAAACGACTATTGGAAAATTACCGGCATTGAAAATTATCCGCAGGCTACCGTGAAAATATTTAACCGCAACGGGCAGGCTGTATTTCAATCCATTGGCTATTCGCGCCCATTTGATGGTACTTATAATAAGCAAAAACTACCCGCAGGAGTATATTACTACATCATTAACCTTAATGCGGGTTGTAATGTGCTATCGGGCAGTTTAACCATTATAAGGTAACAACCAATTGCCTTAAATACATTTGAATGGTGTTCTCCAATCCATAATATAAGGCGTCGCTTATCAGCGCATGGCCAATGCTTACCTCATCTAAACCGGGTACATTTTGCGCAAAGTACTGGAGATTATGCAGGTCAAGATCGTGCCCTGCGTTAATGCCCAAACCCGCGTCCTGCGCTACTTTAGCGGCTTCAATATAAGGCGCTACGGCCAGCTCTTTACCCTGGTGGTAGTGGGTAGCGTAAGCTTCGGTATATAACTCAATACGGTCGGTACCGGTTTTGGCGGCGCCCTCAACCATTTGGGCAACAGGGTCAACAAATATAGATACACGGATGCCCGCCTCTTTAAAAACCGCTATCATATCTTTTAAATAATGATAATTGGTAATGGTATCCCAGCCATGGTTAGATGTTATCTGGCCCAAAATATCGGGCACCAGCGTAACCTGCTCTGGTTTGCTGGCTAGTACAAGGTCAATAAATTTTTGCTCCTGGCAGTTGCCTTCTATGTTAAACTCGGTGGTAACAATCTTTTTCAGATCGAAAACATCCTGGTAGCGGATATGCCTTTCATCAGGGCGCGGGTGTACCGTGATGCCCTGCGCGCCAAAGCGTTCACAATCTTTGGCAACCTGTACCAGGTTGGGGTTATCGCCGCCGCGCGAATTACGCAGGGTTGCAATTTTATTGATGTTGACAGATAAACGGGTCATGGCTATTGTTATTTTTACAACGGCAAATATCACCATTTACTTAAAAACACCCGAAATAATTTGGTGATTGATTTATTTGCATTAATCATATGATTCGTATCACCCGGTTTACATTACTTACATTATTAATAATCGCATCGTCGGTTATTGTAAAGGCCCAAGCCAACTATCGTAAAATAGAAAATTACCAGGTGACCTACGGCTGGGCGCACCACTTTCCGCAGGATTGGATGATACTGCGCCAGTTTGAAAACGAGGGCAAAAGCTATTACCTGCTGGTAAATCCGCAAACCCTGGAAACCAAGGTTGATGAGCGCAGTTTTTACCAGGTAAAGCCGATGAGCATGGCTGAGGCCCGCGACTTTTTTAAAAATACGCCCTATCAAAAAGCGCTGCGCAAAGCCGAAAAGCAATCGGTAAATATTCAGGATGCAGGCATTGAGAGCGGGATGCCCAAAGAAACGGGTATTAGTTTAACAGCCGACCTTTGCCCATCACATCGCCCTTTAGATAAGCGTATTTTTACAGATATTTTTAACGAATTTAAAAAGGTAGAGCAGCCTGTACCGGTTGCCCTGTCTGTTACCGGCATCTGGATGCGCCAGCACCCGCAGGACCTGGATTGGCTAAAGCAAATGCAGGCTAAGCGCGAAATTTATATCACCTGGATAAATCACTCCTTTAACCATCATGTAAGCTTAAAAGCGCCACTTAAAGAAAATTTTTTGCTGGAGCCCGGTACCGATATTAGCTATGAGGTGTTGGAAACAGAAAAGGCTATGCTGAAAAACGGCTTGCGGCCATCGGTATTTTTCAGGTTTCCGGGTTTGGTATCAGATCAGCAATTGGTTTACAGGATTACCGATTTTGGGTTGATCCCGATAGGTACTGATGCCTGGCTGGCTAAGGGACAACAACCACAGGCCGGCAGTATTGTGCTAATTCACGGCAATGGCAACGAACCAACCGGCGTAAATGATTTTATAAAACTGCTGCAATCAAAAACCCAATCTATAGCCAGCAAACAATGGTTACTTTACGATTTGCGGGAGAGTGTGGATGAGGAATTTGAGGGCCAGTAACCTTGTGGAACTACTAAAGTGTTTCGGGTTGTGTTTTATGATAATTGGTAAGTTGTTGATTATTAAATAGATGTTGTTTTATAGTGTTACACTTGTTGCGCAACAAACAAAAACTCTTAATTCTTGATTCTTGTCTCTTGATTCTATTTTACCTTTGCCGGTATGGAAACCATCACCTGGCATAATTTTGAACAAGTAGAATTAAGGGTAGGCACCATTTTGGAGGCTGCCGATTTTCCCGAAGCGCGTAAACCCGCTTTTAAGGTAAGGGTTGATTTTGGCGAATTTGGCATCAAATGGTCGAGCGCGCAAATAACCAAACACTATACCAAAGAAAATTTAGTTGGGCGGCAGATAGTAGGCGTTATTAATTTCCCTAAAAAGCAGATAGGCAAATTTATGTCGGAGTTTTTGGTAACCGGCTTTGCCGATGAAAATGGAGATATTGTTTTGGCCGCAGTTGATAAACCCGTGCCCAACGGCAGTAAACTGATTTAAATGAGATACATAAATTTTGAGAGTGAGCCGGAGATCTCTCCCGACGATTTTTTTATGAGCGAGGCCTTAAAAGAGGCCCGTTACGCGTTAGAAGAAGATGAGATACCTATCGGCGCGATAGTTACACACGGCGGCAAGATCATTGGCAGAGGCCATAACCTAACCGAGCGGTTGAACGATGTATCGGCCCATGCCGAGATGCAGGCGCTTACGGCGGCGGCAAACTCTATGGGGGGTAAATACCTGCAGGGCTGTACACTGTATGTAACTATGGAGCCTTGTGTAATGTGTGCAGGCGCATCGTACTGGTTCCAGGTAAGCCGGATAGTTTTTGGTGCTTATGATGTAAAACTGGGCTTTGGCAGGCTTAACCAAAAAATAACCCATCCCAAAACTGTAATAACCGGCGGCATCCGCGAAAACGAATGCTCGGAGCTGGTGAAGAATTTTTTTAAAAGCAAAAGGGGGAAATTGTAGTTCATTGGTTCAATTGTTCATTAGTTCAATTGGTCTTGTCGGTTGGCAATGAGCTATGATCTACAAACAACTCATGAGCTTCTAACTTATACATAAACTTGACATTAAATTAGAACAAAAAGTAAATTCAACTCTTATATTTGTTTCATCACAATCATTAAACTTTAAAATTGTAATTATGGCATTTACACTACCGGCGTTATCCTACGCTACCGATGCATTGGAACCGCACATTGATAAACTAACCATGGAAATTCACCATGGCAAGCATCACCAGGCTTACGTTACTAATTTAAATAAAGCCCTTGAAGGTAAACCTGAAGCTGATAGCAGCATTGAGGATATCATCAAAAATATTTCAAAATTTGCTCCCGCTGTTCGTAACAACGGTGGCGGTCATTACAACCACTCTTTGTTTTGGACTTTGCTTTCGCCAAACGGTGGCGGCGAGCCTACAGGCCCTTTAGCTGCTGCAATTACCAGCACTTTTGGTTCTGTTGCCAATTTAAAAACTAAAATTAACGAAGCCGGTGCAACCCGCTTTGGTTCTGGCTGGGCATGGCTTGTTGTTACTGCCGATAAAAAATTAGTAGTATCATCAACTCCTAATCAGGATAACCCTTTAATGGATATTGCCGAAGTAAAAGGTACCCCAATTTTAGGTATCGACGTTTGGGAACATGCTTACTACCTTAAATATCAGAACCGTCGTCCTGATTATTTAGCTGGTATCTGGAGTGTGATCAACTGGGCTCACGTTGCCGAACTTTATGCAAAAGCAACAGCTTAATTAGTTTAAGCCTATAATTTAAAAGCGGCAGGATTTAAGCAATTCTGCCGCTTTTTTTATATTTAGCCGGAGTTACTTATTAAAATGACCGCGAACACCATTAAACTAAAAGTTGATCAAATAAAATGGGAAATGCCGGATACGGCAACATTCTACCTAAGCAATGTAACCGGCGAGCCTATAGCTTACAAAGCCGGTCAGTTTATCACGCTTATATTTAATCACAGAAGCGAAGAGATTCGCAGGTCGTACTCTTTAAGTTCATCGCCCGATGAGCAACTGCTTTCTATCACCATAAAGCGTATCAGCAATGGTGAGATCTCCCGGTTTATGCTCACAAAAATAAATGTGGGCGATGTGCTGAATGCCCTGGCTCCGGCTGGAAGGTTTACAGTGAATAACTACGGAGAAGATAAGCCTATCCTGTTTTTTGCGGGCGGCAGCGGTATTACACCTGTATTTTCGCAACTGAAATATATTTTAAACAGGCCGGGCAAAAGCATGCTTACACTTATTTATAGCAACCAAAGTGCTGCCGATGTATTATTTAAAGATGCGCTGAACGCGTTACAGGTACAATACCCCGCTAGGTTTAATATCATCTACCTGTTGAGTAGTGAAGCCAATAGACTAAATGCCGATAAGGTAGAAGAATTTACCCGCCAAACTGTTGAAGATTTAGCTAAAGCCGAATTTTATCTCTGCGGACCATTCCCATATATGCGGATGATCCGTTTCGCGTTGATATACATGGGCATTGGGCCGGTGCAAATTCGCCGGGAAAATTTTGTCTTGGAGACGATAACCGTTACAGCCACATCAATCAGTTTTGAGCCCCGCAATATCAAGATCAGGTTTCGGAGCGAGGTATATGATCTAGCGGTTGGCGAAAACCAATCCATATTACAGGCTGCTTTGCAAAATAATGTGATGCTCCCCTACAGTTGCCGCAACGGCATATGCTCAACCTGCACCGCAAAGTGCACCAAGGGTAAAGTAACCATGATAAAAAACGATGTACTAACCGATGCCGACATAGCCGAAGGCCTTATCCTCACCTGCACCGGCCACCCCGCAAGCGATGATGTGCAGATCTCTTTTGACGAGTAATGCATTACCAGGCAATTATCTTTTGTCCAAAAGTCTTTTGTCCGGAAGTCTATGATCCAAAAATCCTTGCTCCTTGCTCCAAAAAATCCTTACTCCCTCCCCGTAATAAGTGCTACCCCCGCCTCGTCAATATGAACATGGCAGTCGGCAACAGAAATATGGTGTTTAAATTTGCTGATGGGTCCTATCCAGTCTCTTGAGGTAAACACCGGGGCGTGGATGCTTACAGATTCTACAAGTATTTCTTCGCCATCTAAAACCAGTCGCCAGCATTTGTCGTGGCCGTTACTTTCGGTATTAAAACGTATTTGGGCAAGTGTAACTTGTTTATTCATCAGATTGAAAATTGCAGATCAGGAATGAAGGGAAAACGTATAAATAACAGGGTTAGTATGTTGGATACAAAGGGGGCTTGTAACAAAGAAGCGATACTGTAGGGTTGATGTTATCTCTCGGTTAAGGTGTGGGTAAACCGTTATGTTTTTTAATTAATATTTAATAAATACTGATTTTCAATAAATTAAGGGTAACTTTCAAAAATTACTTCCCAAAAACACCGCGTACCCTTAGGCATTACCATTTTCTGATATGGTGATAGTTAGGTTTTAACACAATACCAGCCAAAAAAAGGCTGTAATACCGTAAAAAATAATCATATGATACCCGCAGTCGAAAAATCTATTGAAACCGAAACCCGCATGTACATGTACGACCTGCTAAACACAGCTAAAGAGTTTGGCTTTAAGGCCGAAGACAGCTGGGAACTGAGCATGGTAACCAATACCGAAAGAATAAGGTTGCAGAAAGATTACTTCCCTACTATAGCTTCTAAAATAGGCCCCGAAATTTTATTGCAGGTTTACCATACCATTAAAACAAGGCTTAATCAGTCGTTTCAGAAAGAGCCGCAGGTAATAGATCCACGCAGCGATGCACCTACCGAAGATTTGAATTACCTGGTAGCTATCAACCTTAAAAGACCACGTGCTTAAATAACCTGATGTTTTCGGGAGGTCTCCCTTAAACACACTTTACAAAAAATGCCTGCGGTAACCATATCGCAGGCATTTTTTGTGTGCGATAAAGCAAAAGTGAGTGCTTGCTGATTAAAATTGTTTATTTAATTTTATCCCAGGCTCCCCGTCGCTAATATCTATGAAGAAAATATTTTTACTTCTGTTTGTAAGTTTTACTACCCTTTATGCGGGGGCGCAAACAGCCAGTCAGCATTATCAATTGACGGGTAAAAACTACGTTGAGATCAAAAACTACTACTTGCTAAATCTGTTGCAAAATTATGCGCCTGCAAATAAGCTGGTAGGTAATGATGCTGTTTTGGTTGGCTTAGTACAGGCAAAAATTAAACAATTGAAAGATTCGCTCAGGGCCAATAAAAGTTTCGGCAGTATTATACAACCACTGAAGTTTACCGAACAGGAAATTAAAACGGCCGGCGATAGGCTTACCGCTTTATACAAACCTGGTAATGCACTGGGCTTGCTGGTAAAAGATCACCTCATCCCTTCGGGTACTTACCTTAAATACGATAGCCTGCCACCGGCACTGATGCTGGTGAAAGCCTGGGAACAGGATGCCAGGGCGGTTAATTATACCATTGATGTTTATGCCGGAGGTAAAAGGCCCAACTTTCCGGATGTGGATTCTATCAATTTTAATGTATACAGTAAAACCTATCCAAAGGTAATTGCCGATGGGGCTAAGGGTATCATCAAGGTATATGGCAACAGTAAGCTTTTCTTTTTACCATCGGTAAATTATGCCCTGCATAGCCTGGATGTAAACGGCCGCAACGATGCCGGTAACGATGAACCGCTGATACAAAAGGCCAACAAAGCAGCTTATGAACGCATTAAAGCCATCAATTGGAGCAAATATACCTACACCCTAATATTGGTGCCCGGGCAGGGGCCAGATGAGCCCGGGGTATCTATCAGTAAGGGCAGTATAGAGCGCTGCAAAATTGCCGCGCTTAAATACGCGCAGGGTTTAACTCCATTTATCATGGTATCCGGTGGCAAGGTACATCCGTTTAAAACACAGTTTGGCGAAGCCGTGGAAATGAAAAAGTTTTTGATGAATCAATTAAAGATTCCCGAAAACGCGATATTGATAGAGCCTCAGGCCCGGCATACAACCACCAACCTGCGCAATTGCGCGCGCATTATTTTTAGGTATGGTATGCCTTTTAATAAGCCGTTTATTACGTCAACAGATAAAATACAGAGCTATTATATCTCGTACATGGCTAAAAGATGCGAGGCCGACCTGGGCTATGTGCCATACACTCTGGGCCGGCGTTTATCAAACACCGAGCAGGAGTTTATGCCCAATATGGCATCCTTGCAAATCAATCCTATTGAGCCGCTTGATCCATAGTTGGATAATTTAACAGCTTATTTACTGAGTACGGTATCGTACAAAACGGTTCCATCCACATTAATGGCTTTAACATTCAGCTTATTGGCGTTTACAGAAAAATACATAAAGCCATGTTCTGATGCTTCGAATTTACTGTAAGGGATGCCCTTGGTAATGCCCGTTAATTCGGACCCGGCGCCCGATATAAACTGGTGAGTATAGCCCTCTGGTTTTAAATGCTGCAAAGAATGGTCGTGGCCGGATAGATAAATATCTACTTTATTATCCTCAAAAGTTTTGGTGAACGCGGCACGCATGGTTAGGGTATCAACGTTGTTTACGCGTGGGCCAACGGTATAATAGGGATGGTGCCCAACCACTATTTTCCACTTAACATCGGCCGGGGCATTTTTTAGAGTGGTGTTAAGCCAGTCCATTTGTTTGGCGCAATAATCTTTGTGGCTTTCAAATAAAAACGGGTCGGTATCTATCATTACAAAAAGTACCTTGTCTTTACTCTCGCCCTTTCCAAGGGCAACTTCTTTAGAATAGTAACGGGCAGGCATGTTCCAGCGGCGGCTTATTTTACTGTAACGAATCTGCGCGTCGGGGTCGGCAAGGTAATCGTGGTTACCCAAAATAGAAAACCAATCGCATTGTAAGGAGTGAGCGGTGTATACGTTTTCGAAGGAGTAGTGCCACAGCGGGTCGTTTTCGCTGATAACGCCTTTGGGATAAAAGTTATCGCCAACAGATATTACAAAGTTATTGGGATGGGTAGCGGCCCATTGCCCCATTTGCCTGCCAACCTCCAGCTGGTCGTACTCGCCATTGCGGCCCCAATCGCCAATGGCTATAAAATGCAGTGCATAATCATCACTTAAAGATGCGCTTGGCGATAGGTCATCACTTTCAAAATGGGTTACCTTATCTGCGGCTAAGGCCTCTAAAGGGCTAATGAGAGATGCACCTAAAGCGGTAAGGGTAGCATTTTTAACAAAGTCTCTGCGTTTCATGTAGGGAATGGGCTTAATTTGAAACGCCTAAGATACGTTGGCCAGGTTTGGGGTAGATTAACAGATGGTTAAGTTAGTGTTAACCGCAAGCAACATTTTTATTACCTGAAATATTTGCTCAATGCCAGTTCGTCTGAGTCAACAGTGTAGCATGGACAAGTTTCTATATTGACGGGGCCATAGAACTTGATATTTTAACCGGTGTGAAAGGTTTAGAAACGGTCTGAAAACGGAAAGTATTCATTACCGCGGCTTTAGCCCAATTATCCAGGCGACAATTAGGCCAAAGCCCGGGCAAAATAAAAGTCTTTATCTACTTCAAAAGCAAATACCACCGCATAAAGTTTATTAAGGGGATTGCATTTTTAGTACCTCCCCAGTGATGGTGGCGAACAGGAATCTTAATCCATATCTACGGTAATTTTTTCACCTATCTGTTGCCTCCACATGGCGTAATACAAGCCTTTTTGCGCTATCAGATCTAAATGCCGGCCCGATTCGATGATACGGCCTTTCTCCAGTACGTAAATACAATCGGCATGCATAATGGTCGATAGGCGGTGGGCTATCAGTATGGTGATATGATTTTCTTGTTCGGATACACTACGGATAGTTTCGGTGATCTCTTCTTCGGTGATAGAATCCAGGGATGAGGTAGCCTCATCAAATACCAGGATGTCGGGCTTGCGTAACAACGCACGGGCTATCGAGAGGCGTTGTTTCTCGCCGCCGGATACTTTTACGCCGCCTTCGCCAATAACAGTACTGAGGCCTTTATCGGCCCTTGCAAGTAAGGTTTGGCAGGCCGCACGCTGCAATACGTGCATACATTCCTCGTCTGTTGCACCCGGGCGAACAAATAACAGGTTTTCGCGAATGGTGCCGGAGAACAGTTGGGTATCCTGGGTTACAAAACCTATTTTTTCGCGCAGCTGATCAAGATCTATCTCCTTGCTTAAAATATTATTGTACAAAACATCACCTTCCAACGGCTGGTACAAGCCAACAAGCAGTTTTACCAATGTAGTTTTACCAGAACCCGACGGACCAACAAAGGCGATAGTTTCGCCGGTATTAGTTTCAAAGTTAATATGATTGAGCGCGTTACGGTTGGCTGTTAAATGCTTAAAGGTAACATTGCTAAAAGTTAAGGTGTTTACCTTATCAACCATTACCGGTTTCTCAGGCTTTTTATCAATAGGCGTACTTAGGATGCCTTTAAAATTACCCAATGACACCTCGGCCTCGCGCCACGAAAGTATAACATTGCCCAGCTCCTGCAGGGGGTTAAATAAAAAGAAAGAGTAGAAAAAAAAGCTAAAATATTGCCCAGGCGAAATTGTTCCCTTAAAAATAAGCAGTAGCAATACAACCACCATTACATTGCGCACAAAGTTTACTGTTGTACCCTGTACAAAGCTCATACTGCGCACATACTTTACCTTTTTAAGCTCCAGATCTAATATCTTGTATGTGGTATTATTAAGTCGTTCAATTTCCTGCTTAACAAGTCCCAAACTTTTTACCAACTCAATATTCCTTAACGATTCGGTAGTTGAACCGGCCAGGGCTGTGGTTTCTGATACGATACGTTTTTGAATAGTTTTTATTTTACGGCTCATGGCCATGCTCACAAAAGTGATCACGGGAATAGCAGCAAAATACACCAGTGTTACTTTATAGCTGACACTTACCGAGTAAACAATAACAAATACCATCCCAATAAGGGATACAAATAATATGCTGATGAAGGCGGTGATAAACTTTTCGCAATCCAACCGCACCTTTTGCAAAATGCCAAGAGTTTCGCCGCTGCGCTGATCTTCAAATACCTGGTATGGTAATTCCAGCGAGTGCTTTAAGCCATCGGCATACATTTCGGCACCTACCTTTTGGGTAATGATATTGGTAAAATAATCCTGAAAGTTTTTTGCTACACGTGATACCATAGCTACACCAATGGCAAAGCCTACCAGCTTTAAAACATTAGCCAGATATTGGGCATACTGCAATTTATCGCGTTTTTCAATCACCCCATCAACTATACGGCCGGTGATATATGGCTCGAGTAGCGAGAATCCAATATTCATGGCTGCCAGAAATAGCGCCATCACCACTATCCAGCGGTGTTTTTTTAAGTAAGAAAGTAATATATTCATGTTTCAGTAGCAAAAATAAAAAAAGGGAATGGCTAAGTAGCTCATTCCCTTTTAATTTGACATAAGGTTAATATTAAACCGTCATGATATCTTTTTCTTTGGCATCAGAAAGCTGATCAACCTTGATGATATAAGCATCTGTCAGTTTTTGAACTTCAGCCTCGCCTACTTTTATCTCATCTTCAGAAACACCTTCCGATTTTAATTTCTTGATTTTTTCGTTGGCATCTTTACGAATGTTACGGATAGCTATTTTACCTGTTTCGGCCTCGCCTTTGGCTTTCTTAACCAGATCTCGGCGACGCTCTTCTGTTAAAGGCGGCACGTTAATGCGGATAATGATACCGTCGTTTTGAGGGTTAACACCCAGGTTGGCTGCTATAATTGCTTTTTCGATAGGAGCAAGTAACGATTTTTCCCAGGGTTGTATAATAATGGTGCGGGCATCTGGCGTGTTTACGCTACCAACCTGGCTTAAAGGGGTTGGGGTACCGTAATAATCAACCGTAACGTCATCAAGCATTGATGGGCTTGCTTTACCGGCACGTATTTTATTTAATTCGTTATCGGCATGCTCAATGGCTCTGTCCATGGATGCCTTTGCATCAGTAACTTGTTTTTTAATGAGTTCGCTCATCGGTTTAAATTTTTCACAAAAATAATAAAATCTACCATTTTATCGCAGGCCGATATGGTTTATCGTAGCGCTCTGGTAAAGGCTCGCGATTTAACGTAAAATTGGGCCGGATGTTTTTTGTAACAAATGTTAAATAACCTTTTTTAACATTTTTAATGCTCATTTGTATTTACCTTAGTGTAAACCTGTTACAGCTATGAAAAGAGCACTGTTAATCATCTTACTGGGCACCTGTGTAAGCCAGTTAAAGGCGCAAATATCACTTACTCCATTCTTTAGCAATAAAATTACCTGGCGCCCAACTTTAAAGCCTAAAGCTACCAACGATTTGTTTACCCACACCACAGTAGTGCCGCAAGTAAGCACGCCACTATTAAATAATTTGGAAGATGGCATAAAAAGGGTACCCGATGCCCGCTCGATGCGTTACCTGATGCCTATAGCCAAAGTAAGCAACAACGATAAAATGCCGATTGTAAAAACTGATGAACCAGGTATACATTATACGATGTTGATAAAAGGTTATGGATCGGCACGGTTAGATAGTTTGGCAAATTCGACACCGTGAACGTTTGAACGCCGGATAAGACTCACCCGACATCGCTACGCTCGTCACCCTCTCTCTTCTGCTTCGCAGGAAAGAGGGAGTTGCCTGACTTATTATATAACCGAAAAATAAAAAAATGTTCAAACCCATCTATTCGCTGAGCCTTTGCCAATATGCTATACACCTTTGCTGTCAAACCTACCCTTCAACTACCAACTCCGCTTTTTTAGCTATTACAGCCACACGCCGTTTTTCAACCACCTCGTTAAAGCTTTTCTCATAATCGGGATGGTTGGTCCCCATCAACCTGTCCCAGATGTTAAAATACAGGCCGTAATTGCATTTAACCAGGCGGTGATGCATATTGTGATGGGTTGATGTATTATGCCATTTAAACAGCTTATTACTTGCAAAACCCCTGGGAAAAAGCTCAAACCCCAGATGCCCGGTTACATTAAGCAGTAATGAATACAATGAAAATATAGTTAAAGCAGTGCCATGATATGGAATGGTAAAGGCTATCAACGGCACTATCCCTATTTCAATAATCGCCTCCAGCGGGTGAAAGGCATAAGCCGCGAAGGGGGTGGGGTTTGTTGACAGGTGGTGTGTTTTGTGTGCCAGCTTAAACAATGGCTTCCAGTGCATGGCACGATGCGTCCAGTAAAAATAGGTGTCGTGCATAAATATCATCAGCACAATACTAAAGATGTAGTAGCCGTAACCTTTATCGCTAACATTTGGGTAGATACGTGTTAAACCGGCCTTGCTTGCGTAAATAACGCCCATAATAACCAGTCCGAAAATGATAATGGTAACAAAGGAGTTAACGATCTCGCGAATCACATGCTTATTTTCGGGATAGCGCTGCTGAATTTTGGCCCGCCAGATGGCTTTGTTCTTCCATGCATAAAATACAAGGTAAAACGAGCCGGCAAACAACAAATAGCGTAAAGCCAGCCGAAGTAAAACATTGGCCATGGTGATAACCTGATCTATATGGAAGCCTTTAAGCATGTTTATAAAACGCTTAGTACCTAAAGGTCAATATAATTACAATCAAAAATCCTTATTTAGCAATTTTTCCAGTTCGGCAAAGCTGATATTCATTTTTACGCGGCCCTGTTTGGCATAAGAGATCTCGCCGGTTTCTTCGGATATGATGATGGCTGTTGCCTCGTTAGCCTCGGTTACACCAATACCTGCACGGTGCCGTAAGCCAAACTGCGCCGGCAGGTCGGTTTTTTCGGTAAGGGGTAAAATACAGCTTGCCGATTTAATTTTATTTTCGGCAATTACCACCGCTCCATCATGCAGCGGACTTGTTTTTTGAAAAATACTTTCCAGTAACCGTTTGCTGATCTTGGCTTCTACCACCTCGCAGCTGTTTTGGTAAAACTGCTCATCGTAATACTTGGCAAAAACAATGAGTGCACCGGTTTTGGTTTGTTTCATGCTTTTGCAGGCATCAATAATGGGCTTAATGCGGGCGTAGTTGTTTTTCTCCACCTCTTTTTTGCCAAAAAAGTATTGCCACCAGGCCTTGTTGCGCTGCAGCGATGCATTTTTACCCACCAGCAGCAAAAAACGCCTTACTTCTTGCTGAAAAACCACAATTACGGCAATGATGCCCACATCTACAAACTTGCCCAGTATAGCAGTAAGCAGCTTCATGTGCAGCTGGTTTACTATAAAGTTCATGGCAAATATTACCGCGAAACCAATAAAAATATTGGCAGCTATAGTACCTCTTATTAAGTTATAAAGCTGGTAAATGATAAAGGCAACCAATACCACATCCAGGATATCGAAAATGGTGATTTTTGGAAAATTGAGGAAAAAGGAATGCATTTACGAAGTTAACAAGTTTAGTGATTTAAAAAACGCTTATGCATTACATTGACATTTGGCGGATATTATTTACCGGCAATATACGGTCCGCCGGGTACTCCCCAGCCCCATTGCGGCATTGGCGCTTCCATAGCCTCTGTTGCTTCATCTGTTTTTGAATTGATAACCGCAATACGGGTGCCCCATTCCAGGTATGCCAAAAATGCCGACCTAAATTCGGGATCATCTGGCAGTAACAACTCATCGGCAGTTTGCAGCAACAATTCCATCCAGCGTTTGCGGTGCGCTTCGGTAAGGTGTTTTTGCAGATGCTTACTGATCATTGTAAAGTGGTTGCCCTCTTCTTCGCTGTAGGTTTTCGGTCCGCCCAAAACCTCGGCCACAAAATGGGCTACATGCAGCCTGTGTTGGGGCGACATATGTTTAAATACAGGCTCCAGCAGTTCATCGGCCAGCACTTTATCATAAAACTTATCAAAAAGTTTCACAAAAGCCGGCATTCCGCCTGCCCATTCAAAAAGAGAAGGGATCTGAGGTTTATCGATATCGGGCATTATGTTAATTGTTTGATTTTAATAAAGATAAGCTTCATCAAACAACATGCCCAATAAATTAAAGTGATTAATGCCGACTCGCTATTTATTACGCTCGGTAGTAAAACGTACCAGTTGCTCCAAAGCTCTATGCGAGGCGCTGGCGGGGAAGGTATCTAAAATGGCAAAAGCTTCGTCCTGAAATTTTTTCATCTGGGTTTCGGCATATTGGAGACCGCCGGTTTCATTTACAAACTTAATGATCTGTGCTATTTTGGCAGCATCGTCGTTATGGTTTTTTACCAGGTTAATTATCCGTTTCTTTTCGGATGGGGTTGTGTTGGCCAGTGAGTAGATGAGTGGCAGCGTAACTTTCTTTTCTTTAATATCGATACCTAATGGTTTGCCCACATCGTCGGTGCCAAAATCAAACATATCATCCTTGATTTGGAAAGCGATACCAATTTTTTCGCCAAAGAGGCGCATTTTCTCTACCACCTCGTCGCTTGCACCGGCTGATGAAGCCCCACATGCACAGCACGACGCAATGAGTGATGCCGTTTTCTGGCGGATAACCTCGTAATAAACAGGTTCGCCAATATCCATACGGCGCACCTTTTCTATCTGCATCAGTTCGCCCTCGCTCATTTGCTTCACAGCATCTGATACAATGCGCAGTAACTGAAAATCGTTATTTTCGATAGAAAGCAACAGGCCCTTGGATAGCAGGTAATCGCCAACCAAAACAGCTATCTTATTTTTCCATAAAGCATTGATAGAGAAAAAGCCACGGCGCTGGTAGGAGTTATCAACCACATCATCGTGCACCAGCGAAGCTGTATGTAATAGCTCAACTAAAGCGGCACCTCTATGAGTAGATTCGTTGATGCCTCCACAGATCTGCGCAGCAAAAAAAACAAACATGGGCCGTATCTGCTTGCCTTTACGCTTAACAATATAATGGGTTATCCGATCGAGCAATGGCACAGAGCTTTGCATAGAAGATTTGAACTTCTCCTCAAACGCATCAATATCGGCAGCGATAGGTTTCTTAATGTCGTTGATGCTCAGCATTTAAACTAAACAAGCTTTTAGGGTGTAAAACTGCCTTGTGGCAATATGAGGCAAACATAAGCTAAAATTATTTATCTGCATTGGTGCCGTTTATTTTTTACTTAAATTAAACCATCAATCATAATTATTGTCAATACTAACAAATGCCATATTTTGGAAGTTGAGTTAAAGTTTTTGTGAGGAGCGGAACCTATAAAAAGGAACCGCTTTTTTTATTACCTGCCAAAGCAATATTATTTTACCTTTGCAATCCATTTAGCAAATACGGAGAAGTGTCTGAGTGGTCGAAAGAGCACGCCTGGAAAGTGTGTATACTTCAAAAGGGTATCGAGAGTTCGAATCTCTCCTTCTCCGCCAAGTAAAAGTTGAGTAGTATTCTAAACTACTCAACTTTTTTAGTTTATTGTTATTAGGGCCTATCGTTGTGTGCTGTAATTATTAGTCCACTTTATCCAATTTCCGTGTCCATTTGTCTCAGCTAAAAACATTTCAGTTTTTTGCTTATTTTTAAAATGGGTTAATTCTATAATTATCTCTTTTGTATTGTATCGGTCTAAAAGATTTTTAATTCCTTCAACTGATAAAAAATAAAAATCTCTTTCTTGCCCAACGGTTTCCAACATAGCATAAAAATCAGCTTTCTGTTCTTGTGTAAATTGATATAGAACGTGAGTTGAATAAACAATCAAATTTTGATTTCTGTCTGCTTTTAAAATTTCTCCTTCAAAAGAGAAAATGGTGCTAGCGCGTATAAATTTTATGTTTTTAAGTTCATCCAATTTCAATGCTTCATCTATTGCTACAAATCTTTCAAGTTGATCTGTCCAAACCAAGGCTTTCAGCCACAAAATTTCATCTTTTTCAGTAAGGTCAATAATGTTTTGGTCTATTCTTATTTTTAGGATTGGTTGCGAAATATTATAAATTTCCGGAATTGTCGATTCTATAATTGTACTCTTATTAATTACTTTACTATCGCCAAATGTTTTTCGGTCGTTGTACCAATATTCATATTTGTCAAAATTTAAGGTCAGCCCTGCACTAGTTCCTATATCAATAATTGTAGTTGGTCTATTTTCGTCAGTGATTATTTTTGAAAAAATTGGCATTAAGTAAGCACAGCGATTGATTACGTTTGTTTGTACAATTCTGGTTGAAATTATTTTTTTGATTTCACTTTCGTTCTCTATGCAAAAGGATTTGAATATTGCAAAAGGGATTTCTGATACTTGTTTTCTTAGGATAGAAGGATAGTAATTGGCCAACTCATTCTTTGAGTTTTTTAGCAATAAGTAATGAACAGAGGCGAAGAAAATATTTGGTATTGGTTGTCCAGGTCTTGTATTAGAAGCAATTTTTAATAAGCCTTCATCATTTGCAACTTCATTGCTTAATTTATAATAAAGTTCCGAATTGTCTTTACATTCAGACTCAGCAAAAGCTATAAATCGTTCTTTAATTTTTTCTAATTCCATTTATAAATTATTGGGTTCGTTCTGTTTTGCAGTTTTATAACACATAACAAGTAAATTTATGTTATTTGTCAGGTAATAACAGTATTCTCACTCAAACGACAAGTAAGATCAGGACGAGAAAGTTTTAGTAATTTCTTTGATAACCTCTAAAATTCCATCTAAGTGTTCTAATAGGCTCTCATTCATCCCGTAAACCCAACAACAGAAGATATTTTCTGTTATAAATCTCCTTACCCCATTTCAATATATGTTGATGACAGCGCCACCAAGGTGAAAACTATATGTTAATATTAGCAGTCCGGGATGGCAAATCTTTTTTGATCTGTAGATGGAGCGATTTTCTTTTTCTATTTTAGAGTTAATCCTTTTGTGAATTATTTTATGGGGAAAATCAAAACTACTCTTCCTTATTATACAGAGATCAACGATTTTCTGGCCTCAATTCCATGGCCGGGCCGAACGGCTGATCCAAACTTTTACTGTTTGCGGTTAAAGCCTCTCGACCTGAACTTGCAGGTATACCGACCACCTTTTAAACGGTCGTTTTATTTTTTTGCCCTACTATTCAATTCCGGTAAAATCGAAGTTAACTATGGCGATCAGACCATTCGTGATCCTGATTCCTATCTCGTTTTTCATTCACCTAATCTTGTGTATAGCTTTGCTCATAATAATGCACTGGAAGGCTATGTTATTTATTTTAAGCCGGAATGCTTCTCATTCTTTAAACCGCACTTTCAGCAGCAATTTCCACTATTTGATGTGTTACATACCAGCCTGTTTAGGTTTGACCATGCCACATTTAAACAGTTAGCCCCACATTTTGAAGCTGTATTTACCACTTATGAACGATCGGCCAAAGCACAACATATTGAAGCAAGGATAAAGTTGCTCGGCTTGCTCTACTATCTGGAAGACTTTGCGTTGGAAGCGGAAAAGGATATTCTCCCGGCTACAGCGCAGCAAGTTCTATTACGTAAATTTATTCAGTTAATTGATAACCATTATATCAATAAGCGCACCGTGCAGGAATACGCAGATTTACTTTCTGTTACCGCCAATTATCTCTCCCAATCTGTTAAACATGTCTCGGGAAAAAATGCCCTTACGTTTGTTGCCGGGCGTTTGGCTACCGAAGCTAAATCACTCATTCAACACACCGATTTTGAGATAGCCGAGATTGCCTATCAACTCAACTTTTCAGACCCTGCCAATTTTGGCAAATTCTTTAAAAAACAGACAGGCTTCTCGCCCTCGGGGTTCCGCAAACGGCATAAGTAATTAAATTGACCTGTTTATCCAAGTTTTCGACCAAATCTTTTGTATCTGGTTACGTTTCTTTGCTCCCTTAAATTAAGTGAGTCAGCTCCTACAATCGTAAATATTAAAACACCAAACGTTATGAACTACAACTCTGCTGTGGATGCTTACATCGCTAACGCGGAAGATTTTGCAAAACCCATTCTTGAGCACTGGCGCCAGCTTATTCATGAAAACTGCCCGGATACCGAAGAGGCGATAAAATGGAGCCTGCCTCATTTTGATTATAAAGGCGATAATATGTTTGTACTGGCATCCTATAAAAATCATTGCTCTTTCACGTTTTTGAAGGGCGAACTAATGAGCGACCCACGCCTGAAAGCAAATAAGGACTTGAAGCCGATACAAAGATTTTTAGGAAAGATCAGTAAAATAGGGGATCTGCCACCAGACGATGAATTTATAGCCATGCTTAAAGAAGCCATAAAGTTAAACGAAAAAGGCATCAGGGTAAAAAGAGCAAAGCCAGAATCTGATAAACCTAAGATACTGGAAACGCCCGATTATCTGCTGGCCGCATTAGTAGCTAGTCCCAAGGCAAACGAAGTTTTTGAAACCAAATCCAACTCTTTCCGCAAGGAATATATTGTTTGGATCACCGATGCCAAAACCGACGAAACACGACAAAAAAGAATAAATGAAGCTTTAGAATGGATTGCCGAAGGAAAAGGCAGGTTTTGGAAACACCAAAAATAAACATCCTAAAATACCATACCACCCTACCTAACCACTTTGTTTCTTTTGATTCGTTTGCGTTTGCAAACGCCGATGAGCGTTGAATCAACAAAAGAGATCCCGAGCTCCTAAACAACAGGTTTTAAGAAAAATGGTTATGGGCATCAGCACGCCTTAGCTAAGTTCAACAAAACGATTATAGGATACGATATAGTGAAATTCACCCCGCATGTGCCTTTGAATCTAGAATATATAGAAGTGCTTAGAGTAACGAGATCCACTTAAGTGAAAGGGTAAACAGATGGATATAACTTCGCTCTTAGACATGATCGGAGGGCTGTTAGACGGTCTGCCCGGGATAAAGGGCTTTGTAGTTTCATCAAAATCTTTCCAGAACTCATCTACAAGACAGAAAATATCACTAATTTTATTGAGGTTAATCATGTGAAAATATATTTAAGTATCTTAATATCAGGCATTTAAATATGATTTTGTTTCCGGCGATTGGCAAACCTTTTCTCCAACTATTAATCAAACTCAGGTTTTTAATAATGTTTATATGCTGTTTTTAAGCAACCCAACCAATAGCAAATGAATTTTTATAGTACCTTATTCTTAAATGCCGACCATAATATATATGGTAACGAAATATTGAAATTGTTTTTGGCTCTTTTAACCGGGTGTATCCTGGGGTTAGAAAGGGAAATGAGGGGAAAGTCGGCCGGGTTTAGAACGCTGGCCCTCATTTGCTTTGGCGCCACGGTGTTCACCATTTGCTCCTACTCGCTTGGCGTGGTAGATAACCGCGACAGGATAGCAGCTAATATAATCACAGGCATAGGATTTATTGGCGGAGGCGTTATATTTCGCAATAATTCATCCATTACCGGCATAACCACGGCGGCCTCCATATGGATTGCCGCTGCGCTGGGTATGCTTTTAGGTATAGGAGAGTATTTGCTTGCCGGTATTGCGCTGGTATGCACGCTTACAATATTATATGCGTTTGATTTTATCCAGTTTTGGATAGACGATAAATTTCAGCACAGAAATTACAAATTGGTATATAAAAAAGATTGCCGGTTAAGCACGCTCTACGACCAGGTAAGCCCCCTGAAATTGAAATTAATTAAGGTAAAAACAGTACGTGCGGATACACAAACCATCCTGGAGTTTGAAATTTCGGGCAAGGAAAGTAATCTTGCTTTATTCAATCAATGGCTTATGGATAATGAAGCCATTCAGTCGTTTGAATGGTAGTAAAATACGTTATATCAATTCTATTTGCTGCCGCCCTGCAATGCATATCATTTTATAATTGATCCTTATCACAAAAACAGGTATTAATTTATTAAAAGGTTATTATGTCAAAACTCTCCGAACGGTTAAATGAATTTAACAAAAATTTATTACCTCAAATGGTACAGCTGAAGTATCAGCTAATGGCCGAAAGTGCTTTCCGTTTTTTTCGTGGTACATGCCATTTGTTTTATGAGGATCTGAGCAAGGTAAAGCCGGTAACAGGTTTCCCCGCAACCTGGATCTGTGGCGACCTTCATTTAGAAAACTTTGGCAGCTTTAAAGCTAATAACCGGATGGTTTATTTTGATCTGAACGATTTTGATGAATCGGCGCTGGCCTATGCAAACTGGGAATTGCTAAGGGTAGTAACCAGTATCTTTGTTGGTTTCGATTCATTGCAGATCAAACAATCGGAAGCAAAGGAAATGGCTCAAATGTTTCTGGATGTTTACTCCGCCACGCTAAGCAAAGCCAAAGCCCGCTACATCGACCCGAGAACGGCACAGGGAATAATCAAAGAGTTTTTGGAAAAAGCCGAAGAGCGGAAAGCCCGTGAACTGGTAACCAAACAAACCGATGCCAAAGAGCTGCAACTTAAAATTGATAACAGAACACACTTCAAGATAGAAAAATCTTTAAAAAAGGAACTGATAGCGCACATTGACAACTGGCTGAAAAAAAATAACGATTGGCCGGGAAACTACAAGGTGATTGATGCCGCCTTTAGGGTTGCAGGTACGGGCAGTGTTGGCCTTAAGCGCTATATGTTTTTATTACAGGGCATCAAAAACAAAAAGAAACTATTGGTGATAGAGATGAAACAAGGCGTTAAATCCTCACTTTCGCCCTATAACTTAGTGAAGCAGCCAGGTTGGAAATCGGATGCCGAACGGATCATCTCTATTAAATACCGCATGCAAAATGTTTCGCCGGCCCTGTTAAGCACCACCGTTTTTCAGGAAAACGCCTATATCATACAGGAAATGCAGCCATCTGCCGATAAAATAAAGTTCGAATTGATTAAAGACGACCATAAATGTATAAAACGGGTTTTAACAGATATGGCTGTGCTTACGGCATCGGCCCAAATCCGCAGCGGTGGTATACAAGGCTCGGCCAATATTGATGAACTGATACTTTTAGGCAACCGTACCGACTGGCAAAAGCCCATAATAAGTTATGCAGCGCGTTACGCCGGGCAGGTTAAAAAAGACTACCAGCAATTTATAGACGAGTATAAACAAGGAACCCTAAACTGATACTCATCCAGTAAATGCCAATACTAAATAAACCGATATTGGTAATATGCTAAGGATTGATTTATATTGGACAATTTAATTTAAAGCCGCTAAACAACGTACCGGTAATTTGGTTTACCAGACGGATTAGCGGAGCCATTAAATCAACCCTTTAACGCCATGATCAATCATAAACCGTACACATCTGTAACCAGGTCTATTGCCCTTATAGTTTGCATTTGCACCATGATATCACAAAAAGCCCATTCGCAGGCCGAACTGATGCCCTACGGAAATCTCAACGGTATCAGGGTAAAAGGCCAGTTAATGGATTTTAATACCAGTATTGATGTGGTGGCTAATAGCTGGCATAAAATAAATTCGACGGGCAAAGAGCGCCAGCGACCAAAATTTAAACGTAATGGCGATGTAGAAACCGTAAATACAGCTATTGATAGCCTGGCATTTACCGAAACGGTGGAAGATATAGGTAAAGGCAAAATAAGGGTAAACATTACCTGCGATGTACGGAAAGATACCTCAATTATTGGCGCTTACCTGGGTTTGCACCTGCCCAAATCTGTTTACGGCAATAGCGAGGTTACTTTAAAAAAACAGGCAATGGCTACCGAGGTGCTTAAAGATGATATGCCAACGGTATTTGCCGAAGGCATCAACTTTAAGGCGGGCAGGCAGCAATTTGGCATCAGCACCAAAGAGGCGGCGCTCATCATCAGGCCACAAAGCGATAAATTAAAATACATTCAGTTGTATTTCCCTATTTGTGAGGGATCGCTAAAAAAAGGAGAATCGTTTCAAAAAACATTCGAAATAAAGGTATCTGGCGATATTGATAACGCCTATGCCACCATGCAATTGGATACTACTGTACAGGGGCGCGAGTTTGCCGGCCTGGGTGGCAACTTCAGGCTGCAAAATCCAAAAACAGACCAGCAGGTGATTGATTATTGCCTTAAAAACCTTAGGGTATCGTGGGGTAGGGTAGAAATGCCATGGCACAACTGGCAGCCCGATATTAATATAGACCCAACCGCCACCGCCGATAGCGGGAAGCTAAACAGCCATGTAAAAGAATCTATGGAGATGGCACAACGGCTGGGGCAAATGAATATGCCTATAGTATTAACCGCGTGGGCGCCACCTGCATGGGCGGTTATCGGGCCGCTGCATTACCGCCCAACGCCAGAGGGGGTTTGGGGCAATCCGCTTAATAATGATAACACGCAGCAGATCTATAAATCTATTACCGATTATATTATTTATCTGAAAGCTCATTACGGGGTTGAGGTAGGCTACTTCTCTTTCAATGAATCAGACCTGGGCATCAACATCAGGCAAACCGGCGAAGAACACCTTGCGCTTATAAAAGGCCTGGGCAAATACTTTGCTGATAAAGGGTTAAAAACCAAAATGCTACTGGGCGATAACTCCGATGCTACCACCTATAAATTCATCTACCCGGCGTTAAATGATCCTGAAGCAAGGCAATACATTGGCGCCATATCTTTTCACTCGTGGAGAGGATGGGACACCCAGACTCTGCAAAAATGGGCCGACGCGGCAACCAAACTAAACCTGCCTCTGCTGGTTGGCGAAGGCAGTATCGATGCCGCCGCCTGGGAATACCCCGCATATTTTGAAGAGCAATCTTACGCGTTGGAAGAGATAAACCTGTATACCCGCCTGCTGGCTATTTGTCAGCCGCTTTCTATTTTGCAATGGCAGCTTACGGCCGACTATTCGCCCTTGAGTGGTGGCGGTATTTTTGGTAACGATGCCCCTTTGCAGTCTACCCAGCGTTTTTGGCAGCTAAAGCAACTGGCATCAACCCCGCCCAATTTAAAGGCAATGCCGATTACTGTTGATAAATCCACCATATCTTGTGCTGCCCTGGGCGATGCCGTTAAACATATTTACACCATCCATATGGTTAATAACAGCGCCGCGCGCAAGGTTTCTCTTAAAGGCCTACCGGCATCTGTTACCCGGCTTAAGGTTTTTGTTACCGATAAAAACAACAATGTAAAACAAAAAGGAACCATAAAAGTAAGCGCCAACACCGCCCAATTTAAACTGGGCGAAAGGTGCTTTACTACGTTGCAGAGCGAATAGTGGCTTTTGCCATTACGGATATTTAAATCCCGGAAAAACGATATGGAAAATGCTCCACCAGTTATCCTCCATAGAGAGGTATAGCTTAAAGGGGCCTTCAAAATGAATGGTTTCGTTGTTTTCTAAAACTGCATCGTATTTTACCGAACCTTCGGCATGTCCCAGGCCCGAGCCGGATTGGAGCTGAAAGCCGATGTCGTAAATGAAATATTCTTCATTTTTAAAGGCAATGTATGCACCAAAAATATTTTTGAGCTGTGCTACAATTTCATTTCTGCTGTATGCCTTTCTATCCGGTGATATAAAGGCATCTGATAATTCCCAGCTGCGTTCGCTAAAGCTTTGCTTAAACCAGCCGGATAAAAACTCCAGTGCCTTGTTTTCGATGTTTACCTTATGGTTGGGATGAAACTCTTCGTAATCAAAATGAGTGGTCATTCCGGGTATGGTCAGGTCGTCGGTTTCGTGCTCAAATAGTTCTTCGGTAATAAAAGTGTATTTGGTACGGCTATCCATATCATCAGAAAAATCAACCACCATACTTTTGTCAAATAACAGGTTGATAACCCGGTGCAGGGCCTCGTCTATCTGTTGGTCGCTTAGCTCGCCGGCAGGTTTAAATTCGGGCTTGCCCAATAACTCATATACTTTTACCCGCTTAGCGTTGGCGTAGTTGTGCTCAAAATCAAAAATATTCTTCAAAAAAATATTTTCAATTTCGGGGTCAACAGGGTTAATCAATTGCGGATCGGCACCCAGTTCGGCCTGTAATTTCAGGCGCAGCAGCTCGTTTTCCATCCGCAGGTTTTCTTCAGGATCGTCGCTTAGGGGTTGGTCAAAAAGATCGTCGGTGTTTTCCATGGCGATACCAAAATAAGCATTATCCGGTTACCAATAACAACAAAGTTGAATTTTGGAATTAACCGGTAATTGGTAGTATTATGCACAAAACGCCCGGCATTACCGGGCGTTTTGCATGGCTAAATAAAAGAGTAGTTATAAAGCTGTTGCCCGCTCTTAAAAATTAGGGTCGAAATTAAAAAAGATAGGGTTTGATAGGCCCACCATGTTACCACTAAGCGCCATTGACTGTGGCACCTGCGGATACGCCGTTTGCGGCCCTTCAACCTCCACACGATAATAGGTGCGATCAATTGTAGCCGGTGTATCTGTAAACTCTATCATGGGTGTTTTACCGCTTACCTGGTAGGTGTTAAACTTATCACCATTTTTTATCACATTAATGGTATAACTACCGGTAACCGATGTATTGCCTGTTAGTTGCACGCGGAATTTAACCGGTTTACCTGTTGCTTTAACGTTGTCGCCCATCATCATATCCATTTTACCATCCTGGTTAATGTCAGCATAAAACTCCACACGAGGCGCGTAAGGGTTGGAACTGATGCAAACCCGCCCATTGGTAAGGGCATCTATAACCGCCTGGCTGGTGCGTTCGGTAGCAAATACCCAGGTAGTTGGTGTGCCTATATAATTGGCCTTGGCCTGGTAGGTGTTTTTAGTAGCCTTATCTGGCGAATCGGGAGTGCCATGATGCGCGTCGCTGCCACCTCTGCCGGTTAGCTTACGGCCCGATGATAACATATCGTCCC
Organism: Mucilaginibacter cryoferens; assembly: GCF_014205845.1. GTDB lineage: Bacteria > Bacteroidota > Bacteroidia > Sphingobacteriales > Sphingobacteriaceae > Mucilaginibacter. The sequence continues at coordinate 124,423 of NZ_JACHCR010000009.1, forward strand.
ATATCATGATAGCATTAGCATTTTTTGGCCAAATGGCCGAGTTCCATACTTCAATAGAATTAACCATATCGTAAGAGTAACCAAAATGATCTTTCCCGCTTGGGTGATTTGCCGATAGGTGAATACCGAGCTGCCTTTTTACCGCACCTATCACCACATCGCGCTGATCGCGTACATCGTACAGGCGTTGATGATCATAAGGCACGGCCGAAAAGGCGTTGCCATGGCCTCGGGTGGTTGTCCACTCGCCGCCATAAAGCAGCAATACCGAATCTGATTTAAACTCCGGATCGGTCCAGGTATTGTGTGCAACATCGCCATCAACGTGGTTATCGTGATCGGTAATACACACAAAATCTATCCCTACAGATTTGGAAAATGCGATGATCTTGCCCACCGAATTGTTAGATGATTCTTTACTGTGGCTGGAGTGTACATGTAATTCGCCCTTTAACCAAACTCCTTTGGCAAGGCTGGCCACAGGTGGCAGCATCCCCAGTTCTGTTGGTGCCCAGGGATTGCTGTGCGTTGGCTTATCCTGCGCATAACCGCTGATGCTGCCCGCAATCATCAGCAGTAATGTGGCGCACACAATACCCATGGGCGATGTTGTTTTATTGCGCCCAGCCGTTATGCTGTGTTTGTTACAGGGTTTGTGGCCTAATCCTTTTTTCATAAGTTTTGTAGCTGTTATTTGTTGTGAAGGCAAAAGTATCTGCCACAAAAAAAATCATACTGCCCATTGGTGTTAACAAATTGTTACCATTGGAGAAACAAGGTAAAAAAGATGCGACAATTACTGTTGCCTATGCGTTATTATTACATTATCAATGGTTGTTTCATTATCATGTTTCTTATCCCTCAATTACCTTGAAGACCAAGGCCTAGCAAAGCAATCAAACGTTTGCGCAGCTTCTAAATGTTTTTGTTAGCTCATAGCGTTTACTTTCACTTATTATTTAACCTGAAACTACCAATATCACGGGGAATAAATGTAGCGGGCATATAAAATCAGCCTCATTTAAAACAAATTGCTACATATTAATTTCACGAATTTAGCGCAGCTATTAAATAGCTACAGATATTAAAATCACGCCTAAAGGCTGTTTCTATATTAAAAAAATCAAAATGAAAAAAGCACTTTTCACCATCGGCTTAATGGTACTTGCCTCAGGTGTTTCGTTTTCTCAAAATAGCAACCCCATTGTTCAGCAGGTATCCGATGTACCTCAGATAAAACCGGGTGATAAAAAAATTACATTTCCTGTAGGCCTCAGTGGATATCATTTAGTATTAAAAGGAAGTGATTTTACACCAATAATTGATAGCACCGGCCGGATCATTAGTCCGCTGAATACAACAAAAGTTAATTTATATTTTCAGCTGATAAGCAACAACAGCGATACTGTAAAATATGACGTTTCAAAACAAATTGTTGTACCGGGGAAATACCCGGATAATGTGGGGAACCCGCAGCCTTTTGTGATCCCTGCTCTGCGGGAATGGCATGGCGGAGAGGGGAATTTCGCGTTAACACCTCTGTCTCGAATAGTGATAAATGCACAGGATAAACCTGCACTGCAAAAAGCAGCCCATATTTTACAGCAAGAATTAAAGGAACAAAGCGGCCTCAGCTTAACAACAACTACAGGCAAACCAAAAAAAGGCGATATATATTTAACCTTGCATGAAAAAGATATTGCTATTGGCAATGAGGGCTATTATTTTGATGTAAAAGACTTTATAAAAATAAGCGCTTTAGATTACCAGGGTGTATTTTGGGGTACACGTACCTTGTTGCAACTACTTGAACAGCAAAAAAAGATCCCTAAAGGCATAGCGCGTGATTACCCCCAATTTAAGGTGCGCGGTTTTATACTTGACGACGGGCGTAAGTTTTTCAGTTTGCAATTTCTGCGCGATTATGTGAAGTTTATGTCTTATTACAAGATGAATGATTTCCAGATCCATTTAAGCGACAATGGTTTCAAGGCGTTTTTTGGCAATAAATGGGACAGCACCTACTCTGCCTTCCGGCTACAAAATGACACTTACCCTGGGCTTACAGCTAAAGACGGTTCTTACACTAAACAAGAATTTATAGCGCTGCAACAACTAGCAAATGACTATGCCATACGCGTTATCCCCGAAATAGATGTACCTGCCCATGCACTTGCCTTTACCAAAGCAATCCCGGCAATTGGCAGCAAACTATACGGAATGGATCACCTTGATTTGCACAACCCACTTACCTATACGGTTATCGAAAACGTGTTTAAAGAGTATCTATCAGGTCCGCATCCGGTATTTACGGGTAAGGAAGTCCACATTGGCACTGATGAATATGATAAAAGAGATGCGGAAGCCTTTCGTGCATTTACCGACCATTTTATTAAATACGTGCAGCATTTTGGTAAAGACGTAAGAATTTGGGGAGCCTTAACGCATGCAAAAGGCAATACCCCTGTAACCGTAAAAAATGTTACCCTCAATGCCTGGTATAACGGCTATGCCAATCCTATCGAAATGAAAAAGCTGGGTTACAACCAAATCAGCACGCCCGACGGCTGGTTGTATATTGTACCCTCCGCAGGCTATTACTACGATTACCTGGATACTAAAAACCTTTACAATAGCTGGACGCCATCAATGATTGGTGATATTAGCTTCCCTGTTGGCGATCCTACCATATTAGGCGGCGCTTTCGCGGTATGGAACGACATTGTAGGCAATGGCATTAGCGAAAAGGACGTGCATGATCGCGTATTTCCCGCCATGCAGGTATTATCCCAAAAAATGTGGAACGGAAGTGCTTCTGTTATGAACTTTGATGATTTTGAAATGGCGGGCAAAAAAATAAGCGAGGGGCCGGAAACAAACGTACGCGGAAAAATAGGCCACGCCGATCAATCATTGGTTGCCTATTTTAGTTTCGATAAAAAGGATGAAAGAGTACAACTCCACCAAGCCGCCTATGCAAACGGCATTAAAGGAAACGCCTTATCTTTTTCAGGAAAAAATAGCTTTGCTAACTTACCCTACAAAGAGATAGGTTATGATTATACTGTTGCCTTTTGGATAAACCCTTCTGCTCATAATCCCGATAATACTATTATTTTTAAATCCCCTAACTCGGTGGTGAAGCTAAGGCAGGGCAGCACTGGTAAACTAGGCTTTTCCCGGGATGGCTACGATTGTGATTTTGATTACTCCGTTCTGCCAGATACCTGGACACATATTGTAATTACCGGCACCAATAAAGGGACAAGCCTATATGTAAATGGCAAATTACAAAAGAAACTATATGACAACTTTATTCAGTTTACTGATAAAGACAAAACAAAAAAGCACAAGTCAGAAACTTTGTTTTTTCCCCTGCAAAGGGTAGGCGGTTTTAGCGGAAAGATAGATGAATTGCAGATATGGAACAAAGTATTGCCGGATAACGAAATCGAGGATTTAAAGTAGGGAGCGGTGTGTTTACATTGGGAATAGTATTCAGGCTATTTTAATTCGTTTATGCACACAAAAATAAAACAACACAAACGTTTGATTAGTTGAATTTTAACTGCGTTTTGTTTAAACAGGCAGGGCGCAAGCTAAATCGCCATTTTTGATGGCCTGAGGTTAGAATAGTTTATAATGGATTCTCAACATAAAAAACAGACCCAATTACCCCTTTCTATATCCCATATTTTCTCTTGTAGCAGAGCAAAAACATGCTGAAACTGACACCTAAATCGGTAGCCCCGTTAAATTTATTTTAATACTTCATATTTAATTGATTTTCAGCTGTATAAATTCACGCATTTAACATTTTTTAACATTGGGTTATTAATCTATTGCTTTGCCAAAAAGTCAAAATAATAGCTTTTAGAAAACGACAAAGCGTACATTTTTTTTCAGAAAATTAAATTTGTAAAGTCATGAAAACAATAAATAAATCCATAGCCCATTTGTCATTGGCAGGATTGTTAATTATCGGTTCAGTAAGCGCTGCACATGCACAGCGTGGTGGCTTCAGGGGCGGCTTTCGCGGAGGCTTTGGTAATGCGGGGTTCAGAGGCAACGTAGGCTACAGCAGGCCTGTATTTGCAGGCAACCAGGCATCTTTAGCATTTCGTGGTTATTATCATCCGTTTTTTTACGCAAATATTGGGTTGTTTCTAAATACGCTTCCATTTGGTTATTATCCATTTTACTGGGGCTTAAATCCATATTACTATTATGATGGTGTGTTTTATCAGCCTTACGCAAATGGTGGTTATCAGGTAGCGGCTCCACCGGTAGGCGCAGAAGTGCCATCTTTACCAGCTAACGCAAGTGAGATTGTAATAGATGGCAAGCAATATTTTGAATTTAACGGTGTATACTATACTCAAATAACCAAGGACGACGGAACTGTTGCTTATATGGTGGCCGGAAAAGATGGGGTATTGAATACCAACCAGGCTCAGGCAAATTACCATCAAACTCCGGTAGTTGGCGATATAACCGATCAACTACCAAACAATTGCCACAAAGTGAAAATTAATGGTAAAGAATACTGGGTTAGCCCTTCAGGTATTTATCTCGAAAAAGTTGAAGTAGGTGAAAAAACAGTTTACCGGGTTACCAGCGTTCCGGATGATACCGGGGAAGATAAAACCGCGCAGCTAGGCAATGTCCCAAATAACTCTTAACTCGCTCGCCAGTTTTTGGCCACCCCGGATTTTGACGGCCGTATGGAACAAAACGCGCCGTTAAATGAGGGGGATTTTCTATCTTGTATACTCCTGATGCACATGGTTATACCGATTATGCAACTTTAACCGTTTAATTGCCTTAAACAAACTATCTATTTAAAACTATATGGAAAATTCAAAAAAGCCCGCCACGCTGGTTGGGCCACAAGAGGGCCACGGCCTGGCTGTTGTTGGCGACTCGTACCGTATTGTAATATCCGGTAAACAAACCGAAGGTGCCTACGCCCTTATTGAAATGCTGGTACCTCCCGGCGGCGGACCGGGCCCACATGCGCATGCCGGTTTCAACGAATCATTTTATATAATAGATGGCCAAATTGAAGTGAAAACCGAAAATGGCAAATATACCGCAGGCAAGGGCTCGTTTGTAAATATCCCAACCGGGGGCCTGGTACATTGCTTTAAAAACACCGGCGATATCACAGCACATATGCTTTGCACAGTGGTACCCGCAGGCTTAGACGAGTTTTTTGAAGAAATAGGCGTGCCTGCCCCTTACGGTACTTTTTTGCCCCCGCCACCAATGGATGAGGAAACCCTGGTAAAATTAAAAGCACTTGCAGAAAAGCATGGCCAGAAACTTTTTCCGCCCCATTACCTGGATTAATAAGGTATTTGTTAGGGGAGATAATTAAACGTTTTTATCATCAATGATCTTGAAAAACTCATCACGATAGGTATCGCCCACCGGTATAATTTTATCACCTATCTGGATGCGGCTGCGCTCAATGCTATCTATCTTGTTAAGGGCCACGATGTATGATTTATGTACCCTTACAAAATGTTTTTCGGGTAGGGCATCTTCCATCTTTTTCATGCCCTGCAGGGTTATAATCCGCTCGGCAGCGGTAAAAATGGAAATGTAATCTTTCAGTCCCTCAATAAATAAAATATTGTGCAGGTAAACTTTCTGAATTTTATGCTCTGTTTTTACAAAGATAAAATCTGTCGAAAAATCATCCTGTTGTGCCGGTTCGGCCTGTACAACGGTTTTGGTAACCGGCTGTATAATGCCCTGTGCTTTTTGTACCGATTTAAAAAACCTGTCGAACGCTATGGGTTTCAATAAATAATCAACCACATCAAGTTCGTAACCTTCCAGCGCGTATTGCGGATAGGCGGTGGTTAGTATTACTTTGGCTTTGCCGTTGGCTATTTTTAAAAATTGAATGCCGGTAAGCTCGGGCATTTGCACATCTAAAAATACCAGGTCGATATCGCCGGCCTGTACCAGGGTAAGGGCTTCAATAGGGTTGGTTGTGGCTTTCACCAATTGCAAAAAAGGCATTTTGGATATGTAATCTTCCAAAATATGCAGCGCTAAAGGCTCATCATCAACTACCAGGCATTTGATCATGCTGTAAAAATAATTATATAATGCACTAATTCACACGAATTTTTTCGAATTGCACGAATTGGAAAACTAAATTTTACGACCATTTATGTGTCTATAATGTGAAAGATCGTTGCTAAATAAGTACTGTTTTTCGAATTGAATTATCGTCATTGGTGCAATTCGAAAAAATTTGTTCCAGTTCGTGTTTATCATAAGATAATAGATAATTCGCAAGTATAAGTCTCTGCCTCGTCCCTGATGTTTAAAGTATATTTTTCGGGATACAACAAATTAAGGCGCCTTTGCACATTGGTTAAACCTATGCCACCCATGGCATCCCGGTTGTGGGTATGCTTTTTATTTTGAATGTAAAAGTGAAGGTTGCATTCATCAACGTTAATAAGCAGCTTAATAGGGGTAAGTACATCGTTTGCAACACCGTGTTTAAAGGCGTTTTCGATAAAGGCTATCAACAACAGCGGCACAATTTGTTGGTTGCTTACATTGCCCATTACTTTAAAATCAATAAAGGCTTTGTTGCCAAAGCGTATTTTTTGCAGGTCGATATAGTTTTGCAGGTATTGCAGTTCTTTACTCAAATCTACCCGGTTATCGTTACACTCGTATAACATGTAACGCATAATTTCTGATAGCTTGAGGATTGCCTCTGGTGTGGTATCTGATTTTTGGTAGGCCAGCGAGTAGATGCTATTTAGCGAGTTGAATAAAAAATGTGGGTTTATCTGCGATTTAAGAAAAGCAAGCTCGGCCGTAAGGCGTTGATTTTCGAGGTCGCGTTGGATGCGTTCATTCAGGAACCAGTCTGTTGTAAATTTAAGCACTGTGCTTAAAAATACAAAGATAAGGCTGGTAAAAACAGTGCTAAAGAAATAGGATGTAAAACTAATATGGTGCCCTTTATTATGTATTAGTATCACATCAATAAATAATAAGCCCACACCGTACTTGCCAATGCCATAAATAATTATGGTGATCAAAATTACCAATGCATAAGCCCAGTAGCGCTTTTTGTCTAAAAACCGGGGGATATAAAACAAAAAGTTGATATAAAATAAGGTGATATTAATGGCGGGGTATAAAACAAATATCACCAGCAGCTGCCTCATGGTAAGGTCGTCATTGCTTTTAGCCAAAAATATGAATAGCGAGATGAGGCTCAGCCAAAAAAGCATGTGCCAGAAAATATGCCAGGCGGTTTTAATTGCGCCCGTTGATTTATTAATTAAAGGAGTATCCTGCATGTTGTAATTATACCTTTTACAAAAGGTTTAATGGGATGTAATTTAGTATTTTGATTGTTATGAGGCTGTTTATTTATATATAGTAATTCAATTTGTCGATGAACTGGCTTTTATGATCGATGAACCGGCTAAAACGTTTAAAAAGGCGTTCATCTATAAACTCCGTGTGTTGGTCTAATACTTTTTAGCGGGTGAGATAATAAGCATTTCTTTGTTCTATCAAATCACTCACAATGAAAACGCTCATCAAAAACTCTAATCCTTTTATCATGTTATTGATACCTGTAATGTTTGCCCTTATTTTAGGCGTAAGCTACCAGTTCGAGCAAAAAAAGGAATCATCAATAATGGGTACCTCAACCGTACATGCTACTTCATTGTTTTATAAAGGTATTACCCTTGTTAAAACTGTTTGCTCTGTTGCCAAAAGCAACAATGTATGGTAATTAGTACCGATGGACTATCCTTCAACTTCGGCGATCAGCAGGTTGTTAAATCATTAGCACTGCAAGTTCCCGAAGGAAGCATATATGGTTTTCTTGGCCCAAACGGTGCCGGGAAAACCACTACCATTAAACTCCTGTTAAACCTGCTCAAAGTTCAAAGCGGCAGCATCCACATATTTGAACAGGATATTCAACAAAACCGCAACGGCATTTTATCGCAAATAGGCTCGTTAATAGAGCAGCCCGCCATATACCAGCATCTTACCGGAAAAGAAAATTTACTAAACAGGGCCTTGCTATTACAAGTGCCCCTTAAACGTGTTGACGAAATGCTGGCCTTGGTGCAGCTTACCAGCGCGGCCAATAAAAAAGCGGGTCAATACTCGTTGGGGATGAAACAGCGCCTGGGTATTGCCCTTGCTCTGCTTGCCGATCCCAAACTTTTAATTTTAGACGAGCCCACCAACGGCCTCGATCCAAATGGCATCATAGAGGTGCGCGAGCTGTTGATAAAACTTGTTGGTGAGTATAAAAAAACGGTATTTATATCCAGTCATTTGCTGGGCGAGGTGGAGCGCATGGCTACCCATGTAGGTATCATCAACCATGGCGAGCTATTGTTTCAGGGCAGTATTGGCGAGTTACAAGCCCTGAGCCAGCCGTTGGTATGTATTGAAACAGATAATACTGTTGATGCCGCCAACTTGCTTACCCGCAATGGTATTACCGTAACTGATGTAAACGACAACTACCTGTACGTGCCTTACCTCAGCAAACAAAAAACTGCCGATATTAATGCTTTGCTAACCGGTAACGGCCATGCCATCTTCAGCATTGGCAAACAGCAAAAAGATCTGGAACGATTATTTCTAGATATCACCCAAAACGCCTGAACCACATGAAAGGATTTATTTTATCGTTCCGGTCGGAGTTTTATAAAAGCCGCAAAACATTGGGTTTTTGGGCTGCCATATTACTGCCCCTGTTTATTTGTACCCTGGGCTTTTACGTTAAGGCCGAAAAAATGGCAGGTACGCCCCCTATGATGCTATGGTTGCAGTTTGCCGGCGCCATATTAGGAGTAATGGGCTCGTTACTACTGCCCATGTTTATCATCTTTATAGCATATTCTGTTAACAGTATTGAGCATAAGGCCGATACCTGGAAAAGCCTATTCAGCCTGCCCATATCGCGCTGGGCGGTTTACGGGGCCAAGTATAGCTATGCGGTGTTTTTGGTATTGATAACGCTTACCTTGTTTGTGCTTTTTACCATTAGTTACGGTAATTTACTAAGTGTGGTAAAGCCCGAGCTAAGGTTTGATAACTATCACATGGAGAAGGAATTGGCGCAGGTGTATTTTAAATTATTTTTATCATCATTAGGGATCTTATCCATCCAGTTTTTGCTCAGTTTACTTTGGGCCGATTTTTTGAAGCCGATGGGGATTGGTTTTGTGTGCACCATTACCGGAGTTATCCTGGCATCCAAAAACTGGGAGTACTGCTACCTTTTTCCTTACTCGCACCCCATGGTTGCCATAAGCACCCTGCTGCATCGCGGCGAAGACCAGCCTAAAGGCATCCAAATAGATGTGTTTACCAAAGATGTATTTGTAAGCATGGCCGTGGGCGCTGTTATATTTATAGCGGGGTACTTTATTGTATTGCGCAAGAGTGTTAAGTAGATGTGTAGATTTTAGATTTCAGATGTTCAGATTTCAAATGTGCAAATTTCAGATGTGCAGATTATATGAGCTCCCGCTATATAGGGCAAGTACGTAAATTTTACAGGTATTTATTCAGACGCATCACATGCGTCTTTTTTATTACAAGATCTTTTTCTGTGCGGTAATTGGTATCGTCACGTATTCTAAACTGACAATTTGATTGGGGAAGCAAATAACTGACATCTGTGTATGTCATTTTTACAGCGTTAAGTTTGTTTTCTTTTTCGTGTGAAGTACTCAAAGGAGGTGCATACAGAGTAACCGCTGGAGAGCGAATTAAATATCTTCCGGGTACCTATCTATGATGAGACTGGCTATACAGCAATAATACAGAGCGCCTGTTTGCTTAGCCGAGCTGCGCTTTATACAATGGTACGTGATCGCATCTCTGGAGAAAAGAAAATGCAGCAAACGCTGTCAATTCTACAGCATCCTGCAAAAACGTTTTAAAACAAAGAAGGCTCCGGGTTATCCGGAGCCTTCGCAAACAATATTTAATTGTTAAAATTATTTTTGTTTGAACTGTACACGACGGTTTAATACACGACCATCTTCAGTTGAGTTATCAGCAATTGGCTGAGTTTCTCCGTAACCTTTTACTTTTACTTTTTTAGCATCAACACCAGAGTTAACTAAGTAAGTTTTTACAGAGTTAGCACGGTCTTTAGATAAAGATAAGTTGTGAGCAGCAGTACCTTCAGATGAAGCAAAGCCATCAACTTCAACACCTTTACCTGATGAACGTAAGTCAGCAGAAGTAGCATCTAACACTGGGTAAGATGAAGTACGTAATACTGAGCTATCAAATTCAAACTGGATGTTTGAGTAAGCAGTACCTTTAGGAGTAGCTGCAACTGTATCAGCTTTAGGGAATACGATAACGCAACCAGAACCATCAACTACACTACCTGCAGCAGTACCTGGGCATTTGTCAAATTGATCAGCAACGCCGTCACCATCAGAATCTTTTTTCAAGTCGCTAACAGCAGTTTCAACATTTGCTACACGGCCTTTTAAAGCTTCAACTTCCTGACGTAAAGCTGCATCGTATAATTCATCATACATTTGAGCAACTGGGTTTACCCACTCTAAATTTTGTTTTGATTTAGGACCAAAAGTGTACTCTAAACCACCGTAAGTGTAAGAGTAGTGGCTAAAGGTAGGATAGGTATGAGCACCAGAGAAGTTATAACCTTGTACAAAGCTAACTGTGTAACCTAAGTTTAAGGCTAAAGCGTCGCTCAGTCTGAATTTAACACCTGCGCCAACTGGAGCAAATAATTCTTTTACGTTTTTATCACCAAATGGCAATGTTTGAACTGTACCATCAGCTAAAGTGTTAGATTTGATTTTGTAGAAATCTAAACCAAGACCTGCAGATGTGTAAAAGTTAACGCTGTTTTTACGGTGTAAAAAGCTAACGCTTGCAATGTTAAATACTGCGCTTAAAGCACCAGAGTTAAATGATGTTTTGTACTCGCTGATGCCGAATTTGCTTGTACCAGCATCATCAATACCATGTACTTTACCACCTAAGTAATCTAACTGTAAGCTAAAAGTGTGAGATAGTTGTTGCCTTAATGAAGCACCATAACCTAAATCAACTTTAAATTTGTTAGTGGTGTTGATAGAAAAAGGAACAAGTCCGTCTGTTACACCAACGTTGATACCAATGCTGGTTGTGTTGTACTGTCCGATACCGCCAAATAATTTGGCTGATCCTGTTTTTGTGGAGTCGGATTGGGCGTGAGCCATACCCGCAACCATCAAAGAAGCAAATGACAGTGCTGCTGTTTTCTTTAATGTAGAATAATTCATAGTTTTTAAGATTAAACGATTTTAATTGTGATTTTTTTCAAATTTAGTAATTATGTTTGAAACCATGACCAAACATTGTTCCAAAAAATGTAATAGTTACACAAATAACTAAAAAAAAATGATTTATTAAAATAATCAATCTTTAAATATGAAATATTCGGCAATTTCAAACGCCTTGTTTACAAATAATAGAAAAAATTTCGTTTCGAGAACAAAACCCGGCTCTGTTGCCATTTTTCACGCAAATGACGAGTTTCCGGTGAGTGGAGACCAGGTTTTTCCGTTTAAGCAAAACCCCGACTTTTTTTACCTTACCGGTATAGATCAGGAGCAAAGCATCCTGGTATTATACCCCGATTGTCCTAATAAGGCATACAAAGAAGTACTTTTTTTAAGACAAACCAACGAGCATATAGCCATTTGGGAAGGTCATAAATACACCAAAGAGGAGGCAAGGCTTGCATCGGGTATCCAAAGCATTCATTGGCTGCATGAGTATGACACCATTTTGCATAGCATTATTAACTATGCCGAACATGTTTACATCAACACCAACGAGAACGATAGGTATGCGCACACCGTACCTTACCGCGATTTGCGCATGTACGAAGCCTTAAAACAAAAGTATCCACTGCATAAATATGAGCGTTCTGCATTGATATTGAGAGATTTAAGGGTTGTTAAGTCTGAAATTGAAGTGGGGCTTACCCAAAAAGCATGCGATATTACCAATGATGCCTTTGTGCGGGTGCTGAAATTTTTAAAACCGGGTGTTGCCGAGTATGAAATTGAAGCCGAGATAACGCACGAGTTTTTAAGGCAGCGTGCTACCGGCCATGCTTACAACCCTATTATAGCATCGGGCAAAAACGCGGTGGTGCTGCATTATATTGATAATAACCAGGTTTGTAATGATGGCGATGTGATATTGTTTGATTTTGGTGCTCAGTACGCCAATTACAACGCAGATATGAGCCGCTCGGTGCCTGTTAATGGCAGGTTTACACCAAGGCAGCGCGCCGTTTATGATGCCGTGTTGCGGGTAATGCGTGAAGCAACCGGCATGATTGTAGCCGGTGCCGTTTTGGGCGATTACCAGGATGAAGTAGGCAAAATAATGACAAGCGAGCTGATAGGTCTTGGCTTGCTTGATAAACACGATGTTGCCAAACAGAATGCTGATGCTCCTTTATATAAAAAGTATTTTATGCATGGCACATCGCACCATTTGGGTTTAGATGTACACGATTTTGGTAGCAGGTATAAAAGCTTCGAGGTTGGTAATATATTAACCTGCGAACCGGGTATCTACATACAGGAAGAAGGGCTGGGTATTCGTATAGAGAACAATATTTTAATTACGGCCGGCGGTAATCACGATTTGATGGGCCATATTCCTGTTGAGGCCGCGCATATTGAAGAAATTATGAATAGCTAAAAGGGATAAATAGATAGGTTATAAGTATCTGTCTGCAAAACTATACAGGTTAAAGTTTTTATCGGCCAAAGCTTCAGCAATATCCTGCTGAAGCTTTTTTTTATCAATATGCTGTGTTAACTTATGTTGAATAAGCTTATAGGCCTTTTCTGCTAATAATAATTCGCGGCGTTTGTTTTTAAAGGTTGGTGCTCCTTTTATAAAGTTGGCAACCTGTGTAATGCCTCCGGCCTGCGATGCTATGGTTTTAAAAACGGGGGGCTGTACATTGTGTTTTTGCCCTATTATTTTTTTAAGATTATTGGCAAACACATCAGCATCCGCCCTATCGGCTTTATTAATAATAAAAGCGTCGGCAATTTCCATTAAGCCCGATTTAATGTGCTGGATCTCGTCGCCGCTTTCGGGTACCAATACAACCATGGTAATATCGGCCAGGCCCGCTATTTCAATTTCAGACTGGCCTACGCCAACGGTTTCTATCAGTACATAATCAAACCCGGCAGCCCGCAGCACATCGGCCATTTCGATGGTTTTGGCTGATAAACCGCCAAGCGAACCGCGGGTAGCCAACGAACGGATAAAAACATCGGGATGGTTAAAATGTGATGCCATCCTAATCCTGTCGCCCAATAACGATCCAAAGTTAAATGGTGAGGTAGGGTCTATTGCCAAAACGGCTATTTTGCTGCCATCGGCCAATAAAACATCAATAAGGGCATTTACCAGGGTGCTTTTACCCGCACCCGGCGGACCGGTGATGCCAATTATAGGAGTTGTTTTATTAAATACCAGGTTTTTTAACAGGGCTTTGCTTTGGGCAAGGTCGTTTTCAACAATGGTTAGGCTGCGTGCAACCAACCTAAAGTTTATTGATGACGTTTTGTTGTTACCTGTATGCATGAGTGTGACAACAAATATAGCGCGATTTGCATATTACGGCAACAATTAGGGAGCATGCCGCATAATTAGCCAAAATTGTATATTTGTTCCTTCAATTTTAACAATTAAATGGGTTGTGGCCGGTTGTTATTATACCACAATCATAAATAATAAGTTAACTCAAACAAACACCACATTCATTTGAAACCATCCATTCTCATCACCTTCGATTCATTAAAACGCGCAACCTCGGGTATGTTTTTTTTTGAAAGAAGCCTTGGCGATGAGCTGATCAAACAAAATAATAACCGCTTTACCTTATATGGGTATATTAACAGCAAGGCGCTGCACACATTTCCCAAAATTGATGGTACAGTGTTAATATCCTTGCTGCATAAAGTTTTTTTTTCTAAGTATAATAAGTTCGATCTGGTGCACTTTACCAACCAGTATTGCAAGCTAAAGCCCAACAAGGTAAAGGCAAAAAAGGTATTAACCATTCATGATATGAATGCGGTGCACGAGAAAAACCGATCGGCACATCGTTACGATAAATATCTTAAACGATTGGGCGGTTATATTGATGCCTGCGATAGGGTGGTTACCATATCAAACTTTGTGGCCAATGATATTGTACAGCATTACCCGCAGGCCGCCGGTAAACTAACCGTTATATATAATGGTGCCGATAAACTAACCGTTGCCGATAACCACGTACCCGAATATAAGCCTCCGCGTAAATTTTTATTTACCATAGGTAGCTTATCGGCAAAAAAGAATTTTCATGTACTGCCTGCTTTGTTGCAGCATAACGATTATGAAATAATAATTGCCGGTAAAATAACCGCTTACCAGGAAAAAATACTGGAAGAAGCAGCAAAACACAATTGTGCAGACCGGGTAACCCTAACCGGCCTTATAAGCGATGATGATAAGGCCTGGTATTATAAAAATTGTGAAGCGTTTGTTTTTCCATCAATAGCAGAAGGCTTTGGGCTGCCCGTTATTGAGGCTATGCACTTTGGTAAACCGGTATTTTTATCAAAACTAACCTCGTTACCCGAAGTTGGCGGCGATGCCGCATGGTATTTTGATACTTTTGAGCCCGGGCATATGCAGCAGGTATTATTGGCCGGGCTGGCAGATTATTATCAACACAACCGTAGCCAGGCAATAATGAAGCATGCCGATAAGTTTAACTGGGATAATACGGCTAAGCAATACCTTAACTTATATAACGCTTGCTTAACCGATGCAAAATAACAAAGCCAATTGGGGCATATCGGTAGTTATACCAAACTACAACGGCCGCCTGCTGCTGGAGCAAAACCTGCCTTTTACCTATGCGGCTTTAAAGGCGGTTAAGCTGCCCTATCAGGTTATTATTGCCGATGATGCATCAACAGATGATAGCGTAGCTTATATCACCCAAAACTATCCCGATGTTATTTTAATAAAGGGCGAAGAAAATAAAGGCTTTTCGGGCAATATTAACCGGGGTATAATGGCCGCCGGGCTCGATCTGGTTTTGTTGCTTAACAGCGATATAAAGCTTACCGAAAATTACTTTTTATCGCAACTGCCATATTTTAACCATGCCGATACCTTTGGGGTAATGGGGCTGATACTTGATGAAACCGACGATAAAATGCAGGAAGCCTGTAAATATCCGGTAAGCTCTGTTTTCAAGATCAACCATATCAAAAACATAAGGCTCGATGGTGATAATGCATACACCTTTTATCTTAGTGGCGCAAACGCGTTGGTAAACAGGCAGAAGCTGCTACAGCTTGGCGGCTTTAACGAATTGTTCTCGCCGTTTTATCACGAAGATCTCGATCTATCGTTAAGGGCATGGGAAAGCGGGTTTAAATGCTACTATGATGATAGCGCCGTTTGCAGGCATGCCGTTTCTGTCACCATAAAAAAGCATAGCTCCAAAAAGAAGATAAAAACGATAAGTACTCGTAATAAGCTGTTGCTGCATTACTTTCACTTGCAGGGTTTACGTTTATATTTGTGGGCTTTTATTACTTTTTTATCCTTATTGGTAAGGTGGATAAGCGGTAAATTATACTACTATCAGGCATGGTGGCTATACCTCAAAAGATTACCGCAAATGCGTATTTACAAACGCAATTTTATACAGGCTGCCAAAAGCAGGCAACAATATATGCCCTTTATAACAGTTAAAGCAATCATAAAACAAGCCCTTGATAAGCAATTTAATATTAATAAGTAAATGACCCAGCTGCCAGATCTTATACAACAGGTAGACCAGCCGGTTTATAAGTACCGATATTCTGTTTGTACCCTGGTAACCCGCAAGCAGGAGTATTTGGAAATGTATAACTCATTTATTGAAGCGGGTTTTACGCCCGATATTTGCGAATAGCTTATTGTTGATAACAGTGAGGTAAATAAAATGGATGCCTACCAGGGCATTAACCAATTTTTGCAAAAAAGCAACAGGCCGGTACGTTATTTTATGCCACCAGGATATATTGCTTACCCAAACAAGCACCAAACAATTGCTTGATGAGCAAATTGCCCAAATGGATACCCGCGATAATAAATGGGGTGTGTTGGGTAATGCGGGTGGTGCCAATAGGTTATATAAAAGGCTGGCTATTAAAATTGCCTATCCTAACGGGGTAATAGATTTACAGGGAACGGTGCCACAGCAGGTTGGTTGTATAGATGAAAACTTTATGCTGGTAAAAAACAGCGCTAACCTTGCCCTTTCGGACGATATCGGCGGAGGGCTTATATGAGCTTGACCGTTGTGCCGTGCCCTCTCATTTAGAATACCCAGCCTGGGTTATTGATTTTTTGCTGAGAGGGTAATGTTGATCAATCTTGCCTCGATATACTAAACTGTGTAAAAACAGGTACTCCCTGGTCGTTTATTGCAATAAGCGATCAGGGAGTCGTAGAAAATAAAAGTGCTGCTGGGTAATAAAAAAGATAATTGGTTGGCATTCGCCAATTCGGTTTGTATAGGCGCTGACAGTACCCAATCAACAAAAAAATGCTGGACAGGTTTTCCTAAAACGGGCATAATTATAGAGCCCCCTCCCACGCAGTGATAGGTCAAATTAAATTAGGCAGAGGGAATTTAAAGAGCCATTATTTAGAGATGATGTTAAATCAATTTTCAGCTTTTACTACATATGGCGATTTAAAAAACAAGGGCAGGCTAGATATCAATAAGCTAAATGCTGCATTCAAATTAAAATAAAGCAAATTTTCGATTCATCTATTTAAAATTGTACTTCCGGATTATTGTGTTTTTTTCTCGCTTAGGAAAATCCGGAGGGGGGGCCGTTGGTTAATTTTTGCATATGAATTTGCACGGCGTGAAAATAATGCAGTTATTGATAGCTTGAAAAAATAATACAAATGTAAATATTTCAATAAATCATGCTTGTATTTAATGTATATGTATCATTATATGATATATTAAAACCATATGAAAATTAAAAATTTACTATTTTATCCAGTTTTTTTTTCTGCCCTGATTTTAGCGGGGTGTCAGAAAAAAAACAATGACTCTGCAAAAGCTACTTTAAGCAGCAATTCTAATACACAGGTTTTGCCTTTAAAAGGGCTTTATAAGGATACGACAACCTTTAGGGCTACATCAAATCCAAACAAGCCAGATTCCGGTAAAAGAACTTCCGGTATTTTTTCTGTTTCAGCACCTAAAACTCGGATAGAGATTGGCTATAGGGGCAATCAGACGTATCATATCCAGGTTTTTAATAACCTTTCGAAAAGTGTTTACGGATGTACATATGTAATTTACAAAAATGGGGTAACTATACCTTGGCCTGGTTTCAATAGTGATAACCAAAATGGTTTTTACAGCGATAGATTTAATTTTGATGCCGTATTTACTCCTGGAGAATATGTAGTAAGAATAAATTATATAGACGCCCCAAGAGGAGTTCCTCCCTTTAATTTAGTGAATTTTGTTATTTATGAAGCCCCGGTAATACCCGCAGGGAAAATGCCACTCTTAAGGTATTATAATTTTGACACACATAAACGGCTCTATAGCAATAATTGGGAAGAATTTGCAAGTGCTTCTCAGGGTGTTGTTTTCGAGAAAGTTCAAGGCTATCTTAATGCAACGGCAGGTGCTAATCTTGTTTTAATGAACAGATATTACAATAGTCAATCAGGAGATTATTGGAACAATAAGTCAAGTGCCGCCTTTCCCAATTACGTGAACCAAGGTGCATTGGGGTACATAAGTAAAGTTTCAACATTTCCTTTATTAGAGTATTTTAGTACAACTAACGGGCATACAGATGTATCTCCTCCTGAAACGTTGCCCGCTCCTGATCAGCTTATTCAAACATTGGGTTATATTACTAAGCCATTGCCCCCCGCTGCCCCTAAAGAAGGTGATTTTATAAGAAATGACAACACTGGTGCAGTTTACATATTTATTGAAGATAAACTAAGATATATCCCCAATACAGATGTTTTGAATGGATTATTTACATTTAGCGGCAATATTTTAAAACATTATTCGGCAGATCAATTAGCAAGCTTATCAATTAGCGTTGGCAATCCTATAATTACTGATAATGGACTAATTGAAGATTCTAACAATGGAAGAGTTTATCTGCGTGAAGGTAATTTTCTTAGGTGGATATATTCATTAGAAACGCTTTATCTTTATCATTTTAATGAAACTATTATTCAAAGGAAGAATGGCTTGGCAGGTTATACTGTTGGCGACAATATAACGTACAACTACAAGTAACTATGATGGATTATTATAAGTTCTCGTTATAAAAATAAAGGGGGCGGTAAATTTGCCGCCTACTTTATTTTTATAACGAATTTTATTGTATTACAAAAGTAGAGCCTTCTAAAACCCAACAATGCGTTGCGTCTGCGTGATTTATTTTGCATATTTTTGCAGTTATAAAATTATAAATGAAAATTTATTTCAGGCTTCTTTCTTTCGCCAAGCCAATAGGCAAATTTGCTGGACCGTACTTTATATTAACCCTGCTATCTATTATATTTAATACTTTAAACTACGCTTTACTGGCGCCGTTGTTAACGTCAATTTTTGACCCAACAGCAGGCAAGGCGTTGATTAAGCCACTAAGCTGGGCCGATCCGTTAAAAGATCTCAACTACTTTGCCCTTTTAGCCAATAAAGAGTACGGCACTATCGGCGCTCTTAAGTTTATTTGCGTGGCTATTATAATATCGGTATTGCTAAGTAATGTATTCCGGTATTTTTCGCAGCGTATTATGGAAAACCTGCGCATTTTTACCCTGCTTAATTTACGCCGCACCGTTTTTAATAACGTAATGAACCTGCATCTTGGTTATTTTAGCAATGAGCGTAAGGGTGATATTCTTTCTAAAATATCTGCCGATGTACAGGTAGTGCAATTTTCTGTTACCGGTACTTTACAAGTGGCGTTTAAAGAGCCTTTTCAATTGTTGTTTTACCTGATAACCTTATTTATAATATCGGTTAAACTAACTTTGTTTTCTATGCTCATTATCCCGGTATCGGCCTTCGTGATATCGCGGATAGTAAAGCGGCTTAAGGAACAAGCCAAGGAGTCGCAACAAACTTATAGCAATATGATCAGTAACCTGGATGAAGCGCTATCGGGTATTAAAATCATTAAGGCGTTTAACGCTGCCCCCTTTATTAAAAACAGGTTCGATCATGAAAACCAGGAATATTCGAGGATAACCCGCTCTATGGCTAAAAGGCAACAGATGGCCTCGCCGGTATCGGAGTTTTTGGGGGTAATGATGGTTGCGGGCCTTGTTTTATATGGCGGTACACTGATTATTCACCATGACGATTCTTTAACGGCTGCCAATTTTATTGTATACATCGCCATGTTTTCGCAAATTATGCGCCCGGCAAAAGCCATTTCCGATTCTTTCAGCAACATACACTCCGGTATTGCAGCCGGCGAACGTGTGCTGGCGCTTATAGACGAGAAACCATTAATTGTTGATGCGCCAAACGCCATAACAATTGATGACTTTACCGACAGTGTGAAATTTGAAAATGTATTTTTTGCCTATAAAGACAAAGTGATCGCCGGCGATAAGGAAGGCGATGATACAGATAAAGCCGTGTTGAGAAATCTTAACCTGGTGATACCTAAAGGTAAAACAGTAGCGCTGGTTGGTCCGTCTGGTGGTGGTAAATCAACCCTGATGGATATGTTGCCCCGCTTTATTGAACCGCAGGTAGGTGCAATTTATATCGATGGTAAAAACATCCAGGCTGTTACCATGGAATCGTTAAGGGCGCTGATGGGTATTGTTAACCAGGAATCGATATTGTTTAATGATACCATTTTTAACAACATAGCCTTTGGTAAAACAGGCGTAAGTCATGAGGAAGTAGAAGCCGCGGCACGTATTGCCAACGCCCATAACTTTATTATGGAAACCGATAAAGGCTACCAAACCAATACCGGCGACCGTGGTACCAAACTATCGGGTGGCCAAAGGCAAAGGATTTGTATAGCCAGGGCTGTACTCAATAATCCACCTATTATGTTGTTGGATGAGGCCACTTCGGCACTGGATACCGAGTCTGAAAAACTGGTTCAGGATGCGTTGAACAACTTGATGAAAAATCGTACATCGCTCATTATCGCCCACCGTTTAAGCACCATCCAAAATGCCGACCTGATCATCGTGTTGGAAAAAGGTACTGTAGTAGAACAAGGTACCCACCAGGAGTTAATGCAAAACAGCGGCCTCTACAAAAAACTGATAGACATGCAGACTTTTAACGACTAATTAAAAGAGAGTCAAGAGATAAGAATTAAGATAAGAGTAGGGCAATAGAAGGTTAAGAATTGGGAAGACGAGCCCGGTTGGCCGTCAAAAAAATAGAGTCAGGAATTGAGCGCCGAAGTTTTTCTTTCGTCTTGCTTGCTGACTCTTATCTCTATTTCAAACTCAGGTATCGCAACACAATGTAATATTGGAGTTTAAAAAATAGTTTGGTATTGAGGTTAAGAAAGCGGTTGTTGAGCCGCAGCATTTTATGGGCGTGGTGCAAGGGAAGGTTAAGCGAGGATAATCGTTTAATAAAATGCTTAAAAGTTGCTTTCTCCGAGTGTATCACTTCTTCAATTGACAGGCTATCGCAGTTTATCGGCAATACATTGTTCCATTTTTCGTGTAGCTTCAGGGTATCCATCATCCATTTTTCGTCAAACCGTCCCTCAGAAAAATGTTCTATCAGGATATCATAGGTAACGGCCAATTTATATTTCTGACCTACCGATAAAGAGAAATCCAGGTCATATACATGGAAACCGGTAAAGTTTACTTCATCAAACATAAACTCACGCGCCACTTTTTTGGTGGTACATAGCCAAACGCCATCTAAGCAAGCTACCTGGGATAACTTTTCGTTATAAGGATTGGTGTAGAGATGCCGGGGTGGTTCGGCAGAGTATTTATGGTGCTGAATAAGATTACCGTAAAAGATATTTTCGATACCCAGGCTGCTCCATCCCGAAGGGGTCATGGATTTGTAGGAGCTGCCCATTACGCCCATTACGCCCACATCTGGGTTTTTTTTGAATTTTTTTATGATCACATCGCCCCAGTTAATGGTTTTTATCTGGATGTCTTCGTGCATAAAGCAAAGTATAGGGTATTTGGCCCGCAACAAGCCCTTGTTATAAACCGAACAAATGCCCTGCTTACCAGCACTGTTATCGATGGCTATGATCTCGTACGGAACACCTATAGTTGCTGCAACATTGTCGCGCACTTCCTGTAAAACCCTGCTATCGGCCGATGAAATAATAATCGATATCATTATTAGAAATTTGTTTTTGGGTAAAAAAAGGTGATGCTCAAAAATGGTAACGTATTAAATCGAATTTTAATATAACTATTATTAATCTATTTACGGGCATTTTTATCAATTTACTACAGCTAAGCGCGTGGCGAATTAAATTTTTAAGTAACATAGTTGGGCACAGTAATTAATAAGCGGCCTATGTATGAAACAATGCAGCTGCACGCATGTTTTGTAACAATGTTAATAATATACCGCCTAACGGCATAAACCCCTGGCTATTTTAGGGGCAATCGGGGTAGAATATTTACATAAAAAAACAATATCCTGGGTGCTGCTTTTGAGGCAAAATCAAAAAGTTGCAGCCTGTTTCTCCACAACTAAAATGTACATTTTTGCCCCATACCGCCAGGCCCTTTACCTCGAAGAGCAGCAGTTTGAAAAAGATATACAAAAGGTATTTGTAAAAACATAAAAACAGCCATCCGGCAATCCCGGATGGCTGTTTTGTATATATAGCTTTCTGCCTTACGCCTTCGGCTTTTAGCCTTTATTGAAATTTAAACCCTAAACCAATTTGCCAAACCTGGTTGCGGTAATTGGGGAGGTACGAATCATTGTTAGGGCTGTTGGAGGTAAGATCGATATTATAACGGCCTCTGAGCTCTATATTCCGGCTCAGGTCAACACTGAGGCCAATAACGCCGCTGATGTCGGTTTGGTCGCCGCGGTTATTGTAAAAATGCTCGTAGTCGGTTTGAAAACCAGTCTCATATTTGTTGC
This sequence comes from Mucilaginibacter cryoferens, assembly GCF_014205845.1. Lineage (GTDB taxonomy): Bacteria > Bacteroidota > Bacteroidia > Sphingobacteriales > Sphingobacteriaceae > Mucilaginibacter. Next base: position 146,690 of record NZ_JACHCR010000009.1, read on the forward strand.
TGGTTGATGTTAAAAAATTAATAGATGGCCCTACCAAAAAGTTAAAGTTTGGCGCCAGTTTAACCTTTAACAGCAAGGGTACATCAATATAATTGGTGCGCTGCGTAAAACGACCATAATCGGTATTGGCAGCATAACCTTTACCCGAGTATAATATTTCGGGAGCAAACGATATTGGATAAGCAATAGGGATATCCAATGTTAAACCAGCGTTAAAGCTGGCAATAGCATCGCTGCTAAAATTAGAGTTGTTGGCATCAATGGTGTTGGCTATGTTTAACCCTGCGGTTACACCAACTCTTACACGGTAAAAATCATCCTGTCTTTGGCGGGGGCGTTCGCGCCTGTCTTCCCGGTAACGGGGCCTGTGGCGTGGCGGGCCATAATATCCCTGTGCGCTGGCGGTGTATGCTGCAAATAAGCAGATGGCAAAAAAAAGAATTTTCTTCATGTTAGTATGTTTTTATACACTCATAGATTAAAAATTATACCAAAGGTTTATTCGCGGTTTAATTTTTGTATTAATTGCGTTGCTATCAACCTGCAAAAACAACATTTACATTACATTTGACCATGCCAAAACAGAAACAAAACATCTGCCTCACTATAATTATCGCCCTTAATTTTATTGCTATAACCGCTTTTGCGCAAAAGGAAAGCTATATAGAAAGCCTGGGCAAGCAAAACCATTGGGTCGATTCGGTGTACAATAAGTTAAGCCGTAAACACCGCATTGCGCAATTATTGTTTGTACGCGCGCATACCAACAAAGGCAAGGCCTATGCCGATTCGGTTGGCGAGGTGATTAAACATCAGGAAATTGGCGGCCTGGTATTTTTTCAGGGAGGCCCCGGCAGGCAGCTAAACCTGGTTAATCAATATCAAAAGTTATCAAAAATACCCCTCCTTATCGCCATGGATGGCGAGTGGGGCCTGGGCATGCGCCTGGATTCTACCATATCGTACCCTTACCAGATGACGCTTGGCGCTATACAGGATAATACCCTTATTTACAAAATGGGCCAGCGTGTGGCTTATGATTTTAAACGGATAGGCGCCCAGTTCAATTTGGGCCCCGATATGGATATCAACAACAATCCCAACAATCCTGTTATTAACTACCGCTCTTTTGGCGATAATAAATACAACGTAGCCCAAAAAGGTATTGCCTATTTTAAAGGTATGCAGGATGCCGGACTATTAACCAGCGCCAAGCATTTTCCCGGTCACGGCGATACCAATGTAGATTCGCATTTCGATCTGCCGCTGTTGCCATACAGCAGGGGCAGGCTCGATTCATTGGAAGAATACCCTTTTCGTGAAGCCATTAAGGCCGGCATTAGCGGCGTGATGATTGCCCACATGAGCATCCCCGCGTTGGATAGTACCACGCATTTACCATCTACCTTGTCGCGCCCCATCATCACCGGTATTTTAAAAGATTCGTTGAAATTTAAGGGCCTGGTAGTATCTGATGCTATGGAAATGAAAGGCGTTGTAAAATACTTCCCTAATGGCGAAGCCGATGTGAGGGCTTTTATAGCTGGGATAGATGTTTTAGAACTGTCAGAAAATTCAGACCGTGCCATTAAACTTATTCGTAAGGCTGTTCGTCATGGCAAGGTGAGCAAAGAGGAGTTTGAAGCCAAGGTAAAAAAGGTGCTTGCCGCCAAGTACTGGGCCGGACTAAATGCTTATAAAGCCCCATCGCCAGAAAATTTAAGTGCCGACATTAACAGTCAGACCTCCAAAGATTTGGTACAGCAGCTGAGCGATGCCGCTGTAACCGTATTAAAAGGCGATGCATCAACCCTGAAACTTAACCCGTTTTTAAAAACGGCCATACTGAGCATCGGTGTATCGTCGCCCACTGTGTTGCAACAGGAAGCAGCCAAAAGCTTTGGCAACTGTAAAATATTTATGGTTGATAAAAACACCCAGGCCGTTGAACTAAAAAACATACTGGGTTTGTTAAGCAAATACCAGCAGGTAATAGTGGGCATACATGATACCCGCCTGCGCCCCCAAAGCAAACTAGACTACAGCAGCGACGTAAAACTCATGATTGCCGACCTGGCCGGTAGGCCAAACACCGTTATCAGCGTGTTTGCCAATGCCTACACTATAGCAGGTTTGCCAGGCATCGAAAAAAGTAACGCCCTGATGGTATGCTACCAAAATAGCCCCGAACTGCAGAAATCGGTAGTGAAAGTGTTAACGGGCGGGTTGAAGCCAACAGGCAAGTTGCCGGTAAGTGTAAATGTGTTTTTCCCTACCGGGACGGGGATAGGGTTGCAGTAAGGTAACGCGAAAAGGACTATTTTTGGAATTTTTTATTTGGATTACGGCTAGTATGAAATATAGCGATCACAGTAATCTGTTTTACGGTTTCGTCTACAATGTAGACAATTAGAAAAGGGAATTTCTCTGTCAGCGCCTGGTGAAACTGATTATATTCGGCCTTATAGTGGTAAGGGTTTCTGCTGATCTGATTTAATTTTCTGCGGATGGCAGTTTCAAATATTTCACCAAGTCCGGTTTGTTGTTCTTCATACCACGAAAGTGCGCCCGAGAGTTCTTTCGCTGCTTCCTGGCGAATCTTCAGATCATAATTCATCGGCTATTACTAATACTTTACTAAAGCTTGCTTTGCCATAGCCAAAGTTTCATCCCAGGTAAATGAGCGGCCTACCCCATTTTGATGGTCTTTAAACCTTTTATCCAACTCCTCCCTTTGGGCTTTGGTGAGTTCGTACCCGTCAGAAATTTCACTTTGGAGCAAGGTGTATATTGCTTTTAATTTGTCATTTTCTGCTGTTTCTATATAGTCATGCAGCTGTTTTCTTATTTGTGATGTGCGCATATAGTTAACCTTTTCACAAATTTAAAATATTTTCGGTAGAGTTAGCTCTGTATAATTATTAATAGGTAGATAATCGCAAAAACATTACCTCCATCCCGGTTGCCATCCCGCCCTTGCTTTCCTATCTTTACTTTACAATTATGCAATCCAACTTCAACAAATACAACGATAAATTTCAATCGGCTTTAGCCGGGTTAAATCCCGAGCAATTGGCTGCTGTAAATAAAATGGATGGTCCGGTACTGGTAGTAGCCGGGCCGGGTACGGGCAAAACGCAGATACTGGCTGCCCGCATTGGTAAAATACTAACCGTCACCGATGCCCTGCCCAACGAGATTCTTTGCTTAACCTATACCGATGCCGGCGCGGTGGCCATGCGCAAACGGCTTTTTGAATTTATTGGTCCGGATGCTTACCGCATCAATATATATACTTTCCATGCTTTTTGTAACGAGATCATCCAGGAAAACCTGGAATATTTTGGAAAGCTTAACCTGGAATCGTTATCCGACCTGGAATCGGCTATGCTGTTTCGCGAGCTGGTTGATGATTTTGGCAACGATCACCTGCTTAAACGCTTCACCGGTGATGTATACTACGATACCAAAAGGCTGAAAGACCTGTTCAGCACCATGAAGCGCGAAAACTGGGATGCCACCATGATTGAGGCCGCGGTGCAGCAATACCTTGATGATATACCCAACCGCGAAGAATTTCAATATAAACGCGCCAACTCCAAAACCGGTATTAAAGTAGGCGACCCCAAACAAAAAGATATCGACGCCGCACACGATGTAATGAGCAAACTGGTTGCCGCCGTGCGCGAGTATCAGAATTACGATGCCAAGATGAAAGCCCGTGGCCGGTATGATTATGACGACATGATTATTTGGGTGCTGCGTGCCTTTAGGGATAATGAGGAGATTTTGCGCAAATACCAGGAGCGTTACCAGTATATACTGGTAGATGAGTTTCAGGATACCAGCGGATCGCAAAACGAACTGCTGCGCTTTTTATTGAATTATTGGGATGTACCCAATGTATTTGTTGTGGGCGACGACGACCAGTCGATCTTCAAATTTCAGGGTGCCAACATGAAAAACATCCTCGATTTTGCTACCGATTATGTAAGCACGCTGCATACCGTGGTGCTTAAACATAATTATCGCTCCAATCAGCATATCCTGGATATTTCAAAGGCGCTTATCAATAACAACTTCGAGCGTTTAACAAGTCAGCTAAAGCTGGATAAGGATTTGCAGGCATCCCATTCGCGCTTCGCGGAGTTAACGGTTGAACCGGTGATTCGTGAATACGAAAATCCAGATCAGGAACTGGTAGATGTATCGGCACAAATAAAGTACCTGGTAGATAACGGTACCGAGCCTGGCGAAATTGCGGTTATTTACCGTAACCATAGCCAGGTAGAGGAAATGATAAAATACCTGGATGTGCAAAAGATAGCGGTAAACACCCGTCGCAAAATAGATATCCTTACGCAGCCCTTTGGCGAAAAGATCATCAACATTATGAGCTACCTTATGATGGAGCTCGATTCGCCCTATAGCGGCGATGAACTGCTGTTTGAGATACTGCATTACGATTTTTTCAATATTTCGCCTTTAGAAATTGCCAAGGCCAGTATCGAGGTATCGCAGCACAACTTTGCCCCCAATACAAAAGATAAACAACGTACATCCATCCGGCGGTACATCAGCGAGCTGCGGACATCTGCGCAGCCAGACCTGTTTGCGCCCGATAAGTATACCGAGATGAAGTACCTCATGAACAATATTGATGAGTTGCTAAAATCGGCCGTAAACGTAACCTTGCAGGCGTTTTTTCAGGATGTGATAGCCAAAATGGGTATCCTGCGCTATATTATGCAGCAAACCGATAAAGGTGGCTACATGCAGATGCTGAGCAGCTTTTTTGACTTTTTAAAAGACGAAAGCCGCAAAAGCCCCGATATTAAATTGCCAGACCTGATAGCCACCATAGACCTGATGAAAAAGAACGGCATCAGGCTCGATTTAAATAAAGTGATATTTAGCGATAACGGTGTTAACTTTTTAACGGCCCATGGCTCCAAAGGGCTGGAGTTTGAGCATGTGTTTTTTATAGGTTGCGATAAGCGTACCTGGGATAGCAAGGGCCGCAACAGCGGCTTTAGCCTGCCAGATACCCTCACCCAAACCGCATCTGACGATATTGCCCAGAAAGAAGAAGCCCGCCGGCTGTTTTATGTGGCCGTAACCCGTGCCAAACAACACCTCATGATATCTTACGCGGGCAAGGATAAAAAGGGTAAAGACCAGGAGGCAAGCCAGTTTGTGGGCGAGATACTGGCCAGTACCACCACCCAACTGCAATACCCCAAGGTAACTGCCGATACCATGATAGGTTTTATAGCCACCCAGTTTAGCGAGGTTGAAAAACCTAAGGTAGAACTGCTGGATAAAAATTATATTAACCAGTTGCTGCAAAGCTACACGCTTTCGGTAACGCATTTAAATAACTACCTGGATTGCCCGCTGCGGTTCTATTTCCAGTGTTTAATCAGGGTGCCATCGGGCAAAAGCCCATCGGCCACGTTTGGGCAGGCCGTACACTGGGCGCTCAACAAAACGTACCGATTGCTGAAGGAGAACGATAACGAGTTTTTATCAACAGAGCAGTTTATGAACGAGTTTAAATGGTACATGGCCCGTAACCGCGACTCGTTTACCAAAGATGAGTACAAACTGCGTGTAGCCTATGGCGAAAAAATATTGCCACCCTACTACGAGCAAAACGTAAACGGCTGGAACAAAGTAGCGGTAACCGAAAAGCCTATCAAAAACATCGAAATAAACGGCGTACCCATTAAAGGTAACCTGGATAAAATGGAATTTGACGGCAAACAGGTAACCGTGGTAGATTATAAGACCGGTAAACTTAAAAATGCTAAAGACAAACTGTTGCGCCCAACGTTTGATGCCCCGCAAGGCGGCGATTACTGGCGACAGGGCGTATTTTACAAAATACTGGTAGATCATGATCGTACCAACGACTGGGAAGTAATTGACACCATTTTTGATTTTGTAGAACCTGTAAGTGAAGGCGAATACCACCGGGAGAAATATGTGATCAGCCCGGCAGATATTGAGCTGGTAACAGAACAGATCACCGAAACCTATGGCAAAATAATGGCGCATGAATTTAATACCGGCTGCGGCAAAAAAGAATGCCAATGGTGCCATTTTGTAAAAAGCAATTTTAAACAGGCAGAAGGTGTATTGGCGGAGGCGAGCGAGGAGGAAGAGGGATAGTAGAGGCCCAAAAAGCGGGGGAATGTGCGAATCCCCTCTTGAGAGAGGCGGAGGGGTGTGTTCGTCGCGCGTATAAACACACCCCTCCCATTTCACAACCCGGCGCGCCCCCTCTCAAGAGGGGATTTAAAAAAAATGAAAACGTCACACCACATGAAATACATCAAAACCATCCTCCTCCTCCTCATCGCCGCCTCGGTATCTGCTCAAACCATCATCAAACCCGATGCGCAGATTAAGCAAATGGTTGATGAGGTATCGGCCAAAAATATAGAGGCTACCATCCGTAAATTGGTAAGCTTTAAAACCCGGCATGTGCTGAGCGATACCACCAGCAAAGCCACTGGTATTGGCGCGGCCCGCAACTGGATAAAGGCTGAAATGGAACGTTACGCGGCAGCCTCAAACGGGCGGATGACCGTTGCCTTTGATACTTTTACTCAGCCCAAAAGTGGCCGGATAGATAAACCGGTGATGATTAAAAATGTGCTGGCTACCTTAAAAGGTACCGACCCAAATGATACACGGGTTTACCTGGTATCGGGCCATTACGATTCGCGCATTAATGATGTGATGGATGGTAACGGGGTAGAGCCCGGGGCTAATGATGATGCATCGGGCACGGCGCTTTCTATGGAACTGGCGCGGGTGATGGCTAAACGATCTTTCCCCGCTACTATTATTTTTATGGCAGTAGCAGCCGAGGAACAAGGACTGTACGGATCTGAACATGTAGCTAAACGGGCCAAAGCCGAAAACTGGAATGTGGACGCCATGCTGAACAACGATATTGTAGGCAACAGCCACGGTATGGAAACCGATTTGAAGGATAACCGTAGCGTACGGGTGTTTAGCGATGGCATCCCTACAAATGCTACTGATAAACAAATGGCTGCGTTGAAATCATTGGGAGGCGAAAATGATAGTCCATCGCGCGAGTTGGCCCGCTATGCCAAGGAAACAGGTGAGCGTTACGTTGACCAATTGGATGTTAAATTGATTTACCGCAGAGACCGCTACCTGCGCGGCGGCGATCATCTTCCGTTTTTGGAGCAAGGATTTACTGCCGTACGGTTTACCGAAATGAACGAAGATTTTAACCGCCAGCACCAGAACATCCGCACCGAAAACGGCGTTGACTACGGCGACCTGCCCGACTTTGTAGATTTTAACTACGTACAAAAGGTAGCCCGCATGAATCTATCCGTATTAGCTAACCTGGCCCTGGCACCCGCCCAGCCGCAAAAAGCAGGCATTATAACCAGCGATCTCACCAATAAAACCAAGCTCACCTGGGAAGCACCATCCACCGGCAAAAAACCGGCAGGCTACTACGTGCTGATGCGTGAAACCACCAGTGCCTTTTGGGAACGCAAATTTTATGTAACCGATACTACCGCTACGTTGGCTTATTCAAAAGATAATTATTTTTTTGCCGTACAGTCGGTAGATGCGGATGGGCACGAGAGTCTGCCGGTGTTTCCTAAGCCGGTGAGGTAAAAGCCTCACCCAAACCCTCTCCAAAGGAGAGGGCTTAAACAAGCAAATGTTAAATATTCAGAGCACCAACCACGCAAATCAAAGTTCTCTCCTTTGGAGAGGATTATTCGTATTTAATTTGTTTCTTGGCACCCATGAAAGCTTCGCTATTTAGTTGAGGCTGAGGCTAAACAGATATGCTACTAAACACCATACTCAACCTCATAGCGTCCTCCATTTTTAGCGGAACTATTTTAATAACACTGTGCCTTATTGTGGTTAATCTTTCTAAAGCCAAATTGGCTAAAATTGATAAACCAACGCTGATAAAAGCCATTAACACCATATTACTCTTAGGAGCGATGATTTATGCGGTGATGTGGGTAAGGGAGCTTTTTGCAGGTTACTTTTCGGGAGGCGAGTATGAACAGTATACGTTTGCCAATCGTTTGTTTGGCTCCTATTGGTGGGCGGCACTTACTTTGTTGACCAGAAACATTTTGCTACCGCAGATACTGTGGATCGGGAGGTTTCGCAGCTCATTCATCTCGACAATTGCTGTCGTTTCATTTTGGCTATTTGTCTATATTATTGCACAGATGCCGTTCGGGATAGGTGGGATTCTTAGAGGATTTAGGATCTCGACGGGCTACCTGGAGGGATTAGGCATTTACATAGTACTTTTAGTATCTGTGTATCTTATCTTGAATAGGAAAAAATTGAAAGGTTAAAGAGCTAAATTTGCAGACAATTGAGGACGATAAAATTAGGCTAAAGCCCAATTCTTGAAATTCTTGTATCCGTCCTATAAATGAGACGGCAATGAATTATTCACTTGTTTTCATTCATTGCCGTTTGGCTTTAGCCAACGGCTTAAAGGTTTGTGTAGGTGGCTTTAGCCAAATTTTGTCACTTTTTTATTTAAAAACGATTTCACTGATAGGATTAGTAAATGCAACAAAACAAAATACCTATACGCCCCCTACTGGCGGTTTTAGGTTCGATATTAAGCGTTCAGGTAGGGGCCGCTATTGCTAAAGAATTATTTCCGGTGCTTGGCGCAGCGGTTACCGCCACGTTGCGCATAGGCTTATCGGCCCTGATACTGGTTGCCGTGAACAGGCCTGGGTTAAAAACATTAACCCGGGTTCAATGGAACGCCGTTATCCCTTACGGTTTATGCCTGGGCGCCATGAATTTAATTTATTACGTCGCCCTGTCTCGCATCCCGTTAGGCATAGCTGTTACCCTTGAGTTTATGGGGCCATTACTGTTGGTGGTATTTAGTTCAAAACGTGCGATAGAATTTTTATGGGTATTGCTGGCAGCAGGTGGCATTGCATTAATGACACCATGGAACAATACCAATATTGATTTATTTGGCGCGGGCATGGCCTTGCTGGCAGGCGCTTTTTGGGCAGGGTACATTGTTTTGGGCAGGCGGGTATCTGCGGTGTTAGATGGTCGGCAGGCTGTTACCATTGGGATGCTGTTTGCATTAATTGTGGCATTGCCGTTTGCTTTCACCAGTGGTGCCATGGTAAACTTTAAAAGCAGCATGATCATTCCGGCCCTGGCGCTGGCCTTATTTTGCAGCGCCGTTCCGTTTTCGTTAGAGATGTACGGCCTTAAGTATATCCCCACCAAAACGTTCAGTATCCTCATGAGCATGGAACCCGCTGTTGGCGCCATCTGCGGATTAATATTTTTGAAAGAATACCTCTCCCTACAGGAATATGCCGCCGTTGTATTGGTTGTAATTGCAAGTGCAGGAGCAACAATAGGCAACCGGGAGGATATGGGGAACATCACCCCTGAAGTTTAGTTGTAATACAACAAAAGTATGCGCTCGCAAGGTTAGCATAGTTAACTTGTAACCAAGCCAGCTTTGCTTTTTATAAAATGCAGCTGAAAAGCTGCAACCATGATTAACCACGAGCCGCAAGCAAGTTTAAAATGTTCAAATCAAAAGTCCTCTCCTTTGGAGAGGATTTAGGTGAGGCTTTTTTACTAAGTTTGTATTATGTATTTCTTTAGAAAAAAAGATCCCAACAGGCCTGATAATATTAACCTGCGCATTATGCATGTTATTAATGCCATTGCCATTATTATGTTTTTGGCGGGTATCATTTTTAAGCTAATACAAGTGTTCATATTTAAAAAATGATGGAAATAATAAACACCAATAACGCGCCTGCACCTATCGGGCCGTATAATCAGGCTACTGTTGCCGGTAATTTTGTATTTGTTTCGGGCCAGATCCCGCTTAACCCTGCCACCGGCGAACTGGTAACTACCGGTATTGCCGACGAGGCTGTAATGGTTATGGAAAACCTTAAAGCTATTTTAACCGCTGCCGGTATCGGTTTCGAAAACATTGTTAAAACCAGTATCTTTTTAACAGATATGGGCACCTTTGCCCAGGTGAACGAAGTTTACGGAAAATACTTTACTTCCAACTTCCCCGCCCGCGAAACTGTACAGGTATCGGCATTGCCTAAAGGCGTTAATGTTGAGATCTCGGTTATTGCGGTGAAGTAAGCCCCACCCAACCCTCCCCGGTAGGGAGGGCTTCAAGAAATAAATACCTAAAACATCCCCAAAGTCTCCCCTGCCGGGGGAGATTTAGAGGGGGCTGGTTTGCTACTATATGGACCCTTTTCAAACCCCCATCGTATATTTAAAAGGTGCCGGCCAGATGCGGGCCGAGGTGTTGAAGAAGGAATTGGGCCTTTCCAATTTTGAGGACCTGCTACGCCACTTTCCTTTCCGGTATATCGATCGTACAAAATTTTATAAGGTTAAAGATATTAACCCCGATTTGCCTTACGTGCAAGTTTTGGCCCGGGTTATAAGCAAACAGGTTGTGGGCGAAAAACATACCAAACGCCTGGTAGTACAAACCCGCGATGATACCGGCGTGCTGGAACTGGTATGGTTTAAAGGCATCAACTGGATAGAGAAAACCATTATACCGGGCACCGCCTATATTGTGTTTGGTAAAGCGGGTTCGTTTAACGGGCAGGCCCAAATGGCGCATCCCGAAATGGAGGTTTACGCGCCGGGCGCCACGCAGCGGCTGGGCAATGCCACCTTGCAGCCGGTATACAACTCAACCGAAAAGCTTAAACAGTTTCAGCTGGATAGCAAAGGCATCCAAAAGCTTACCGCTACTTTGCTGGGTTTGCATGCTAAGGATATTAAAGAGAATTTACCCCTGTATATTATTCAGCACTTTAAACTCATCGGCAGGGCCGAGGCGTATCGTAATATTCACTTCCCTGCGGATGCCAATTTGCTGAATGAGGCTTTGCAGCGGCTAAAGTTTGAAGAGTTGTTTCTGCTGCAATTGAAACTGCTGCGCAATAAAATGCTGCATACCCAAAAGTTTAAAGGGAATGTATTTGGCACTGTTGGGCATTACTTTAATGATTTTTATCACCATAAATTACCTTTTCAATTAACTACACCGCAAAAGCGGGTATTAAAAGAGATAAGGCAGGATACCCAGCGCGGTGTACAGATGAACCGCCTGTTGCAGGGCGATGTGGGCAGCGGTAAAACGGTTGTGGCTTTAATGGCGATGCTGATTGCTGTCGACAATGGTTTCCAAACCTGTATTATGGCGCCTACCGAGATATTGGCCAGTCAGCATTATCAAACAATCAGCAGTTTGGTAGGCGAGGGCTTTATTGAAGTGGCTTTGCTTACGGGCTCTACTAAACAAAGAGATCGTAAAATACTGCACCAGAAATTGGAAAGTGGCGAGCTTAAAATACTGATAGGTACGCATGCGCTGATAGAAGATAAAGTACAGTTTAAAAACCTGGGCTTTGTGGTGATTGATGAGCAGCACCGCTTTGGGGTTGAGCAGCGGGCCCGGCTTTGGCGTAAAAATATTGTGCCGCCGCATATCCTGGTGATGACAGCCACCCCCATCCCCCGTACCCTGGCCATGACCTTATATGGTGATTTGGATGTATCGGTGATTGATGAGTTGCCCGCCGGGCGTAAACCCATCCAAACGCTGCACTTTTTTGACAACCAGCGTTTGAGGGTGTTTGGCTTTATGAAAAAGGAAATTGCACTGGGCAGGCAGATCTATATCGTTTACCCCCTCATCCAGGAAAGCGAAAAGCTCGACCTCAAAAATCTGGAGGAAGGTGTCGAGATCATGTCGCGCGAGTTTCCGCTGCCCGAGTATAAGATCAGTATTGTACATGGAAAATTGAAACCTGCCGATAAGGAGTTTGAGATGCAGCGTTTCATCAAAGGGCAAACGCAAATTATGGTGGCTACCACCGTTATAGAGGTTGGGGTAAATGTGCCCAACGCTTCGGTGATGATCATTGAAAATGCCGAGCGTTTCGGTTTGTCGCAATTGCACCAGCTGCGTGGCAGGGTAGGGCGGGGCGCCGAGCAATCGTATTGTATTTTGATGAGCAGCCATAAGCTGAGCCACGATGGCAAGATCCGCCTCGACACCATGGTGAAAACCAACAACGGTTTCGAGATCTCGGAGATCGACCTGCAGCTGCGCGGCCCCGGTAACCTGGATGGTACCCAGCAAAGCGGCGTGCTCGACCTCAAAGTTGCCAACCTGGCCACCGATCAGGAACTGTTATTTAAAGCCCGCAAAACCGTAGAGCAGATCTTCGCCAAAGATCCTCAATTGGCCCTGCCCGAAAATGAGGTGCTACACCATGCCTTCGAAACAAAAAATGCGGGGTTAAGCTGGGATAAGATCTCCTGAGGCTTTCATTATTGCCGCAAAATATTAAATTTGTTTCCGACTGACTTTTATGTAAAATAAACTTGTCAAAAGTTGATGAAAAGTCTCCATTTTTTACTCAAAAGTTCCATGTTTATTGCACATTATTCCTCATTTTTCGAACAATTTTAGATGAAAAAAACATTTACCTTATTATGCGCCGCAATGGTATCGGCCACCCTTGCTAATGCCCAGCAAGACTCCCTAACCATCCGCAAAATTTACGACGAAGCCCTGGTAAACGGCAAAAGTTATGAAAGTTTGCGCTACCTGTGCAAAAACATAGGTCAGCGTATTAGCGGCTCGGCCAATGCCCAAAAGGCTGTTGAGTGGAGCAAGAAACTCATGGAAAGCTATGGTTTCGATAAGGTTTATTTACAGGAAGTTATGGTACCGCACTGGGTACGTGGCGAAAAGGAAACCGCCTTTATTATCGATGGTAAAAACCGTATCCCGGTACCTATCGCCGCATTGGGTATGACGGTTGCCACACCCAAAGAAGGCATTACCGCCAATGTAATTGAAGTACAGAGCCTTAAGGACGTTGAAGCTTTGGGCGAGGCGGTTATAAAAGGTAAAATAGTATTCTTCAACCGCCCCTTCGACCCCCGGTTTATTGAAACCGGCCATGCATATGGAACGGCTGGCGATCAACGCTTTATGGGGCCTGCCGTGGCTGCCAAATACGGCGCGGTTGGCGTTATAGTACGCTCACTGACAGAAGCCCTGGACGATTTTCCGCATACCGGTGCAACCCTGGTTGATAAGGATGGCAAGAATATCCCGGCGGCGGCTATCTCTACCAAAGCCGCTAATAAGCTGAGCATCATGCTTAAAATGCGAAAATTGCCATTGGTGAAATTCTACTTTAAACAAAGCTGCCAGCTGCTGCCCGATGTATTATCTTATAATGTTGTGGGCGAACTTACCGGCACAGAGCACCCCAACAAATTCATCACTGTAGGTGGTCACCTAGATTCGTGGGATCTGGCCGAAGGCGCGCACGATGATGGTACAGGCGTAATGCAATCTGCCGAGGCGTTAAGAGTCTTTAAAGCAATAGGTTATCGCCCTAAAAACTCGGTACGTGCCGTGTTTTTTATGAACGAGGAAAACGGCCATAAGGGCGGCCTAAAATATGCCGAACTTGCCGCTCAAAACAAGGAAGAACATATTGCCGCTATAGAAACCGACGAAGGTGGCTTTACTCCACGCGGCTTCAGCTTTTCGGATGTATCTAAAGAGTTTATCCAAAAGGTAAACACCAACTGGAAAGCCATATTAGAACCATATGAAGTTGACCAGCTAACCATTGGCGGTGCAGGCACCGATATTGAACCGATGAAAGAGAAACTACCAGGCGTTATTCTGATAGGCTTCCGCCCTGATTCTCAGCGCTATTTTGACATCCACCATACCCCTAATGATGTTTTTGAGAACGTAAATAAACGCGAACTTGAGTTGGGTGGTGCAGGTATAGCGGCGCTGATCTACCTTATCGACCAGCACGGGTTATAGCAGATGATATTTGATGTGCAGATTTCAGATGTGCAAATGATAGTTAGCTTTTAGATTTTTTCTGCCGCCTGTGTGCTCACAGGCGGCTTTTTTGCATTAAGGATAGGAGCGGATACCTGCCTGTGAATAAGGCCTGTGCAGTATAAGCGCATAGCCTGACCCGAGGAACGAGGGTAATGCCCCGATATATGTTTGTATGCCGGCAATCTGCACATCTATTACCTGCATGTAAAAAAAATCCTGTCAATTCTGTATAATCCTGAAAATCGTGTTGTAAATTTGCAATACATCTAAAATAACACTGTGACCGAAGAAGGCGATAGTAAACCCCAGAAAATAGATTCGTTTGCAGCATTGCGATATAAAGACTTCAGATCTTACATCGGCATGCGTTTTTGTTTCACCTTTGCATATTCTATGCAGGCCGTTGTTATCGGCTTTTACATGTACCAGATTACGCATAGCGCTTTTGCCTTAGGGCTTATTGGTTTATGCGAGGCTATTCCGGCTATCAGTATTGCCCTTTACGGTGGATATATAGCCGATAAATCCGAAAAACGCAAAATGCTGCTGTTCATATTCAGCGGGGTAATACTCACCTCTTTAGTGATGTTTACCGTTACGCTTAAAAGCATGAGCGGCATTATTCATGTAGGGTGGATAATACCTGTTATTTACGTAATGATATTTTGTAATGGTATTGCCCGCGCCTTTTATGGGCCGGCAACATTTACCATTTACGCGCACAGTATACCCAAAGAAGTTTACCCTAACGGCAGCACCTGGAGCAGTAGCAGCTGGCAGGTGGCTTCAATTATTGGCCCGGCTACAGGTGGCTTGATCTACGGGTATTCGGATAAACTATTTGGTATAAGCGGTATTACGGCAACGTTTGCCTGCATCATATTTTTTCTGGTAGTATCGTTGGTATTGGTGGCCCTGCTAAGGAAATATCCACCGGTATTTGTGCCTAAAGAAAATATCTGGAAAAGTCTTTCGGCAGGGATTGAATTTGTATTTGGTAATAAAATGATGATAGGTGCCATGAGCCTCGACTTATTCTCGGTGTTTTTTGGAGGTGCGGTAGCTTTGTTACCTGTATTTGCCAACGAGATATTGAAAGTAGGGGCCGAAGGCCTGGGTATTATGCGGGCAACATCCTCCTTAGGCGCGGTATTAACCATGCTGGTTATGACCCGGTTTTCGCCAATGGGTAAGCCATGGCGTAATTTGTTGATAGCCGTAACAGGTTTTGGGGTATCTATTATATGTTTTGGTTTGTCAAAAAGTTTTTACCTGTCGTTGTTTTTTATATTTACCGAAGGGGCTTTTGATAGCATCAGTGTTATCATTCGCGGCACCATTATGCAGTTATTAACGCCCGATCATATGCGTGGCCGCGTATCGGCAGTAAACCAGATGTTTATAGGGTCGTCTAACGAGATAGGTGCTTTTGAATCTGGCACGGCAGCACGCCTGTTAGGTACCGTACCAGCAGTTATATTTGGAGGTAGCATGACAATGATGATTGTGGGCATTACCTATCTAAAAACAAAAAGGCTTGTGCCATTGTCATTAAACCAAATTCATGCACCAGAGGTGGCTGAAGAAGAGGTTGTTGTCAAATAAAGCTTCTCTTTCGGGGATTTTTTTGGGTGGGCTTTTTATTCCAAAACGCTATCAACCCAGGCCTTACCCCAATTTTCCACCTCGTGTGTACTCCATAGTGATGGATAAAAGATACGTTTCTGAAAACGGGGAGGCAAGTACTTTTGCCAGTTGGTACCTCCGGTTGCTTTTATCTCTTCAGGTTCGCGGTTGAGGTAGCGAACGGCCGATTTGTAATGCGATAGTGGCCAATTTACGTTTACATTAACATCCAGCTGGCGCAGTTCGGTTTTTAGTTGGGGAGTAAGCTGCCCGGCTGCTTCAAATTTTAAGGCCAGGGAATTAAAGGTGTGATTTACGGTCGCCTTACCTAACTCAATAAAAGTTTTGGCGTATTTTTTTTCAAATTGTTTTAAGGTTAAAGTCTTTTTACCGGTTGATAGCTCGGTTGCGCCAAACTTCCAGTACAGGTACTCAAACTGATCTTCGATGGATGCGGCGCGTAGTTCTTCGCGCTTATCTTTTGCTACCAGGTTAATAAAATCTGTAGCATAGATCTCTATCATCCTGTACTGGCCCGATTGAAAACCGCTGGCCGGTAACAACGACATCCTGAACTTAAGAAACTGTTCCTTCTCCATCCCATCAACCATAATTTCGAAAGATTGGATAAGGGCTTCAAAATACCGGTTGATGCGTTTTAGTCTTGCAGTTATAAAATCAACAGTTAAAGGTGCTGCGGCGGCAATCTGCCTGCACTCGTGCAGGGCCAGCTTAAAATATAGTTCGGTTATCTGGTGATAGATGATAAAGATCTCTTCATCAGGAAAAGGAGTTTTAGGGCTCTGGAGGCTCAATAAGGTATCCAGATGAATATAATCCCAGTACGTTAAAAAATCGGCGTATAAGAGGCCGTCGAGGTAGGAGTTCATATCCTGGCCCATGGCTTCATATTTTTCCTGTAACTGCGCCAGGCGCTCTTCAATTTCGGCAGAGAATTGCATAACCAAAGGTAGTAAAAATGAGATGAGCTTAAATGGGAGGAACACTCAACAAAATTTAAAACATTTTTGAGTAGAGGATGTCTTTATTTAAGAAACAGTTAAACACCATGAAGATCAAAAAAATATTGATAGGGATTGATGACAGTACCTACGCCCGTAATGCCGCAGTGTATGGTTTTGATATTGCCCATAGTTACAATGCTGCTGTTGGCCTTGCGCATATTATTGAGCCTATCGCTTTTCAGCCCGAAGCAACTGATGGGTTTACAGGCATACAGATGAACACAACTTTAGGTATCGATCAAACAGAGCTAATTGATATTCAGGCAAAGCAATCGGCAGCAGTAATTGAGGGGATAAAAAAAGAATACGCGGGCCAACTTGAAGTAACCTCATTCACCGAGTTTGACATTACCGCCGATGGTATAATTAACTGCGCCAAACAATTTGGTGCCGATCTGATAGTTATCGGCACGCATAGGCGATCTGGCTTAGACAGGTTTTTACTTGGCAGTATTGCCGAAAATATTGTACGCCATTCTGTAATACCCGTATTGGTAGTGCCATTTATAGAATAGTCTGGTTCGGGGCTTGTGTTGCCAGTTTCGGGGGCTTAAATTTCGAAGCATTTATCAATAAACACACGCAACCCGAGCCCCACAACCCGCACCTAATACAATAGCCTGAATTTTATGGTATGTTCAATAGCTTTCAGCTCGTTAAGTACTTCTGTATCGTAACCAGTATTTACATCGGTAATTACGTAACCTATCTGCGGGTTGGTAACCAAAAACTCGCCTACTATATTGATGTTATGGCGGGCAAATACATCGTTTATTTTGGCCAGTATTCCGGGCACGTTTTTGTGGATGTGAATTAACCGGTGCGCGTTGCTTACCCTTGGCGGCTGCAGATCTGGAAAGTTGCAGCTGGTATGTGTTTTACCCTCGTTCATGAAAGCCATTACCCTTTTTGGGATAAAATCATTATTGTGTGGGTTATGCTTAGGGTCATCAAATATAATAATGCCGCTTTCGGTAGCCGCATCGGCCAGTTTGTGGCTGCATTTACCAAAAATACCTATCACTTTTAACCTGCCGGCATTTTGTACCTGCTCGGGCGTTGGCTGGTGGTCTTCGTCGCAAAATAAAACGCCTGCTTCTTCAAGGTATTTTTCTTCAATGCCTTCGCGGTTACGGATGTTGTAGCCTTCTTTTTTCATCTGGGCCTGTGCATCCTCATCAATATTACCAACTACCAAACATTTAATGCGGTTTTTGGGGTATGATATAGCACGGGGCAGTTTGTTAAGGTACAGAAACTCATCAAAGCTGGGCGTAATGTGATCTGCTTTTTCGGCTACAGATTTGCGTTCGATGTTTTCGGTAAAGGCATAAAACTTTTTGATCATACCAGATTCCTTCAGCTGAAAATCTGAGTAGCCATCGCCTATGCCATAAATATCGCCGGGTAATTGCAGTTCTTTAAGCAATTTAACCTTACCGCCCTCTTGCGAGAGGGGGTTGGTACGATCGTAACCGATGATATTGCCTGCCTCGTCAAACTCGAAAGTATTGGCGTAGATGTTTTCTTTTTTGATATGATACTCGGTAACCACCGGCGTAATAAACTCCTTAAAGCCGCCGGATACGATCAAAACCTCATCCTGGTGGTTTTTAAAAAAGATAGTATTGCGGGAAAATGAGGTAGATACCTTTTTCTTAAGATGGCTGATCAGTTGCTTTAAATGATCGCGGTTGGCGTTCAGTAACTTAACCCTGGCTTCTAAACTTTGGGTAAAGGATAGCCGCCCTTCCATCGAGGCATTGGTTAAATCATCAATTTGTTTGTAAATCCCCTCGCGGTCCGGGTGGTTTTTGAGAGATATACGGGCCAATTCGTCAAGGGCCTCAACCTGTGTAAACGTGCTGTCGAAATCAATAATAAAGTACTGCTCCATCTTGGGTGCAAATGTGCAAAAAATTTTGTTGATAGGATAAGTAGAGTTTTATTAGTTGTCATGTGGCAATATTACTTCCCAAACTTCTTTGCATATCTAATAGCAGGTAACTCAATATACCTGTGCATTAATTTAGAAAGGAGTATCAGTAATACCAGCACCCCAGCATCAAACAGCATATTTAAAGCCATGTTGCTTTGTATAGCAATGGTTTTAAGGTGGCCTAACAGGTAAATTCCTATCGGCACGTGTATCAGATAAAGCGAATAGGAAACATCGCCATAACGGCTTAGTAAGTTATTTTTTAGTGGTTTAATGTTATTTATGAGGATGAGTGCTACCGTAATTACGCATAAGGTAATGTATATAGAGGATTGATGAGTAGCGTAAAAACTGCCGATTGTAAAGGTTAACAAAGCAACATTAAACCATTTGTAGGCGGGTTGATGCAGTAATTGATAAATAGCCAGGCCGAGGCTAAACAAAGGCCAAAGGCTTAAAAAAAACAACGGGCCCGATTGAAATTGGGGTAAAACGGCGCTTAAAACTGTTGCCACAATTAAAGCGAGGATAAAATATTGCTTTTTAAAAAAGGCGCAAACAAACACGGCTACGTAAAAAAACATCTCGTACGATAATGTCCAATACACCCAGTTAATGGTTTTTATATTGGTTATAGGCGATGTTGTTAAGGTAAGGGTAGCCATTATGCCTGTAATGTTTTTAGGTATCTGTGTGGCCGAATTAACCCCGATTATAAGTTTTAGGGCTAAAACTATAACTGCGGTTACAATTACACTAAACCAATAGGCAGGAAAGATGCGAAAGAAGCGTCTGATTATAAACGTTGTTGGTTTTTTGGTGTGTTGCAAGGCAATTAAGATGCAATAGCCACTGATAACAAAAAAAACGGGCACCCCTAAATGACCGTACTTACAAAAGATACGATACCAGTTGTCGAGTGTTTTTATGGGCTGGTTAAAGTGAAAAAGAACAACCCATGAAGCAGCCAGTATTCTTAACAGGTCGATGAGGTGGTTTCTTTTATCGGGTTGCATATTTTTAGCGACTTAACGCCTCGCAAATTTCCTTAACAGTTGTGCTTATTGGTTTAAATTCAATACCAATTGCTTCCTTAATTTTTGAGTTATCAAACTCCCTTGTTACCGATGCTGCCTGTGCCGATGTTTTATCAATAGCCGGATCACCGCCGGTTAGTGTAGCTAAAACAGCTGCTCCGCGCCAGCCAATTCCCATTAGCCAGGGTTTGGCTAAAATTGCAGGCGGCTTAATACCGAAGCTATTGGCGGTCTCGGTAGTTATGGCTTTATAGGTATAATTTTCGGCACTGATAATATAGCGTTCGGCGGTAATATCGCTGTTCATGAGGGCTACCATGCATTTGGCCACATCCTCCACATCAACAAAGCCAATGGTGCCGGTGGTATAAAATTTAAGTCCCTTGCGTATTGTTTCAAACAAGGCGCCGCTGCCCACTTTACCGGCGCTGGCACCTATAATAAGCGAAGGGTTTACAACAACGGCATCCAAGCCTTCGGCAATGCCGCGCCATACTTCCATCTCACTTTCCAGCTTGGATATGGCGTAACCATCATTTTCTGTAGACTGTTCCAGGTGATGATTCTCGGTGGTAAGTTCGCCGGGTTTGGCAAGGCCAATAGCGGCAATAGAACTTACATGCACCATTTTGATGCCTTTTTCGGTACACAAATTTACCAGGTTGGCCGTGCCGGTAACATTGGTATTTATCATCGGCTTTTTATCGGCCGATTTTAACGATACCCATGCTGCGCAATGGTAAACCTGGGTTATACCTTCTAACGCATTTTCCAGCGCAAAAATATCGAGCAGGTTTGCCTCAACCCATTCAATTTGTGCTTGTAAAGGGGCCAGTAAAGCAGGTATGGTTGAGGTACTCCGTTTGGTGCAACGAATATTTGTGCCTGCTGTAACCAGCAGCTTTGCCAGCTCGGCCCCGAGAAAACCTGTTGCGCCAGTAATTAGAATCATATGTGCAGATTTCAGATGTGCAAATGTGGGTATAAATGTGCAGATTTCAGATGTGCGGATATGCAGATGATGAATTTAGATTTTTTAGGATGATGCTTAGTCGGTTTATCTGCTGTTAATTTTGAAAGTTGAAGATCAACAGAAATTGTTCATCTTCAATTTGTACGTCAATCATCCTATCTACACATTAATCCCTCCATCTGCACATCTGAAATTTGCACATCTGCACATCAATCATCACATTTGCACATCTACACATCCTCAAATTAACAATTAATGTCCTTAGCTGATTTTTTTGTACCTATTGATCTTAAAAAGATAGCTCCTAAAAAAGGCTATTACACCAGCCAGCTGGGCGATAAAATTGTGCATCATTCTGTCGATTTTCCAGATCTGGAGGAGAAAACAGACCTGGCCATCATTGGCGTTATGGACGATCGTAACGCTATAGATAACCAGGGCTGCGCGCTTGGTCCCGATTATATTCGCGAAAAGCTTTACCTGCTTAACGAAGGTGGCTACAATTTAAAGATTGTTGATCTGGGTAATATAGTGGCGGGGGCTACGGTAACCGATACTTACTTCGCGCTTAAAACCGTGGTGGCAGAGTTGGTTAAAAAAGATATTGTTCCAATTATTTTAGGTGGAGGGCAGGATCTTACTTATGCCCAATATATGGGCTATGAAGACCTGGAGCAAAAGATAGACCTGGTTATAGCCGATGCCCGATTTGACCTGGATGAAGACGAAACCCCTGCAGGTTTAGAAACTACCTCTCAATCTTACCTCAATAAAATATTTTTACACGAGCCCAACTACCTGTTCAACTTTAGTAACCTGGGTTATCAAACCTATTTTGCCAGTCAGGAAAGCCTGCGGGTAATGGATAAGCTTTACTTTGATGTACAACGCCTTGGCGAATTGAGTGGCAATATAGCTGTAACCGAACCCATCATCAGAAACGCCAGCATGATAAGCTTTGATATTGGGGCCGTACGATCTGCAGATGCAATGGGCAATGCCAACGCTACCCCCAATGGTTTTAACGGCCAGGAAGCATGCCAGCTATGCCGATACGCTGGTTTTAATGATAAACTGACTTCTATTGGTTTTTATGAGTTTAACCCTGCTTATGACAACAATGGCCAAACAGCCATGTTGCTGGCGCAAATGATCTGGTATTTTATTGATGGTTTTTATGGCCGCAAGCGCGATTTTCCGCTCAACCCCAAATCGCAGTACCTTATTTATAAAACCAGCCTGAAGCACGAAGACCAGGAAGTGGTATTTGTAAAAAGTAAAAAAACTGACAGGTGGTGGATGCAAGTGCCCTACCCAACAGGTGGTTCACGTAACGAGCGTTTTCACCTGGTGCCATGCAGTTATGCCGATTACAAAACGGCCACATCCGGCGAATTGCCTGATCTTTGGTGGCGCACTTATCAAAAATTAAACTGATAATTGCAATTATAACAGCATTTTAACGTTATCAACCCTTACAGTTTTAAATTCTGATGAAGAAGATATTTTTTTTAATAACGGCACTATTCCCGGTAATAGCATTTGCTCAATCGGCTACCGAAACATTTATTATAAACGGCAAAATGGGTAATGTGAGCGCCCCGGCTAAAATTTACTTATCGTACCAGTTAGGTGCCAATAGCATTATAGATTCGGCCGATATTGTTAATGGCGTGTTTAGTTTTAGGGGGAGCATGCTTAACCCTGTTAATGCTACCCTGGTTGTTGATTATAAAGGTTTAGGTATTGAAAAGTTTACACAGCAGTATTCTGATGGTAGGGCGCTGTCAAAAAATGCCGATAATCTTAACTTTTTTATAGATAAAGGTCCCTTAACCATAACCAGTAAAGATTCTATCTCCAAAGCGCAGATTACCGGCTCGCAGCTTAATCTTGATAATGTGAAGCTACAGGATCAGCTAAGAAGCATCAATTTAAGAGCCGAAAGATTAATGGCAGAAGTTAAGGCAGCTACCCCCGAGCAGCAGAAATCGCCAACATTTCAAAGTAGCGTTCAGTCTAAATACAAAGCGCTGCAAACCTTGCAGAGCTATACTTTAAAAAGCTTTATAGGCGATAATCCAAACAGCTACCTTAGTCTGCTGGCTTTAAGCTCTGTAGGAGGGCCATCGCCAGATCCGGGTGAAATTGAGCCCATGTACAATTCGCTGTCAGAGTCGGTAAGAAACACAGAAGCCGGTAAGGTTTTAAAAGCACAGCTTGATGCGTTGAAGTTTACGGCAATCGGCTCCATGGCGCCAGATTTTACCCAAGATGATGTAAATGGCACACCGGTTAAATTATCATCATTTAGAGGTAAATATGTGCTGTTGGATTTTTGGGCATCATGGTGTGGCCCATGTCGCCAGGAAAACCCTAACGTGGTTCGCAACTATAATAAGTACAAAGCAAAAAACTTTACTGTGTTAGGCGTATCGTTGGATAAACCGGATAGCAGATCGGCCTGGCTTGATGCCATTAAAAACGATGGGCTGGAATGGACCCAGGTATCCGACCTTAAATTCTGGAACAATGCGGCTGCCGCGCTTTACTCTATTACTTCCATTCCGCAAAATTATTTGATCGGTCCCGATGGTAAGATCATCGCTAAAAACCTTCGCGGCGCAGATCTGGATGCCAAGTTGCAGGAATTGTTTGGGAAGATATAGGTTGGTGAGTGATTGAAAATGTAAACAATTCAATCAACCTAATCTAACTCAATCAACTTATTATTATATTGCAATTGAAACTGCATCTCATTATGAAAAAAATATTATTGTTAGCGTTAGCCGCGCTGCCGGCTATTACTTTTGCCCAGGATACCCAATATACCATACAAGGCAAAATTGGCACATTCAATGCACCCGCCAAAGTGTATCTCGAATACAGGTTTCCAAAAGGTAAGCCCATTTATGATTCATGTATGCTTGTAAATGGCAAATTTAAGTTTACGGGGTCTGTTGGCGCAGCACCGTTGCCGGCTTATCTGTTGCTTAATACCAAAGGTCCCGGTAACGGAAACTCGACAGAAGACCGGGCAATTTATCTTGAACCGGGCGTTATCAACTTTAATACTGCCGACAAGCTGGAGAACGCGAAGGTTGAAGGACCTAAAACAAACCAGGAGAACGAAAGATACATGTTGGCTCAAAAGGTTGTAAATGACGCTTACACCGCGCTCGAAGAAAAACAAAAGGCAGCTACTGATGAGCAAAAAGCATCGCCGGAGTTTATAAAAAAGGGAAAGGCTGATGAAAAGGCTATTGACCAGATGAGTGCTGCCATTGATAAGAAATTTATCCTGGAAAATCCAGATTCTTATATCAGCCTTAATGCTATTGAATCATACGCTTACAGTGCCGATTATGTAGATATTAAGCCTTTATACGATGCCTTAACACCGGCCATTAAAAGTACCGAGGCGGGTAAGGCATTTGGCGAAAGGATACTTAAATTAAAAGCAATAGCCTTAGGAGCCATAGCACCAGAAATTGCCGAACCCGATACCAGTGGTAAGATGTTTAATCTATCATCACTGCGCGGGCAATACGTTTTAATTGATTTTTGGGCATCGTGGTGTGGCCCCTGCCGCAGGGAAAACCCTAATGTGGTAAAAGCCTACAATCACTATAAAAACAATAAATTTACGGTTTTAGGTGTATCCTTAGATAAATCAACAGCTAAAGATAAATGGTTGGCGGCCATACGTAAAGATGGCCTTACCTGGAACCATATCTCCGACCTTAAATTCTGGGATAGCGAGGCAGCTACATTGTATGCCATCCGGGCCATCCCACAAAACTTTTTAATTGATCCCAATGGCAAAATCATCGCCAAAAACCTTCGCGGCGACGATCTGGAAGATAAGCTTGCCGAATTATTTGGGAAGATATAATTTAGTGAGTGGTTGATTGGGTTATATTAGGTTGATTAAGTTAGCCTGATCTAACCCAATCAGCCACTCACTTAATCAACCTAATCAACTTCTTCCTACAATAAATCAAACCCAATATCTTTTCTAAAGTACATGCCATCGTAGTAAATGCGGCTGGCATCGGCGGTTGCTTGTTGCAGGGCGTTAAACATGTTGTCCTGCAAAGTAGTTATCGCTAAAACACGACCGCCGGTGGTAATTACGTTGTCGCCATCGAGGCTGGTGCCTGCATGAAATACGATAGAGTCGCGCACGTTTTCGGTGCCGGTAATTACTTTGTTTTTAAGGTATTCGCCAGGGTAGCCGCCTGCTACCATTACAACGGTGGCCGCGGTTTTTGGTGAAATGATGAGCTCTTTTTCGTTCAGATTCCCTTCGGCTACGCCTTGCAGCAGGTCAACAAAGTCAGAATCTATGCGGCGTATTACGCTTTCGGTTTCCGGGTCGCCCATGCGGCAGTTATATTCTATTACCCATGGTTCGCCATCTTTGTTCATCAGGCCAATAAATATAAAGCCTTTATAAGGGATGTTGTCCTTTTTTAAACCTTCAACCGTAGGAATTATCACCAGGTCTTCTACCTTTTTCATGTAAGCGGCATCAGCAAACGGTACAGGCGAAATAGATCCCATACCACCCGTATTTAAGCCGGTGTCACCTTCGCCAATACGTTTATAGTCTTTAGCCTCGGGAAGTATTTTATAGTTGGTACCATCGGTCATCACAAAAACAGATAACTCAATACCTTGCAAAAATTGTTCAATTACCACACTCGAGCTTGCATCGCCAAATTTGGCATCGGCCAGCATTGCGGTAAGTTCCAGTTGAGCTTCCTCTAAAGAGGTACAGATAAGTACTCCCTTACCCGCAGCCAATCCATCGGCCTTAAGTACTACCGGTAGGCCGGCAGTTGCCAGGTAAGTAATACCCTCCTGCAGGGTATCTTTAGTAAACGTTTTATAGGCTGCAGTAGGGATGTTGTGCCTTTGCATAAACTGTTTGCTAAAATCCTTGCTGCCTTCCATCTGGGCTGCCTCTGCCTGCGGCCCCACAACCGGTATGTTTTTCAGTTGCTCATCGGCCAAAAAGAAATCGTGGATGCCTTTTACCAAAGGCTCTTCGGGGCCTACCAGCACCAGGTTAATGTTGTTTTTTATAACCAGGGCCTTTATACCTTCAAAATCTGTAACCTTGATATTAACGGTGGTACCATACTGATGCATACCGGCATTGCCGGGTGCAATAAAAAGCTTTTCACATTTTGGGCTTTGAGCAATTTTCCAGGCGAAGGCACTTTCCCTGCCGCCCGAACCGAGGATGAGGATATTCATGGCGGCAAAGATAACTTTTTTTGAACGATGCAGGCGGCGTTTTTGAAAGCCTGGTTTTAATGCGGATGGGCGTTAAATGGTTGAGATGTTGCTTTTAAACAGGCTTTGTTTGCCCGGGTTTTATAAAAATTAAAAAATGCGGTAGCGTTTTATCTTAAAGCCACGTAATGGCTTTATATATCAATTAGTAATTTATACTATGAAGCAAATTTTTACCAGAAGGGCAGGCATGATCGGGATGATGTGTTTGCTTACCATTTTTTTAACCTCGTGTTTAAAAAATAATAATAACCAACACTATTATCCTGTACCGCAGGTTGCCCTGGTTTCGGCCATAAACGCCTCCCCGGATGCACAGCCGGTTGATTTTTTCCTGGATCAGAACAGGGGGAATAATTTCTCTATCAAAAGCGGCGAAAGCCTCGATTACATTAACGCCTATACCGGTAAACGTAATATTACCTTTTTTGTAGGCGGCAGCAGCCAAAAAATAGCTACAGATACCGCTACTTTCAGGGCTGGTAAACTTTACTCAGTATTTTTGGCAAACCTGGTAAGTACCCCAGATGTTTTGGTAATAGCCGATTCGGTTGGGGCCCCTGCAACAGGTAAATCGGGCATACGTTTTGTAAATTTAAGCACCGATAACCAGGCGGTAGACCTGGTTATTAAAGGCGGTGCCACACTGGCTTCGTCAAAAACTTACAAACAGTATTCGTCGTTTGCTACGGTTGCGGGCGGCAGCACTTATACTTTTGAAGTACACAAGGCTGGCACGGCTACGGTGTTGTATACGCTTACTGATGTGCCAATCAGAAACAGTACCCTAAACACCATTTGGATACAGGGACAAGCGGCCGCTACCGACACAAAAAAACTGAGCGCGCATAAACAGGAGAATGTATTTTATTATTAAGCGAAGCGCCGTAGTGGTTTTGCGATTAATATTTGCGTAAACAAAATTGATAAACTTATCTCCAGATCATCAACCAGTAATTATCGGTTGATGCCTGCGGGGGGCGAACCTTTGTGGTTGGTTTTGGGGTGAAGATTTAAGCGCAGCCACTATATAAAATGGGAAAGGATCAGTAAGGTTATTTCTGCTGATCCTTTTTTTTGCGTTTAATGGCTGAGGAGCTTTCAAAACAAAAAAGCCCTGCATCAAATGCAGGGCCCCATAGTAATATGATTAATAGGTTGGTTTATGACATTTTTAGTTTTTTCTGTATGTCGGCAACGTAGCCTTTAAATTTTTTATCGGTATCAATTAAATCTTCTACAGTTTGGCAGGCATATATCACGGTAGAGTGATCGCGGCCGCCAAAGAAATGACCGATTGATTTTAATGAACTTTTGGTATGCGCTTTAGCAAGGTACATGGATATCTGGCGGGCCTGCACAATTTCGCGTTTGCGGGTTTGTGATTTCACCATTTCAATAGGTACTTCAAAGTACTCGCAAACCAGGCTTTGGATATACTCCATCGAAATTTCTTTAGATGAGTTTTTTACAAAGTTTTTCAACATTTGTTTAGCAAGGTTAAGGTCAATCTCCTTACGGTTAAGGGTTGATTGGGCCAGTAATGAAACCATTGCGCCTTCCAGCTCACGCACATTGTTATCAATGTTGTGGGCAACGTACTCAATTACATCGTTTGATAGTTCGATACCATCCTGGTAGATCTTATTTTTAAGGATAGCCATACGGGTTTCCAGATCTGGGATCTGCAAATCGGCCGATAGGCCCCATTTAAATCTCGATAGTAATCTTTCTTCTAAACCAGCCAGATCTTTAGGGGCTTTATCTGATGTAATGATCAGTTGCTTGCCGCTTTGGTGCAGGTGATTAAATATGTGGAAGAAGAAATCCTGTGTTTTTTCTTTACCGGCAAAGTTATGCACATCATCCATGATCAGTACATCAATGGCCTGGTAAAAGTTCACAAAATCGTTAATGTTATTATGTTTAAGCGCGTCTACAAATTGCTGTGTAAATTTTTCGCACGATACATAAAGTACCAGTTTATCGGGCAGTGAACGTTTTATCTCGTTACCGATGGCCTGTGCAAGGTGGGTTTTACCCAAACCTACACCACCATATATCATTAAAGGATTAAATGAGGTACCACCTGGTTTTGCAGCTACAGCGTAGCCGGCAGAACGGGCCAAACGGTTACAATCGCCTTCAACAAAGTTTTCGAAGGTGTAGTTTCTGTTTAGTTGTGGATCTACGTTTAATTTTTTCAAGCCGGGTATTACAAAAGGATTTTTAATGTCCTTATTGATTGAAATAGGTATCGGCATCGACTGATACTTTGACTCGGCTCCGTTTCCGTTCGAAGGCATATTTGTTGTATAGGGTTTACTTGATGATGATTGCTCAACAACAATATTATACTCTAAACGTCCTTCGTCGCCTAATTGTTTTTTAATTGTTTTGCGTAGTAACCCAACGTAATGCTCTTCAAGCCATTCGTAAAAAAACAAACTTGGTACTTGTATCGTCAAAACGCTTCCTTCCATTCTTAAGGCTTTTATCGGCTCGAACCAGGTTTTAAAGCTCTGGGCCGGTATGTTGTCCTTTATGATCTGAAGACAGCTATTCCAAACGTTAGTACAAGTTTTTTCCATAGTATATATAAGTAATTATTTGATTTCCAACCCCTCAGCTAACAAGCGTTTGAGACTGTTACGGAACATCAAATGTTGGCAAAAAAAGGCGATAAAAAAATTAAATTTTCACTTTTTTAACATTTCCCAAGTTATCAACAAAAGCTGTTTTTTAATATAAAATTTGTATGTAGTGCATTGGTTCGTAATAAAAAACGCAATTCTATTATTTAAAAATTAATTTTTTTTCTTTTATCTAATTCGCTGAAAATCCGTGAGAAATGTTCATTTATTGTACCTAATTATACGGCAAAAACGCGGCAATTGTTAAGCCATTTTAGCCATTATGGATACATTAATTTTAAAGCACTCATTTGGTGCTAAATAAAAATAAAAACTAATGTTTTCTTATTTGTGGCACGGTACACTCACTAAATCAAAGCCACAGCGTGATGCTAATACTCGCCAAAAACGCTACGTAGCGTATCGGCTATTTCTCCCAAGGTAGCATAATTTTCAACCGAAGTTACTATAAAAGGCATTAAATTTTTAGTGTCCATCGCTGCTATTCTTAATAGTTGTAAAGATTTTTCAACAGCCAGGTTATCCCTCTTGTTTTTAAGTTTCGCAATTTTCTCAACCTGCATTTTGCGAATAGAATCATCAACCCTAAATACGTTTGATGGCGCATCTTCCTGCTGGGTAAATTTGTTTACACCAACCAATACTTTTTCGCCGCTTTCAATGTCGTTCTGGTATTGGTAGGCCGATGCCGCTATCTCCTGTTGTATATAGTCTTGCTCAATGGCTTTAACCGCGCCGCCCATGGCATCTATCTTATCTATATATAACTGCGCGGCGGCTTCTATCTCGTTGGTAAGGGCCTCAATAAAGTACGAGCCGGCCAAAGGATCAACCGTATCGGTAACGCCGCTTTCAAAGGCGATGATCTGTTGAGTGCGTAAAGCTATTTTTGCCGCCGCCTCGGTTGGCAGGGAAAGGGCCTCATCGTAACCATTGGTATGCAGCGATTGTGTGCCGCCCAGTACCGCGGCCAATGCCTGGTTACTCACTCGTATAATATTATTAAGCGGCTGCTGCGCCGTTAAGGTCGATCCGCCGGTTTGGGTATGAAAGCGCAGCTTTTGCGCGCCGGCATCTGTTGCGCCCAGCTCTTTGGTAATATGTGCCCACATGCGCCGGGCTGCCCTAAATTTGGCTATCTCTTCAAAAAAATTATTGTGGCAGTTAAAAAAGAAGGAGAGGCGTTTGGCAAATACATTTATATCTAAGCCCTTCTCCAATGCTGCCTTTAAATAGGCCTTGCCATTGGCAAGTGTAAAGGCTAACTCCTGTACCGCCGTTGAACCTGCTTCGCGAATGTGGTACCCCGAGATTGAAATGGTATTCCATTTGGGTACTTCCTTGCTGCAATATTCAAATACATCGGTTATTAACCGCATAGATGGGGTAGGCGGGTATATATAGGTACCGCGTGCGGCGTACTCTTTTAGTATATCGTTTTGGATAGTGCCCGAGATCTGGCTCAGGTTGGCCCCTTGTTTTTTTGCCAGCGCAATGTACATCGCCAGTAAAATAGCGGCGGTGGCATTAATGGTCATACTGGTGGTGATATCCTTGAGCTGGATACCATCAAACAGTATCTCGATATCTTCTAACGAATCGATAGCTACACCAACTTTGCCTACTTCGCCTTCAGATAGTTCGTGGTCGCTGTCGTAGCCTATTTGGGTAGGCAGATCGAAGGCTACCGAAAGACCGGTTGTGCCCTGGCTCAATAAGTAATGATAGCGTTTGTTTGATTCTTCGGCTGTAGAAAATCCGGCATACTGGCGCATGGTCCAGGCTTTGCCCCGGTACATGTCTTTTTGGATGCCCCGGGTATAAGGAAACTCGCCCGGCAGCTCATCCATATCAGATGGCCCGGTGTAAACCTCCTTAATTTGGATGCCCGATGTGGTGCTGAATTTTTTAGCCATGGCCATTAAAATAATTCTTCCAGATCTTGCCTTACCAGGTTAACGGCAATTTCATAAGGGTCGTCTTCCATCTGGCTTAAATGAATGAGCACGGTTTTGCTTAAATCCATAGCTGTTGCACCATGGGGCAGGGCTTTTACCGCGTTGTTTACCAGGCTCAGGGTGTCGTCCTTTACCCTTTTCATTACCGCCCAAACGCGGCTGCTTACATAAATTTGCTGGGTAATGTTATGCTGAAACTCGGTGCGGATTTCGTTGGCCACAACAATATGCAAATCAGTTGCCGATAGGCCGCCAACATTTAGGCGGATAAGCATATTGGATGGGTTAACACGTTCTATGAATAACACAACCCGCTCATAAGCCTGCAAACGCAGTGGAAGTGTTTGTGTGCTTACGCTGCGTTTAAGCTCCAATAGTTGCACCTGGTTTTGCTTATCTAAATAAGGTTTAACAAGGTAAAAGGCTATCCACACCACGCCTGCGCCGGCAACGGTGAATTTTAAAATATCAAGTAAATACTGTGTTGTAAGCATGTTTATAAAAATGTTATGCGGAGGTCATAAAATGGCCCTGGATGTAAAAATCCACATTTTACCTTATATTTGTATAGTTAAATAAAAATAAGATGAGTACTGCTGTTGAAATTTTGCCGGTATCATTTACGCCGGGAGCCGTGAAAGAACTTTTTAAATTGAAAGATCAGCAAGAGATAAGCGACGAGTTTGGCTTACGTGTTGGTGTTGAAGGTGGTGGTTGCTCTGGCATGAGCTACGTTTTAGGGTTCGACCAGAAAAAAGATGGCGACCAGGAGTTTATCATCGATGGTATAAAAGTGTTTATGCACAAAGCCCACGGCATGTACCTGATGGGGATGCAGATTGATTTTCAGGATGGCTTAAACGCCCGCGGTTTTACATTTAATAATCCC
This sequence comes from Mucilaginibacter cryoferens, assembly GCF_014205845.1. Classification (GTDB taxonomy): domain Bacteria; phylum Bacteroidota; class Bacteroidia; order Sphingobacteriales; family Sphingobacteriaceae; genus Mucilaginibacter. Next base: position 178,061 of record NZ_JACHCR010000009.1, read on the forward strand.
AACGCGGCAAGCAGCTGTGGTTGCGGTACATCGTTCTCGGTATAGTTTTTTGGATTAAAGATAACAGGATCAAAGAACAAGGATTTAATCATCTGAGTTTTGATCGTTCTTAAAAATATAGGCAGCCCTTGCAGGTTGCCTTTTTTATTGAGTTTAAAGTACTTTATACTTATCAATGGCTTCGTCAATAAATTTTGCCCAGTGGGGGCCGTAGCCTGTGGTGTTAAATTGCACTATACCATGTTTGTCAATTACCAAATTAACCGGATACTGACTGATACCAAGGTTGCCGGTAATTGATTTGCCATTGGCCACCTGGCGATATGCAAAGGGAAGGTCTTTTATAAATTTTTCCACATCCGTTTTGTTATCCAAACAGACACCAATAAAAACTACTTGCTTATTGCCTGCATTTTTGGTTACGATAGTGTTTAACTCCGGGATCTCCTGACGGCATGGCGGGCAATTTATAAACCAGAAGTTAAAAACCACAACCTTACCCGCCCAGTCTGCAGCCGCAAATTTATTACCGTTAATGTCTTTAATATCAAATGGCTTTATAGGGTTGCCGTTATTAAAAAATGGCCCCTGGAAGGGCGGCGGCATATTGGCCAACCGCGAAGCTATCTCGTTATCAGGTAACTTTGTTAAAATATAAGCGGTATCGGTATTACTGGTTTGCCTGCCCCGCAGGCTGTAGTCGCCGGTTATAATTTTGCTGTGCCATTGCTGGTAGGTTAGTACTTTACCCATCGAATCGAGAACGAGCGTGTTTTTATTGGGCATACCAAACGACATTCTTTTACGAACGGTTGGGTTGCTTTGCGCGCTGCTGTTAAAATGGAAAATGGCTAAAAAGGTAAGCAGGATTAGGTAAGTTTTCATAAGGCGATATTTATGGGGTTAATATATTATTTATTAAGCAAATATTCAATAATATACTGCCTCCAAGCGCCGCGGCGTGCGGGTTCATTAAATATTAATAATGCTGTAACAAATAGGGATAGTGCTTAGTCATACCGGTAAGTTTTTTATTTTTGAAAGATGCCGGTAAAAACCTCGTACAGAGAAAATATTTCTATAGCGTTACAATCCATAGCCGGCAACAGGCTGCGTACCTCGCTTACGGCGTTAATTATTGCTATTGGCATTATGGCCCTGGTGAGCATTTTAACAGCTATTGAAGGTATACGGCAGTTTACCAATGATGCCTTTGCCGATTTGGGTGCCAACTCCTTTACTATTCAAAACAGGGGCGAAGGTTTAAACTTTGGTAACGGGGGGCACCGTAAAATGTATCCGGCTATTAATTACGACCAGGCAGACCGGTTTAAAAAGACCTTTAAACTACCCGTAATTATTGCTGTAAATATTGATGTTACGGGTACAGCGGTAGCCAAATTTGGCAGCGAAAAAACAAACCAGAATATTTCCATATCCGGATCGAACGAAAATTACCTGGCTACAAGTGGTAAAAAACTTTCTTTCGGTCGTAATTTTTCTACTTCCGAATTGGAACACGGTTCCAACGTGGTGCTTATTGGCGACGAGATCAAACAAAAGCTTTTTAAACATTCAGATCCAATTAACCAGAATGTATTTATAGGCGGTAATAAATATAAGATAGTGGGCGTGATAGCTTCCAAAGGTTCCAGTTCGTTTGGTGGCGATAAGTTTTGTATTATCCCCATATTAAAGGCAAAGCAAATAGATACCAATAAAAACGCATCCTACAATATTACCGTTAAGGTAAAAGGCCCCGGCGCTTTGGATGCTACTATTGGCGAGGCCACTTCGCTATTTAGAAACGTGCGTAGCCTAAATGTGGCTAATGACGATAATTTTGAAATTTCACGAAGCGACTCTATTCAAAAAGAATTGGGCGGCCAACTGGCGGGTATTACCGCCGGTGGATTTGCCATCAGCATTATTACGCTGATTGGTGCAGCCATTGGTTTAATGAATATTATGCTGGTATCGGTAACCGAGCGCACCCGCGAAATTGGCGTACGTAAGGCCATTGGCGCCACGCCGGCAGTTATTCGTAAACAGTTTTTAATTGAGGCCATAGTGATCTGCCTTATGGGCGGGGCCGCGGGGATAGTGCTGGGTATGGCCGCCGGTAACGTAATTGCCGTTCAAATAAGCGGAACATTTGCCGTGCCCTGGGGCTGGCTGCTGTTTGCCGTGGTACTATGTACATTTATCGGTTTAATATCGGGCTATTACCCCGCAAAAAAAGCAGCTAAGCTCGATCCGGTTGAGGCCTTACGGTATGAGTAGTGGGAAAGCTTAAAGCAGAAGGCCAAAAGCCTAAAGCGCAAACTCAAAGTAGAAGGCTGAAAGCGAGAGTAAAAACTGTAACCCACTAGAAATTCTTATCATAAATAAAATGCCGCTTTGTTACTTACAAGCGGCATTTTTTATAAGGAGATCATTAAGCAAGTAAAAGAAAAAACAACCCAAAACGGGCACTGGCGTTAAATATTGGCAAATAGCGATGGGTTTCAAACCCATCGTTATGGTTAAGGTCTTAAGTAGTGTTTAAAAGCGATTTTCCCTGGCATTTTTTATTCGTTTTGGTTTGATATAGAATTTACCGGCCAAATTTTATCCAAACAAAATATCCAATCCAGAGTACAGCGTTTGAATATACGCCCGCCAGCACATCGTCCATCATAACGCCTGTACCGCTGGGCAGTGCTTCCATTTTGCGGATACCAAGCGGTTTCACAATATCAAAAAAGCGGAAGAGCACCAGGCCGCCAAATAAAAAGTAAAGGTTTTGCGGTAAAAAAAGTACCGAGATCAGCATCCCGGCAACTTCGTCAATTACCACGCGCGAGCTGTCTTCGCCCCAATCTGGTTCTACTTTGTTGCTTACGTAAACACCCCATAAGGTGATGATGATGGTTATAGCCAGCAGATAAAAAGGACTTTGCAATGCCGGATGCTGCCACAGCAGCCAGATACCGCCGCAGGTAACTATAGCCGCGTAAGTACCCCCGCCTTTTAAAAAGCCGATACCGAAGATAGAGGCTATTATTTTGTTAAATTGGTTCATTAGTTCACTGGTTCATTTATTTATTGGTGCAGAGGTGAATAGTATTGGCCGTACCCTGTTTGCTGCCTACTGCTAACTACCTACTGCAAACTCCCTCTACTGCTTATCCAACACATCTTCAGCGGCTTCTGCTACTTCCGGCTCAATGGTATGGCGTTTGGGGAAGTTAAACAACAGCGATGTTAATACCGGGATAACGAAGATGCCTACCGTAAATATAGATGTGGCTATATCGGCATGCTCGCCGGTTAGCATTTCTGAGATCGGTGTTTTAGGGTAAAAGTGTATGTATAACGATAATGATAGTTTAATGCCAAGCACACCTATCACAATAAAAGCTACGGTTTCGAGGAAGGTGAATTTCTCCATCAGCTTTACAAAAGCCTGTGCCACAAAACGCATGGCCAGGATGCCAATAAATACGCCGATGTAGATTAATATCACGTGGTCTGTAAAGGCTACTGCCGCAAAAACATTATCGATAGAAAAGGCAAGGTCCATCAGCTCAACCAAAGCCACGGTAGCCCAAAATATCCCAAATACACCAACGGTTGATTTGTATAACCAGTTTTTGCTTTTATCAACTTCTTCACCTTCGCCGCCGGCATTGGCTGCCTGTATTTTGCCTTTAAAGTAATCAAAGCTGAGGTAAAGCAGGTACAAGCCGCCTATTGGTTTTAGCCACCAGATTTTCACCAGCCAGGCTGCCAGAAAAAGGCACACGCCACGTAACACGTAGGCGCCAATAATGCCGTATCTTAATGCTTTTTTGCGTTGGTCTTTAGGCAGATCGAGCACCATGGTGGCTAATACGGCCGCATTATCAACCGATAGCAAGCTCTCTATAACAATAAGGTTTAAAATAATAAGCATCCCGGCTTTAAGATCGGGGCCTAACACGGTATGTAAAAAATCCATATATAAACAGGTAATATATTTTTGTTAAGGTTAAATAAACTAAATTAAATCGGTATTCAGCATGGTTTTTAAAATATTTGCCTGCACATCTATATTGCTGATATTATCTAAAAAGGTAATGTCGGAGATCTTTTTATAATTATCGGCAAGCAGGGATGTGATCTCCGGCGGCATAAAGGCTTTCATGGCCACCGCGTTGCCTTCCAGTTTATCGTTCTTATCTTTCAACTCATAGACCAGCCGTTCTTTTTTCGACATATTGGTACTCATATCAAGGCCGGCTATTTTTGCCATGTCGAAAAATACAAACAGGCTGTCTGATGGGGCGTAAATAAAATGCCTGTCATCATCCAAAAACTTATACACTTCTATTACCTGCGCGCCCGATTTCAATCCGCAGTAAAACTCGGTTTTAAAATCGTACTTGCACAATATTCCCATCAGTTTGCGCTGAATTTTAGCGTAGCTGTTTTGATAGATATCGGTTAGCGTATAGGCGGTAATTTCTTCCATCAGATCGGTACTAATGGTGTAGAAAAAATCGGCGCTAAACCTGGAGCTAAAGGCGTTGATGTTTTTTGAAAGCGGATTTTCGTTAGATGTATCCGATAATACCTGGAACAGCTTCCGGAGCGAAAGGTTGATCTTTAACGATTGCCTTTGTTTTTCGAGATTGAAATTGGCCAGGGTATAGGTTGGGTCATTCAGCCGCTCCATCATTTCCTTATTGATCTGGATCTCGTCGAAAAGGAGGCTTACATTGCCCTCGTTGTTCTTTTTGATCTTGCGGAGCAGATCGATAAGGCTTTGGGTAAATTGGAGGTGAAACAGGTCGAGCTTGTTGATATCCAGCTCTTCGTTGGCTTCAAAAATTTTATGGATCACCTGGCTGCGCAGGTAAATTTTGTAAATCACATCATCGCCAAAAAACACAGAAAGCAATTGCAGCTTACTGAGCATTCGGTTGCTTTGATTCAGAATATTTAACCGGTTTGCATCCATGTATAGTACACAAATTTACGAAAATATAAGCCTTGCCCAAAACCCCGGTAAAGTTGGCGATAAGATGTTTTGTAGCTACCCATGATGTTTAAATGCAGTGGTATAACCGGCTCTGTATGCGGGCTAAGACTCACCCGGTCTACGCTTCGCTGGACCACCCTCTCTCCGACTGCGTTGCATAGAGGGTAAAGCCAATTTCAAATCCTCAAACTCCCTCTTTACCCGGTGCGAGTGTCCTCACTGGCGTCTTTCCCAATATAACAGCATTCGGAATAACGATCTGTGAGGACAAAGGCCGCGGGCAGAAAAATCTGTTTCACATGTTCACCACCCTCTTTCCAACGAAGTTGAAGAGAGGGTGGTCCAGCGAAGCGTAGACCGGGTGAGTCTTAACCTTGGTTAGTTTACGTCATTCCGCTTAAAAGTTCCCGGATTTTACTATTCAGGAATATGCCTGTAAGCTTACCATATCTTCACCCGTTTATCCGGGTCGAGCCACATTTTGTCGCCCTTTTTAATATGGAAGGCCTCGTAAAACTCGGGCACATCGGTAAATGGTCCGTTTACACGCATAAAGCCGGGAGCGTGTTCGTTGGTCAGTATCTGGCTCGATAAGGACTCCTGCCTGTCTTGCCCAAGCCAGCCTAAGGCATAGCCTAAAAAGTAGCGTTGCAGTGGTGTAAGGCCATTAATGGATTTACCTTCTTTATACTGATCGGTTTTCTTAAAGGCATCCAAACCAATAACAATGCCTCCTAAATCGGCAATGTTTTCGCCCTGGGTGGCTTTGCCGTTTACATGCAGCCCGTAAATAGTGTAGCCATTAAACTGGTTAATAAGCATTTGTGCCCGCTGGGTAAATTTAACCGAATCCTGCGGTAACCACCAGGCCTTCAGGTTTCCTTTGGCATCAAACTGGCGGCCTTCATCATCAAATCCATGGGTCATTTCGTGACCAATGGTTGAGGCAGCGGCATAGCCATATATAACGGCATCATCAATGTTTTCATCCTTAAACCCGGGGATCATAAAAATGCCGGCAGGTAATACAATTTCGTTATTGGAGGGATTGTAGTAAGCATTATAAGTTTGCGGTGTAATGCCCCACTCGGTACGGTCAACCGGTTTACCCAGTTTGGCGGCGCTATATTTGTGCCACCAGTTGTTGGCGCGCATTACATTAAGGGCATACGGCCCGCGGTTGATCTCCAATGTCGAAAAATCTTTCCAATGATCAGGGTAGCCTACTTTGGGCATTACCTTGCTCAGCTTGTAGTAAGCCTTCTCTTTGGTTTGCGGGCTCATCCAATCCAGTTTTTCAATATGCTCTTTAAAGGTAGTACGCATGGTTTCTACCAGGCTTACGTAGCGGTCCTTTGTTTTTTCGGGGAAGTATTCCTTTACAAATATCTGCCCCAATACTTCGCCCATGAGGCCGTTCTCGGTATCCAGTACCCGTTTCCAGCGGGGTAGCTGCTCTTTGCTGCCTTCCAGCACCATGTCATAAAAGCGGAAGATCTCTTTATCAAAAGGTTTGCTGAGGTACGAGCCGAAGGAGGTTACCAGATTTTTGCGCAGATAGTTTTTCCAATCACCAATGCTATAGGTATGCAGCGCTTTGTTAAGGGCACGATAGTATTCTGGTTGCCCAACAATTACGGTATCTACTTGCTTGTAATCCATTTTTTGGAAAGTGGCTTTCCAGTCAATATCGGGCGCCAGCTTGCTTAAGCCGGCAAGCGTCATTTTATTATAGTTGTGGTATGGGTCGCGCAGGTTTTCCAGCTTGCGGCTGCTATCGGCCAGGGCGGTTTCTAAGGCGTAGGTTTGTTTGGCGGCGGCGCTTGCAGCATCTATAGGCAAACCGCTCAGCCTGAATATGGTGGGCAGGTGGGTTAACTTATAATCGGTACGTATGGCAACGCTATGGGCATCGGTATTAAAATAATAATCGCGGTTTGGCAGGCCAATGCCCGATTGCCCTAGCTGCAGCATAACCTTGTCGCTGTTTTTGGCATCCTGACCAGCATAAGCGCCTATTGGTGTGGTTACGCCAATACCATCAAGATGGGCAAACTCATCTATAAGACCCTTCAGATCTTTAATATCATCAATTTTCTTTAGCTCATCATTTAAAGGCGTGATGCCTTGCTTTTCAATCTCAACAGTATCCATGCCGCTGAAATAAAAATCGCCTATTTTTTGGGTATTGGTGCCTTTAGCGGCGTTGGCTTTAAGCGCGTCTTCATTTATCTTTTTCATCCGGTTGCGCAGCTCTTCCTGCACTACATTTCCTATGCCCCAGGCTGGGTAAGCACCCGGAATGGGATTTTTTTTGAGCCAGGTACCGTTGGCATATTTAAAAAAATCGTCGCCGGGCTTTACGGTGGTATCTATATTTTTGATCACCGGATCATTATCTGCGTAAATTTTTGTTTTATCGTTACAGGAAATAAGCAAGTTAAGCCCCAGTGCACCAACAAGTAGTGCCAGCGTTGAAGTATTTTTGATCATAATTGTTTTAGTGTAGGTAAAAAAATACAGCCATTGTATGGAATAATAGAATTTAGGACAGCCGCTTTATTAAAACAGCCGCTTTTAATAAATGCCCTGAAAAAAACCCGCGAGCGAAACATCAAAATAATAACAAACTTTTCGGAGGGTATCCAGCCTGATATCAATTTTTCCCGACTCTAACCGGGCAATATTAATATTGGTTTCGCCGAAAAACTTCTCCTGGGTAACCTGGTTTTGCCTGCGCAGATTTTTTATCTGGAGGGCAATTTTCTTCTTAAAAGCCTCATCAGTAGTGCTAAGGTATTCAAAGTCGGTAAATAGCATTGTTTAATAATATTAATTGTTAAACTTATCTTTAGTAGGGGACTTAAAAATAATTAGCAAACAGTATTTTAAAGTTCGTGAAAAAAAATGGCAAAAATAATTTGGATGATAATTATTAATTGATGCCACAGGTTTTAAATTTTTACAATTGTTGGCAGCAAATTTGTTTAACTCAATTCGCCCTGCATATGATCTGTGAAAAAATTTAATCACCTACCTGTGAAAAACTTTTTTGAATTCTCAGACGCCCAAGTATGAGTCTTTTTGTTCTTTGTTTTGGGTTTAATCAATAGTTTAAATTAATTAGGGGAAAGGGAGCTTCCAAAAAAGCTCTCTTTTTTTATTTTTATATTTTTTACTATGCATGCATAGTAATTGCTATATTTAGGTTTTTATCATACTATGCAATTTAAATTTACAGATGAGCAGCTGATGATTAAACAGGCTGCCCGTGATTTTGCCCAAACAGAATTAAAACCCGGCGTTATTGAGCGCGACGAGCACCAGAAGTTTCCGGCCGAACAAATTAAAAAGCTGGGCGAGCTTGGCTTTATGGGGATGATGGTAGCACCGCAATACGGTGGCAGCGGTATGGATGCCATATCCTACGTGCTGGCTATGGAGGAGATCTCTAAAATTGACGCTTCGGCGGCAGTTGTACTATCGGTAAACAACTCGCTGGTTTGTAATGGCCTCGAAAAATTTGGCAGCGAATTTCAGAAGCAAAAATACCTTATTCCCCTGGCCAAAGGCGAAAAGATAGGCGCGTTTTGCCTGTCGGAACCCGAGGCTGGCTCGGATGCTACCTCGCAACGTACTACGGCTATTGATATGGGCGACCATTACCTGCTTAACGGCACCAAAAACTGGATAACCAATGGCGGTACTGCGTCAACGTATTTGGTTATGGCACAAACCGATGCAGCAAAGGAACACCATGGTATTAACGCCCTTATTGTAGAGCGGGGAATGGATGGCTTTGCTATTGGCGCTAAAGAGAACAAGATGGGGGTGCGTGGTTCAGATACCCACTCTATTATGTTTACCGATGTAAAAGTGCCTAAAGAAAACCGGATAGGAGAGGATGGTTTTGGGTTTAAGTTTGCCATGCATTTGCTGGAGGGGGGGCGTATTGGCATTGCCGCCCAGGCTTTGGGCATAGCGTCTGGAGCATATGAACTGGCTTTGCAATACTCAAAAGAGCGCCGGGCTTTTGGTAAAACACTGGCCGATTTGCAGGCTATTCAATTTAAACTGGCAGATATGGCTACAGAAATTGAAGCAGCCCGTTTACTTTGCCTGAGGGCCGCCTGGTTAAAAGATCATGGGCATCCCTATGCGCAAGCCAGTTCAATGGCTAAACTTTTTGCCTCAGATGTGGCTATGCGTGCCACGGTAGAGGCGGTGCAGATTCATGGCGGATACGGTTATGTGAGAGAATATCACGTAGAGCGTTTGATGCGTGATGCCAAGGTTACCCAGATTTACGAAGGAACATCGGAAATTCAGCGGATTGTCATATCGCGTGAGGTTTTGAAATAGTGGCCTAATTTTCATACTTTTGATAGTATACTAATTTAGTAGACAATTTGATATCGATATGAATTTTAAGTCCATTATAGCTACTTTATCATGCGCTTTGTTTTTGCAGGCGGCATCGGCCCAAACCAAACTAAAAACCGGGATATGGCGCGGCGCGCTCACTACCAAAACGGCTAACGAGATCCCTTTTAATTTTGAAGTAAAAGATACAGCCGGCAAACAACAAATTGCCATTATTAATGGTGCCGAGAGATTTAAAGTAACCGACGTAAGCACAAACGGCGACTCTGTTTTTATACATATGCCGCTTTTTAATTCGGAGTTTAGGTTAAAGCTAAGCGGCGATAAGTTAAACGGTAGCTGGATAAAGCATTTGGCTAACCAGGATGTTTTAACGCCTTTTGCCGCCGAGCCAAATACTGCCTGGCGTTTTCTGAAAAATCCGGAAAAACCGGCCTTTAATGTTGGCGGCCGCTGGTCGGCCATTATTGGTGAAGGTGCCGGGGCCGATACCACTGTGGGCGAGTTTAAACAGGTTGGTGCCAAACTAACCGGTACGTTTTTAACCACTACCGGCGATTACCGTTACCTGGAAGGAATTGTTGCAGGCAATAAACTTTATTTATCGTGCTTTGATGGCGGCCACGCTTATACTTTTACCGCCACTGTTAAAGATGATAAAATCATTACCGAAGGTAAACTTTACGCCGGGTATTCGGCTGTACAGCAATGGGCGGCTGTAAAGGATGCCAATGCCAAATTACCCGATGCCTATTCGCTTACCGCCCTTAAGCCAGGCTTTAAAAAAATAGACTTTACTTTTAAAGATATTGACGGCAAAACCGTATCGTTACAAGACAACCGTTATAAAAATAAGGTAGTTATTGTGCAGATATTAGGCTCGTGGTGCCCCAACTGTATGGACGAAACCGCATACATGGTTAACTACTATAAAAAATATCAATCAAAAGGGGTAGAGGTGGTTGGCCTGGCTTACGAGCGCAGTACCGATTTTGCCAAAGCTCAAAAAACATTATCACAGGTTAAAGCCCGGTTTAACGTACCTTATGAGCTATTGATAACCGGCTATACCAGCGACAATGCCGAAACATCAAAAAGTTTGCCTATGCTTTCAAAAGTGGTAGGTTTTCCAACAACCATCATTATTGATAGAAGCGGCGATGTACGCAAGATTCATACAGGCTTTAGTGGCCCGGGTACCGGCGAGTACTACAAGGAGTTTATTACCGAGTTTGAAAAACTGACCGATGATCTGTTGGCCGAAGCCCCCCAGCCCCCTAAAGGGTGAGCTTTTTGATTTGCATAGTACGAGAAGCTTAAAAGTATCGATAAACACAAATGCCCAACTTTGGGCATTTGTGTTTATGTAGGCTCTTCAATGGCTCCCCCTTTAGGGGAGTGACTGGGCTAATGGTTCTCTTCCGCATCAATCTTTGTTTAAAAAGCTGGCCGAAGCGCCGGAAATAGTGAAAGGGAAGTAAGAGGGTAAGAAAACATGTAATGCTTGGGTACCGCCCATTACATGTTAGAAAACGCTTGTCAAGGATGACAAACTTAAATAATGTCATTTCACATTCAGAGCCCTCAGTTCCCCCCCTCAATACTTATACCTATCGCCCCAAAGTTTCTTCAACTTCTCTTTTAGTTCGTTTTCTTTAGTATTGTTACCGGGCTGATAGATCTGTGTTCCGCGAAGTGCATCGGGTAAAAAGTCGAGGTCGGTAAAGTTGCCTTCGTAGCTGTGGGCGTATTTATAATCTTTACCATAGCCTATATTTTTCATGAATTTGGTGGGTGCGTTACGCAGGTGCAGCGGTACTGGCAAATCGCCGGTTTGCTTTACCAATGCCATGGCTGCCCCAATTGCTGTTGTTGCCGAATTGCTTTTGGGCGATGTTGCCAGGTAAATGGCCGTTTGCGATAATATCAATTGCGACTCGGGCATGCCTATTTTATTCACTGCCTCAAAACAGCTTTGTGCCAATAACAAGGCGTTGGGGTTGGCATTGCCAATATCTTCTGATGCCAGTATCAGCATACGGCGGGCAATAAACAGTGGATCTTCGCCGCCTACAATCATCCGGGCTAACCAGTACACGGCGCCGTTAGGGTCGCTGCCACGCATGGATTTGATAAAGGCCGAGATGATATCATAATGCATCTCTCCGGTTTTATCGTACAAGGCCATATTTTGCTGCACATGCTCCAATACCACTTCATCGGTTAATACAATGCTGGGGCTATCAAAAGCGTTTACCAGCAGTTCAAATATGTTGAGCAGCTTGCGTGCATCGCCGCCGGATAGGCGCATAATAGCCTCATGATCTTTTATGGTGATGTGTTTATCCTTTAAAACCACATCCTCCTTCATCGATTTCTCCAACAGGTTTAGCAGATCTTCTTCGGCAAGCGGCTGTAAAATATACACCTGGCATCGCGATAGCAAAGCCGAGATCACCTCGAAGGATGGATTTTCGGTAGTAGCACCTATCAACGTAACAATACCCCGCTCTACGGCGCCTAATAACGAATCTTGCTGCGATTTGGAGAAGCGGTGGATCTCGTCAATAAACAATATGGGCAATGTTTGGCCCCCCTGCTTTAGCAGCGAAGCTTTTTCAATTACCTCCCGCACATCCTTTACCCCGGAGTTAATGGCGCTTAAGGCAAAGAAGGGACGATTAAGCGACTGCGAAATAATATAAGCTAATGTAGTTTTACCTACCCCCGGCGGCCCCCAAAATAACATAGACGGTAATGCGCCAGATTCGATAGCCTTGCGTAAAACCGCACCCGGCCCAACCAGGTGCTTTTGCCCCACATAATCATCCAGTGATTTGGGGCGCATGCGTTCGGCTAATGGAGGGAGATTGTTCATGTTGTAGATGTGCAGATTGTTTTTAGATGTGCAGATTTCAGATTTTAAATGTGCAGATGTAAGCTGCAAATGTTTATGAGGCTGCTACATTCAAATGTGCAAATTACGGCTTAATAAACAAAGCCCCGTCGTTTATTAAACGACAGGGCTTTCATAAAGTTTTTATATTTCAGATCATCAAATAATAATCTCAATCTTCCTCAATCATCTGCACATTTGGAATCTGCACATCTGAATTAAAGTCCGGCTTCTTTTTGTCGCTGTAGTTTTCTTTTCTCAACTACTGCCGATACAATTATTCCAACCTCATATAAACCAAACAATGGGATACTTACAATGGTCATGGTTAACATATCTGGCGTTGGTGTAACTACCGCAGCTATGATCATGATAATCACGATAGCGTAGCGCCTGGTTTCGCGCATAAATTTGGCGGTAAGAATACCAAGGCTCGATAATACATAAACTAAAATTGGTAACTCAAATACTATCCCGGTTGCTAAAGTTAAGGTAGATACCGATGACAGGTATGAATCAATATCGAATAAATTTTGAATACTTGCGCTTACAGTGTACCCCGAAAGGAAATTGATCGACTCGGGTGTAATAACATAATAGCCAAATAAAACACCAATTATAAACAAAGCGGTTGCATAAAATACAAAACCCGATGCAGCTTTACGTTCTTTTTCGTGCAAAGCCGGGCGGATAAAACGCCATAACTCAAACAATAAGTACGGGAAGCCCATTGTTAGGCCAATTATTAAAGCGGAGTTGATTTGTAGGGTAAACTGCCCGGCCATATCCGTATTTATTAATTGGATATGGATTTTATCAATACAAAAACCGGGGCGGTGTAAAAAGTCGCCAAGTGCGCAAAGCATCCGGTATGTCCAGAATGTTGGCTTGCTTGGCCCCATGATAATGGTATCAAAGATCCAGTCGTAAAAATAAAACACTACCGAAGTAAATATAACAATGGCTATTGAAGACCTTATCAAATGCCATCTTAAGGCTTCTAGGTGATCAAAGAAGGACATTTCTGCCTCCATCGTTTTACCTTTTTCTTTTATGGCTTTAACTAATTTATTTTCGCTCATTGTTCTGTAAAATACCGCTGTATAATCGCTATTGTGCTAAGTACGTTTTATTGTATGAAGATAGTTTGAATTTATTTTACATTTCAAACGTTTCCATAAACTTTGTTGTGAAATTACCGGCACGGAAGTTAGGGTCCTGCAATAATTTCAGGTGGAAAGGTATGGTTGTTTTAACGCCTTCAATAACAAATTCGCTTAGGGCACGCTCCATGGTACACAAAGCTTCATCGCGGGTTTGGGCCACACAAATTACCTTGGCTATCATCGAATCATAGTTGGGAGGTATTACATAACCTGTATAAACATGGGTATCAATACGCACACCATGCCCACCCGGCGAGTGGAAGTTGGTTATTTTACCCGGTGATGGGCGGAAGTTATTGTAAGGGTCTTCGGCATTTATACGGCACTCAATGGCGTGCATGGTTGGCTCGTAATTTTTACCAGAGATAGGGATACCGGCAGCAACCTTAATTTGTTCTTTGATCAAATCGAAGTTAATTACCTCTTCGGTAACCGGGTGCTCTACCTGTATACGGGTGTTCATCTCCATAAAGTAGAAGTTGCGGTCTTTATCAACCAAAAACTCTACAGTACCGGCACCTTCGTATTTAACAGCTTTGGCACCTTTAATAGCGGCATCGCCCATTTTTTTACGCAGTTTCTCGGTCATGAATGGCGATGGCGATTCTTCAACCAGTTTCTGGTGACGACGCTGGATAGAGCAATCGCGCTCAGAAAGGTGGCATACTTTACCGTATTGGTCACCTACTACCTGGATTTCGATGTGGCGTGGGTCCTGAACATATTTTTCAAGGTACAGGCCATCGTTGCCAAAAGCGGCACCAGACTCGGCACGGGCCGAATCCCAGGCGTTTTCAAACTCTTCGTCTTTCCAAACAATACGCATACCACGGCCACCACCACCGGCGGTAGCTTTTAGTATTACCGGGTATCCAATTTTATTAGCTATAACAATGCCCGATTTAATATCAGATAATAAACCATCAGAACCGGGTACAATGGGTACACCTGCTTTTTTCATGGTTTCTTTAGCCGAAGCTTTATCGCCCATAGAGTTGATCTGATCGGCAGTGGCACCAATAAATTTGATACCATACTCGGCACAAATGGCAGAGAATTTAGCGTTCTCAGATAAAAAACCATAACCCGGATGGATCGCATCAGCGTTGGTTAGCTCTGCAGCCGAAATGATATTTGGAATATTTAGATAAGAATCGCGGCTTGGAGGGGGGCCTATACAAACAGCTTCATCGGCAAAACGTACGTGAAGGCTATCGCGGTCGGCAGTTGAATATACAGCTATGGTTTTAATACCCATCTCTTTACAGGTACGGATAATTCGCAGAGCGATTTCGCCCCGGTTAGCTATTAATATTTTTTTAAACATGATTTCTTTGATGTGCAAATTGCAAATGTGCAAATATGCAGATGAAAAATATTAATGATTGATGTTCAATTGTGTAAACTACAAATGTGCAAATGAATCAATATCATCCGCACATCTGAAATCTGCACATCTGCACATCGTTATATAGGTTCTACTAAAAATAAAGGTTGGTCGTACTCTACTGGTGATGCGTTATCAACCAGTATTTTTACTATACGGCCAGAAATTTCTGATTCGATCTCGTTGAAAAGCTTCATAGCTTCAATGATACAAACCACACCGCCGGTTTTAATTTCGTCGCCAACGTTTACAAACAATGGCTTATCAGGACTTGCTGAGCGGTAAAAAGTACCGATCATTGGCGATTTGATAGTTAAATACTTCGATGTATCCGGACCGGCAGGTGCAGCAGGCTCGGTTGCTACTGCAACAGGTGCAGGTATTAATGCGGCAGGTGCGGTTTGCGCAGGGATGCTTGCATGAATAAGCTGTGGCTGTGTCTCGTTGGTTTTTATCGTGATCTTAAAATCTTTCTGCTCAATTGACACTTCGTTTACGCCCGATTTCGACACAAAGCGAATAAGGTCCTGAATTTGTTTAATATCCATAGTTGGGGATTAATTGGTTGGGGACAAAGTTTATATCTAAGTTATACAAATGTATGCAAATGTGCAGATTACAGATGTGCAAATTACAGATGTAAAAATTTTGTTTTAATTAGTTATCTATTAGGCAATATTAACGTTTAATAATAAGCAGATGTTTTAAATTTTTGACATGTGCATCCGCGCTTTTCTTCATCAGAACATCCCGCATCTTTGTTTCATTTGCACATCTGAAATCTGCACATCTAATTTAATAGGCCCACTTTAAATAGATGCTACCCCACGTAAAGCCGCCACCAAAGGCTGCTAATATAAGGGTATCTCCTTTTTTAAATTTACTTTCCCATTCCCATAAGCATAATGGGATAGTGCCGTTTGTGGTATTGCCGTAACGTTCAATGTTAATGATCACTTTATCATCGCTTAAGCCGGTGCGTCTTGCGGTAGCATCAATAATGCGCTTGTTGGCCTGGTGTGGCACCAGCCATGCAACATCATCGCTGGTAAGGCCATTGCGTTCCATTACCTCATGGGCCACATCGGCCATGTTGGTAACCGCAAATTTAAAAACAGCCTGCCCTTCCTGGTAAGCAAAATGCTCGCGATTGTCAACCGTTTCATGTGATGCGGGGCGTACCGAGCCGCCTGCTTTTTGATGCAGGTAAGAAACACCCGAGCCATCGCTTTTTAGTATCGAATCTATGATACCATTACCTTCATCATTGGGTTCAAGCAATACGGCACCGCAGCCATCGCCAAAAATAATGCAGGTAGCACGATCCTGGTAATTGGTTATCGACGACATTTTATCGCCGCCAACCACTAATACTTTCTTATGCTTACCGCTTTCAATAAACTGCGAACCCGTTGCAAGGCCAAATATAAAGCCCGAGCAAGCGGCAGACAAATCATATCCCCATGCATTTTTAGCACCTATTTTATTAGCTAAAATATTTGCTGTAGCCGGGAAAACCATATCGGGGGTAGTAGTACAAAAAATGATCAGATCGAGCTCATCGGCACCTATACCGCGTTTTTTTAATAACGCCTGTACAGCTGGTACAGCTAAATCAGATGTACCCAAACCTTCGCCTTTAAGTATACGGCGCTCTTTAATGCCGGTACGGCTGGTTATCCACTCGTCATTTGTATCAACCAATGTTTCCAGTTCCTGGTTGGTTAACACATAGTCGGGCACGTAACCATGTACAGCAGTAATAGCGGCATGAATTTTACTCATCTTTATATTTTTACTGAAAAGCTTGTTTTATTTTATCAACCAAGCCGCTTTCAACCATGTTTCTTGATAAAAGTACCATGTTTTTTATTGCCTCGGGACTTGAGATGCCGTGGCCAACAACAACCGGCGCGTTAACACCCAGGATGGGGCTGCCGCCATATTGCTCGTAGTTAAACCTATCGAAAAACTCATCCTTAAACTGTTTTTTGCGTGTTATAACATAAAACGTTTCTGCAAGCTTTAATATTACATTACCTGTAAAACCATCGCACACAAAAACATCGGCCCCTTCGCTAAACAGGTCGCGGCCTTCAACATTACCCACAAAATTAAACAGCTTGGTTTCTTTCATTAAAGGATAGGTGGCCTGGCAAAGAATGTTACCTTTCTCCTCCTCTTCGCCTATGTTCATGAGCGCTACCCTTGGGCTATCAATATTATATACCGATTGCGCAAATAAGCTGCCCAATACACCAAATTGCACCAATACTTCGGGTTTGCAATCGGCGTTGGCGCCTACATCTAACAAAATACCCAAACCTCCTTTAAGTTTGGGTACAATAGTGGTCATGGCCGGGCGTACAACACCCGGAATGGTTTTTACACTAAACATAGAACCTACCAGCATGGCGCCGGTGTTTCCTGCAGATGAGAAAGCCTGAATTTCACCCGCTTTAAGCAACTGAAAACCAACCGAAATGCTCGAATTTGGTTTTTGAACAATCGCTTTAGTGGGATGTTCGCCCATACCAATCACTTCGGTTGTATGTACAAACTCGAAATGATCGGGGCTAACATTGTTTTCCTGAAGAATAGTAGCAGCTACTTCTTTATCTCCAATAAGTACCAGTTTTTGGTTGGCAGATAAAGCCTTATAAGCTTCGATTGCTCCTAAAACAGTTGCTTTGGGAGCAAAATCACCGCCCATAATATCTAAGCCAATCTTCATTTTCAGAAAATTAAACTTAGGCTACTGCTGCTTTCTCAATAAGTACTTTACCGTTATAGTAAACGTTACCATCAACAGTATAAGCTCTGTGCGGTAAGTGCACAACGCCTGTAGTTTGGCAAGTGGTTAATGACGGAGCAACAGCTTTGTAATGAGTTCTGCGTTTATCTCTTCTTGATTTGGATATTTTACGTTTTGGATGTGGCATGATCCTGCTTTTTTTATTATTTATTTATTTTTTTGAGTACATCCCACCGTGGGTCTGTATCCTCAGTTTGTTCTTCGTTTCCCGCCAGGCTGTTAAGCTTATCGAGCATTTCTTTATCACATGATGAGGTTTCGCCCTCATTTTCGCATACCGATATAAATGGCAATGCAACATTTATGTATTCGTATATCAGCCCCGCTATATTGATCTCATGATCATTTTTACTCAGGGTGATGATCTCATCATCTTCATCAATTGCCTCCTCGCTAAACTTGGCAATTTGCTGTTCGGTAATATCCAACGGTTGTTGGTATTGGGCCAAACATCTGTCGCAGGTGGCTTCAACGGTACCCTTAATGTTAAAATCAAGGATGATCATCGTCTCCTGCCTGTCCAGTTCAACAGAGCACCGCAAGTTAGCCTTTTTAACCAACGAATAATCAAACTCGTTAAAAAAAGCATCGTCAACGACAAAGTCAAACTGGTGTTTCCCCAGCTTCAGTCCTGTAAAAGGAATCGAATATGTTCTAAGCGATTTCAATGAGCAACAATTAGCCCGCAAATGTATGGAAAAATACCATAAACGGAAAGTGTTTTTTTCTTTTTGGTTTTCGGGAGGATAATGGACGGTAAGGAGGGGTTTATTAAGGGTGAAAATAGGTGGATGCTGATTTAAAAAATGTGTTCTGTTGCACAAAACAGAACACATTTTGAGGTGATGGCCCCTTACTCGCTTCTTAAACTTTGCGCCGGGTTAATTAATGAGGCTTTAATGGCCTGAAAGCTTACGGTAACCAGGGCAATAAGCATGGCTAAAACTCCCGATAGGGCAAACACCCACCAATGGATGCTAATGCGGTACTGATAATCCTGCAGCCACTTGCTCATGGCCCACCAGGCCGTTGGAAACGCGATGAGGCACGATAGTGCTACCAGTTTTAAAAAATCGGCAGATAGCAGGGCCACCAGGCCGCTTATGGATGCTCCCAGCACTTTACGTACGCCTATCTCTTTTATTCGCCTGCCAGCAGTATAAGCCGCTAAGCCGAACAAGCCAAGGCAGGAGATAGCGATGGCCAGCAAAGCAAACACGCTGCTGAGTTTGCCAATCAGGCTTTCGGTTTTAAACAGCTTGTCAAACTCCTGGTCTATAAAACTATACTCAAAAGGGTAGCCCGGATTATCTTTTTTAATAACAGCGCCAATTTTGGCCATAGCCTGCGCCAGATCTGCCCCTTGTTTAATATGAATAGTAAGGTTGTTGGTAGCCCTGGGGTTACAGAAAATAATTAGTGGGTCGCTCTCGCCGTACATATTGTTATAAACCATATCATGTACAATGCCGATTACGGTAAGGCTATATTTACCGATAGTTATAATACTGCCTATTTGCCCGGCCTTGCCCATTTTGCGGGCCAGGCTTTGGTTAATAACAATGCTGTTGCTATCAACCTTAGGTGTTGTGTAAAAATCTCTCCCGCTTAGCAGCTGAATGCCCATGGTATTTATATAGCCCGGACTTACGTGGGTATCATTAATTACCACTTTATTATTGGGATTTTTACCGGCCCAGTTAAAGTCGCTGGCAGATCCGTAAACCTGCATGGCCAAAAATTCGTTCATGGCCGCGTTTTCTACCATTCCGGTAGCTAACAAGTCGTTTTTAACGGCTTCAAAATTTTCCTTTAGCTTTCCCTGCAGGTTTATGTTAAGCAAATTGTTTTTATTGTAGCCCAGGTTGCGGGTTTTAATATGGTTTACCTGCTGGTAAATAATAATAGTGCTGATGATGAGTATTATAGATATCACAAATTGAGATACCACCAGCCCTTTACGAATAAAATTTGCGCTGGCTCCGGTTTTAACCCGGATGCCTTTAAGTACAAAAACGGGGTTAAAAGACGATAGATAAAATGCAGGATAGCTGCCCGCTACCAAACCTGTAATTATGCCAATGCCAATTATAAAGGCCAGATGAGCCGGGTTTAGCAGATTGATAACCAGTTGCTTTTCTACAAGGGTGTTAAACGCAGGGAGCAGCAGGTACAATAAACCCACGGCAACCAATACCGATAGAAATGACATCATCAACGATTCGCCGATGAATTGTAATATCAGCCTGCCCTTACCTGCCCCCATTACTTTACGCACGCCCACTTCCTTTGCCCGCTGCTCAGAGCGTGCGGTAGAAAGATTCATAAAGTTGATACAGGCTATTAACAGGATGATCCAGGCGATGGTAGAAAACAGTTGCACATACCTTATTTTACCCCCGTCTTGCTGGCCGTTGGTAAAGTTATTATGCAGGTTCCAGTCGTTCATCGGGAACAGGAAAAGCTGGGTGTTTATCTCTTTATCTTTGGTTGCCAGGTAGTTTTTTAGTTTTTGATCTATAACGCTAATATTGGCCTTTGGCTGTACCTCGGCGTAGGTTTCAACAATATTATTGCCCCACTGGCCCTTTAGCCACGAGTTTTGATTTTCCCAAATAGCAAACGAACAAAGCCACTGAAACTGGAAGGTGGAGTTGGCCGGCAGATCTTTAAAAACGCCCGTAACCGTAAATACACCATCTACGCTAAAATTTTGTTTGGCATTAAGCCGGAAGGTTTTGCCGGTTGGATCGGCATCGCCAAAAAACTTTTTTGCCAGCGTTTGGCTGATAACCACCGAATTGGTTTCTTTAAAAGCACCATTGGGGTTGCCGTACACAAAAGGGAGTTGGAGCATCGAAAATACCGAAGGATCGGCGTAGGCCCCATCCTCGTTGATGCTTTTTTCGCCCAATACAAACAGTTCGCTCATGTTCCAACTTTTACGCATGGTATTTTGAATGCCCGGTATCTCGGCTTTCATAGCATTACCCAGCGGACTTGGGGCCGAAGCGCTGGTAGATATTACGCCGTTGGTGATCCGGTTTTCCATCACCCGGTAAAGGTTATCTCGTTTTGCAAAGTTGTGGTTAAAGGTTACCTCATCCTGTACCCATAAAAAAATAAGGGAGGCGCAGGCAATGCCTATAGCCAGCCCCGCGATATTTAAAAAACTGTACACCTTGTTTTTTGCCAAACCGCGCAGGGTGGTTTTAATGTAGTTTTTAAGCATAATTTTAGGGTTTTAATAAATTATGATTTGATATACGAATTTATTCGTAAATACTGTGCCATGTTTGTAAGGTGTTGGTTTTTATTTGTTTATGAATTTAATGCAATAGGGGATGTATCAAAAACGGACAGGGTGGTGTGCGTTTTTGGCGAGTGGGGGTAACGCCGTTACAAGAACATATTGAGGATGGAGTATAGCGGCAGTAAACTTACGCGCCTATATACTACATTTGTTTAAAACATAAACCGATTACAAAGCCGAATGAATTTAAAGCATTACACCTATTTTACTAACGATTACGAGGAATATGAATTTTATAGTGAAGGGCCAAAAGGTAGGATCAAAAAGGTAATTATGTTTTCCAGATTGCAGGATGATCCTGTTATTTTAAATTTAGCTTTTGGCGACGAAGATTCCAATACCGGACTAGTTAGCGATGTAATAACAACGGATAATAAAGATAGGGATATAGTGCTTGCCACCGTTGCTAATACTATCAACGATTTTTGTAATCATTATGGTAACCATTATATATATGCTACTGGCAGTACATTTTCGAGAACAAGATTATACCAAATGAGTATTTCGGCATTGTGGGATGAAATTAGTATAGATTTTGATATATATGGTGTAATAGATAGCGTCGCTTATGAATTTCAAAGGAACGTCAATTATGAAGCGTTCTTGGTGAAAAGGAAATAGAATCGTATATTTGAGATATAGAGGAAAACTAAATATGGCAACAATTAAAAAAGTAGTTGATGAAAAAAACTACAGTAGTGCTGTTATAAATAATAACATGAAAAGCCATGCTGACGATCCTTTTTTTTTGAAAAAAGTAGAGGAAGCAAGAGAAGCTGTGCGTAAAATAACATTACCGGGAAGCAAAAAAAGATAAGATCATATAATGATAATGAGAGGCTGGATTTATTCGGCCTTTTTTATTGGATCATATCTTCAACCTCACGTTTATCTTATCAAGTAGCCCGGTTAGCCAAACCATTACAAAGGCAAACACAATACATTTAATGAGTCCGCCAGTGCCTTGGCTCAGATATTCGGGGTAGCCTAAGTTGCTCATTTCGTACAGGGGGTAAAAAATAAAGGGTACAATATAGCAGGTAAAGGTATTGGTGCCGGCAGGTTCTATAATTTTAAACCAGTTGTACTTGTGCTTAAAATCAACCACAAAAATAAATATGGCATAGGCTATAAGGCTGATGCCTGTACATATTAAAACCCACGACGGGGTATCCCTCGCTTTGCTGATGCCGCCGCTAAACAAGCGCACAATAAAGCCCAGGTTAAATAGTATAATGGCCATTAATATAAGCGCTGCCCAAAGCATTTTAAGTTCGTTGTTGGCTTTAAGGCGCATGTACAGTACCGATACAAATACCCCGGCCATGGTAAATGCCTGCATGGCGCCGTTGCCGGCTATCCAAACATAACGTTGTATGGGAGCCATAAAGTTAAGAAACCCAAAGTGTACATCCATATTAAACATCATGAAGAAGATCCAGGCGGTAGCCTGTATCCATAAATGCCCGTCGGAGTAGTAGTAAATGAGCGCGCAAACCAGGTAACTCCAACCTATAAGCCCTAATATGCCCCACCACGTAAAATGTAGCCACGTATGGCCCGGATCGTTAGTTTTGTATAGTACAGACATAGTTATCAGCAACGCTACGCCAAAGCCCTGTAACAGGTAGCGTTTAAGGTTGCTGGTTTCTTTACCGTAATCTAAAAATATAAAAAAGAAGCTAAACGTTACCAGGCTTTCCCATACCGGCTTGGGCAGGGCGGTGGTTACCTCGTTATAGGTTTCCATATTGGCATGGTAAAAGCCAATAAAAATTAACGCCGCAGATCTGTTGGCTATACGCCACAGCAATTTATAGTTACCGCTTTTTAAGCGGTTCATAAAAGCAAAGGGAATTGACAAGCCTACAATAAATAAAAACGCCGGGAAAATGGTATCGGCCAGGCCAAGCCCATCCACGTTTTCGCCAACGTGCTTTATCCACTCTGGTGTACCCGGAATGCCATCCAGATCATTCACAAATATCATGAGCAACATGGTAACTGCACGAAAGGCATCGATGGATCGAATCCGGTCGGAGAAAGTATTCATTAAGGGAATAAATGCATTAATAAAGCAAATGTTTTAACTTAATGGCAATTAAATTAAAACATCTTGGTTACCATTTAATCCCTGTCGCGGCTTAGCTTGGTAAATAGTAATGGGTTTTCGTTTAATTCAATAGTCTCGCGGCGGTGTTTAACTATATGAATAGCAGTAAATAAGGCCTCGCGGAACGAAATTTCTGAGGCCTGGTTTTTACCGGCTATATCATAAGCGGTACCATGGTCTGGCGAAGTGCGAACAAATTTTAGTCCGGCGGTAAAATTTACGCCCGATTCAAACGCTATCTGCTTAAAAGGGATAAGGCCCTGGTCATGATACATGGCCAATACGGCATCAAACTGCAGGTAGGTACCATTGGCAAAAAAACCATCGGCCGGGTACGGACCAAAGGCAAGCACATCGTTATCGCGGGCTAGTTCAATGGCTGGTATAATAGTTTCTTTTTCTTCGTGCCCAATTAAGCCATTATCGCTGGCATGTGGGTTAAGGCCCAGTACCGCAATTTTAGGTTTACGAATCCAGAAATCGTTTTGTAAGCTGTGGTTCATCAGCTTAAGCTTGGCCACAATTTTATCAACGGTAATGCTTTCCGATATTTTTGATACCGGAATGTGGCCGGTAACCACACCAACGCGTAAAGTATCGCTCACTAAAAACATTAACGATTCGGCAGCGCCATCGCGCTCCTGTAAATATTCGGTATGGCCGGGAAAATTGAATTTATCGCTTTGGATATTATCCTTATTAATAGGCGCGGTAACCAGGGCATCAATGTAGCCCTCTTTAAGATCGTAAGTGGCACGCTCTAAAGATATAAAGGCGTATTTGCCGCCCGCTTCAGATACTACACCCGGTTCAATTTTTACGTCCTCTTCCCAGCAATTGATCATGTTGGGTTTTTTATGCTGCACCTGCGACGGATCGTTTATCACATGAAAATTAAGCTCGGCAACGTTGGTAGCCCTGCGATGAAATGATGCCACCTTGGTATGGCCATAAACAATAGGGGTACAGTAATCATAAATTTTACTATCGGCCAGTGTTTTAATAATTATCTCTAAACCTATCCCGTTAACGTCGCCTATGCTGATACCTACTTTTATTTTGTCGCTCATTGTTATTTTATGATACACTGATTTTTATGATTTCACCTATTGGGGTGATTTCATTGCTTAACCCGTGATTGAATTTATATTGGTTTACCTGGATCTATATCCAGGGTTCTTTCTATTTTTCTTTTTGTACCCCTCATCTCAAATTCGCCGCACCTCTAAAGTCCTTGATCCTTTATCCAAAAATCCTTGCTCCAACATGGGCGTTCCCTCCGGGCCGGGCTTTACGTTTATACTGCACAGGCCTTATTCACGGGCCGGTATCCACTTCAATCCCTAACGCAATTTGTTTGAACCGGGATTTTTCGGATTAACAGATTATCAGGATTTCTGATTGGAAAACTGAGCTGTAAATACCAAATTACTGGTCTCAAATCTTACATCTCCTATCTCAAATCTGCCCTTTCCTGCTGCAAATAAAACATTTGTTCCCGATCAATGCGCAAATATCACGTAATTTGCTCAAATATTTGACAGATAATGACATTGGTTAGGGCAAAAAAACATTTAGGGCAACACTTTCTTACTGATAAAAATATTGCATCCAAAATTGTGGACAGCCTGAAGCCGGCTGATAGGTTTACCCATGTGCTTGAAGTTGGCCCCGGTATGGGTGTGCTTACAGATTTTTTATTGCTGAAAACGGAGTACGAAACATCTGTAATTGATATCGACGATGAATCGGTTCAGTATCTTAAAAAGAAATATCCGCAGTTGGGCACCCGCCTCATGAACGCCGATTTTCTGGCAATGGATTTTAAAACCGTTACCGATAAGCCTTTTGCCATCATCGGCAATTTTCCTTACAATATATCGTCGCAAATTTTATTTAAAGTATTGGATAACCGCAGCCAGGTAATTGAGGTGGTAGGTATGTTTCAAAAAGAAGTAGCCGAGCGTTGTGCCGCCAAACCGGGGAGCAAAGAGTACGGTATACTGAGTGTATTTTTACAGGCCTACTATAAAGTAGAGTATTTGTTTACTGTAAAGGCAGGCGTATTTAACCCTCCGCCCAAGGTGCTTTCGGCAGTTATCCGCCTTACCCGCAACCAGGCCGAAAACTTAAATTGCGACGAGAAATTATTTTGGCTGATAGTAAAAGCCGGCTTTAACCAACGCCGCAAAACCCTGCGCAATGCCATATCATCCCTCATCAACAGAGAAAAAATGACCGATAACCCAACGCTGGATCTGCGTGCAGAACGGTTAAGCGTTGATGATTTTGTAAGGTTAACCAACGATGTGATGGCGGCGAGGTAGGTGCG
Organism: Mucilaginibacter cryoferens; assembly: GCF_014205845.1. Classification (GTDB taxonomy): domain Bacteria; phylum Bacteroidota; class Bacteroidia; order Sphingobacteriales; family Sphingobacteriaceae; genus Mucilaginibacter. The sequence continues at coordinate 203,471 of NZ_JACHCR010000009.1, forward strand.
CAAATTAGCGCAATATTTAGCAGGGAGTGGTCTGTCTTTTTTTAAAATTCATCCAAACTCATTGTAGGGCAATATATTGGTTAGCTATTTTAAGTGCTCAACATTTGTTGTACTGCTATTTTTGTTTGCTGCCTGGCATCTACGTTAAAAGATGTTAAACCCATAAATCCACCTCTACAGCTTGTTATATTTGTAATGTACTGATCGCTAAACCCCCTATACATTACAACAAATATGCGATACTTGCTCCTCTTGCTATGTACATGTACCTGCTTTACAGCTTACGCCCAAAAAATGGGCGGTATAGTAGTTGATAAAGCAACCGGCCAGCGTATAAGCGGGGCCTGGGTAACTACCGCAGGTTCAACTACTATAAGCGATGTGGCCGGTGAATTTTCCATCAGCCTCTCCAAACTAAAACAGGATACCCTTAAAGTAAAAATGCAGGGATACAAGCTATTTGTACTGCCTGTAGATGCATCAAAAATTAAAGATGTGGTAGTGCAAATGGAGCAGGTTGCCATTCAACTTAACCAGGTAAACATTAGCGCCCGGCGCGATAGGGTAAAAGATTCTATTAGTAACCGCATTCAGTTTGCTAAGGATTTTAATACTCACCGGCCAAAGTTTTCTGATATCGTACAGGCCGCCGCGCCTGGCGGTCCGTTGGCATTTGTTGGGGTATCGCTTAGCCCTACTCAGCTAATATCCGCGCTTACCTATAAACACAGTAACGCTTACAAATTTAAGCAGGTGCTCATTCACGATGAACAGGCTAAATACATTGATAGCCGCTTTAGCGATGAAAGGGTAGCCGAACTTACGGGCCTGCAAAACGATTCGTTATATCACTTTATTAACCGGTACCGCCCAACTATCGATGAGGTTAAAAAAATGAGCGATTACGATATTTTTACCTACATCAAAAAATGCGCTGTAAGGTTTAGAAGGCCACATGCCGATGATGTTAAAGAGGTTGTATTTTAGTAGTTTATGTACAATGCCGGGCTTAATGTCTGCCGGTATATATGGTGCGTTGCGTTTCCGGTAAGTCAATAAATTTATTTGTAGTGTAAAATCGAACATCAACTGTACGAATACGTACAGTTGATGTTCGATTTTGTATTTAATATATTGATAGTCTGTTGTTTAAATAAGTGGCACATATTTTATTCCAGTTAATTGGTAGGGTATGCTCATTATCATTAATTAATACGGATTAAAGCATGGATATAGAGGAACATGTTTGGCAATTGGCAACAAAAAAGCTGGCCAACGAAGCATCTGAAGATGAACTGCGGGAGCTTGATTTGCTATTATTAGAAAATCCCGAACTAAAAACCTCTTTAATATTACTGTTTAACTGGTGGCAGCAGGAGCAGCCCGGCGGTGAAACTAATAGCCATCTGCTTTTTGAGCGTATCCTTAAAAAAATAAAACCGACCGATAACCTGCCCAACAACATCAACCAGTAATAGCATCACCTTATGTGGCCAACTATAAAAAGAACAAAAAATTTATTTTAATTAATACGGGTATGTTTAAAAATTATTTAAAAGTTGCTTTAAGGCAATTGAGTAAACAAAAAATGTATACCGCTATTAAAATTGGCGGTTTCGCGTTTAGCATAGCGGCCTGTTTGTTAATTACGCTATACATTGGTAACGAGCTTAGCTTTGATAAAAGCTATCCCGATGCCAGTCGTATTTACCGCATAGTAGGTGCCTATAATGATGGTAGCATTCACGAAAAAGGAGTTGACTGGCCCGCTGTGATGGCCAAAACGGTAAAAAATAATTACCCGGAGGTTGAAAAATCCGGGCGTTTGATGCCCAATAGCCTGTTTTGGGGGGCTGGTAGTAACGAACTAAAGCGTGCCGACGGCGTGGATAATACACATGAAGATGGTTTTGCTTATGCCGATCAATCGTTATTGGAGATCCTGAAAGTGCCCATAGTTTATGGCGACCTGGCGCATGCGCTTTCGGAGCCGCAAACCATGGTGATAGCTAAAAGCAAGGCAGATAAGTATTTTCCCGGTCAAAATCCGGTTGGCAAGGTAATGTACCTTAATAACAATAAAAGCCGGCCGTATAAAATCGGCGCGGTGATGCAGGATTTTCCTGAAACCGGGCACCTGCATTATAATTTTTTGCTTACGCTTACCGGCGTTCAGTTTTGGAATGGCGAACAGGAAACCTGGGGTGCCAGTAATTATAGTGTTTACCTGCTGCTAAAACCAGGTGTAAACGTTAGTAATTTAAACAAGAAGATAACCGATGGGATAATCAAGGGCTATTATATCCCCGATTTGGTAAGAAGCGGCAATAAGAACGCCGAGAAGATGTCGGCTATGTTAAACATGTATTTGCAAAATGTGAAAGATATCAACCTGCAATCGTACGATATTCATGACGGTATGTCGCATGGCGATATTAGGTTTGTGTGGCTTTTTGGCGCTGTTTCGGTTTTTATTTTATTGATTGCCTGTATCAATTTTATTAACCTGGCTACGGCAAAATCGGCCAACAGGGCAAAAGAGGTGGGCTTACGTAAGGTAGTAGGCTCGCAGCGTAGCGGGCTTATTAACCAGTTTTTAACAGAATCGCTTATCTATAGTTTCTTTTCGTTTATACTGGGGCTTATACTGGCGGCAATGCTGCTGCCTTACTTTAATATCCTTGCTTCCAAAACGCTTACTATTCCCTGGCTGCAATGGTGGTTTGCACCTGCAATAATTGTGGCCGCCGTTATCATAGGTATACTTGCGGGCATTTATCCGGCTTTTTACCTATCGGGCTTTAAACCGGTTGATGTTTTGAAAGGCAAACTGGCTACGGGCAGTAAAAGCTCGGCACTGCGTAACGGGCTGGTGGTTTTTCAGTTTACAACCTCCATTATATTAATTATCAGCACGGTTGTTATTTACAACCAGATGCATTACATCCTTAATAAAAAGGTTGGTTTTGATAAAGACCAGGTGCTGATGATACAGGGTACCAACACGCTCGAAAACGAGGTTAAAAGTTTTAAAAACGAATTGTTGAAGCTATCCGCAGTAAAAAGTGTTACCATCAGCGATTTTTTACCTGTATCGGGCACCAAACGTAATGGTAACCAATTTCATAACGAAGGGAAAGAAAAGTTAGAAGCAGGCACAGGCGGCCAGTTTTGGGATGTGGATGAAGACTATATTAAAACCATGGGCATGACGCTGGTGGCAGGCCGTAACTTTAGCCCTAACCTGAAAACCGATTCGCAGGCCGTGATCATTAACCAGGCCATGGCACAAAAATTAGGACTTAAAAACCCGGTTGGCAAACGTATCTCCAATTACGGTCCGGCGGTGCCTATCATCGGTGTGGTTAAGGATTTTAATTTCGAATCGTTAAGAGACGGGCTCGATCCATTGGTGATGCACCTGTCAAACAGCGCGTCTATCGTATCGGTAAAAATTAAAACCGACGATGTGAAGAGCACACTTGCGCAGATCACCGCTACCTGGAAAAAGTTTTCGCCCAATCAGCCCATCCGTTACACTTTTATGGACGAGCAATTTGCCAACATGTATGCCGATGTGCAGCGCATGGGGCGCATATTTACAAGTTTTGCCGTGTTGGCTATTATTATTGCCTGCCTTGGCCTGTTTGCATTAGCAGCCTTTATGGCCGAGCAACGGAGCAAAGAGATAGGCATCCGTAAAGTACTTGGCGCAAGCATAGCTAATATTACCCGCCTGTTATCTGTTGATTTTGTTAAGCTGGTGTTTATAGCCATTATTATAGCCTCGCCCATAGCCTGGTGGGCCATGAACAAGTGGCTGCAGGATTTTAACGCCAGCAACCGCATTAATATCAGCTGGTGGATGTTTACCCTGGCGGGGATAACTGCCATACTGATTGCCGTACTTACCGTAAGCTATCAAAGCATTAAAGCCGCGCTGATGAACCCGGTGAAGAGTTTAAAAGCGGAGTAGGTAAATAGTATCAAGTAGTTAGTATCAAGTATCAAGACTGGAGATACCCGACATTTTAGAGTTTAAAAATTAGGGTTTAGTATTTAGAAATTAGAATTTATAGTTTGGAATAGCATGATCAAGAGTTATTTAAAAACAGCATGGAGGTTTTTGTTAAAAAACAAAACCTTTAGTTTTATCAATATTATTGGCCTGGCCACAGGTACTTTATGTTGCCTGTATATTTTGTTGTATGTACAGGACCAGTATAGTTATGATAAGCAACATAAGAATGTTAATAATATTTACAGGGTAACAACCGACCTGGAACTCACCGGCGATAAACACCGTATTGGCACAAGCTCGCCACCAATAACCCCGGCCATGAGAAATGATTTTGCCGAGGTGCAACAGTTTACCCGGGTTGTAACTACCGAAAAGTTTGGTGCCAAACAACACTTGCTGCGCTACAAGGAGAAATCGTTTTACGAGAAAGACGCGTTGTTTGTAGATTCTACCTTTTTCGATATGTTCAATTACCACTTTGTGAATGGCAACGCCAAAAACGTACTGGCCGAGCCGTACTCCATAGTGCTGCTTAAGCCTGTTGCCGATAAGCTTTTTGGCAGTGAAGACGCCGTTGGTAAAATGATATCTATCGATAATTCTTTTGGCAAACACGACTATAAGGTTACCGGTGTGGTTGACGAAAGCCTGGGCAAATCGCACATTCATGGCAATATGTATATAACCATGAACAGCGGTGGATTTGGCGAATCGGTACGAAAAAATGACGCCTGGGCCGGTAATAATTTTTTGTATGCGTACATCAAATTAAGGCCCGATGCAAGTGCTGCTGGCCTTGAAAAAAAGCTACCCGATTTTTTGAATAAATATGCCGCCCAACAGTTTAAAGATATCGGCATGAAAAAGGTACTGCACCTGCAACAGGTTACCGGCATTCATACTACCACAGGTTTTGATAACGAACTAACCAAAACACTCGATCCTAAGTTTTTATTCCTGCTCATATTAATAGCGGTGATGATACAGGTAATTGCCTGTATCAACTTCATGAATCTATCTACCGCCCGGGCCTCCAAACGCGCCAAAGAAGTTGGTGTGCGTAAAGTAGTGGGTGCAGGCAAAGGCGATTTAATAAAACAGTTTTTAGGCGAATCGTTTCTGCTGGCTTTTATAGGTGTTGCCATTGCTTTGCCATTGCTCATATTGCTAATGCCTTACCTTAACCAGATCACCAGGGCTGATATTCAATTGGCTTTTTTTAGCAACTACAAAATTTGGATAATGCTGGTAAGCCTTATTATGGTTACCGGTTTGGTTGCTGGCAGCTATCCTGCATTTTACCTATCGGCGTTTGAGGCTATTAAGGTGATCAAAGGCAATTTTACCAGCCAGGTTTCGGCTACCGGCATTCGTAAGTTCCTGGTTGTTTTCCAATTCGTTTTATCAATAGTTTTGGTTATAGGTATCATTGTTATCTACAGCCAGTTAAATTATATCAAAAACAAAGACCTCGGCTTTGATAAAAACCAAAAGCTGATCTTCAATTTTTACACCGATGCTTCGCAGAAAAAAATGGCTGCTTTCACTAACGATCTGAAAGAGCTATCAGAAGTAAAAGCAGTAAATAATGCCGATAATTATTTAGGGCAGTTTGTACCGCATGATCATGGCGTTTTTTTGGCAGGCGGTAATATGGCTGCTGCTGTTGACGCTCAAAACATTAATACCGACGAGCATTTTGTAAAAGCCAATGGGGTTAGCTTAATAAGCGGTCGCGATTTTAGGCTGAACGATACCAATCGTGTATTGATTAACGAAACTTTGGCCAAGCGCCTTGGGTTGGATGTGCAAAAAGCACCGGGCACCAGGCTGTATTCGCAATACGATGGCAATCCCGCCACTTTTGTTGAAATAGCAGGCGTAATGAAAAACTTTAATTACAATTCGCTGCACAACGAAGTGAGGCCGTTTATGATGGTTTACCAAAACAAAGCCGACTATTTTAATTGCATGCTGGTATCTGTAGGCAGCAGTAACTATAAGGCCTTGCTTGATAAAATATCAAAAATTTGGCATAAGGATTTCCCCGAGGTGCCTTTTGAATACACGTTTCTGGATACCGAGGTTCAAAAACAATATGAAACCGAGATCATGCTATCGCAGATCATCAATTCATTTACCATGGTAGCCATTGTGATATCATGCCTTGGGCTATTTGGGCTGGCAGCTTTTAGTGCCGAACAGCGCAGCAGGGAAATAGGCATCCGCAAAGTGCTGGGTGCAAGTGTAACCGGTATTGTACAGTTGCTATCAACAGATTTTTTAAAGCTGGTGATCATCGCCTTCGTTATCGCCACGCCCTTGGCCTGGTGGGGTATGAGCAAATGGCTGCAGGATTTTGAATACCGCGTAACCATCAGTTGGTGGATGTTTGCTCTGGCTGGCATATTGGCCGTAATAGTAGCCCTGTTTACCGTAAGTTTCCAGGCCATAAAAGCAGCCTTGATGAACCCGGTGAAAAGTTTGAAAGCGGAATAGTAGAAGAGTATCAGGTAATTAGTATCAAGTATCAAGACAGGAGACTATAACAAAGGTACCCGACATTTTAGAATTTAGGTTTTAGAAGTTAGAGTTTAGAATTTCAACTATCATGATTAAAAATTATTTCAAAATAGCCTGGCGCAACCTGGTAAAAAACAAGATAAACTCGTTTATCAATATTGCAGGCTTATCGGTAGGTATGGCGGTGGCTATATTAATTGGTTTGTGGATATATGACGAGCTTTCGTTCGATCAATATCACCAGAATTATAATCGGATTGCCCTTGTTGAACAAAATTTAAAAAACAATGGCGAGATTGATACCTGGGCGGCAACGCCTTATCCGCTGGCTAACGAACTGCGCAAAAACTATGGCAGCAGTTTTAAAGCCGTGGTTATGGCGGCGGGCATGGGCAAACATATGCTAAGCCTGGGCGATAAAAAGCTGAACAAGATGGGTGTTTACTTTGAGCCGCAGGCACCGGAAATGTTTAGCCTTAAAATGCTCAAAGGCACCCGCGACGGGTTGAAAGACCCTTATTCGGTACTGATATCGGCCTCCAACGCCAAAGCCTATTTTGGTGATGCCGACCCTATAAACAAAGTTTTAAAAATTGATAATAAGCTGGATGTTAAGGTTACCGGCGTTTACGAAGATCTGCCTCGCAATTCAACCTTTGGCGAGATCACTTTTATTGCCCCATGGCAGCTTTATTTTAACAATACCGAATGGGTGCGCACCGCTGCCGATCCGTGGCGGCCAAATGCTTTTCAGATTTTTGTACAGCTGATTGATAATACCAGTTTTGCCGATGTATCTGCCAAAATAAAAGATGCCAAACTACGCAACCTTAACCCCGAACTTGCTAAAAAGAAACCTGCACTTTTTTTACAGCCCATGAGCAAATGGCATTTATACAGCGATTTTAAAAATGGCGTAAACGTTGGCGGCCGTATTCAATATGTTTGGCTGTTTGGTGTTATTGGCCTGTTTGTATTGCTGTTGGCCTGTATCAATTTTATGAATTTGAGTACCGCCCGTTCAGAAAAACGCGCTAAGGAGGTAGGTATACGCAAAGCCATAGGCTCGCTGCGCAGCCAGCTTATTTACCAGTTTTTTACCGAATCGTTGTTGTTTGTGATCTTATCGCTTGCTTTATCCATATTGCTGGTACAGGTAAGCCTGCCGTTTTTTAATTCGGTATCTGATAAAAGCATGTCGGTTTTATGGGGTAACCCATTGTTTTGGGTAATGGTTATTGGTTTTAGTTTGTTTACAGGTTTAATAGCAGGCAGCTATCCGGCCTTATACTTATCATCATTTGAGCCCATTAAAGTTTTAAAGGGATCATTTAAAGTGGGGCGTTTTGCTGCTGTACCGCGCAAGGTATTGGTGGTGATACAATTTACAGTATCTATTACGCTTATTATTGGTACCATTATAGTTTTCAGGCAAATACAGTTTGCAAAGGATAGGCCCATTGGCTACAGCCGCGATGGCCTGGTAGCTTTACCGGTAATTAACGATGACGTGCACAAACACTTCGATGTTGTTAAAACCGAGCTGCTAAAAAGCGAAGCTGTAATATCGATAGCCGAAGCCGGTGCATCGCCAACAGAATACAACTCGAGCAGCAGTGGGTTTGATTGGAGGGGTAAAGACCCTAATATGAGTGTTGATTTCCCTACTGAAGGCGTATCATACGATTACGAGAAAACCATTGGCTGGAAGTTTAAACAAGGCAGGGGTTTCTCGCGGTCGTTCCTTACCGATTCATCGGGCCTGGTTATTAACCAGACCGCCGCCCATTTTATGGGTATGAATGATAACGCCGTTGGCGAAACTATAAAATGGAACGGCGAAAAGCTGAAAGTGATAGGGGTTATTAAAGATATGATTGTTAAATCGCCTTATGAAGAGGTAAGGCCGTTTATCTTTTATCTGTCTAAAGAGGCCGAGTCGATAGTGTTGCTAAAGATCAACCCCAAAATGAGTGCCACAGAAGCGCTGGGTAAAATAGAGAACATATTTAAAATATATAATCCATCGCAACCATTTGAATACCACTTTGTAGACGATGACTACGCCCTGAAATTTGGTAACGAACAACGTATAGGCAAACTGGCTGCCTGCTTTGCCGGCCTGGCTATTTTTATCAGCTGCCTTGGCCTTTTTGGTATGGCTACCTTTTTGGCCGAGCAACGCATTAAGGAGATTGGGGTACGCAAAGTGCTTGGGGCATCGGTATTTAGCCTGTGGCGTTTAATGTCGGCAGATTTTGTGGTGCTGGTTATCATCGCCATACTGATAGCAACACCGGTATCCTACTACTTTATGAACAGCTGGCTGCAGGGCTACCAATACCATGCCGCCATGGTATGGTGGATATTTTTTGCTACCGCCACAGGTGCCATGGTAATAACCTTGCTTACGGTAAGTTACCAAAGCATCCGCGCTGCATTATTAAACCCGGTTAAGAGTTTGAAAACGGAATAAGGGAGAAGTATCAAGTAATTAGTATCAAGTATCAAGACAAGAGGTAAAAGGGATGAAGCCATAGTAGGGCACCAATGAACCAATAAACAAGTGAACCAATAAACCAACATTATGATACGGAACTATATAAAAATAGCGTGGCGAAACCTTATCAGAAATAAGGCGCATACCTTTATCAATATAACGGGGCTTTCTGTGGGGCTTACATGTAGTCTGCTTATTTTGCTGTGGGTACAAAATGAGTTAGCAGTAGATGCTTTTCATAAAAACGGACAGCGTTTGTATACTGTTTATGAGCGTCAGTATTATGATAATAAGGTTAACGCGCAGTATTATACGCCCGGGGTTTTAGCTGCCGAAATAAAACGGGTAATTCCGGAGGTGGAATATGCCGTAAACGCAGTTTTTTATGATGAACATACGTTTAAGGTTGGCGATAAGATACTAAAGCTCAAAGGAGGATCGGCCGATGCTGATTTTTTTAAAATGTTTAGTTATCCCTTAATACTGGGTACAGCGCAAAGTGCTTTAAATAATCCACTGGGGATGGCCATATCACAAAAAATGGCAGTTGCTTTTTTCGGAAGCCCGCAGCAGGCCCTGGGCAAAACCATAAGGCTTGATAGCCGCAAAGATTTTGTGGTAACATCGGTATTTGAAAATGTGGGTGTAAATTCTTCTGTTAAGTTCGATTACCTTATCAATTGGGTTTCGTTTTTACAGGATAACCCATGGGCAAAGGAATGGGGCAATAATACGCCGTATACCTATATTCAACTTCGGGCAGATGCAAACCCTGCGCTGGTTGATAAAAAGATCACCCATTTGTTAGAGAGCCTGGATAAAGGCGAAAAAAAAGGAACCTTTACGCAGGAACTCGGTCTGCAACCGTTTAATGATGTTTACCTGCACGGTACTTTCACCAATGGCAAGGTGGATGGCGGCCGAATTGAATATGTAAATTTATTCAGTATTGTTGCTTTATTTATCTTGCTGATAGCCTGCATTAATTTCATGAACTTAACTACGGCCCGGTCGGTAAAAAGGGCTAAAGAAATAGGGGTGAGGAAAGTTGTGGGGGCGTTACGCAGTGGCCTCATTAAACAGTTTATTTGCGAATCGTTGCTGTTAACTTCTGTTGCAGTAATAATTGCTGTGTTGCTGCTGGTAGTACTACTGCCAATATTTAATCAAATTACGCAAAAACAAATTGAGCTGCCTTTTCACCAGGTATCATTCTGGTTAAAACTATCACTCATCCTGCTTATCACCGGCATTGTGTCTGGTAGTTATCCTGCATTATTTCTATCGTCGTTTAACCCGGTGAAGGTATTAAAGGGTACCCTGAAACTCGACGCCAGCACAACCTTGTTTCGCAAGGGGCTGGTGGTGTTTCAATTTGTGCTTTCGGTAGTTTTAATTATAGGAACTATCATCGTATCGCGGCAGGTAAATTACATTCAGTCTGTTAACCTTGGTTTTAACCGCGATAATCTTGTTTACATGCCGTTGGAAGGCAACCTTGCCCAAAACTATGAAGTTTTTAAAACCGAGGCGCTTAAAATGCCCGGGATAAAGACCATAACGCGGGGCAGCAAACCACCTACTGCCATGAGTAATTCAACAGTAAATGTTGATTGGGATGGCAAGGACCCAAACAGTAATGTATCGTTTTCTGACGCCGGTGTAGGATACGATTTTGTCAGCACCATAAAGCTGAAACTGGTTTCGGGCCGCGATTTTTCAAAAGATTTCCCTACCGATTCGGCCGGGTATATCATTAACCAAACCGCTTTACAAAGGTTAGGCTATACAAATCCAATAGGGAAGGCATTAACTATATGGGGCAATAAAGGTAAAATTATTGGTGTTGTTAAAGATTTTCATTTCAGTTCGTTACATGATGAAATTAAACCCTTAATCCTTTATTACGATCAGAAAGGGGCCGATGGAACGGTGATGATAAGAACCGCACCGGGGCAAACGAAAGAAGCACTAGCCAGTCTCGAAAAAATTTCAAAACAGTTAAACCCCAATTTCCAGTTCACTTACACGTTTTCTGACGAGGAGTATAACAAGCTTTATAATAGCGAGCAGATAGTCGGCAAGCTTTCTGATGGATTTGCGTTCCTCGCTATTTTTATTTCGTGCCTTGGTTTACTGGGATTGGCCATGTTTACGGCCGAGCAAAGGTTTAAGGAAATAGGCATCCGCAAGGTGTTGGGTGCAAGTGCGGCCTCGTTATTTACATTGTTATCTGCCGAGTTTTTGTGGCTTGTAGTAATAGCGCTGGTTATTGCATCGCCTATTGCCTGGTACGGTATGAATCACTGGCTCGAAACCTTTGCATACCGCACGCCTGTTGAATGGTGGATGTTTGCCCTATCGGCTATCATTATTATCGGTATTGCCCTGGTAACCGTAAGTTTCCAGGCTATAAAAGCAGCGCTGATGAACCCTGTGAAAAGTTTAAGAAGCGAATAGGGGAATAGTATCAAGTAGTTAGTATCGGGTAGCAAGCCAGCAAAATTAGGTTTGACTTTTTTAGAATTTAAAAATTAGGATTTAGAGTTTTAGAATTAGAGATTAAAAATTAGGGTTTAGAGATTAAATAACCATGATAAAAAACTATTTAAAGATCGCTTTGCGTAATCTTATTAATAATAAGGCTCATACATTTATTAATATGGCTGGCCTTTCGGTAGGCATTGCCTGTAGTCTGCTTATTATGCTTTGGGTGCAAAACGAAATAAGTGTTGATGCTTTTCATAAAAATAAGTCACGTTTGTATAACGTTTATGAGCGGCGATACTTCGACAACAAAATTTCCGGGCAATATAATACACCGGGTGTATTGGCGGCAGAGATGAAAAAGGTGTTCCCCGAAATAGAATATGCTGTAAACGCCGTATACAAAGAGAGTAACACGTTTAGGGCACAAAACAAGGTGTTAAAATGCCACGGAGCGGCTGCAGATGCAGATTTTTTTAAAATGTTTAGCTACCCGCTTTTGCAAGGCAATGTGCAAACCGCATTAAATACACCGTTAAGCCTGGCTGTTTCGCGTAAAATGGCCGAAAACTTTTATGGTAGCCCGCAGGCGGCTATAGGTAAAACTATCCGTTTTGAAAATAAAAAGGATTTTACCATAAGCGCTGTATTTGAAAACCTGCCGGCCAATACTTCAGAAAAGTTTGAATATGTGATTAACTGGGATGCCTTTGTGATAGAAAACCCCAGCGCAAAAAACTGGGACAACAACTGGCCCCGCACCACAGTAATGTTGCGGGAAGGCGCGGGTGCAGCGCAGTTTGAAAAAAAGATAACTCACTTTTTGGATAACTATAGTACCGGCCAAAAAAAAGGTGTTTTTACTACACAGCTTGATATACAACGGTTTGATGAAAAGTACCTGCACGGTAATTTCGAAGGGACTAAATTTGACGCTGGCCGGATAGAATATGTGCACCTGTTTAGCATTGTGGCCGTTTTTATTTTACTGATAGCCTGTATAAACTTCATGAACCTAAGCACCGCGCGTTCTGTTAAACGGGCACGTGAAATTGGTGTGCGCAAAGTTGTTGGGGCAGTGCGTTCGGTATTAATTAAACAGTTTATCGGCGAATCATTATTGATAACGTCGTTGGCAGTTATTGTTTCGTTGGTGTTGTTGGTATTGCTGCTGCCTGTGTTTAATCAAATAACTCAGAAACAGATTGCACTGCCGTTTTATGAGGTTGGTTTTTGGGTAAAACTAGCAGTTATTACGCTGGCAACCGGTGTGGTAGCTGGTAGTTATCCGGCCTTGTTCCTTTCGTCGTTTAACCCGGTTAAAGTTTTAAAGGGTGCGCTTAAATTAGATTCGGGCGCCACATTGTTTCGTAAAGGGCTGGTGGTTTTTCAGTTTGTGTTATCCGTAACCATGATTATCGGAACTATAATTGTTGCCAGGCAAATGAATTTTATCCAATCCAAAAACCTGGGGTACGACCGCGACAACCTTATCTATATACCGGTTGATGGGGAGATGAGATTACAGTATGATGTTTTCAAGACCGAGGCTTTAAAAATGCCGGGAGTACAATCCGTAACAGTTGCGGGTTCTAACCCTACCATAATTGATAATGGTACCGTTTCTGTTGAATGGACCGGGAAAGACCCCAACACCAGCATCAGGTTTGTACAAACAGGGGTAGGTTATGATTTTATAAAAACACTTAAATTAACCCTGCTGGGTGGGCGCGACTTTTCTAAAGATTTTCCCACAGATACAGCCGGTTATGTGGTAAATGAAACAGCAATGAAAAGAATGGGGTATGTAAATCCCATCGGGCAATCTTTATCTCTTTGGGGGAGAAAAGGCAAGATCATTGGCATCGTGAAGGATTTTCATATCAATTCTATGCATGAGTCTATTATTCCGTTAATTCTTTGGCTTGGGAAAAGCGAAGATTATGGCAGTTTGCTAATTCGTACCGGGCCGGGTAAAACCAAAGAAGCTTTAGCCAGCCTGGAAACCTTGAGTAAAAAAATTAATCCGGCATTCCCATTCAGCTATTCCTTTTCCGACGAAGAATACCAAAATCTTTATAAAAGCGAACAGGTAGTAGGCCTGCTTGCCGATGCGTTTGCGCTGCTGGCTATTTTTATCTCTTGCCTTGGCTTGCTTGGTTTGGCTATGTTTACCGCAGAACAGCGCGTTAAAGAAATAGGTATCCGTAAAATATTGGGAGCCCGCATAGGGTCGTTGTTTGCGTTGTTATCATCAGAGTTTTTGGTACTTGTAATTATAGCCTTACTTATAGCATCACCTATAGCCTGGTATACCATGAATAAATGGCTGCAGGGTTTTGCTTATCATACACCCATACAATGGTGGATGTTTGTGCTTTCTGGTGGGGTGATTATACTGATAGCCCTTGCAACTGTAAGTTTCCAGGCTATAAAAGCAGCTCTAATAAACCCGATAAAAAGTTTGAGGAGCGAATAGAATTAAGACAGCAAAATTAGGGTTTCGGATTTAGAGTTTTAAAAATTAGGATTTAGAGTTTAAACAACCATGATAAAAAACTATCTTAAAATTGCATGGCGTAACCTTATTAAAAACAAGGCGCATACATTTATTAATGTTACGGGGCTATCGGTTGGTATGGCGGTGGCTGTGCTGATAGGGCTTTGGATTTGGAACGAGTTCTCGTACGATAAAACGCACGATAATTATGATCGTATTGTACGGGTGATGCAGCACCAGACCTTTAACGGCGAAGTTGGTACGCAAAACTCTATCCCTATACCGCTTGGTTATAAATTAAGAGACGAGTATAAAAGCGATTTTAAATATGTTGTACTCTCTACCTGGAACTTTAGCCACATCATTGCCTCGGGCGATAAAAAACTATCCTACACTGGCTCTTATATGCAGCCAGAAGCGCCGAATATGCTGAGCCTCAAAATGTTGAAAGGAACTCGGTCGGCATTAAAAGATCAATCATCTATTATGCTGTCTGCATCATTAGCCAAAGCCGTTTTCGGTAATGCCGATCCTATGTTTAAATCTATAAAAATAGACAACCAGTGGAATGTAAAAGTAACCGGCGTATACGCAGATCTGCCTCATAATGCAAGTTTTAAAGAACTTGGTTTTATAGCCCCCTGGGATTTGTTTATGACTACCCAGCCATATTTAAAACAAGCCCGCACCAGCTGGGGCAATAATTCGTGGCAGTTGTTTGCACAGCTACAGCCCAATGCCGATCTGAACAAGGTATCGGCAAAAATAAAAAGCCTGAAAATGGAAGGCCTGAAGCTTAATGGCGATAAAATAGGCCTGACTTTTAAGGCAGCTATCTTTTTACACCCCATGAGCAAATGGCATTTATACAGTGAGTTTAAAAACGGTGTTAATACCGGCGGCGATATTAAATTTGTGTGGATGTTTGGCCTCATTGGTATGTTTGTACTGCTACTGGCCTGTATCAATTTTATGAACCTGAGCACCGCCCGCAGCGAAAAGAGAGCCAAGGAAGTAGGCATTCGTAAAACGGTTGGTTCATTACGGAGCCAGCTTATCGGCCAGTTTTTCATGGAGTCGATGCTGATCACTGTTTTCGCATTTGTGCTGTCGTTGGTTTTGGTACAGCTAATATTGCCCTGGTTTAATCAGGTGGCCGATAAATCCATATCCATACTATGGTTTAATCCATTGTTTTGGATCATGGGGATCGGGTTCAGTATTTTTACCGGTATTATAGCGGGGAGCTACCCGGCTTTCTATTTATCATCGTTTCAGCCCGTTAAAGTATTAAAAGGCACTTTTAAAGCCGGTCGTTTTGCCGCGTTGCCGCGTAAAATATTGGTGGTGTTACAATTTACGGTTTCGGTTACGCTTATTATTGGTACTATCATCGTTTTCAGGCAAGTGCAGTACACCAAGAACCGCCCGGTAGGGTACGAGCGTACAGGCCTTATTCAGGTTGATATGCGTACCGATGAGATTCACAAACATTTCGACGCTGTGCGTAACGACCTGATACAATCCGGAGCCATTATGGAAATGGCCGAGTCTGATAGCCCGCTAACAGATGTATACTCAGATAACAGCGGCTTTAAATGGCGCGATAAGGACCCCGCCCTGCAGGATGATTTTGGTACCATAGCCGTTAGTCCAGAGTTTGGTAAAACAGCCCAATGGAAGATATTGGAAGGCCGCGACTTTGAAAAAAACAACCTGGCCGACTCATCGGGGATGATAGTGAATGAGACCGCCGCCAAATTTATGCACTTTAAACACCCCGTGGGCGAAAACCTGGAATGGTACAGGAAATTTCAGATCATAGGTGTAGTAAAAGATATGGTAATGACATCGCCCTATGAGCCGGTGCAGCCAACCATGTTTTACCTTACAAAGGGTACCGGGGGTATGGTAGATATTCGTATTAATCCTAAAATGAGCGCCCACGAAACCTTAAGTAAAATTGAAGCCGCCTGGAAACAGTATGCCCCCGGCAGCCCCTTCGAGTATAAATTTACCGACGACCAGTACGCCAACAAATTTGCCAACGAAGAGCGTATAGGCAAGCTTGCAGGTTTCTTTACCCTGCTGGCCATTTTCATCAGTTGTATGGGCTTGTTTGGCATGGCATCGTTTATGGCCGAGCAACGCACCAAAGAAATTGGCGTACGCAAGGTATTGGGCGCATCGGTGTTTGGCCTGTGGCGCTTAATGTCGTTAGATTTTGTGATGCTGGTAGGTATCTCCCTGCTTATTGCCATCCCAACTGCTTATTATTTTATGCACGGTTGGCTGCAGGATTATAAATACCGCGCCGAACTTTCCTGGTGGATATTTGGGGCAACAGCCATCGGGGCCATCGGGATAACCCTGCTCACCGTAAGTTATCAAAGCATTAAAGCCGCGTTAATGAACCCTGTGAAGAGTTTGAGGTCGGAATAGAAATAGAATCAAGAGTTAAGAATCAAGAGAGAAGCATTGTGTATTGGCGGCGGCAATAGCCAAGAGACAAGACCAATGAATAAGTGAACCAATGAACCAACAACCATGATAACAAACTATTTAAAAATTGCCTGGCGTAACCTTACGCATAACAAGGCGCATACTTTTATTAATGTGGCCGGCCTTTCGGTTGGTATGGCAGTGGCCATGCTCATTGGCCTTTGGGTCTGGGATGAGCTATCGTACGATAGGTATTTTAAAAACTACGACCGGTTGGTACAGGTTATGCAGCATCAAACCTTTAATGGTAATGTAGGTACACAATCGGATATACCTATGCCATTGGGTTATAAACTACGGGATGACTATAAGAATGATTTTAAGTATGTAGTACTATCAACCTGGACAAGCCCGCACATCCTCGCATTCGGTGATAAAAAACTAACCCAAAAGGGAAACTATATGCAGGCCGAAGCACCAGACCTGTTCACCTTAAAAATGATCAAAGGCACACGATCGGGACTAAAAGATCCATCGTCTGTCATTCTCTCTGCATCACTGGCTAAGGCCCTTTTTGGTGATACCGATCCCATGTTTAAAGCCTTAAAGATCGACAATAAATGGAACGTTAAGGTTACCGGCGTTTACGAAGATCTGCCGCACAATAACAGCTTAGCTGAAATAGCATTTATAGCACCCTGGGATCTGTACATGACTACTCATGTAAAAACAAACATTACACAATGGGGTAATAATTCATGGCAGCTATTTGTACAGCTAAGCCCCAATGCTGATATAAGCAAGGTATCGGCCAGGATAAAAGATTTGAAACTGAATGCTTTTGCCGCTGAGGGCAATAAGCTGGGTTTATCTTTTAAGCCAGCTGTGTTTTTGCATCCGATAAGCAAATGGCATTTATATTCGGAGTTTAAGAATGGTATTAATACAGGTGGGGCTATTCAATTTGTATGGATGTTTGGCATTATTGGCGTATTTGTACTACTGCTGGCCTGTATCAATTTTATGAACCTAAGTACGGCCCGGTCAGAAAAGCGGGCCAAAGAAGTGGGTATCCGCAAAACGGTAGGATCGTTGCGTAGTCAGCTTATAGGTCAGTTTTTGGTAGAGTCGGTGCTGGTCTCAGCATTTGCCTTCTTGTTTTCCTTACTTCTTGTACAGCTTATTTTGCCCTGGTTTAATCAGGTAGCCGATAAAACTATGTATGTATTATGGGCTAACCCGGTGTTTTGGATATTGGGAATTGGTTTTAGTCTGATAACCGGGCTCATCGCGGGCAGCTACCCCGCCTTTTATCTGTCATCATTTAAGCCGGTAAAAGTTTTAAAAGGGACATTTAAAGCCGGGCGATTGGCAGCATTACCTCGTAAAGTACTGGTGGTTTTACAGTTTACAGTTTCTGTTACTTTAATTATAGGTACTATTATTGTTTTCAGGCAGGTGCAATTCACCAAGAACAGACCAATTGGTTACGACCGCAGCGGTCTTATTCAGATAGAAATGAAAACGGATGCTATTCATCAGCACTTTATAGCGGTAAGAAATGACTTGCAGCAGTCGGGGGCAATAGCAGAAATGGCCGAGTCTGATAGTCCGTTAACCGGGGTATATTCCAATAATAGCGGCCTTACCTGGAGGGATAAGGACCCTAATTTACAGGATGATTTTGGCACTGTTCCGGTGAGCCCTGAATTTGGAAAAACGGCGGGTTGGAAACTTACCGACGGCCGTGATTTTTCGAGGGATATTTTAACAGATTCATCGGGAATAGTACTAAACGAAGCTGCTGTAAAGTTCATGAACTTTAAACACCCGGTTGGCGAAACCATTAAATGGTACAAAACTTTTAAAGTTATAGGCGTAGTGAAAGATATGGTTATGTCGTCACCCTATGACCCCATAAAACCAACTATATTTTATATGGTTTCGTATGCTCCCGGGATAGTTGATATCAGGCTGAACACAGACAAAAGCGTCAGCGAGTCATTACATAAAATTGAAGCTGTATTTAAACAGTATGACCCGGCCAGCCCCTTTGATTATAAATTTACAGACGAAGAGTACGCCCGGAAATTTGCAAATGAAGAACGCATAGGCAAGCTTGCCGGTTTCTTTACCCTGCTTGCCATTTTCATCAGCTGTATGGGGCTGTTTGGCATGGCATCGTTTATGGCCGAGCAACGCACCAAAGAGATTGGCGTACGCAAAGTGTTGGGCGCATCGGTGTTTGGCCTGTGGCGCTTAATGTCGTTAGATTTTGTGGTGCTGGTAGGTATTTCGTTGCTCCTGGCTATCCCAACTGCTTATTATTTTATGCAAGGTTGGATAAAAGATTACAGGTACCACGCCGAACTGTCCTGGTGGATTTTTGGGACAACCGCCGTTGGCGCTATCATGATCACCCTGCTCACGGTAAGCTATCAAAGTATTAAAGCCGCGTTAATGAATCCTGTGAAAAGTTTAAGAAGTGAATAATGATGTTTATATAAAATGAAAAACAGACTTCGATTTTTTTTAGCGCTGCTAGTAATAACCAACAGCATGGTTAATATGGCCAAAGCACAGGATACTGTTCTTAAAGTACCCGTTAATGCACGGCTCGATTCATTAAAGTCGGGGATATTAAACCAGGAAAGGCTGATACAGGTATTTGTTCCGCCCGATTATAAACCCGGGAGTACCGATAAATATGATGTGCTATATGTACTTGATGGCGGCAATTGGAATACAGGCTTAATAACACAGGTGCAGCGCTTTTTAGAGGGAGAGGGAAATATGCCACCAACCATAATTGTAAGTGTGTTGGGTATCGACCGGAATAAAGATCTTACACCAACTCATTTAAAGGATTGGAAAACATCCGGCGGTGCAGATAAATTTCTGGCTTTTATTAAAAATGAACTGATTCCTCATGTTAATAAAACATATCCGTCCAATGGTGATAATACGCTTTGGGGGCACTCATTAGGAGGCTTGTTTGTGATGTACGCGCTGTTAAATGAACCTAAGGTTTTTAAATCGTACATCGCTGTCGACCCCAGTCTTTGGTGGGATAATTGCTATCTGCCCAAAATTGCCGCCGGTAAATTACCTGCTTTAGCGGGTTTAAATAACACTCTTTTTATAAGTGGCCGCGATGGAAAGGATGGCAGATCGATGAAGATTGACACTATGGGCACCATACTTAAAAGTATTGCGCCTGCAGGTTTAACCTGGAAGGTATCGATCTACCCCGATGAAACACATAGTTCGGTAAGATTTAAGACCACATACGATGGGCTAAAGTTTACCTATACCGGGTTTTCTGGTGGGATTGAATTTCATCCAATGAACGGGATTGTTTTAAAAGATAAACCTATCAAAATATTGTATTTTAACGATACCTCAAAAGTGTATTATACGCTTGATGGAACAGTGCCCACAACTTCATCGGCAAAAGCACTGCCCGAGATTGCCTTAACTGGTGCTGCTACAGTTACTTATAAACGCTTCACCAACAGAAGCAACTATGATAAAACCATAACCGGTAATTTTATAACTGGAAATGCCCTGCACCCGGTTGCAAAGCCAAAAAGCTTAAAGCCCGGTGGGTTTAATTATGCCTATTATGAAGGAGACTGGGATAAGTGGCCGGATGTAAAAAATTTAACACCAGTGAAAACCGGAATAACCGGCAATGATTTTGATTTGGATAACCTCCCTCGAAAAAATAATTACGCCCTGGTTATTGATGGGATGCTGGAAACAAAAGAAGACGGTTATTACCTGTTTATTTTAGATGCTGATAAAGGCTCTAAGCTATACGTTGGCAACAAATTATTGATACAATGGGATGGTAATTACAACCAGAGAACGTTCACTTACATATTACCATTGGCAAAAGGATTTTACCCTTTACGGATAGAATACCTTCACAAAAAGGAAGATTTTAAATTGAAGCTGAGCTACCTTCCGCCCGGTGTAATGGATACTAAAAACATTACTCCAATCCCGGTAGCATTACAGTATAACCGTTAATAAGACCTTATTAAAAGCAAAAAGATCTGGTATATTTTATGCCAGATCTTTTTGCTTTTATTCCTTTTGCTTTTCAGCTTTAACCTTTTGCCTTAAAATTAGCAGTATTGTTCAAAGGCACCTATCAGGTTATCGGCAATCATTTGCGCCGGGCGGCCTTCAATTTGGTGGCGTTCAATAATGTGTACCAGTTTACCATCTTTAAACAAGGCCATTGACGGCGATGACGGAGGGTAAGGCAACATATAGTTACGTGCAGTATCTACAGCATCTTTTTCCATGCCTGCAAAAACGGTAACTAATTTAGTAGGATGTTTTTCATTAGCAGCGGCAATTCTGGCAGCAGGGCGTGCATTGGCAGCAGCGCAACCACATACCGAGTTTACCATTACAAATACAGTTCCTTCGCTTTCAATGGCATTTTTTACAGCCGCGGCATCTTTCAGTTCCTCAAAACCTACCCTGGTTAAATCTTCCCGCATTGGGGCAACTAAATATTCTGGATACATGATATGTTTGTTTTTTTAGATTTTTATCAATTACAAAAATAACAAATGATTAGCAGTTTGCATTTAAAAAACGCAATAATAACAATTTGCTGACGATGTGCTTTTGCGGTAACCCTCAGACATCAAGTCGTTTGTTAATAATAGCTATTGCTTTGTTGATAGTAATAACTATATTGCGAACCCTAATTAATGAATTTGATGAAACGTAAGACATCTGATATCAGTACCGTTGTTGTTATCAATAAAAACCAACAGCCTACACGGTCTTTACAAATTAAAACAAAGCACCTTAATAATCTTAAACATTACGCGCTGGGCATTGTGGCTGTTGTTGTGGTTTTGGTAGGATGCATCATTTATTTGAGTTCACAAAACTCACGACAGCAAGTTGAAAAGCAACAGCTGATGGTGCAGTTAACAAAGCTTAAAGGCGCCACACCTATACAGGTTGCAGCGCCGGCTGGTGTAAAGCAAGGCAGCGCCCAAAACTACATACAGGCTATTGAGGACAAGCTAAAAACCATTAACGATTACCTGCGCCGTCGTGGTCTTAAAGGTTTTTCTACCAAAGGCCTTGGCGGTGATGCCAATGCCGAAGGCAAAAAACTAAGCGATACCGAAGCATATTCGCTATATAACGATTACCTTAATCACCTGGTAGGTACCATTGCTTTTACCCCGATGGGCTATCCGCGCATTAGTTCATTCACCTCGTTTTTTGGCTACCGCAGCGATCCTTTTGATACGGGCAGCGCCGAGTTTCACCCGGGGATTGATTTTAAAGGGAAAAAGGGCGATGAGGTAAAATGCACTGCCAGCGGCAAGATAGTTTTTGCAGGCTGGGCCGGTGGCTACGGTAACTGTATCCGTATACAGCATATAAACGATATACAGACCGTGTACGGGCACCTGTCTAAAATAAAGGTAAAAGTAGGCCAGGAAGTAAACCTGGGCGACGAGATAGGTTTGGTAGGCTCTACCGGTCACTCTACAGGCGCGCACCTGCACTATGAAGTACGCAGGCACGGCAAACCCGTAAACCCGGTTAATTTTTTAACGCTCAATAAATAGTAGCAAGTAGTTAGTATCAAGTAGCAAGACAAAAAATGCTGCTATAAAAATACTTACTACTTGATACTAATTACTTACTACTAAAAAACACTATGGCAATTTTCGGTAAAAAAGATAAAGTGGCGCTCGATCTGCAATCGATATCAACCCTTATAAGCGAAGGTTGTGTGGTTGACGGCAGCGTTAAGGCTCCTGCCTTCGCCCGTATTGATGGCCAGGTAACCGGCGACGTTACGGTAGATGAAGGCCTCATTCTTGGCGAAAAGGGCCAGGTAACCGGTAATATTGTAACCAAAGAAATAGTAGTTTACGGCATTGTTCTGGGCGATATACAAACCGAATCGCTGGAGATAAAAGCAACCGGCAAAATAACCGGCAACATCAAAACCCAAACCCTGCTGGTAGAAACCGGCGGCGTTTACAATGGGCAATTGACTATGCAGCCGGTGGCGAAGGGCTAAAAAAATGTCATTTCGCCTCGTGCCTCGCTTGTAACAAGTAGGTTTTATCTTACCCTATGGCAACAAATCACCCCTCACGTTGTTGCCCATTTCTTTTTCACCGGGATATAATTTAAATTTGCTGCACAAAATTGAAAACGATATGTCATCAGTAGAAACTGCATTTGTTAAATACAAGGTAAAAGACCTTTCACTGGCCGAGTGGGGTCGCAAGGAGATTGAACTGGCCGAGGCCGAAATGCCGGGCTTAATGGCTTTACGCCAGGAGTATGGTCCAAGCCAGCCTTTAAAAGGTGCCCGTATTGCAGGCTGCCTGCACATGACCATCCAAACCGCTGTTTTAATTGAAACTTTAATTGAGCTTGGCGCCGAAGTTACCTGGTCGTCATGTAATATATTCTCAACCCAGGATCATGCCGCTGCTGCTATCGCTGCCGCAGGTACCTCTGTTTACGCCTGGAAAGGTTTGAACGCCGAAGAATTTGACTGGTGTATTGAGCAAACCCTTTGGTTTGGCGAAGACCGCAAACCATTAAACATGATATTGGATGATGGTGGCGATTTAACCAATATGGTTTTAGACCGTTTCCCTGAGCTGGTTGCCGATATTAAAGGTTTATCAGAAGAAACCACTACAGGTGTTCACCGTTTGTACGAACGTGTGAAAGCAGGTACATTACCAATGCCGGCTATTAACGTTAATGATTCGGTTACCAAATCTAAATTTGATAACAAATACGGTTGCCGCGAATCGTTGGTTGATGCTATCCGTCGTGCAACTGATGTAATGATGGCCGGTAAAGTAGCTGTTGTTTGTGGTTATGGCGACGTAGGTAAAGGTTCTGCCGATTCACTGCGTAACTCTGGCGTACGTGTTATAGTTACCGAAATTGACCCTATCTGTGCTTTACAGGCAGCTATGGAAGGTTTCGAAGTTAAAAAATTAGGTACCGCTATTAAAGAAGCCGATATTGTGGTTACTGCTACCGGTAACAAAAACATCGTTCGCGAAGAGCATTTCCGTGCGCTTAAAGACAAAGCTATCGTTTGTAACATCGGTCACTTTGATAACGAGATTGACATGGCCTGGTTAAACGGCGCTTATGGCAATACCAAAATTGAAATTAAACCACAGGTTGATAAATATACTATCGACGGCAGTGACGTTATCGTTTTAGCAGAAGGTCGTTTGGTAAACTTAGGTTGTGCTACTGGCCACCCAAGCTTTGTAATGAGTAACTCGTTCACCAACCAAACTTTAGCTCAATTAGAGCTTTGGACAAACGGTGCAGCTTACAAAAACGAAGTTTACACTTTACCAAAACACCTTGATGAGAAAGTTGCCCGCTTACACCTTGCCAAAATTGGCGTTGAGCTGGAAGTTTTAGATCAGGATCAGGCCGATTACATCGGCGTAACTGTTGAAGGTCCATTTAAACCGGAGTACTACCGTTACTAATTTTGAGGTAAAAGGTTAAAGGCAAAAGCTGAAAGGGTTTTGCATTGATATATGAAAGGCACGGTTTTAGGACTGTGCCTTTTTTGTATAAGCGATGGATAGGCCAACAACCTGATTCTGCCTTAACCTGGGCGCCTATTATTAAATTTACAACCTAAAACTTATATGCTATTTTTGATCATACAACATCGTTAATCTACCAACGCCCAAGCTATGCTCATCAAAAAAATTTATACCCTCCTAATCTTTTGTTCCTTTATCTTTTTTTCCACGGCTGCTATCTCCAAAGATGTAACCATTGCAGGCCCAAAAGTTACCATGGCACTTAATTACGGCCGGCAGGCTAGTATCACTTCCCTCGTGGTTAACGGCCAAAAAGTGATCAATAGTGCCGATGGTGTTTTTACGTCGGTGAGCATAAATGGTGTAACCTACTCGTCGCTGCAATTGAAGGCAGCACCGGTGTTAATAAAAACGGGCAACATCATTAAGCTCAGTAACATTAGCTATGGCGATAAAAGCCTTACCATTACAGAAAGCTGGCTATTTACCATCAGCAATAAGGCCATTAAATGGACAATTGAAAGGGCATCATCCCAACCTTTAAATGTAGATCAGTCCTCCGCCCCGGTATTTAATTTCGATAGCATCAACACCTGGGAAGGGGCTTACCAGGGCTATGGCGGCCTGGCTTGGTTTTACCTTTTTAACGAGAAGCTGTGTACCTATGGCGTGCATACGCAGTCGTCTGATTTTTGGAACAGTAAAACCGGTAATGGCTTAAATATTACCGTGGCTGCGCCGGGCAAAAATGTGGCCATGCAGTATACCCGCACCAATGCCGATAGGCTGGCCTATACCATTAGCGTAAGCAACAAGCAAATGGAGCTTAAGCAGGATAGCGATACCCACAGGCGCCGGTTTTTAAGGGGCCGTACCGATGTTTGGGCACCTTTTACTATAGCGGCCGGCAAAAGCAGCCAAAGCATCACACTCAGTTATTTTAATTTTGACGAAAAATACGGTCGTGGTAAATTTAAAGGGGTTGATGGGGCTAAGGTAGGGGCGGTGCTTAATACCATTGCCCGCATAGGGGTAATAGATTCGCTGCATTTTGGGGGCAACAGCTGGGCAACTCCGTATGGGCCCATTTGCCTGCACGAGCAATATATAGCGCAACTTGGTCTTGCCATAAACGATACCAAATACTTAAAAGGCGACGAAACCTGCCTGGATTATTACCGCGACCATGCCATAAAACCAGACGGCCGGGTATACCCGCGCTGGGCCTATACCAATGAGGATGCCATGCCGAACCAGTTTAACAGTGATGGTTTTTACGAAGCGCAATGGGGTATCCTGATGGATTCGAACCCCGACCTGGTGACCAATGTTGCCGATCTGTTTGATATGACCGGCGATAAAACCTGGGTTAAAGGCCACCAGCTCTCCTGCGAAAAAGCTTTAGACTGGATACTGAAACGCGACAGCAACAACAACGGCCTGGTTGAAATGATGACGGATAACCATACCCAAAAGCGCAGCAGCGATTGGATTGATATTGTTTGGGCATCGTACGAAAACGCCTTTGTAAATGCCAAGCTATACCACGCGCTGGTAAAATGGGCAGCTATAGAACAGCAATTAAATAACCCGGCTAAAGCTGTTTACTATCAAAACTTCGCGGCCAAACTAAAGGCCAGTTTTAATAAACCCACCACCGAAGGCGGTTTCTGGGATCAGGAGAAGGGCTGCTATGCTTATTGGATAGATAAGGATAAAACCGTGCACGGCCGTAATATGGTAACCCCCGTAAACTTTATGGCTATTGCCTATGATATTTGCGATAATGATGCACGCAGACAAACCATACTGGATAATATTGAAACCCAAATGCAGCAGGAGAAACTCTTCTTCTGGCCGCTGTGCATGTCGTCCTATCTGCCGGGCGAGGCTAAAGAGTATCAGTACCCATTCCCGAGCTATGAAAATGGCGACCTGTTTTTATCATGGGGTTTAATAGCCGTAAAGGCCTATGCCGAGTATAAGCCAGCCCTTGCCATTAAATATGTGCGTAACGTGCTGGCGCAATATGGTAAAGATGGCCTGGCATTTAAGCGTTATGGCCGCGTAAAGCAAGATGGCCTTGGCGACGATATACTATCGGGCAACAGCCTGGCTATAGTGGGCCTGTACCAGGCCATTTATGGCATTAATCCACTATATAACCGCTTTTACCTTAATCCGCATATTACGCCCGAGCTTGCGGGTACGGTATTAAACTACAGGTTTAGGGGTAAAAAGCTGGCCATAAGCCTGGATAGTAATAGCTATGCCGTTGCCGATGGTAAATTTAAAGTAAGTGCCAGCCAAAGCTTCGGCTTTAATAGTACTGCCAATGAGTTATCTTACTTCAATAGCGATAACCCGGCTGTGG
This sequence comes from Mucilaginibacter cryoferens, assembly GCF_014205845.1. Lineage (GTDB taxonomy): Bacteria > Bacteroidota > Bacteroidia > Sphingobacteriales > Sphingobacteriaceae > Mucilaginibacter. The sequence continues at coordinate 229,916 of NZ_JACHCR010000009.1, forward strand.
CCCTAAATGCTACATCTACGGGTAAATTAACTATCCATATAAAAAACTGGGAAGCCGGTAGGGTTGAATGGGAACAGCAGGCCGCTAAACCTGTTGCCTATGTTTTGCACCGCTTGCATTCTAATGCAACTTATAAATTAACCATTAACCGTAAGCCGGTTAAAACCATTAAAAGCGATTTAAAAGGCGATTTAATGGTGAATTACAAATCGCCTTCGGCAAGGGAGGATATGATGATAAGCAAGGTGGATTAAATTGTTGATATCTTCTTAAATTATTGGCTTGGTGGCTTAAATAATAAGGACCTCCATAGGTGTTCGGAAGATTATTTAATTCCCTCCCTCGGGAGGGGCGTGCTGGAAGTGCGCGTAAATGCAGGGAGGGGTTTCTGCGAGCAACTGGCCATAATAGGTGTTCGAGTGCCTGAATTAACCCCTTCCTTCCCTTCCCCAAGGAAGGAATCGCACATGCCCCGCCTTTTTCGAATCTTCCGAACACTTATGCTGCTATCGCAAGTTTTTTTCACTGTCACAGGGCCCGGATGCAAAGCGGTACGTATAGATATGATAAAGTAAAAAGCGCTCCAAAACCTTTCGTTCGGGAGCGCTTTTGCCATTATCAGCTTTTTTGTTTGTCAAAATCAAGCGATGCTGTAAATCCAATTGCATAAGCAACAGAATCGGCATATGACACATGGCCGTCATCGTCTTTATTATATTCCGTCCAGCTATTGGATGATGATGGAAAGCTTTGTTGCACAAGACTACCACTATCAGTGGCGTTTGTTACTGATACGCCACCGCCGGCAATAGATACGTCATTGCCCAACTTTGCGGTTTGATTACCATATTCAGATTCAGACTCGGGTGTACTAACCAAAGATTGGGTAATAGTAAGCGAAGGGTGGTTGCTCTTGATGCCAATCGCATAAGCCGTAAGCGCAACATCGTATGCCGCATATTCATAATCATGGTTGGTGGCTGTCCATGTAAAATCATCTGAGGGGTAGCTGCCCACAACGTATTTATTAATATTTCCGGTAGTAAAAGAATGTATACCGCCACCCGAAAGTAAATAATCAGCATCTACAGCAATTGAGGCGGTATCGCCGCCTATACCCTGATTGCTGCCCGTTGCGGTTTTAAATTGAACCTGCAATAGGCTATCTGCGCCGCCAACTGTATAACTGGGGTCGTATATGGCCATAGCAAAGGCGGTTATATATTCGTCGGCAGAGGCTGGTGTTGCAATATCATGCGTTCCGGCAGTCCACCCATTGATATGGCCGCGACTATCGGTTTGAGGGTAAGAGTTTACCAGGAAGCTGCTTTTGTTTTTTTCTAAAATGGCCCCTCCTCCAATAATTCTGAAGTGGGCATCGTTTGCTATAGCAGTAACATTAACTATGGTGTATGGTTGTAACGGTGCTTCGGCTGCCAATATGGTTGGGTTATTGATACTTTGTGCCAATATTACAATATTGATATATTGTTTCAATGTGTTTTTGGCGGTATCATTTGTGGCCAATTGCCATGTCTCGACAGAACTTGTAATGCCGTACGAAGTCTCGCTGGTACAGCTACTGGCCCAGTCGGTAACTGTTTTCGGATCTTTAGGGTCGATGCTGGCCGCCAGGCTGCTCTGCCCACCGGCGGTATCAACACTTTGCTGAAGGCCGGAAGAAAAACTTTCCTGCGATAATTTTTGAGTTGCAGTTGCTGTGGCGCTAATGCTGCCGATACCTTCATAGGCTGCTGTTACCGCAAGCGACATTTCTTGTTTGCTTTTGTAATTGCTTGTTTGCGATTCTGATTTTATTTGAATGAAGCCACCCAGGTTTAAACCAAGCACAAGGTGTGTGCCGTAAGTGTTTACAAAAGCTTCGGCAGCTTTAAGGGTGGTAATGTTATCAAGGTTATCGCAAAATTCGGTTGTTAGGCATGCCCTTATGGCATTGTTATCGCTTTGCCTTTTAAAAGTTACCGTGCCGCAATTAATAACGGCATTAAAACTGCTGCTAAAAGCTGTAGAAGCCTGGTAGGTTTCAGAACTGTAACTTGCTTTTACCGAGCCACTGTAAAACCCATAACTGCCCTCGATGCCCACGGAGGCGGCAAATTCTGTGTTAGAAGATTGAGAAGATTGAAATTCTTTGAAAGTGGATGAAAAGGTTTGCTTAACGGTTTGAGTGTTTACCTCACTGTCGGTTAAAGGCGTTTTTAAATAATCGTTAAGCTGGCTCAGTAATAAATCGGGATTCTTGGCGATGATGGGATTAAAAGCATTGAATGATTGCAATACGAAATCCTGCGGTTTTGATTGTTCAATCTGCTCTTGGAGCACTTGTAGGTTTAATGTTGTCATAAATTGTGATGATTTATTAGGTTTATAGATGCCGCTATACCTTAGCGGCGTATTATCGAATGCATAAAGGTTTTAGCGATTGTAATGATGTGCAATACGGCAGTTATCCTTAACGGTGAACAGAAAATTAACCATATAATAAAAAAGGAATCAAATCGATTATTCAATGATTACAACATACAATGCTACCTAAAGCATTTATCAAAAACGAAGAGAAAAATGGGTAAAATCCACCTTTTTTAAGGGCAATTTTAGGTGAAAAACAATCAATAACAATGTTATCGATCAAATCAATACATCCTGTATAATTAATTTATTATCAGTGTGCTATAAAATAGACATGGATGCTTTAAAGAAGGATTTAAGTAAAAATAATGAATTGTAAATCGTACACCTTGCATGCGGGTTACAAGCCCGTAGCCTTGTGGTGGCTGCGGCGGCAATTGTGCATTGAGTTTCTCCCATAAAATTACCTGTATACACCACCCCATTATGAAAGGAAGCGCTATCAAATTGATAGTAATTATTAGCTGTATTATTTATGTTATTCCGGTAGTGTATTGCTAGTCAGTGTCTTATAAATAAAGGTATCTGTTGGCACCATAATAGTCTTTCTCGTTTTAATACTAAAAACTATCAAACAATTTCAATCTGGTAATTATTAAAATGAAAAAACTCTTCACACTTATTTTCTTATCGGCAGCGGCCTTAAATGCGCTGGCCCAAACTGATGTAAAAACGGTGAGCACAGTTAAAGACACCGTTAAACGGTCGTTACCTTCTCCGCTCGATTCGCCTCCGTTTCCAACGGGCGACTGGGACGGCGGCCCATTGGTAGGTGCCGATGCTACTGCTCCTATATATCCCTTGCAAAAAGCATTGGGCCTAACCAAAACTAACTTTAGGTTTTATGGCTGGATAGACCCCGCCGCCAATATCAGTTCATCAAAGCATTCCAATGCGCCAACCTCTTATGATCTGATACCCAATAACGTAGTGCTAGACCAGGTTGGGCTGAAGTTTGATTTGCAACCTAATACAGTACAAACAGATCACGTATCTGCAGGCTTTTTGGTTACCACCATATTTGGTACCGATTACCGGTATACCACTGGTAAAGGCTATTTCAGTAATCAGTTGCTTACCCAAAACAAAAAATATGGGTTTGACCCGGCAGAGATGTATGGGCTGGTTTATTTTCCGAAAGTAGCCGATGGTATGATATTAAAGGTTGGCCGTTTCATCTCGCCTGCCGATATTGAAGCGCAGTGGGCTACCGATAATTACCTTTACTCGCACTCGCTGATGTTTACGGTAGACCCTTATACTTTTACGGGCGCGCAGGCCACATTCAAACTGGGCTCGTACTGGCAGTTGGAGGTAGGTTTGCATGCCGGCAACGATATGGCGCCATGGAGCCACTCGGCACAGTTAAACGGATTGCTGATGGCTCGCTGGGTATCGCATGATAATGATGATTCCATCTACGGCGGTATCAATTCTTTAGGCAACGGTAACTATACCCAACAGCACGATAACCTGCAGATGGTGGTGGCCACCTGGGGGCACCGGTTTAACCAAACCTTTCACATGATGACGGAAGCTTACTATATGTGGCAATTTCACGCGTTAACCGGGGGCACCGTTATTGACGGGCCACCGCAGCCCTTTTACACAGGTGTGGGTGCCGGAACACCAATCCCCGGGCGGGAAAACGCGGTTGGATTTGTAAATTACTTCCAGGCAAAAGTTTCGGCTAAAGACTATTTCTCGCTGCGTAACGATGCCCTTAACGATCCGCAGGCAGGCAGAACAGGCTACGCCACCTGGTATAGCAGCCATACACTGGGTTTTGTACACTATTTTAATAACTACATCAGAATACGTCCCGAAATAAGATACGAACGTGCCTATGCCACTGGTGTTACACCTTATGACAATGGCACCAAAAAAGATCAGTACACGGCCGCCATGGACCTCATTGTGAGATTCTAATGTTAAGTGAATAGTCTTTAGTCGGAAGCCTTAAGTTCTAAGTATTAAAAAAAGAAACGCCAGACTAAAGCCTGTTGACTTGAAACTTTCTTATCGTTAACATTTTAAATAATAACAACATGAAAACTATCAAATTATTTTTGATAATACCACTAATAGCGGTATTTGCACAGGTTAGCATAGCCAGAAATCACGATATAGGGCTATACCTTAACCAACAGGATTACCTTAACCACAAATTAAGTTTTAGTAGCGACGGGGCGGCCGGAAATCAAATAAAACTAAACGGGATGTTTGGCGCCAATAAAGTAGTTGTAATACACGATGAAAAAAAACAGGTGTTTTTAAAAAGCGACATATTTGGTTATAGAGTGGATGGCCAGGATTACCGTTATTTTAACCATAAGGCTTACCATATTCTTAATAACCAGGGCATCTTTATGTACAGCCATATGCAAATCGTTCCGGGTACCAAAGGCCCCAAAATTGATGAAGCCTATTATTTCAGCAAAGATGCAACAGCCCCGGTTTTTCAGCTTACGCTGCCCGATATTGAAAAGGTTTTTTCAGGCAATCAAAAGTTTGTGCTTGCCACAGAAAGTTTATGCCATAACGATAACGAGTTAGCCGCTTATGACAAGGATAGTAAAGAGTTTAAGATTGTTTACCTGTACGCCGTAAATGTAAAGTAGGTTAATTAATATTCCATCGCTTTGCGCTAAAAATACAAATTCCCGGATGAAAACGTCCATCCGGGAATTGCAAATCGTATACCTTGCATGCGGGCTATAAGGCTGGAGCCTTGCGGCAGCGGAAGAAGAAATACACAACTTAATGACAATAGTCTTGCGGCAGATGAAATCATACCATATTGTTAAAACCTGTTATACACCAATCTGCAATTATCTTAAAATGGTAACCCAGCCGCTAAGTTTGGTGTTTTTAAACCCAAGGTCGATAACATAATAATAAGTGGCCGACGGCAATGGCCTGCCATTAAATACTCCCCGCCAGGCATTATTATAATTTTTTGCCTGGTAAACAGGTGAGCCATAACGGTTAAAAACAGTAAGGAAACTATTGGGATAGCTGGCAATGCCAGATATAAACCAGGTATCATTTACACCATCGCCATTGGGTGTAAAGCTATTGGGGATGGTTAACCGGGTAACAATATTTACAATTAAGGGTTCGCTAATGGCCGGTGCAGAGCAGACGGCATCTGTTGTTATTGCACAGGTAACCTGGTCGGCATTGGCAAACGTATTTGCTGTAAAAACATTACTGTTTAAACCGGTATTAATGTTATTAACCTGCCACTGATAGGTTATTGTGCCGCTGGTGCCTGTTGTTGCAGCATTAAAAGTAATTGGTGTGCCGGCAAATACACCATTGGTAGATGCTGTTATAGATACCGTGGGTGTAGACGGGCTTATTAAGCTCACTATAATATGGTTAGATGTAGCTTTAGCTATATCGGGACACTCATTATTATTGGTTACAGTACACGCCACAATATCATTATTAGATAGCGTACCGCTTGCAAAAACCGAATTGTTTGTACCCGTGTTTACACCATTTAACTGCCACTGATAGGTAGGGTTTGCACCTGTATTAGTAGTAGTTGCCGTAAATGTAACTGCCGAACCTGCACACTTACCGGCATAGTTTGCAGTAATATTTACGACCGGATACGGTGGAACGCTAACGGCGAACGTTTGAGAAACCGGGGTAGCAGAAACATACAATGGCGGATTGGCATTTTGCATCGCCTTAATGGTTACACTTCCGGCTCCTGTAATGTGTATTACCCCCTGCGAAGAAACTGTGGCTACCGCAGGATTATTGCTGGTGTAAGTGATTGGAATAACCGAATTTGAACTGACCACATCGGCAGGAAAATCTGCCTGACAAATGGTTTTGCCGGCAATAGGCGGCATATATAAGTAAAGAGTTTCAACTACAGTTAACGTTTGGGTTACAGGCGCGGCATCATCGTAATTGGCGTTACCTGCCTGGTGAGCGGTAATATAGGTAACCCCTGGTGCAATTACATGTACCAATCCGTTTGATGCAATAGTGGCAACAGCCGGATTACTACTGGTGTAGGTAATAGGCGTTTCCTGATTGGTGCTGCTTGCTTTAGGATCGTAGTTGTTATTGGCATCCAGCAGGGGTAATTGCAGCGGCAGCGTTATTACCGATGGTAATTTATCAGCAACATTTTGCGCCAATAAAACCGATACGGTATTTGCACCATTGTTTCCAACTACCAGGTCGGCGCGGTGGTTACCATCAATATCTGCAACTACCAGGCTTCGTGGCTGGGTGCCGGCCAAAAAATCAACCGCTGTGTTAAAGTTGATATTACCTGCCGAACCAGAATTGATAAAAACCGAAGCATTATTACTTAACTGGTTGGCTACCACCAGGTCGGGCTTGCCATCGCCATCAATGTCTGCGGCGGCTATGCTGAATGGATTTGTGCCTGCCGAAAAGTCTTTACGCGCGCCGAATGATATTGCCCCGGCAGTACCTATGTTTTTTAATACAGATATGGTGCCGTTTACATTATTATTGGCCGCTGCAATATCCGGCTTTCCGTCGCCGTCTACATCTGCAATTACGGTGCTTTCTGTACCAAACCCGGCAGCCAGCGGATAAGCAATGCTGGCATTAAAACTGATGTTTCCGGCGGTTGATGAGTTTTTAAGCACGCATACATTACCATCCTGGCAGGCTACCACTACATCTGGTTTACCGTCGGCATCCAGATCTCCAATGCTAAGTCCGCGAGGGAAAGAGGTAACGGTAAAATCGTTTTTCGCCGCAAAAGAAAACAAGCCTGGCGACGATGTGTTTTTCAGTACAGAAATAGTGCCGGGATAATCCTTCTCGTTAGTTACCACAATATCTGGTTTACCATCTGCATCCAGGTCACTAATGGCAACACCATAGGCCCCCTGGCCGGTATTAAGTACCGTTTGTAGCTGAAAACTTAGCTGGTTTACAACGCTGATGTTTTTAAATATGGTAACCGTATTGGCGTTAAAATTGGTTACAACCAAATCGGGCTTGCCGTCGCCATCCAGGTCTTCGGCCATTATTCCAATGGAGTAATCGTTCACTGCATATTTTAATGGTGCATCAAAGGATACCACACCTGGTGTACTGTTGTTTTTAAAAACAGATATATTACTACCTCCGCCGTTTACAACTGCTAAATCTACCTTGCCATCGCCATCGAGGTCTTTAGCGGTAATGCCATACACATTGCTGCCCGAAAAAATATCTACCTTATTTACAAACGAGTTTGCTGTAAACGCATTAACACTCTGTATTACTTGCCTGGGTTTTACGTTGTTGATACTATTAGGTGCAAGTTTAATAACAAATCTGGCTGTGGTATCAATAGCCCCGCTTTTGGGAATAAAAGAATGAATGGTGGCCACCGAAGTAACACCGGGGATAAAGCAAATTAACAATAATAAAATAAACGGCCATTTAATATACATGTTCATGCAGGCGTAGATTTCCGTGATAAGGAGGTGCTAAAATAACGCTTTTGTTATGAACGCCCTAACAAGCCCGATAAAAAGATGCGTTTGGAGTTGCAGCTTGTAAAGTAAGATGTTTTTGCAAATTACAAATCTGTATAGCTATTTTAGCACGGGTTACATCAGTTTGTTAGTGTTCGGGTTTTCTCAAAAAAAAGGTGTTCAGAGCGTTCGGGGGTGACCCTTTGTTTAAATTTAACTAATTGATTATCAGCATATTTAAAAACTTGGTTTAAAATAGCCGAACACTTAATTTTCTGATTATTAGATTGATATAAAATGTCTTAAACAAAAAAAACGAATACACTCAAAAAAGCGAACACCTGCATTTCTACCTCTAAAATCCTCTTTTTCTGCTGATGCCCGGTTTCTGGTCCTTCTTTTTATCGTCCGGAGCGCCAACACCTTCGGCGCCATAGCTACGGGCCATTTTGGCAATACGTTCTTCCATCGTTTCGGTGGTCAGTTTTTCTCTGCCCAGGCTATCTACCATAATAGGGAACGCAAATGGGGTAGGGCGCTCAATATTTTTGAGGATGATATTTTGGGTGGCTATACGCTGCAACGCCGCCCGCAATCTAAACTCCTCCAGCTGAAAGGCAAGTGCCTCGTTATAAGCTTGCCGTACCAGTAGGTTATCCGGTTCATATTCGGTAAATACCTCAAACAGCAGCGAGGTAGAGGCTTGTAAATGTTTATTCTTCACCTGCTGACCGGGGTAGCCGGTGAATACCAAGCCACCAATATGGGCTATATCCCTAAACCTCCTGCGGGCCATCTCATTGGCGTTAAGGCTATGCTGAATATCATCTATCAGGTTATCTATAGAAAAGAAACCGGCATCTTCCAGTATCTCCTCAATGGGTACGTCTTCGTCGGTAAGTAGCTCAAAACCATAGTCGTTCATGGCTATGCTGAAGCTTGCATTTTTTATTTTACTGATCCTGAAGGCCAGCAGGGATGCCATGCCCTCGTGCACCAGTCGCCCCTCAAAAGGGTAAAACAATAGGTGGTGCCCCTCCCGTGATTTAAACGATTCGATCAAAAATTCGTGGCTCTGCGGCAGGTGCGACAATTCCTGTTGCAGCTTAAATAATGGTTTGAGGGCTATAACTTCTACATCCTTTTCAATGCCATGCGCTACCTCATCCAGCTTATCCCTAAACACAGCCGATAGCTGCGACGACAGTGGCATCCGTCCGCCATTCCAGCTCGGGATCAGTCCTTTGGTCGAGTTCGATTTTTTAACATAGGCGGTCATCTCCTTTACCCTGATAAACTCCAGGCTGCGGCCTGCAAACCAAAAAGTGTTACCAGGTTTAAGTTTAGATATAAATGATTCTTCGATAGTGCCCAGGCTGCCGCCGCTCAACCATTTCACCCTGATGCTCAGTTCGCTGGTAATTGTGCCGATGCTTAACCTGTGCCGCATAGCCACCCGGCGATTGTTTACTTTGTACAGGCCGCTCTCTATTTCTACCTTTAAAAATTCATCGTACTGGGCCAGTGTTTTGCCGCCGGTGGTAATGAAATCCAACAGCTGGCCAAATTCATTGCGGGTAATATCGGCAAAGGCGTAGGTTCCTTTTACCTCTTTAAAGAGTTCATCGGCCCTAAAACCATCTGATACGGCAAGGGTAACCATGTACTGAATAAGTACATCCATGGTCAGCAACATCGGGTCGCGGCTTTCGAAGATACCTTTGCGGATGCCTTCCTTCAGGGCTGCACCTTCCAGCAGTTCCAGCGAATGCGTTGGCACAAAATATGCACGTGATACCGCTCCCGGGTGGTGCCCGCTTCGCCCTGCGCGTTGCATAAAGCGGGCTACGCCTTTAGGGCTGCCAACCTGTATAACGGTGTCGACAGGGCGAAAATCTACCCCCAGATCAAGGCTTGAGGTGCATACCACCAGCTTTAATGCTTCGGCATGCAGGGCTTGTTCTACCCAGTTACGCAGTTCATTATCCAGCGAGCCATGATGCATGGCCATGATGCCTGCATACTCGGGGTAATTATCTAAAATGGCATGGTACCAGATCTCAGATTGCGACCGGGTATTGGTAAATATCAGCGTGGTTTTACTGCGGGCAACTATCTCCATTACCTGCGGCAACAGCTTTAAGCCAATATGGCCGGCCCACGAGTAGTTTTCCACATTATCCGGAATGATGGATTTGATCTCCAGCTTCTTTTCCAGGTTTGCCCGTACCATTTTAATTTGCTCCGGAGGGAAATTATTGCCTAGTAATACCTCTGCGGCCTGTTCTAAATTGCCAATGGTTGCGCTAATACCCCAGATTTTTAATGAGGTTCGGGGAGCGGGTTGCCGGGGGCGGGGGACTGGTATCCCGCTGCTGGGTGTCAGCTCCGGGGTCTTAATTCCCGAACCTCGCTCCCCGCTCCCCGAACCCAATACTTTCAACTTAGACAAGCCCAACTCCACCTGTACGCCTCGTTTGGTGCCCAGTAATTCGTGCCATTCATCTATAACCACCACCTCCAGATTGCTGAACATTTTGGGATAATCTTTTTGGGCCAGCATCAGGTGCAAGCTTTCGGGAGTGGTTAGTAATACTTCAGGAAGTTTTTTCTTGAGGGCCGCTTTTTCGGCTGCTGAGGTATCGCCTGTACGGGTGGCAATGCGCCAGGGCAGCCCCATTTCGTCACAAGCTTCCTGCATTGCCTTGCGGATATCATTAGTTAACGCGCGCAGTGGGGTTATCCACAGCATAAGCAGGCCATTGTTCTTTTGCGTGGTATAGGTATCGGGGTATTTGTTGATGAAATCGGCTAAAAAAGGCAAAAAAAGGGCATAGGTTTTACCGCTGCCTGTAGGCGCGTTAAGCAAACCCGAGTATCCGGCCAGGTAAGTGGCTTCCATTTCCTGTTGAAAAGGGAACTGCTGCCAGTTTTTTTGCTTATACCATTGCCTAATTACCTGCGGACCTTTTGCTATCATCGTTTACTTAACAAAGGAGTATGTATTTGGTTATATCTAACTACACGTATATGTTGCCGTGAATAAAGGGCTTTTATTTGAAATTGATGAAGTCAAAAAAAAAGCGTGGCTGAGTAGCACTAAAGTACATGTAACAGCTGTTACCAGCCATATTTAGTTTATAGAATTTTGTAAGCATTTCATCATTAAACAAAAACACCCCACCGAAATTTATCCGGCGGGGTGTTTTTGATACTATACAGAGAAATTATTTTTTCTCGGGCATTAAAATCAGTTTGATAAAGTTTTTACCGCTCAGGTATTTGTTGGCGGCATCTTTGGTGCTTTGTACCGTTACCTGTTCCAGATTACCTACGTGTTGTAAAATCTGATCAGGGTTTTCGCCGTTTTGTGATGACGAGGCCAGGTATCCGGCCCAAAAAATGTTTTCCTTCATTTGCTCGCGGGTGCTGCGTGCTTCTTCGGCAACAAATTTCTGGATATCGGTAGGCTGGGCTCCGTTTTGTTTGATCTTGGCTATCTCATCTAAGGTAGATGCAATCATTTTATCTACATTTTCTGGTGCGCATCCAAAATAAACGGTGATAGTGTACCTTCCACCAGGCGTTTTATGATAGCCTGCTCTCACTCCCGGGGAGTAAACGCCACTTTCCTGCTCGCGCAAACGCTCAATCAGTTTAATGTTCAACACTTCTTCAAGCGCATCCATCTGGATATTGTTGGCATCATTATAATCGTAATCGCCACTAAAAACCAACTGAACGCTGCTTTTTTCGGCCACACCTTTGTTTACTATTTTGGTGATCTCGCCTGCCGGTGGTTGTATTTTAAGATCTTTAAAAGTCTCCTTGCCGTTGGTTGATGGCAGGCCTCCTAAATAATGTTCCAGGTAGGGTTTTACCGTTTCTATATCAAAATTACCAACCAATGTAAAGGTAAAGTTGCTGGCATCGGCAAACCTGTTTTTATAAAAGTTATAAGCTTTATCGAGGGTGGCCGCATTTAATCTTTCAGGTTTGGTTATCATCCCCCTAAAATTATAGTTGCTCAACACAGCCGATACCGTATCCTGAAAAACGCTTGGCGGATCGAGCCCGCGGTTAGCTAATACCGATTTTGTTTGGGCAATTGTTGATTGCCATATATCATTATCCTTGCGTGGCTGCGTAAAGTAAAGGTAAATAAGTTGTAATGCTGTCTCAAAATCTGCGGGCGATGAACTGCCGGTTATACCTTGTGCAAACTCACTGATATAAGGGCTGATATTTACATTTTTACCAGCCATTTTTTTATCGAGCATACCCTGGTTAAACTGGGCGATACCGCTGCTGGCTATAATTGACGAAGCCATATTGGCCGATGTAAAATCATCATCGCTGGCTAATGATGAACCACCAAAGGCGTAGCCATTGATCAATATCTGATCGTTACGAAATTCGGTTGGTTTAAGTATCACCTTAAGGCCATTACCCAGCGTTAAGGTAGTAGTACCAATTAACGAATCGGCTACGGTATTAACAACTTTAGTGCCTTCGGGTAATTTACTTAATAATGGGTCTGACGATACATTATCAATATAAGCTGTAACGCCTTGTCCGGCCGCTCCTATCCATTGTAGTAGTGTAGCTTCTGTTGGTAAAGTCGCCTTATCTTTTTCAGGCGCTTCAACAATAACTACCCTGTTTTGATCGCCAATAAAGCTGCCGGCTAAGGCATTCATTTGCGCTACAGTTATCTTATTAATGTTGTTTACGTAAAAATTATACTCGTATTCAATACCGGGGATAGCTTCGCCTTCCAAAAAGTTTTGCTGGTATTCGCGTACAAAGTTTGCCGATCTGGTTTTATCTCTTTCTTTATATGCATTACCCATTTGTACCAATGCATCCTGTTTGGCGCGCTCCAATTCGGTAAGGGTAAAGCCAAATTTACGTGCTCTCTCGGTTTCGGCCACTACAGCTTTAACAGCTCCTTCCAGTTCGCCAGGTTTGGCTACGGCAACTGAAGTAAACGCGTTTTGTTCGCCCAGGAAGCCGCCATAACTCGATCTTCCAAATAAAAACGGAGGGTTGGGTTTTTGCAGCAGTTCGCCCAAACGCGAATTAAGCATTTGGTTAAACAGTTGTACCCTAACACTCTGCATATAATCGGTAGTTGTTTTTACCGTTGTGCCGGGGTGTTTTACCACAATTTCGGCAAGGGTGTACGGAAACTCTTTATCGGTAGCTATTTTAACCGAAGTACCCGGCGCGGCAGGTACGGTATATTTTACACGTGGTTTCTCACCAGTTGGGTTTTGCAAGCCCGAAAAGTTTTGTTTTATGAGTTCCTCCACTTGTTTAGGGTCAAAGTCGCCAACAGCAATTACGGCCTGCAAATCGGGGCGATACCAGTCATGGTAAAAACTTTTAATGGTTTCTGGTTTAAAGTTTTTTAAGATATCTTCTTTACCAATAGGCAAACGCAAAGCATAACGCGAGTTATTAAGCAATACCGGTAAAATCTGTTGTTGCAAACGCTCCTGCGCGTTTTTGCCCCGCAGGCGTTCTTCTTCTAAAACTACGCCACGTTCTTTATCAATTTCAGTAGGATCAAAACTTACATAGCCTGCCCAGTTGGCCAATATTTTAAAGCCATTGTTAAAAATAGCGGCAGTATCTGTAGGGATAGGCAATTGATAAACGGTTTCGTTAAATGAAGTATATGCGTTTAAATCCGCGCCAAATTTTACACCCGATTTTTGCAGATAATCAACCATCTGATTTTTGGGAAAATCGCGGGTGCCGTTAAATGCCATATGTTCGGTAAAGTGTGCCAGGCCTTGTTGGTCGTCGGTTTCTAATACAGAACCTACTTTGTTTACCAGGTAAAGTTCGGCCTTGTTTTTAGGCTCCACATTTTGCCTGATGTAGTAAGTTAACCCATTGGGTAGTTTACCAATAATTACCTGTTTATCTACAGGTAATACATCATTTTTTACCAGCTGCTGCGCAGCTACCGGTTTACCTTTTGGCGATGCGGCCGGCTTCTTTTTTACCTGGGCAAAGGTGCTTCCCGAGGCTATAAGCAAAGTTATAACCGATATAGAAAGCTGTTTGTTTAAGTTCATATAGTATTAGGGAATATTTATGCTAAGATGCTAAACGAAATTATTAGTTACAAATTGTTGGTCCTTAAATTATTGCTTGGCAGGTGTGTCTTTCTTTTCAAAAGCATCTTTCATCATTTGCTCCAGCTCGGGCCTGTGATTGGCTATAGTTTGCTGCCCCAATGCCACCCCCTTTTGCATCAATACAGGTGTTTTTGAACCAACCTTTTTGCCAAGCGGCGAATTATAAAAGGTAGTTAACTGGTTGAGTTCGTCTTCAGTAAATTCTGCAGCGTACATTTTTGCCAGGTCGTCTTTCAAAACATCCCAGGAGTAATACTTGCTCATAAATTTCTTCATTACATCAATAAATGCTTCCCGCTTTGCTTCGGGGATCTGGGCCGTTGATGCACCTATCATATTTTCAATCATGCCGTTAAATTGGGTATTTATCCCTGTAGCTATTAAAAATTGCTCGGCCGATTTCAGGTGCGATGGAGTAAAGGTGGTTGAAGTAGTTTGTGCGTTTACGCTTGCTGTACTAAATAACAACGCCCATATTAAGGCGATAAGGGCTGGTTTAAATTTCATGTATTATATTTTGATGAATATTTTTCTAATATACAATATCCACATCACCAGCCATAAAATAATAACAGTAAATATGGCGCTGACCAACGAGGCATTTACTGGAGAAAAATAAGGGGCAAATAAAGTTTGATAAATAGAAGAGCCCCCGATTTTTAACATCCCCATATAATGGGGGATAAAACCCGACAGTACATAGGCGGTAATAGCGTTAGCTCCAAATACAACAAATGGATAAGTGAATTTTTTACGGCCCTGCACGTCAATAAGCCAGTAACTTAATGCCAGGGCTATTGTTGCCAGGCCGCCTGTGTATAGCACAAAAGAGCTTGTCCAAAGGGCTTTGTTTATCGGGAAAAACAGATCCCAGGCTAAACCGGCTACAACAGCAATTACACCGTAGGCAAACATCCGGCTTACTTTAACATTTTCGTCTCGGTCTTTACGTTTTAACCAGGTACCTACCCTTATACCGAACAGACCGGTAGCAACTGCAGGCAGCGTACCCAATAAACCTTCCGGGTCCCAGGTATGCGATTCGCTCCATAGGTGGTTGGTGGTAAATACCAAACGATCTATCCAGGCACCCATATTGGTTTCGGGTTCAAGGTTAGCGTAGCCTATTCCGGGTACAGGGATAAAGGTCATGATGATAAAATAACCTATGAGTGCACCGGCGAAGATCCAGTCGCGCGTTTTTTGAGAGGTTTTCAAAAACAATATGCTGCTTATAAAATAAACCAGGGCAATACGCGGCAGCACGCCCGGAAAGCGTAAATGAGAAAAGCCACGATCGGGGTGAAACATGAGTTGCATTACCCAGGGGATGGCGATTAATATGGCAGTCCGTTGCAGAGCTTTCAGGATAAGTGTGGAGTGCGATAGCGTTGCCTTTTTGCTTTCCATAGCATAAACTACGGATACACCTACCATAAATAAGAAAAACGGGAACACCAGGTCGGTAGGTGTACACCCGTTCCATTTAGAGTGTTCTAATGGCGCGTAAATATGCCCCCAATCGCCCGGGTCATTTACGAGGATCATTGCTGCAATAGTTGCTCCTCTAAAAACATCGAGAGAAAGAAGCCTTGCCGGTTTTTGATTAATGGTTTCGCTCATATTTAGATGCTGGTGCTATTTTATAAATATAGCGATGGGATTAATCCCATCGCTATAAAATTGTTGTTAAATAATGTTTTATCTCAAAATCAAAACTTGTAACGCTTAAAGCCTTCCATGGCCTCATACTCAGCTAAACCAAGTCTGTCGTACTTTTGTGCGGTATCGCGTGTCCTGTCTTCTGCCCGTACCCAAAATTCGCGTGAGTCGTCACCAGGGAATACCGGGCGATCTTTTTGAGATTGATGTTTGAAGATGGCATTGCGTTTACGGATCACCTCTTCCGGCGAAAGTGGTACAGCCATCTCAATGTCGTAGGTTTCAAACTCGTGCCATGCACCGCGGTACATCCACAGCCAGCAATCTTTAACCCATTCTTCGGTTGCTTTTAGGCGATTAAGCGCGGCAAGTATAATGTTGAAACAAACCAGGTGGGTTCCGTTAGGGTCGGCAAAATCACCTGCGGCGAAGATCTGCTGTGGTTTTATTTTTTGAAGCAGGTCGATCGTCAGCTGGATATCTTCCTCGCCCACGGTGTTCTTTTTGGTTTTACCGGTTTCATAAAAAGGTAAAGCCATAAAGTGGATATGGTCATCCTGCAAACCGGCATAACGTGCACCCGAGATAGCCTCTGTTTTACGGATAAACCCTTTTACATTGCGAATCTCGCGGGTATCTATCTGGTTGGGTTGTTTCTGCGGGAAAAAAGCGCGCATCTCTTCGTACAATTTGTTCAGATGGCCGCTATCCTCGCCAATACTGTTGGTAAAATCAATGGCAAATTCCATGTAGCGTAATACATCATCATCCCAAACCGCAGTATTGCCCGATGTTTGGTAGGCTACATGCACATCATGTCCCTGGTCAACCAAGCGGATAAAAGTACCACCCATCGAGATCACATCATCATCGGGATGCGGGGAGAATATGACAGACCGTTTTTTGGCAGGCAAAGCACGTTCGGGGCGTTGTGAATCATCTGCATCGGGCTTGCCACCGGGCCAGCCGGTAATGGTATGCTGTATCTGATTAAAAATATCAATGTTGATGTTATAAACCGGGCCTTGCTCTACGGCAAGCTGGGCCATGCCATGGTTGTTGTAATCTTCTTCGGTTAGTTTCAGTACAGGTTTACCAATGGTATCAGCCAGCCAGATCACCGCTTTTTTCTTCAGGATATTATCATCCCAGGAGCAATCTTTTACCAGCCATGGGGTATCAAAACGGGTAAGCTCAGATGCAGCAGCTTCGTCCAGTACAAACTCCACATGGTCTGATAACTGGAG
>NZ_JACHCR010000010.1:0-19862 GCF_014205845.1 Mucilaginibacter cryoferens
ATGTCACTTATCAATAACCAATTTAATAACTAACTTTGAAAACGCTTTTACACCATTTGCTGAACTCGTCCGCCAGCTAAATCACTGCTCTCTTTGCCAGTGAATCTCATGGTCAACTTCCCCGGAATATCCAGTTTAAGCTTTGGCTATGGCCCTGCAACAGAAAAACAACAAGGTATTAAGCTAATCAGGGAAGCTTATGAGCAAGGCATAACGTTCTTTGATACAGCAGAATGTTATGGCCCTTTTACTAACGAAGAATTGTTGGGCGAAGCTTTGGCACCCTTCCGAAAAGAGGTTGTTGTGGCAACCAAATTTGGATTTGAGGACGGGGATTCCCATAAAGGATTAAACAGTAGCCCTGCACGTATCAGGCAAGTAGTAGACGCTTCTTTAAAAAGGCTAAGAACCGATGTGATTGATCTTTTCTATCAGCATCGAGTTGACCCCAACGTACCCATGGAAGATGTTGCGGGCACCGTAAAAGATCTTATCGCTGAAGGCAAAGTAAAACACTTTGGCCTATCAGAAGCCGGGGTTGATTCTATACGTAAAGCCCATGCCGTACAAGCTGTTACTGCTTTGCAAAGCGAATACTCGATCTGGTTCAGGGAAACGGAAAAAGAAATTATCCCAACATTGGAAGAATTAGGGATTGGCTTTGTGCCTTTCAGTCCTTTAGGAAAAGGGTTTTTAACAGGGGCAATCAACGAAAATACCCAGTTTGATAAAGCAGATTTTCGCAATTCAGTACCCCGCTTTAACGAGGAGAACCGGAAAGCTAACCAAAAATTAGTGGAACTGCTGGGCGAGATTGCGAAACAAAAAGAAGCAACGCCTGCGCAGATAGCATTGGGTTGGTTATTGGCACAAAAACCTTGGATAGTGCCTATTCCAGGCACTACAAAGTTGCACCGGTTGACGGAAAATATCGGTGGTGCATCGGTTGATCTTTCGGGCGATGATATTACGGCAATTGATGAAGCCTTTGCCAAAACAAATGTTCAGGGCGACCGCTATCCGGCTCATTTACAAAAAAGGGTTGGAAACTAAATCAAGCATTATGAAATTGCTATTCTTTGGCTATTCTCTTTTAACGATGTGTACGGTATCTGGATATGCTAATGCTCAGCAAACCATGAGTAATAAAAAAGTACTGATCGTTTACTTCTCACGTACAAACAATACCAAAGCAATTGCTGAGATTATACATCAGCAGGTTGGTGGGAAATTGGTAGCATTAGAACTACAAAATTCTTACCCTGCAAATTACCAGGCCATAGTTGCCCAGGTAGCTAAGGAGGATGAATCTGGCTTTTTGCCGCCATTAAAAACAGAGATTGACAGCATTGAAAAATATGATGTCGTATTTATCGGCTTTCCCACCTGGGGGATGCAGTTGCCACCACCAATTAAAAGTTTTTTAAAGCAATATGATTTGAGCGGCAAAACGGTTGTTCCTTTCAACACCAATGCAGGCTACGGAGTGGGAAACTGTTTTGATACGGTGAAGAAACTGTGCCCCAAGAGCCATATACCTGAGGGCTTTTCTATTAAAGGCGGTATTGAAAGGGATGGCGTTTTGTTTGTAATGAAAGGTGAAAAAGAAGAAGAAGCAACAGTTAAAATTAAGAGCTGGCTAAAAAAAGTCAATATCCTTTAACATAGCCGGGATTAAATAAAAACACTCAGAAAATGAAAAAAGTAATCATCATTGGAGCAAGCGGGAGCCTTGCAGAATATGTTATTAAAGCCCTGAAACAACTCGCTGATGTTCAGCTTACATTGTTCGTCAGAAATAAAAAAAGGCTAAATCCAGGTCTCGCCGGTGGATGCACCGTGGTTGAAGGCGATGCGATGGATTACAATAGCGTAAAAAACGCGGTTGCCGGTCAGGAAATTGTTTATATAAACCTTGCGGGCAACCTGGAAACTATGGCAAAGAATATTGTAAAAGCAATGCAGGAAACAGGCGTGAAAAGAGTAATCGCCATCAGTTCAATTGGCATTTATGATAACCCTGCAAAATCAGTAGTAATGCCTTACCGCAAACTGGCCGACGTAATTGAAGCATCAGGATTGGAATATACCATCCTTCGGCCAGATTGGTTTACGGATGCCAATGAAATTGATTATGCGCTAACTAAAAAAGGAGAACCAGAAACAGGCGCAGCCATTTCAAGAAAAAGTATTGCGGCATTTGTAGGCTCTGTCATCGAAAATCCAGATTTACATAAAAATGAAAATCTGGGTATCAGCAAACCACAATAAAAACAATAAAAAATAAAGCAACAATTAAAATCATGTCATTAGAAATTTTAGAAGCAAAAGCGGCAATCAGAGAAGTATTTGATACTTACGCGATCTATTCAGATGAGGATAGGTTGGAAGACTATAAAAAATTGTTTATTCCCGATGCAAGGGTCATTATTTATTTCGATGGAAAATTAGGTTTTGACCTGCAGGGAACGGATAAGGTAATTGAAGTCTTTACAGCTTTTACCGTTAATGTCAAAACTAAATACCACATGAATGGGCAGCTTTTACTCAATGTAAATGGCGATAATGCCACCGGTATAGGTTATTGTAAAGCTCACCTCGTATCGGCTGAAGATGATAAGGAATATATCACAGAGCACTGCATCCGCTACGATGATACTTATGTTCGCGAAAACGGCAGTTGGTTCATCAGCCACCGTATCTCGCATTTTAATATTGCAGATAAAAGATTATTACTTTAAACAAAAAGGTTAGTTAGCAGCAGGGTTGACGAAATGCGCGAAAATCCGCCGAAGAAGCTGTTGCGCATCGGGAAATATTTGTTTGCCAACAGATCTGGCGAGTTGTAACCAGGAATGGGGCTTTACCTGAATGAAATACTGACTGAACAAAAAAATACCTATAAAAATAATATGGAAACTAAAAACATCAAAGCTTTCGGCACCACGGGTGCAAAAGAACTTTTAAAAGAAATGACCATAAAGCGCAGGGCATTAACAGCCCACGATGTGGAGTTTGAGATCCTCTATTGCGGTATTTGCCATTCGGACCTGCACCAGGCGCATAACGATTTTGGGGGTTCTGTTTTTCCAATGGTTCCCGGACATGAAATGGTAGGCCGCGTTACAGCTATTGGCAACCATGTTACCAAATTCAAAGTGGGCGATCTGGCTGGAGTTGGTTGTATTATCGACAGCTGCCGGGAGTGCGAATACTGCCAGCAGGATGAAGAGATGTTCTGTAAGGGCGAAGTACTTTCCTTCAACTCACCCGACAAATATTTAGGTGGTTCAACCTATGGCGGTTATTCGGAAACTTATGTAGCAGACGAGCGGTATGTATTAAGCATACCCGAAAGCCTGGATTTGGCCGCGGCCGCGCCGTTGCTTTGTGCCGGTATCACCGTTTATTCGCCTTTCAAACACTGGAATATCGGTCCTGGTAAAAAGGTAGGGATTTTGGGAATTGGTGGTTTAGGCCATGTAGGTATTAAAATTGCCAAAGCACTTGGTGCACATGTTGTGGTGTTTACCACCTCTGATGCGAAAGTTGCAGACGCAGAGCGCCTGGGTGCAGACGAAGCGGTTCTTTCAACTAACCCGCAGCAAATGGAAAAACATATCGACACTTTGGATATGATCCTGGATACCGTATCAGCTAAACATGATATCAATACTTACCTGAACCTATTGCGCGCAGATGGCACCGTTGTGTTGGTTGGGCTGCCACCGGAGGCATTGCCTATCAATCCGTTTAATGTGGTAATAGGCAGGCGTAGTTTTTCTGGTTCTAATATTGGCGGTATTGCCGAAACCCAGGAAATGCTGAATTTTTGTGCGGAGCATAATATCACTGCGGATATCGAGATGATCAATATTCAGGATATCAATGAGGCCTACAACCGTTTGTTAAAGGGCGATGTACATTACCGCTTTGTAATTGATATGGCTTCGTTAAAGAAATAATTGCTATCAACATAAAATGCTTCACTATAGTTAAATAGTGAAGCATTAATAAATCAAATACCTATGAAAACTAATGAATTAAATGTGATTGTTGTAATCGGTGCCGGATCAATAGGTCAGGCTATCGCCCGAAGAGTAAGCACAGGAAAACATGTGCTACTGGCTGATCTCAAGTTGGAAAATGCTAATGCGGCTGCAAAAGTTCTAAGCGAAGCAGGCTTTGAGGTAAGTACTGCTACAGTAGATATATCATCACGCTCATCTATTCAGGCCTTGGTAGAAAACGCCGTTTCGATAGGTAGTATTACCGGTTTGATACATGCAGCCGGTGTGTCGCCATCACAGGCTTCGCCGTCCACCATACTTCATGTCGACCTATATGGTAATGCCGTTATTTTGGAAGAGTTTGGTAAGGTGATCGCAAGCGGTGGTTCAGGAGTAGTAATTGCCTCGCAATCTGGACATCGCCTGCCTGCACTAACACCCGAGCAGAACAATGCATTAGCCACTACACCAGCAGATAAATTGTTGGCATTGGACTTTCTTCAGCCTGAGCAGGTTAAAGATTCATTACACGCTTATCAATTATCGAAAAGAGGCAATTCATTACGGGTTATGGCTGAAGCTGTCAACTGGGGCAAGCGTGGGGCGCGTATCAATGCTATCAGTCCCGGCATCATCATTACACCGCTTGCCAAAGATGAACTGAACGGGCCGCGGGGCGAAGGCTATCGTCGAATGATCGACATATCGGCTGTTGGAAGAGCGGGAACGCCGGATGAAGTTGGAAATGTGGGGGCATTGCTGATGGGAAATGACGGAGCTTTTATAACTGGCAGCGACTTCTTAATGGATGGTGGTGTAACGGCCGCTTACTGGTACGGCGAACTTGCTCCTAAATCGACACCATAACATTAACCAAAATATTATGAAAATAATCCTTTCAATCTTCTTTGTAGCGATTGCTTGCCATGGATTGGCCCAAACACCATCAGAAGCGGCTCTGCTTAAATTTTCTAACAAGATATTTAAATGGGAGACAGACAACCAAGTTGATTCCCTGGAAAAAACGTTCGAGCCCAAATTTGTAGTAGTTGGCGCAAGCGGCGAAATCCAAACAAAAAAAGAATATATAACACGCCTAAGAGGCGGAAATTTTGTGCATAATGCCATTGATATACAAGATTGCAGTGCTAACATATTGAATAATACTGGCACGGTAATAGGTAAAGGCATATTTACGGTGACTATCAACGGTAAAAAAGTGTCGTTACGTTTATCATACATCGAAGTGTTCACCAGGCCGGAACAACATAGATCATGGACTTTATTAGCGATGCATGCCAGTGCTTTACAAAACTAAAAATTATTATACTATGGATTTAGTAAGTCACTAAAAATCAATATGTAAAGTATCTCGGATGCTTATTGTTGTAAAATTTGTATTAACCACCTGTCATCAGTACGGTACAAGGGCAATACAAATCCCTGCGGCTCCACAAAAAAAAGACCTTCGTCAGAAGACCTTTTTTTATTAACGTTACCGGTCGGCGGATGAAATGTAAAGGCTATACAGGCGAAGCTTTTTAATTTGTTTTTAGCAGTGCGTCGGCCTTTACATGCCGTCCGCCTTTTACATCATATTTTGTTAACCATTACTATTGATCAACCCCGGCCGGGGCATAAGTAAAATATTGAACAAACCTTGGCTTTGAAGAGGTATTTGGGCTGCTGCCATGGGGCAATGCCTGGTGCCATATAATAAAATCACCAGCATTTGCAGCAATGGGAATGCAGCCGAGAGCATGCAAATCTTCTTTATACGGGTTTGCATGCTGGGGAAGACTACCAATCCACTTTTCAATGCGATGCTGAAAGCCGGGTACCAGGCTAAAAGCACCCTGGTTTTCTTGGGTATCAGCAAGGTAAAGAATCCCCTGTAACCCAAATGGAATGGGTAAATTTAACTCCGTATCCCAATGGAGCCGTGGCCCCGGGAATTTCCAACTATTAGTTTCTGGTGGATTAAACCCAACCCTGTCTGCACTAACCCAAAGGTCGGTACGATTCCATAGCTGCGCAAAAGCCGAGCGAACCTTCTCCGAATTTCTGTTTTTTTCGAGGGTTGGATGCTGGAAAAGTTGTACCATTATGCCTTGTCTTGCCGGATGTTGGGTATACCATGTATCAGGGTTGCCTCTGTCAATTTCAATATACCTGCAAATTGTTTCGATGGTTTTTTCGCAATCCTCCTTTGGGATAGCATTTTTTAATATCAAATAACCATTTTGTTCCCAAAAAGCTAACTGTTCATCATCCAAAACTTTTGGAACAGCAATCAGTTCGGTGTTATTGTTATTTAAAATGATATTATTGAAACTGATGACATTTTCGGGCGATGGAATGCCATTTGTTTCAGTTACCCATTGTTCAAATTGTTCAAAAGAAGGAGCAGTATAGAACAGGTATTTTATTGTCTGTTCAAGGCCTAACCCGAGGGTGAAAAGTAATGTTTTATCGAGCTGAAACTCGTCCCCAAATTCCCCTGATTCAATTTGGCCATTTCTTTTTAACATGCATTTATGCCAGTACCTTTTCAAATGCATTATCTGTAGTTGTCCAACCTCTTCAAAAGGCGTTAATAATAAATCGGGCATAGGTGGCTATATAACTAATAAAATATAAATTATTCTGTTTTAAGGGGTGATAGTTAGGCCAAATAAACTTGCAGCGCTTTCAAAGCGCTCGCCTGCAGCAATACCGAGGGCCGCTAGTTTAAAACCCGAAAATATACCTTCGGAAGATTGAATAATATTAATTCGTAAATACTGCATGTTTTTGCAGGCAACAATTATTCCATAGTTTATATCGGCATGTACTATTGAACCCGCAATGGCTTCGGTAGGGTTATTTACCTGTACCTGATTAACCTCCAGTATTCTGAATGGTTGCCCCCTGAACAATGTTACAGCCCCGCCATAGTCGGGATTAGTAGCATTAACCAGGTTTTCAATTTCCCTGGCCGATTGCGTTTCCCAATTAATTTTAAGGTCATCAATAGCAGGGCCCGGAAAATAACTTGCTTTACTCTCATTTTGCGGGTAAAGCAGCTCATTGCCTGTATTGATCAGTTTCTCAATTCCTTTTGCAATAAGCTGAGTGCTTGCCATGGCTAAACGCCCACTGTATAAACCAAAGGTATCATTAGGTTCAATAGGTATCTCCTGTTGAACCAACATTGGGCCGTTGTCGTAATCTTCCGTCATTTGATGGATGGTTATCCCCCCAGCATTTTCCCCGTTTTTTATTTGCCAAAACACTGGCGATTTGCCCCGGTAAGCAGGCAACAGACTGAAATGTATATTATAAAAACCAAACTTTGGAATGTTAAGCAATTCGGCCGGGAGCTTGTAGGCGCACCCAAATACTAATACAACTTCAGGTTGCGATTCAATAAGCCAATTTTTAAACCCGGTTAACAGTTCATCTCTTAAAAAACGTTTAAAAGGTACATTCAAATGTTGCGCATTAACCTCAACAGGGATATTGTTTTTATCGGGTTTGCCAAGGGAAACAACACTATGAAGCATCTTTTGCCCCGATAGATAATGCATAGACGGTACAGAATATAGGCCACCAGTTAATAAGGTTATTTTCACGTAATAAAATTTAGTATTTATGGGAGGTTTTTGCTGGCAAAATAAAAATTAAAAATAGGTTTATTATTGCATTGCTATTCTTTTTTCATCTAATATATCGTATAACTCCATTGCTTCATTAAGGTAAGAGGGGGCATCGGTTAAGGCTTCCTCACTAAAATGCTCACCTGGTTTTTTTGAGTGGTAATGACTTCGTTTCTCCATATTTTGAAGATCTTCCATACTTAGGCGGATGCTAGAAAAAGCAGCAACTTTTTTGATCATCTGCATTGGGCCTTCATTATAATTAAGAAATAGGCAATTGTTATCACTTGCGGCAATTTCCAGGTATTTGCTTAAATAGCTTGTAAGCACATTTGCCAGGTAAATCCCGGGGTTGTGGCCAATCTCTTCGGCTTTAAAACCAAATAATTGTGGTTCAAGCATTCCTGGTACAGCCTGCATTCCCGGCATTTTACTATGCGACTTGAAAACCTCATCAGGCCTGCGGTAAATTAAAATAAAAGGTACTTTTGGGTAAAGCTGCCTCAATTGCTTGTAAAAAAATATATGCCAGCTGTCTGCTTTAATAAATAGATGCTTTTCTTTTTTACCAAGTGATGCTGTTGGGCTTGTTATTGCCTGTGAATAATATTTAAAAGCAGTTGTAAGTAAGTTATTTATCTCAGTTTCTTTAAAATAGGGTTCTTTGAAGGGTAACCTGAGTATATCGTCAAAAAAAGGAACTTCTGATAAAACAATATTTTCTATCGATGTAGCCAGAAGCTGCGAAACAAGGGTTGAGCCACAGCGCGAAATATGGAAGATAAAGGCGGCAGGTTCAACCTCATTTAAATCCTGTGCCCATGCCTTCACCATCTCCAGATTGCTAACAGACGGAAAGGTATAATTCCGGGCATGTGCCGACCTGCATTTTAAAATAGTTTCATCAAAAAAAGGTTCTGTAAACCTATTCCCATAAGTATTTAGCCAGTGGCATTGTAATAGGCCATCAACCGTTATAAGTTTGTAGGGAATCCAGTTCTCAATTTTAATTGCTCCCATAACTTGTTTCTTAACCTTAAACAGCGTCGCTGCCATTTAATATAATTTTCACTTTTTGCTCAAACTCATCGGCAAGCTTATTAGAAGCATCTGTATTTTGGTATCTTAACTCCTGGATCATATTTAAAAGATCATTATCAACAGTTTCTTTTTTATAAGCTATTTTATCCGATGAATTGATCATATTCCTTAACCAATCATTTACCTCACAATCAATCACCAGATGAACCCTATCTGTACTGCTATTGTTTAATACGCTATGGGGTAAGTTGGCATTAAGATACCAGCATTCGCCTTCCTGTAAAAATACCCGTTCTTTTTCGCAATAAAATTCAACTCCCGGATTAGTTATAACCGGGAAATGCAGGCGGGCTTCGCCTTTTTCAAAAGCCAGCTCATTATCCCGGTGTTCTTTTATTATGGCGCCTGCCTGTAAATTCAGGAACCTTGCCGACATAACCCGGCAATGCAAAATGGAAAGTAGTTTTTTTACCGAAGTAAAATGCTCCATATTTATGTTGTCCAGGTATTCGTTATGTTTTCCCAACAGCTCTGGAACGATGTTTTTATGATCTCCCCCGGGCGACCGCAATGCAAGAACTGTCCATAAGCCGCTATAATGATATTTATTTAAATGAGGCAGCCATTGATTGTCGGTTGCAGACAACTCGGTTTGCATTGTTTTTACATCAAAGGGTAATGCCAATTTTGCATAACGTACCATAAAATGAGTTGTTAGTTATTTGTGAGCCAGTTAATTATATTGGATATGGTAGGGTGTTAAGTTCTCTGGCTGTCTTTTTTTGCGTAGGTCATTTCCTAAATATCTGCTTGCGGCAAAGTTTTGAGTCGTATTTTTACTTTCATCCTCGTATTCATCAGAAAGAAAAATAGGGTGAGCGCCAAATAAATGTACAGGCATGCTACGTATAACCATTTCATGTCCATTAATTTGCCAGGGTTATGACTGTCAAAGCACGGGAGTACCCCACTTAGCTTTTCGCATACATCCGGGAGCATTGTTGCCAACGGGCAGGCTCAAATGCTATGTATATTAAACTGGCAAAAGGGGAGCATTTATTAATTGCAGATTCGAAAATGAGGCTGCAAACGATAGGTGAGCAGTGCCGGGTATAAAATGCCTGGTCCTGATTCCGCTTTTTTGCTTGTCACTATCAAAATTTATTATCGTCCTGCCCATCATGAGGCCGTTCCAGGCTGTTTGCGCCAAAATTACCTCATGCTTTAATTTATTATGCAACACTCTTGAATTGATAAGCATTTTATTGCTATTGCTGCCTATTATCATGTCAATATTTTCAGACTGCGCTGCCAATTTGTGATTATCCGGTTTATCGTCTTCCGAAATAGATCCTAAATGAGAAAGGCATATAACGAGGTCGCATTTTTCTTCGTTTTTTAATAACCTGGCAATCCTGTTGGCGCTTTGAATGGCATCATTGTATTTTACGCCGTTAAGCTGGTTTCCAACTCCTGTAATGCCTATCCTGAAATTTCCGCTATTTATTACAATATAAGCCTTTACCAGGTTCTGTAAGTTATTGTTGAACCCGTAATTGCAATTTACTAAGCTAAAGTTCATTAATGGCACAAGTGATGCCAAATGATCCTGGCCAAGTGAAAGCTCCCGGGCGCCAATTGCAGCAGCATGATATCCCATGGAGTTCATTATAGATATCACTTGTTTTTGTTGGGTAATGCTGTTCGATCCATTTATAAAATTGCCTGCATCTAACAGCAACCCGCCGGTTTCCTGGTTTTTAAGCTCCGTTTTTATCAGGTTAAGGCCTCCTATGTTTTTATACACAGCATCAACACTACCCTGAATATCGTTGGTATGATAAACAGTTACCGCATTTTTAGCAGAATGCAGTGTATTAATATGTTTGGTGATTGTTGCTGCCGAAGCCAGTGGTTTGCATAAAGCCACCGTTCCGGCAATAAGAGATATCTGGCTGAGAAATGCTCTTCGTGGTTTATTCATCGCAATTCGGTTAACAGGTTAATTGGTGATGATAAATGTATTACTATTTTTCAAAAAAAAAAACAGGAATAAAAAAGTATCAAAAAACAACAGGCTGTAAATAAAAATGACCAGTTAAAACCGAAAGAGGACCATAAATAAGCCTGTTAAAAAACTCTTATTGCCAATGATATTTAAACGGTAGGCAAATTAAAATTGCGCATTGGCTGTTAAACTAATAAGATAAAATAGGTCCGAAAAATAAACTACCAGGCAATCAATAACTAAAAATACTTGTGTTACTTCTTTTTACAAAATTAACCATTGGTTAATTTTGTTTATATATTTTGTATTTAAAAAAAAATACCTACTATTGATGTACCAAAACCAAAAATCATTAAACCTAATGAACCCAAGCTTTATAGGAGCCATTTACATCTTCGGAGGTAATTTTGCCATCAACGGCTTTGCGCTTTGCCAGGGCCAACTTTTGTCTATTGCACAAAACGATGTATTATATGTGCTTTTGGGCACTACTTTTGGAGGCGATGGAGTGCAAACATTTGGCCTGCCCGATCTTAGGGGCAGGGTAGCTGTTGGGCAGGGGCAGGGCCCCGGCTTAAGTCCATACGTTATAGGCCAGGTAAGCGGTACAGAAAGTGTTACCCTTACTACAAATACAATGCCTTCGCATACACATACTATTAATGCCAGTTCATCAGCAGGTACAACGTCGGCGGCTACAACCGGTTCTTATTTAGCTGGAACTGTTTCAGGTACCACGCCCAAAACTTTTTATAATACAGCTGCGGCCAATGTAACCTTGAGTAATTCTACAATTGGCAATGCCGGGAGCAGCATTCCTACTTCAATAATACAACCCATTGCAGTTATGAGTTATGTGATTTCGCTGTTTGGTGTATTTCCATCGAGAAACTAATTTCATAACGATAAAATTTCTAAAGACTCTATTAATGAGAGTTTTTAGAAATTAACGAAACTTTTAAGTTTAATAAAATACTAACCTAATCTACCACTATGACTCCATATTTAGCTCAGATTATTCTTCTGGGATTTAACTTTAACCCTAAAGGATGGGCCCTTTGTTCCGGACAATTGATGGCGATTAATCAAAATCAGGCCTTGTTTTCTATATTGGGTACTACCTACGGTGGAAACGGAATACAAACCTTTGCATTGCCCGACCTGCGTGGCCGCGTTCCAGTTAACCCCGGACAAGGCCCTGGCCTGTCTAATTATGTTTTAGGCCAGGTAAGCGGGACGCAAAATACTACACTGCTTGCAAATAATTTACCCTTGCATAACCACCCTATGCAAGTAAATACCGGGGCTGGTAATTCTGGCTCACCGTCTGCCAGTTTATTGGCCCAGGGGCCGATAATAGCAGGGGGAGTAAATACTAATGTTTTTACAAATTCTGCTAATACAACCATGAGCCCTGCGGCAATATCTCCGAGTGGCGGGAATCAGCCCATTTCAATATTACAGCCTTATTTAGTACTTAATTACAGCATAGCGTTACAGGGGATTTTTCCATCGAGAAATTAAATAGTGAATTTAAATTAATTGAATAAATAGAAACATTTTTACTAAACCAACAACCTTATGGACCCATATTTAGGATGCGTAATTATTTTCGGAGGCAACTTCGCAATGCGTGGATTCGCAACCTGCTCTGGTCAGTTATTGGCCATACAACAAAATACGGCTTTGTTTTCGCTGTTGGGCACTTTCTATGGTGGTAATGGCACGTCAAATTTTGCACTGCCCGATTTGCGTGGCAGGACTGTAGTAGGGCAGGGGCAAGGCCCAGGCTTAAGCGACTACGTAGTGGGAGAAGTTATCGGTCAGGAAACGGTTACATTGTTAAGCAGTAATATACCTATCCATAATCACCAGTTACAGGCATTTAATGGATCTACAACTGCAACAGCTACCAGTTCGCCTGCGAACGCTCTGTTAGCAGAGGGACCAAAATCAGGAGGACTTGGCGGAAAAGCCCCGAATTATTATATTAATGGTGGAGCTCCAAATGTAACTATGAACCCGCAGGCAATAGGGTTGAATGTGGGGGGCGGCCCAATCCCTTTTTCGATCATGCAGCCTTACCTGGGAATCACTCACTTAATAGCAATGAACGGAATTTTTCCAGCAAGAAACTAAATGTTAATATATAAACCATCTTGCTAATGATAGGGCCAATAAAAATAGGAGTCTTAACACCTTACTCCGGCGTTTATCCTTATTACGGCCACCATCTGATGGCAGGCATGCTATCAGGAATATACCCGGGGGCTGCAAAAAAAAATGAAATACAATTTATACCGGTGTACACTAAAATGGGCGATCCTGCAAGTGTACTCGAAGCGGTAAACCGATTAGTGTTTTTTGAGCAGGCGGATATTATTTCGGGGTTGATCAGTTATCAATCGATACCCGATATTATACCCGTAATTGAGCGCCACAATAAAATAGGCTTTTTTTTCGACATGGGCGAATATATCCCCTGGTTTAATTATTTAAGTCCGCGAATATTTTACTGCTCCCAGCAGATCTGGCAAAGCCAGTATGCTTTAGGTAATTGGGCAGCCAAAGAATTTGGCGATGGCGGGATGATGATAATGACTATTTACGAAGCCGGTTACCATATCAGTAATACCTTTCATAAGGGAGCAATGGACGCGGGAGTAAACAGGTTGAACATGCATGTAATACCACATGACAAAAACGAACCGAAAAAAATGGACCTTGCTGATTTTTTCAGCAAGATTAAAAAGAATCCTCCGCCATACGTTCATGCAATTTTTGCGGGGAGTGTTGGAAATGATTTCCTGCTGCAATGGAAGCAATCGGGTTTCCATAAACAAATACCTCTGGTTGTAGTCGAAAATATGGCCTATGACGATCTACTGGAAGATGCTGCAGCTTTGGATCTTGAATTATATTCGGCAAGTACCTGGAGCCGCAACGATGAAAATCCGCACAACGCCGAATTTGTAAAAAAATTTGAAAAAGCGGGTGGTCAAATGGCAAATGTGTTTGCCTTGCTGGGATACGAAGCCGGACTCGCGCTCAGAGAAATTAAACCGTTGATACAAAAGCGCGACTGGAGCAAAATTTCAGATTTGTTGCAGAAGGAATCAATAACTGGCCCACGGGGAGAGCGTAATTTTTACCCGGCATCTGGGTTTGCGTTGCCGGTAACTGATATCATAAGTGTTAAAACATCATCTAAAGGAATATATAAAACAGTAATAAGCCAGGGAAAAGGTTTAAAATTTGATTCGGAAGCATTTAAAGAAATTCACGAAGGAAGTGTGAGCGGCTGGCAAAATCCATATTTGTGCATATAAAAGCAGGTTTTATGAAAAAATTGTTTGCAAAAGTTTATTACATTACTGCAGTAATCATTCTTTTTGTGGGGGCATCGCTCTCTGCCAATGCGCAGTATACTTCCAGAACTATCAGTTCTAATGGCTGGGCTTCGATTGCCGCCCGGGATGCCGGTGGAAACCTCTACGTTGTAGAGGCTGTAACGCAAAATGGCGCCAGTGATAACGGGAAAGTTTTAAAATACATCAATGGCACAGGCGCCCCGATCGTAATTTATAGCGGTAGCGCCTTACCTTTTGATAATTGTGACGGACAACAAAATAATGCCCCGCTTGGGTTGGCAGTAACCAGTAACGGGGATGTATACGTCACTACTACAACAGATTATTTTGCAACCAATTGTTCCCCGTCATATGGTAATATTATTAAACTTACCTATAACTCGGGCACCAACAGCTACACCGAATCTACATTTCTTGCCGGTACATCCAGTTTTGGAGCTTTTACATCACTGGCTGTAGATGCAAATGACAATTTATATTGCCTTTTATATGATGCATCGGGCAATGGAGGTGCAGGCACAAACGCTGGCCTTAACGGGTCGTACGAAATTGAAGAATTTCCGCAAAGCGGCGGTATTCCTCAGGTAGGCAGCAAATTTAGAATAGCTGCCGGCGATGGATTAAAGTTGTATGTAAAGGCTCTTAATTCAAGCGATAATTACAGTAATATAAATGGCCTTGCTGTTGATCCGAGTGGTAACATATATGTAGCAGATCCTTTTGATAGCAGTGGTCCCGCAGGTACTGATGGGGGCCATGTTTATAAGCTCACAAAGTCAGGAGGCTCATATACTGCCTCAACTTTTACTTCCGGCCAATATACTGCCGGCATTGCCTCCGATCTATCAGGTAATATTTATACAACAAATGACCCTACAGACGGAACAAGTTATACGTTAGTTGAATATCCGGGCGGTTCTTCAAGCTCACCTCAAACACTTTTTTCATCTTTAGGAGTTGGAGGCCCGGAACTTTTTTACCCGGTTGGGATTGTTCCTATTAGCAGTACAAATATTTTTGTATGTAATGGCAGTACTGGGGGGACTAATAACGGAGACCTTTTACAATTATATGGCCCGCCAACCATTCAGGCCACCAATGTAACCTTCTCAAATACTACCTCAACAACTACCACAGCCACCTGGACCAATGGGAATGGTACCTCACGGGCTGTATTTGTAAAACAAGCCAACACAGGCAGTCCTGTACCTGTTAACAATACTGCTTATACGGCCAATGCCAATTATGCTTCGGGCAGTCAGATTAGCGGCTGGTATTGTATCTATAATGGTACCGGAACAACGGTAAATATTACAGGTCTTACAACCGGCCAAACTTACCGGGTTATGGCCGTTGAGTATAGCGGCGTACCTGGTAGCAGCGATGAAAATTACCTGCAAAGCGCGGGGGCAAATAATCCCAATAATGTAACAGTATCGGCTGGCGAAACCATCACTTTCAATGCATTGCCCACTAAAACATACGGGGATGCAGATTTTTCGCCGGGTGCTACAAGCACAAACGGTGCAGTGGCAATAACATATGCCAGCGATAACACAGCAGTAGCAACCATAGTAAGCGGCAATATTCACATTGTTGGGCAAGGTACAGCACATATTACTGCCTCTCAGGCGGGTGATGGCTCACACGCCGCCGCAACAGATGTAGTACAGCTGATAACTGTAAATAAAGCGTCGCTAACTATCACTGCAGATAACCAAACAAAGGCTTACGGCGATGCTGTGCCAACTTTAACAGCCAGCTACAGCGGCTTTGTAAATAGTGAAACCTCGGCCATTTTAACCACCCAGCCTACATTGAGTACTACGGCAACCGCTGCATCACATGTTGCAGGCAATCCGTATGCTATAACGGCAAGCGGGGCAGCTGCGGCCAATTATACCATCAGCTATGTAGCAGGTTCGCTAACCATTAATACGGTGCCTTTAACCATAACCGCAGATAACCAAACCAAAACTTATGGCGCGGCCATCCCAACATTAACAGCCAGTTACAGCGGCTTTGTAAATGGCGATTCAGGGGGCAGCTTAACCACACAGCCCGTATTGAATACTACGGCAACCGCTGCATCACATGTTGCCGGTAATCCATATACCATAACGGCAAGCGGAGCAGTTGATGCAGATTATACTATCAGCTATGTAGCCGGAACGCTAACCATAGGCACGGCACCTTTAACTATAACAGCAGATAACCAGACTAAAGCTTACGGCGCAGCTATGCCAACATTAACAGCCAGCTTCAGTGGTTTTGTAAATGGGGATACAGAGGGCAGCTTAACTACGCTGCCTACATTGATTACTACGGCAACTGCGGCATCACATATTGCAGGTAATCCGTATCCGATAACAGCAAGCGGAGCAGTTGATGCAGATTATACCATCAGCTATGTAGCCGGAACGCTAACCGTAGGTACAGCATCTTTAACTATAACGGCAGATAACCAAACTAAAGCTTATGGTGCAGCTATGCCAGCATTAACGGCCAGCTACAGCGGTTTTGTAAATGGCGATACCGAAGCCAGCTTAACCACACTGCCTACATTGAGTACTCCTGCAACTACTGTTTCACCGGTATCGGGAAGTCCGTATTCAATAACAGCAAGCGGAGTAGTTGATCCAGATTATAGTATTAACTATGTAGCCGGCAGTTTGGTGATAGACAAAGCAGCGATTGCTATAGCAGCCGATGCTAAGACCAAGAGCTTCGGTGCAGCAGATCCCGCATTAACGTATACAATCACAAGCGGCGTTTTATATAACGGCGACACCTTCACAGGTGCACTGAGCAGGGTGCCTGGAGAAACGGCAGGCAATTATGCCATTACACAAGGCACACTGGCATTAAGTGCGAACTATAACTTAAGTTACACCGGGGCAAACCTTACAATAAGTCCAGTGGTACTGCTGCCCGAAACTATTACATTTAACCCTATCCCGGCGAAGACGTATGGCAATGCAGACTTTGCCGCAGGAGCAAGCAGCGATAATAATAATGTTGCGATCACTTACGGCAGCTCCAACACTGCGGTAGCAACCATAATTGGAACAAATATCCATATTGTGGGTGCAGGCACAACAACAATTACAGCAAGCCAGGCAGGAGATGCAGGCCACACATCGGCAAGTGACGTACAGCGCACACTTACTGTGAATACGGCCTCCGCAACTATCAGCCTAAGTAACCTAACCGCCACCTATGATGGTACGGCCAAATCAGCGACGGCTACTACCAACCCGACAGGGTTGAGCGGGGTAACGATAACGTACGACGGCTCGGCCACGGTACCAACTGCGGCAGGCACGTATGCGGTAGTGGCGAGTTTGGCAAATACAAATTACACCGCAGCAAATGCTACAGGTAGCTTAACCATAGATAAGGCAACAACAACACTAACCTTAAGCAACCTGAACCAAACGTACGACGGTACGGCCAAATCAGCGGTAGCCACAACCAGCCCCGTGGGATTGAGCGGGGTTACGCTCACCTATGATGGATCGGCAATAATACCAGCTGCGGCAGGCACGTATGCAGTAGTAGCCAGTTTAACCAATGCAAATTATACTGCAGCTAATGCAAGCGGGAGCCTGGTGATCGGCAAAGCAAGTGCGACTATCAGTCTGGCAGGCTTAACTGCCACGTATGATGGCACCGCGAAATCAGCCACAGCCACGACCACCCCGGCAGGATTAAGTGGAGTAACGCTCACCTATGACGGTTCGGCCACAGCGCCAACCAACGCAGGCACCTATGCGGTAGTAGCAAGTTTAACCAATGCAAATTATACGGCAGCTAATGCAAGCGGAAATCTGGTGATTGGCAAAGCAAGTGCGACTATTAGCCTTGCCGGTTTAACCGCTACATATGACGGTACCGCGAAATCGGCCACAGCAACCACTAATCCTGTAGGATTAAGTGGAGTAACGATAACGTACGACGGCTCGGCTACAGCGCCAACCAATGCCGGCACTTATGCAGTAGTAGCCAGTTTAACTAATTCGAACTATACCTCAGCAGATGCAACAGGGAACCTGGTGATCAGCAAAGCAAGTGCTACTATCAGCCTTGCCGGCTTAACCGCCACGTATGACGGTACCGCGAAATCGGCCACAGCAACCACTAACCCTGTAGGATTAAGTGGAGTAACGATAACGTACGATGGTTCGGCCACTGTACCAACTGCGGCAGGTACGTATGCAGTAGTAGCCAGTTTAACCAATGCGAATTATACGGCAGCAGATGCAACAGGGAACCTGGTGATAGGCAAAGCAAGTGCTACTATCAGCCTTGCCGGCTTAACCGCCACGTATGACGGTGCCGCCAAGTCGGCCAGTACAACAACAACTCCGGCAGGATTAAGTGGAGTAACGCTCACCTATGATGGGTCTGCCACAGCACCAACCAATGCGGGCACTTATGCAGTGGTAGCGAGTTTAACCAATTCGAACTATACGGCAACCAATGCAACTGGGAACCTGGTGATCAGCAAAGCAAGTGCTACTATCAGCCTTGCCGGCTTAACCGCCACGTATGACGGTACTACAAAATCAGCTACAGCAACCACCAACCCTGTAGGGTTAAGTGGAGTAACGCTTACCTATGACGGCTCGGCCACAGCGCCAATCAATGCAGGTACCTATGCGGTAGTAGCGAGTTTAACCAATGCAAATTATACGGCAGCCAATGCAACAGGGAATCTGGTTATCGGCAAAGCAAGTGCTACTATTAGCCTGGCAGGTTTAACTGCCACGTATGACGGTACAGCCAAGTCGGCCACGGCAACAACGACTCCGGCAGCACTAAGCGGCGTAACGATAACGTATGACGGATCGGCTACAGCGCCAACCAACGCGGGTACTTATGCAGTAGTAGCCAGTTTGGCCAATACGAATTATACAGCAACCGATGCAACAGGGAGCCTGGTGATAGGCAAAGGCACAGCCACGATCAGCCTGGCAAGCCTGAATCAAACCTACGACGGCACCGCGAAATCAGCTGCAGCCACTACCAACCCGGCAGGATTAAGTGGGGTAACAATAACCTACGATGGTTCGGCTACAGCGCCAACCAATGCAGGCACCTATGCTGTAGTAGCCAGTTTAACCAATGCTAACTATACCGCTGCAAATGCCACGGGTAGTTTAATAATAGACAAGGCAACCGCAATACTAAGCCTTAGCAACCTTACAGCGACGTATGATGGTACTGCGAAAACTGCAACAGCAACCACCACCCCGGCAGCACTAAGCGGCGTAACGATAACCTACGATGGCGCGGCTACTGCGCCAACAGCGGCCGGCACTTATGCGGTAGTAGCCAGTTTAACCAATGCAAACTATACCGCTGCAAATGCAACAGGCAGTTTAACAATAAACAAGGCAACTGCAACGCTAACTTTAAGTAACCTTACCGCAACGTATGATGGCACAGCGAAATCGGCTACAGCAACCACCAACCCGGCAGGATTAAGCGGCGTAACGATAACTTACGACGGATCTGCCACCGCGCCAACGGCGGCAGGTACTTATGCAATAGTAGCCAGTTTAACCAATGCAAATTATACGGCAGCAAATGCGACAGGGAATTTGACCATAGATAAAGTGACGGCAATTATCAGCCTTGCTGGTTTAACTGCCACGTATGACGGCACCGCAAAATCAGCTACAGCAACCACCAACCCTGTAGGATTAAGTGGAGTAACGCTCACCTATGACGGTTCGGCTACAGCGCCAATCAATGCAGGTACTTATGCGGTAGTGGCGAGTTTAACTAA